>JAKOVD010000117.1 GCA_029782215.1 Chloroflexota bacterium
CGACTCGTAGGGCGCATAGTCCGCCGAGGTGCCGACCACAAGCTTGCCCTCGGACTGGATCTTCTGCCACAGGTCGGGCAGGGGCGTGGGCGATGGCGCCGCCGGTGCAGCCGTGGGTGGGACGGGTGTGGCCGCAACCGGCGGGACCGTGGGCGGCGGGACGGTGGGAGTTGGCGAAGCGGCGCCGCCGCAGGCCGCCAGAAGCAGCACGAGCAGACCTGCTGCCAGCAGGAAGAGAGGCGAGTGTTTATGGGAAGACATGGGTTGTGTTTACCTTGGGTGTGAGTGGTTGGATAGGGGTCAGAATTGGAGAAGGGCGCATAGCGGCGCGTCGCACGCCGCTGTACGGCCGGCCACAGAGTCCGGCTTCCGGCGTTGCCGTTGGCGATGACTCCATCGTGCGCCCGATTGCCTGATGCGGATTACGTAGCATGGCCGGCATCAACCACGTTGGCTCGCTCGCTTGCGATCAGTCGCCTTAGGGTGACGATCGGTGGATCGCTCTCGGGGTCGCCGTCACGCGAAGCTGTGAACTCCTTATGAAAGGCGAGCTCGTCCTGAAGCTGCATGATCTTCCGCGCCACAGGCTTTGCCAGTCCAGGGGGCTTTCGCGTCCGATACCGGCGATCGGCAAGCACGCCCTCATATTCCTCCGGCGTGACCGCACGGCCGACCTCACCCTGAAGCTGATCGCGAATGACACGCCGCTCTGCGTCGCCCGAGCGCCGCAGCGCGACGAACAGCACAGGCAGGATGGCGATATTGATCAGCAGGACATTGACCGTCCCGAGGTAGATCTGGGATGGTAAGAAGATCTTCTCCATGAATTGCTCCGGGTTGGGCTGCGCCACGATCAGCGGTTCCAGCGTGGCCCCACCGATCAAGGTGGTGACGATGTTGCCGCCCTTGTCCTCAAAGATGTGCACCGCCGCCACGGCGAGGTACACCGCGACTGGAACCACGAAACGCTTCCAGCCCGTGCGCTGTGTGGTCGCCCACCCGATAGCCGCGCCGATGGCTGCGGCCCAAATGATGTGATTGTGCGTCCCCAGCAGATTGAACCTGGCCAGACCTTCAGGAAACGCCGCCCACCCCTTGTCGGGAAAATAGTCAAACGTGGTGTTCGCAGCGTACTCCAGGATGGCGAAACCAAAGCCCCCCAGGGCGCCATAGATGAAGCCATCGCGCGTCCCGTTGACCGCCCGCGGCAGGAACAAGACCAGCAGCAACAAGGGCGCGACCTTCCAGAACTCCTCCACAAGTCCGACCACCCAGGTGACAGGTATGAACTTGTCAATCGTCCCCAGGACCTGCGACGCCACCGGCCCGAAGAAGAGCGTCACCGAGAGCACAGCCAGCAAAGCCAAGGGCCAGGGCTCGCGCTCACGCCGGTCAAAGTACCAGAGCGCGATCAGGGTCGGGATGTAGAGCACACTGGCCATCAATATCCCCGCGGTGAGCTGCAGCGGGTATACCGTGTAGTACTCCTTGAATCCGGGCAGAGAGAGCAGAAAGAGAGCGATCAAGATGGCCGTCAGCACGAGCTTGCCCCGCGTGGTGGCCAGCGCTGAACCGTACAGGATTCGTGTCAGGTGCTTGTTCATCAAAAACCTTCGAATACGCCTTGTTCAGACCTCGGTGGTGGAGACCTGCGCCGCGCCGGGCGTCCGAAATTGGCCCCGCCGCCACAGCACAAAGACCGCCACCCATCCAGCCACCCCCATCACATATTGCAGCGGGATGACCGTCAGGTGTAGGGACTCAAAAAGCATGTTGGACCGCTCCACCGGGACCTGGGTGAGAACCAGCCCGCTGAAATCCCAAAGGAAGTGCCAGATCACCAGCGGCAGCAGGTTCCCGGTCAGCAGCGCCAGCGGCGCCAGACAGAGCCCGACTACCAGGGTGCCCCGCAGTTGCGACAACATTTCTGCCGGCGCCATCCCGGCGAAAACGTTGACGCTGTGCAGCAGGGAGAAGCCGATCGCGCTGACAAGCATCGCCACGAAGACGTTGCGATACGCCATTTCGCCGCGCAGCAGGATGCCTCTGAAGGTCGTCTCTTCGGCGAAGCCCACCATCAGGGTCATCAGCGCCACGGCCGCCACGCCCAGAAACTCCAGGCCGCTCGGTTTGGCTGATGCGATGGCCGACAACAGGTAGCCCGCGTAGATCAGCGCCGGTATCAGCAAAGGGACCATCCAAAGCGAGCGGCGCCAACTGAATGGCCCATAGCCGGCCTCGGGCCAGGAGGCATACCGGCGGATGTAATACAGCACCATCAGCGCCAGGATGGTCTCCGAGATGACCGAAAGACGCGCCTCTTGGGCAGACGCGTACCGGAAGCCAAAGCCATACCATGTCACCGCGAAGGTGAGACCCTGGACCAGGATGAAGAGCAAGACGAAGAGGATGTGTTTTCGAAGTCTCATGGCGTGTTGTTATGTCTTCGGTCTGGAAATCGGAATGCCAGCCCACGGGCGCAGGCAGGCAGATGCTTCCCTGCGGGGCCTTGGCTGCTGCTATTGCCCATCGGCCTCCCCCACACGCGTCATCAGGACAGACACAGGGGCGCTCTCCGAGGTGTTGCCGAAGACCACTGACTGCCCGTCGGTCTGGAACTGGGTGATCTTCCCCAACGCCGCCACGAACTTCTCACCCAGGGCATCATCCGGACATTGAACCAGGGTCGCGGGGCCGTCGCTGCCGCTTCCGGCGGCCCCTGGGGTGATGGTGATGGCGCCAGCGCTGCCCAGGACGTACTCGGCGTTGACCTGGTTGCAGCCGGCCTGGATAGACATGGCGCCATCCTTCTCGAAGGTGATGGTGTAGCTCTGGGGGTCTTCTGGCTTGGCTTGCTGGAGCCCGCTATCTTCAGCCATGAGCAGCGTCATCAGTTGCCAGGTCGTGCCCGGCAGGCGCTCGGCGGCCAGCCGGCCGGCTTCCTCACCTACGGCCGCAATGGCAGCTTCCAGCACCATATCCCGGCCTTCCTGCTTGGCCTTCTCGTGCTCCAGGCTGATGGGTACGCGCACGTCCAGGTCCACGCCCTTGGCCTCCAGGTTGAGCTCCTCGGTGCCGGCGAAGTAGGTGCGCCCCTTGGTGAAGAAGAAGGTGAAGTCGCCGGGCATGGCGACTTGCTCCGGGTAGCCGCCGGCCCCTTCGGTGCCGTGTTCGCCGACGACAATGGCCCGCCCCTGGCGCTGCAGGAACTGGGGCAGATACTCCGCGGCGCTGGCCGAGCCTTCGCCCACCAGTACAGCCACGGCGCCGCTGAACGTCAGGTCATGTCGCGGCGAACTCAAGGTGCGATCGGCGGCGAACTCCTTCACCAGACCGCCCGCCTTCTCATCGTAGGTGTAGTTGTCGATCCAGTGCAGTTTTGCCGGATCATCGGCTGTGAAGAGATAGGAGGCCAGAGTGTACAAGAGATCGGTGGCGCCGCCGCCGTTATGGCGCATGTCGATGATGAGACCGGTCGCCCCCTGGACTTCAGACAGCAGCTTCTCCCAGACTGCGATCTTGTAGAGCGGGTCGCGGAACATCTTCCACTGCACATACCAGATGCCATCACCCAGGTTCTTGAAGCTGATGTCGGTATCATCCACGGCCGGCTTGGGCGCGTTGACAAGGGCGCCCTCCACGGCCGTCAACGTGACGCCCTGCACCTTGCTCTCGCCCGGCTGGCGGTACTCGATGGTTGTCTCGGCGCCGGCCGGGAAGGCCAGGGCCAGCTTGGTCTGCTCCAGGCGAATGACCTCCGGGTTGCCGGCGCTGCTCACAAGCGGCAGCGTGTTGATCCGGTCATTGATGGGCACACCATCCACGCTCACGATCTCGATGCCGGCTTGCCAGCCCGCCTTTGCCCCCGGCCCTTCCGGGTCCAGATAGGTCACCACCACCGTACCGTCGCTGAGTTCCTTGACCTCCACGCCCAGCCCGGCGCCAAAAGCCTGGTCGATCGGTTTCGATGCTGCCGCTTTGTTCGCAACCACATTCGTGTACAGGTAGACGTGAGCATCCTTGATGGAGAGCGCCAGATCGTTCATGGCGGTGTAGTAGGCGGCAAAGTCGCCCGCCTTATCGGCGGCCTCCACCCGGGGCAGGTACTCCTGCCGGATCTGCTCCCAGTCCAGGCCCCGCAGATCGGTGTAGGAGTAGCGCACCGCCAGCAGGTCAATCAGGGAATTGAAGCTCTCCAGAATGCCCTGGTTGGAGAAGTCCGGCGACGCGTAGGCGGCAGCCTCCAGGATGTTCATCATCGCCGAGCGGCTGCGGTCAAAGCTCACCTTGCCATCCTCGCCGAGGGTGGCCAGGGTCCAGCCGGCCGGCAGCCCCACCGCCGGATCGTCGGCGGTGAAGAAGACGCCGTCTTCCCCAGCGCTGCTGGGGAAACCCTGGGCGTCGTCGGGCGCATAGACCAGGAGAGTGCCCTTGCGGATGTCGCCGGTCTGGGGATCGTTCAGGTAGGAGCGAAACCCTTCCTGCTCGACCTGCTCCAGGTAGGAGTCGCCCACCAGATTGGTGCCGAGCACAGCGGCGAAGATCTGGACGCCGGTGTCCGTCTCGCCGTCATTGTCCACGTCGACGCTGGCGCCGTTTGGCTGCACCGGCAGATCCACCCGGTAGGCGGTGGGCGCCGGCGCCAGGGGGCGGGTGAGCGAACCCATGATCTGGCCGCTGCGGGGCGCCCATTGCGTATAGTCGCGCTGGATCGGGCCCGACATGTCCATCAGCACGGCCACCGGCTCCAGGTAGTGGGTCGCCACGGCGGCGGCGGTATAGTTCCACTCGCCGGTTGCCGTCGCAGGACCGCCTTCATCGTTGGCGATGTTGGCGGGGGACAGGCCCGAGTCAGGCAGGGATTGCTCCGGCGTGGGGGCCGCGGTGGGCGCGGCGGCCGTCGCCTGGGCGGGGACTGCCGTTGGAACCTTCGCCGGAGTCTGTGCCGGCGCAGGCGGCTGCGGCGCCGGGAGCTGGCTGGCGCAGGCGGAGAGGGCAAGCCCTACGACCAGGAAGGCCAGGACCAGGGCGCCGGGTCGTTTCGCAGTTCTGAGGTGGGTCATGTCGGATCGCGGGACATCTGGGGAGACTCTGCGCTGCGCTCAGAGTGAGAGGGTGAGGGGATCGTCGGTCGTGCTGAGTTCTCTTTGTCGCGGGCCGCAAACGGCCAGGCGACCAACTCCCCATGTCATTGCGAAGGGCGACAGCCCCGTAAGTAAGCGCCGCTTACGACGCAATCCCCAATTGGCACGTTGGAGACTGCTTCACTTCGTTCGCAGTGACATAGTCAGAGGGCGTTTCCAGGCAGCGCAGCGAAGCATCTCCCCGTGAAGGCGGGAGACTCTTCGCTGCGCTCAGAGTGACGGAAGACGAGTCGCTCAGGCCGGGACGAGGCCGCTGACGACAAGGCCGATCAGCCACGCCACCGCGGCGATGGCGACGGCGGCGACAAGCGCGCCCACGAAGCCTTTGGCTCTGACGCCCCGTACGACGCCAGCGGCAAAGTAGATGACCGCCGCCCCGATGATCAGGTAGACGATGGCGCCCAGCAGACCGCCGCCGATGGTGATGCCAATGGCGAGGAGCAGCCAGTTAATGACGCCGCTGACCACGGCGATGACGATGCCGGCGATGAAGGCGGGGACGAAGCCGTCAACCTCCAGACCGAGGCCAAGCTTGCCGACGATCCAGATGATGATGCCGGAGATGATGCCGGAGAGGACGATGCCGATGATGGTGCCGATAATAGAGCTGACAACCATGAGAATGTCTCCTTAAGCGTGAGTGTGGTTGGAGGAACGATAGTGAAGCTGGTTCGCAGCAGCGACTTCAGTCGCTGCTGAGCACAGGTAGACGACTGAAGTCGCTACTACGAGAGGAAGCAGCACAAACGAACCGGATGGCGCCGCCGCTGAGGCGAGCCTGCGGCAGGCGCCATCCAGTAGGGGGAGGGGCAAGGATAATGCGGGTCGCTCAGGCGCCGGGTCGCAGCACCAACGGCATGTACAGCTCGTAATCAGGCAGCGAGGTGGGGGTTGGCGTGGCCGTCGCTTCCGGTATGGCGGTCGGCGTTGCTGTGGGCTCCGGCGTCGCCGTAGGCGTCGCTGTCGGCTCCGGGGTTTCGGTCGGGG
Source organism: Chloroflexota bacterium (assembly GCA_029782215.1). Taxonomy (GTDB): domain Bacteria; phylum Chloroflexota; class Anaerolineae; order J102; family J102; genus SSF26. The sequence continues at coordinate 6,132 of JAKOVD010000117.1, forward strand.
TCGCCGTCGGGGTCGCCGTCGGCTCCGGGGTTTCGGTCGGCGTGGGAGTGGGGGCTGTCGGCAGGAAGTAGAAGTCCGTCAGGTGCACTTCCGGCTTGGGGTCCAGCCACGATACGGCATCGTTGCCTTCCACCGTGCCATCCTCCGCCAGCACCAGGTTGCCCGCCATGCCCTTCACCGTCGCCGTCAGCCGGTAGGAATGGAAGTTGGCAGGGGCGTAGACGATGAAGTTATAGAAGCCTTCCAGGGTGGGCGATAGGTAGACCTCATACGTCGATTCGGTGGCGTCACCGACGTTCCAGCCGGTCAGCGTCAATTTTGCACCTTGCTTCTTGCTGAGCGGGAAGGTGCCGCTCGGGCAGGGCTGGCCCGGCTGCGATCCCGCAGGCGGATTGCCCTCGCAGACGTAGCCCCGGAAGCGCCACTCGCTGCCCACAGGCTTGGTGGGGATGGGTGTTGGAGTCCGAGTGGGGGTGGGGGTAGGAGTAGCGGTAGGCGTCGAAGTCGGCGTGGGTATGGGCGTGGCGGTGTAGCTGTTGGTGAAGACGCAGTTCACCTGGTCGCCCGCCAGCATCGGGAAGACCACCGTGCGGCTGTTCACGTCGCCGTTGTAGACCTGCCCCGTGTCCACGCTGCGGCAGGCGATGTCCGTCAAGCGGTAATTCGAGCCCGGCGCCGCTTCCGTCACGAAGTACTCCGACAGGGCCTCGACGGTCGTAAAGGTCTTCACCTGGCCGCCGCTCAGCGTGAAGGCCCCGCTGTTGTCCAGACTGTGGCTGAAGCTGAAGCTGCCGGCGGGCGCCCCTGCCGGTTCCACAACCTTCGCCACCGTCACCGTGTTGCCCTGCGTGTTCAGGAACAGACAGGTCACCGTCTCGCCCGCCTCCAGGTTGATCGTGGCCGTGCGACTGGCCACATCTCCGGTCGAGTTGTTGTCGTTGCACAGCAGCGCCCCCAGCTTGAACCCGCCCGTGGGCGGCTGCTCCGTCACCGTGTAGCGTCCCGCCGCCACATTGGCGAACAGCTCGCTGCCGCCGTTGCTCAGGCTGAAGTCGCCGCTGCCGTCGATGTTCTGGCTGTAGGTGAAACTCGTGCTCGACTGCGGCAGGGCCAGTTTTTCAATGATGATCGTGCCCGGCGCCGGCGTGGCCGTCGGCGTCGCCGTGGCTGTCGGCGTGGCCGTGGGCGTGGGCGTGTTCGTCGGTGTGGCCGTCGGCGTTGGCGTGTTGGTCGGCGTCGGCGTGTTGGTGGCCGTCGCCGTCGGCGTGGGCGTAGGGGTTGATGTGGGGGTAGGCGTGTTGGTGGGCGTCGCTGTGGGCGTCGGCGTGGCGATGAAGGTGTTGGTGAAGACACAGTTCATCTGGTCGCCCGCCAGCATGGGGAAGGCCACCGTGCGGCTGTTGACGTCGCCGTTGTAGACCTCCCCTGTGTCCACGCTCCGGCAGACGATGCCCGTCAACCGGTAGTTCGGGCTCGGGTCCCCTTCCGTGATGAAGTACTCGAACAGCGCCTCGACGTTCGTAAAGGTCTTCACCTGGCCGCCGCTCAGCGTGAAGGCCCCGCTGTTGTCCAGACTGTGGCTGAAGCTGAAGCTGCCTGCGGGCGCGCCGGCGGGTTCCACCACCTTCGCCACCGTCACCGTGTTGCCCTGCGTGTTCAGGAACAAGCAGGTCACCGTCTCGCCCGCCTCCAGGTTGATCGTGGCCGTACGGCTGGCCACATCTCCGGTCGAGTTGTTGTCGTTGCACAGCAACGCCCCCAGCTTGAACCCGCCCGTGGGCGCCTGCTCGGTGACGGTGTAGCGTCCCGCCGCCACATTGGCGAACAGCTCGCTGCCGCCGTTGCTCAGGCTGAAGTCGCCGCTGCCGTCGATGTTCTGGCTGAAGGTGAAGCGCTGGCTCGACTGCGGCAGGGCCAGTTTCTCAATGATGATCGTGCCCGGCGCCGGCGTGGCCGTGGGCGTGGCTGTCGCCGTCGGCGTCGCCGTCGGCGTGGGCGTGTTCGTCGGTGTGGCCGTCGGCGTCGGCGTGGCTGTCGCCGTGGCCGTGTTCGTGGGAGTGGGTGTGGGCGTGGCTGTCGCCGTCGGCGTGGGAGTGTGGGTGGGTGTGGCCGTCGGCGTGGCCGTCGGCGTCGGCGTGGGCGTGCGGGTGGGCGTGGCCGTCGGCGTTCGGGTTGGCGTCGCCGTGGGTGTTGCCGTCGCCGTGGGTGTTGCCGTCGGTGTAGGCGTGTAAGTGGGCGTGGCCGTCGCCGTCGGCGTGGGTGTGGCGATGTAGGTGTTGGTGAACACGCAGTGCACCCGCGCGCCCGCCACCATATTCAGCATCACCGAGCGGGTCGTCAGGGAGCCTAAGAAGGGCTGCCCGGTGGCCGTGTCGTAGCACTCGATGGCTGTCAACTGGTAGTTCGGCCCCGGATCCGCTTCCGTGATCGTGTGGTTGACTTGCGGCGACACGTTGCTGAAGGTCTTGCTGGCGCCGCCGCTCAGCGTGAAGTTCCCGCTGTTGTCCAACGTCTGGCTGAAGCTGAAGCTGCCTGCCGGTGCGCCTGCTGGCAGCACCTTCTTCTCCACGGTCACGGTGTTTGCGGCCGTATTGACGAACGTACAGGTCACCGTCTCGCCCCCTTCCGCCCGGATCGTGGCCGTGCGTCCGGCGATGTCCACCGTGGAGTTGGCGTCGTCGCAGCTCAGCCCGCTCAGTTGGAACCCGGTGGCCGTGGGGTCCTGCTCCGTCACCGTGTACGTGCCCGCAGCCAGATTGTCGAACGCCTTGCTGCCGTTGTTATTCAGTGTGAAGCTGCCGCTGGCGTCGATGTTCTGGTTGAACACAAAGCCGCTGCCGCTGCCCGGCGCCGTCAGCTTCTTGATGATGATGCGGGTGGGCAACTGCCGGTTGGTGAAGGTGCAGGTCACCGTCTCGCCCGCCTCCAGGCTGACCACCGCCCGGTAACCCGGCAGGTCAATGGTCGAGTTGTTGTCGTCGCAGGTGATGCTCGCCAGTTGCCATCGTGGGGGAAGAATCTCGAAGACAGGGTACTGCCTGGGAGGAAGATTCGTCCGCACGGCGGTGTCCTGGGCGCCGGTGCCGTCATCCACCAACGTGAACTGATCGGCTCCGTCAGGGTTATCGAAATAGAAGGTAAACCCGGTCGGTCCCTCCGGCTGCGCCGCCTTCACGATCCGGATCGTCCCCGGCACGGGCGTCGCCGTCGGCGTGGACGTCGGCGTGTTTGTTGCCGTAGGTGACGCCGTCGGCGTCGGCGTTGAGGTCGGAGTGCGCGTCGCCGTCGGCGTGTTTGTGGCCGTCGCCGTGGGCGTAGGCGTGGGGTCTTTCGTATTGACGAACGTACAGGTAGCCTGCACGCCCGCCGCCAGATTGAAACTGACCCTGTTGCCATTCCGGGTATAGGCGACATTGCAGGAGATGTCAGCCAGGGTCCAACTCTGCGCCGCAACTTCCTCCACCTCATAGAACCCCGGCTTCTGGTCGCTGAACGTGCGCTGCGCGATGCCCCCTTGCGTCGCCAGACTAAAGGCGGGGATGACAAAGTCGCTGCTGCTCGTGGTGCCGAACCCAAACGCGCCATCGCCGCCAAAGGTGTGCTTGGAAATCGTGATTGTGCCTGGAGCCGGCGTCGGCGTGGCCGTCACCGTAGGTGACGCCGTCGGTGTGGGCGTGGGGTCCTTGGTGTTCGTGAAGGTACAGGTGATGTTGTCGCCTGGACTTGCCGTGAAGCTGGCGTAGGGGATGAAGGATGCCCAGGAGCCGCTGGTGACGCCCACACATACGGCTCTCGTCCAATTCCAACCCTGCGGCCGGGGCCCCTCGTACAACCTGTAGTACCCAGCCGTCAAACCGCTGAACGTGCGTTGGGCTGTGCCGCCCTGCGTCGTCAGGCTGAAGTTTGGAATCGGATCGACCACAACATCCGCGCCAAAATCGAACGTGGCATCGCCGCCTACTGCGTTCTTGGCGATGGTGAGGGTGAAGGGCGCCGGCGTGGCCGTCGGCGTGGGCGTGGGGTCCTTGGTGTTCGTGAACGTGCAGATGACGTTGTCACCTGCCGTTGCCGTGAAACGGACGTAGGAACCATTCCAGGCATATTGGTCGCCGGTGACGCCCGTGCACGTGACGTCCGTCAAACGCCAGCCCTGCGGCAGAGGCTTCTCATAGAGCTTGTATTCTCCGCCCAGCGCCAGGTCGTTGAACGTGCGCTGGGCCGTGCCCCCCTGCGTCGTCAGGCTGAAATCGGGAATCCGGGTGGGGCCGTAGGTGTAGCCAAAGTCAAAGGTGGCATCGCCGCCCATTGCACTCTTCACAATGGTGAGATCGAAGCTCGGCGGCGGCGTGGTCGTCGCCGTCGGCGTGGGCGTCGGCACCGGCGTGGGCAGCGGTAAGTCGTAGAAATCGATATAGTATGTTCCCGGAACGGGATTGATCAGCAACGCCCGGCCCTTGTTGTTGTTCGGAGCAGGCAATACGCCTGGCGAGAAAACGACTCCACTTGCAATGGCTGGCTGTCCGGGTACCCCATCAATCTGATAGTTCTCGAACTTGAAATCGCCCGGGATGGTGAAATCGTAGCGACCACTGGCGTCGACTTTCACCACCCTCACATTGGCATTGGGATTTCCGCCCGCGTTATAGCCGCGAAATGTCACCTGCGAACCCGCAAACGGCGCCGTGCCCTGACATTGGGCGTTCCAACTGATCCCCGACGGCGGATCGCCCTTGCACATATAGCCGCTGATGCGCACGGCCGTCGCCGGCGTCGGCGTCACTGTCGGCGTGGGCGTCCGTGTCGATGTCGGGGTGCGCGTGGCGGTAGGCGTGGCGGTCGGGGTGTTCGTCGCTGTGGCTGTGGGCGTGGGCGTGGGGTCTTTCGTATTGATGAACGTACAGGTAGCGTGCACGCCCGCCGCCAGATTGAAACTGACTCTGTTGCCATTCCGGGTATAGACGACATTGCAGGAGATGTCAGCCAGGGTCCAACCCTGCGGCGCAGCTTCCTCCACCTCATAGAACCCCGGCTTCTGGTCGCTGAACGTGCGCTGCCCCGTGCCCCCTTGCGTCGCCAGACTGAAGGGGGGGATGACAAAGTCGCTGTTGCTCGTGCTGCCAAACAGAAACGCGCCGTCGCCGCCAAGGGTGTGCTTGGAAATCGTGATCGTGCCTGGGCCCGGCGTCGCCGTGGGCGTCACCGTAGGCGTCGCCGTCGGCGTGGGCGTGGGGTCCTTGGTGTTCGTGAACGTGCAGATGACGTTGTCGCCCTCCGTTGCCGTGAAACCGACGTAGGGGAAGTTGGATGACCAGGAGCCGCCGGTGACGCCCACACATACGATTCCCGTCAAGGTCCAACCCTGCGGGCGTGGTCCCTCGTACAGCCTGTAGTAACCGGGCGACAAACCGCTGAACGTGCGTTGGGCCGCACCGCCCTGCGTTGTCAGGCTGAAGTCGGGAATCTGGGTGACTCCGGAACTGTATCTAAAGTCAAAGGTGGCATCGCCGCCCACCGCACTCTTCACGATGGTGAGATCGAAACTCGGCGGCGGCGTGGTCGTCGCCGTCGGCGTCGCCGTCGGCGCCGGCGTGGGCAGCGGCAGGGTGTAGAAATCGATGTAGTATGTTCCCGGAACGGGATTGATCAGCAACGCATCGCCCTTGCCGGTGCCGACGGGCGTCACGCCCGGCGAGAAAATGACTCCACTTCCAATACCTGGCTGTGCGGGCACCCCATTAATCTGATAGTTCTCGAACTTGAAATCGTCCGGGATGGTGAAATCGTAACGACCATTGGCGTCGACTTTCACCACCCTCACATTGGCATTGGGATTTCCGCCCGCGTTATAGCCACGAAATAGCACCTGTGAACCCACAAACGGCGCCGTGCCCTGGCACTGGGCGTTCCAACTGATCCCCGGCGGCGGATCGCCTTTGCACATATAGCCGCTGATGCGCACGACGGTGGCCGGCGTGGGCGTCACGGTCGGCGTCGGCGCCGGCGGCAGCAGGTAGAAGTCGGTGGCGTGCACACCCGGCGCCGGAGCCAGCATGATCACGGCGGTCGGCGGCGTCTGCACCGTCCCCGTTTGGGCGATCGCCGCTACGCCGACCCAACCGTTGGGCAGGGTCACCTGCACCTGGAAGTTCTTGTAGCCGATGTCCCCGGCAATGCTCATGTTGTAGAAGCCGCCGGCGTCGGCCGCCACGGTGCGGATGAAATCCCCCGGCGCCGCCTCGCCGTCGTTCCACCCGGACACGGTGACCACTGCGTTCGGTACAGGCTTCGTTCCCTGGCATTGGCCGTTCCAACTGATGCCGGGGGGCGGGTTGCCCTGGCACACGTAGCCGCGGAAGCGCCAGGGGGATGGGGTTGTTGCTGTGGCCGCAGGCGCGGCCGGGGCGGCCGGGGCGGCAGGCACAGCAGTTTTCGCAGGCGCGGCGGAGACGGCGGTCGCCGCCGCCGCCAGGAGGACCAGCAGGATGATGGCGATGAGCCACAGTGAGCGCGATCCTGCGAGTCGGGAGGTGGGGCTTGGCATGGCAGTCTCCTCTGGAAAACAAATGCGCCAGCATGCGCGCTGAATACGGGCAAAGGGAAAAGGGAGAGGAGGACGAGTGTGCGCGTGCACTCCGCCGGGCCATTCCCTTCCTGGTATAATAGGAAACGCTGCCGCCCGCGCCTATCGCATGTCATGTGATTTTTCCCCGCCGGCGCATGTGAGATTGCCCCTCCATCTGGCGCACGCGTAAGCCGGCGTGCAATCCATCCATGTTTCTAGCTGCCAGGATCACCAAACCGGCCTATCCCGCCACCCTGGTTGACCGGCCGCGGTTGCACCGTCGGCTGGATCGCTGGGCGGAACAGCGCGCCATCGCCATCTTTGCGCCGACGGGCTACGGCAAGTCCTCCCTGGTCAGCCGCTGGCTCGACGTCGCCGGCCTGGCCGCGCACACCGCCTGGCTCAACCTGGACGAGTCCGACAGCGACCCTCGCCAGTTCGCCCTGCACCTGGCTGCCGCCCTGGACCGGGTCCTCCCCGGCGCCCTGGCGCTCGCCCAACCCATCCTGGAGGACAGGAACGGGACCGTCCGGCGGGTGCTGGCGCGCATCTTCTACACCTACTGGGACGGCGCCGGACCGGACGCGCTCCCCGCCGGCCGGCACACCCTGCTGGTCCTGGACGACCTCCATCGCGTCCAGTCGCCCGAGGTGGATGCCGCCATCGCCGCCATCCTCGAACAAGGACCGGAAAGGCTCCACCTGCTGCTGCTGGCGCGGCAGCGCACCACCCTGCCGCTGGCGCGGCTGGTCGCGCACGGGCAGGTCATGGCGCTCACCGCCGATGACCTGCGATTTAGCAGCGCCGAGGTCAAGGAGTACGTGCAGCGCCAGGGCTTCCGAGAGCCCACCGAGGCCGAGGCAGCCCAGGTGGTGGAACGTAGCGAGGGCTGGGCGGCGGCGCTGCAGCTAGCGGTGCTGGCGCTGCCCGGACGCGGCAGCGCCGCCGAGCTGGTCAACGTGCTTCATGGCGAAAGTGTCTGGCTGGCGGCTTACCTGACGGATGAAGTGCTCGACCGGCAGACACCCGAACTGCGCCGCTTTCTGCTGCAGACCTCGATCCTCGACGAGTTCACCCCGGCGCTCTGCGCGGCTGTCACGGGCGACGAACATGCCTATGCCCGAATCGACGAGATTGGCCGCGGCAATCTCTTCCTGGTCGCGATGGAGGAACGGGCAAAACGCTATCGCTACCACCACCTGTTTCAAGAGCTGCTGCAGCACAGGCTGTTGGCCGAGACGCCGGCGGGCCATGTCGCCGAGCTGCACCAGCGGGCGGCGGCCTGGTTGGCGGCGGCGGGCGAGATCGAAGCCGCCGTGCGCCACTTCCTGGCCGGAGGCGCCTCTGAGCAGGCGGCGGCGCTGGTTGAGTCGCAAATGCGGGCGGCGCTGCTGCACGATCTTTTCCGGGCGGGCGCCCTCCTGGCTCTGCTGCCTGGCGACGTCCTGGCGCAGCGGCCGCAGTTGCTGCTCGATCGCTGCCGCGTGGCGGTGCTGGTGGGCGACAAGATGGCCTTGGCCTACGCTCGTGAGGCAGAGGTCTGTCTCCAGGCCCAGCGCCTGCCCGATCGCGACGCCGCCAGGCTTGAAGCCGAGTGGCTGGTGCTGAACGCCTGTGGCTTGTTCATCCAGCGCGACCTTGCGGCCGCGATGGATGTCGCCCTCCAGGCCCACACCGTTCGCGCCTTTTTGGATGACTTCCATTTTGGCACGCTGCACTTTCTGCTCATGCAGCTTCACAGCTTCGCCGGCAGAGGAGCGGAGATGGCACCCTGTGCGGAAGCGGCCCTGGAAGCTTTCTTGCGCTCCGACTTCACGCTGGGCGCTCTGGCGGTGCGCCGGGAGATGGCGCGGTGGAGCATGGCCCATGGAGACAGCGCCCAGGCCAGCCGCCAGTTCCGGGACCTGTTCCGGGAGTGGCCTCGTGATCTGCATCTGGGCGCCGATGACCTGGCCCTCGCCTACTTCCGCGCTGCAGAAAACAGCTACTGGCAGGACCAGATGGATGAGGGGAACAGGTACACGCGCTCGTTCATGGAGTTGGCCATCCAACTGCAGGACGGCCCACTCACGGTCCTCGCCTGGTATCTTGGGCGGACGGTTGGCGCGGACGCGGCCGTGGACGGTGCGGAGCCGCCGGAGGCCGATGGCCCGCTTGGGGAGTCCACGCGACCGGGTGTCGCCGATTTCCTGCTGGACTACAAGGTGCGCTTTCTGATTTCATCCGGCCGGAGCGACCTGGCCTGGCACCTGGCTCAGGACTCCGGCATCAATCTGCAGAGCTTGCCCCCGCATCCGGTTCATCGCAAGCTGATCACCTATCTGCGCGCCGCGGTCGCCCAGGACGTCGACCCGGCAGCCGTCGCCCAGGCGCTCTCGGCTGCGCAGAACGCCGCTGTGCAGAGCGGCGATCGGTTCTCGCAGCTGCAGTTGCTGGCGCTGGCGGCATCGCAGCAGCTCCGGCTGGGCGATGCCGCCGCCGCCGAAACGCTGATGGAGGCCGCGCATCTTGCCACAGAAACGGGCTATGTGCGCGTGATCCTGGAGGTTCCCGGTTTCGCATCGATCCTGCAGGAGATGGGCGTTTCCCTTGCCGAGGCCCCTACCTCCGCCGCAGGCGCCACACCCTCGGCTGCCCAGACGATTGGCCTGACCGAGCAGGAGCAGCGGGTGTTGGAGCTGCTGGCGGCGGATTACAGCTATGAACAGATCGCCGCGGAACTAGTGGTCAGCGTCAACACGGTCCGCACCCACGTCCGTCACCTCTACCGCAAGCTGTCGGCAAACCGCCGCGACCAGGCGGTTGCGCAGGCGGTCCGTCGCGGACTGCTGCCCGGCGTGCTCTAGGCGCAACAATTGGGGTTGCCTGCACTCGGTGCAGTTGTATCAGGTCGTTCCGGCTACGCGACTCATCCGTTCTGATTCGAGCTCATTGTAGGGTTGATTCCAGTAGCGACGGCCGGTATCCCGTTCTGTCCATCCCCCTCTTCGATTCCGATTTGAGCACTCAAGAAGGGTACCGGTCCTCTCGCTGCGAACGAACTCAGGTTCCTAATCCAGTCATCGTCAAAATCGCGGGTTCGACAACATCGAACCCGCCAAGTGTAAAATGCCGGTTTCATGCCCCAAATATCACGAAAGTCCGCCAATTGGCGGACTTTATGTCCAACGGGAGCGACGGGCGTCGGCCCCTATCCAAGTAATTTTGGGGTGACAGGATTAAGACGACTCAAGGGCCTGACTATTGTTGAGCGAAAGGAATGTTACAGCCGAGGTAGTCCGCCTGTCAAAATGCCTCGCAGGGCATGTTGGCGTCAGCCTGGGACGCTCAGAGTGCCAGCCGGTAGTAGTGGAATAACTGGCACCCCTGCTGGTCAGAACTCCTGGGGGTCAGAGCGCCATTCTGCAGTCACGATGACTGCCTGATGCTGCGTGCTGTTCAGGCTCGTTTGGGAATTCCGTGGCGCCTTCAGATAATGACATCTTGCCAGATCGCATCGGAACCTTTTCAGGACCCACCTCGGTGCTCTATCGCTCGGACACCAGGACATGAACAGATCGTCACGCACGTCGCAGGTACAGATCGCCCTCTGGTTGCTGCTGTTGGCAGCGGCCAGCTTCTTGGCAGTGCGTGACTTTCATTCCCACGCGGCCATCTTGGTAGACAGCAGTCGTTACGTGGTGTTGGCGCAGTCGCTGCTCCGTGGCCCTGTCTATGGGCTTGTCGACCGGCCTGTGCCTCCAGTGGTGAGCGTGTATCCTTTCGGCTATCCACTCATTCTCGCCCCGCTCGTCGCTGCCTTTCCCCAGGATTTCGAAGTCTTGCGTTGGCCCTCACTGGTGGCCACGCTGCTCAACATCTCCATCCTGTTCTGGGGCTGGCGGCTACTAAGCAAGCGGTCGCAGTGGTGGGGTCTGGCTGTGGCTGCACTCTACGCGGTTGCGCCCTCGACTATCCTCCAGGCGCGACTCGTCCTATCAGAAGCGGTGTTCATGACCTTCCTTCTGGTCACCATCCTGCTCTTCGAACTGGGGGCGCGCAGACAAGCGCCGTGGTGGTGGTGTCTGCTCGCCGGCGCAAGCAGCTTCGCCATGGTGTTCACAAGGACGGCCGGTTGGCCAATGTGGGTTGGGCTCGTGCTCTATCTGCTGGTCCGGCGCCGGCAGCGCGCCCTTCGCGACCTGCTAGGAGTTGCCGCCACCATGGTGGCATTGACCACCCTGGTCGTGGTCGCCACTACCGTCCGGCCAATTGATCTCCTGCCGCTGAGCTACATGGGGTTGGACGACAGCCTGGTCAAAGAACAGACGGGCGAAAACCAGACATCCACGCTTCCCCACATCACGCCAACAACAGGGCCAAACGACACTCTTGCACCGGCCGTTGAGCAACTATCCTCTGATCAGAATGGTTCCGTTCCTGGGCGCTGGAAGTTGCTGGCATACCTGGGTAGAGAGATGATTCGGCGTTCAGAGGATAAGCTTACCAGGCTCGTCCCGGCAGCAGTCGCACCCGGTCTCGACAGTCATCTTTTCTCGACCGTGATGCGACGCTACGGTCTGGACAGCGTGGCGCCTTGGGCCGGTTTGGCCCTGTGCTTGCTCATTCTCATTGGCTTCGCGGTCTGGGCGTGGCAAGACGGTGTCTCCGCGTTTCTGGTCATTGTGCCTTTCTATGGCGCGGTGCTGATGCTGTGGACATGGAGCGATGTCCGCCTGCTCTATCCCATCGCACCGCAGGTGGCACTGGCATTCCTGATCGCCATCGACGCCTGCATCAAGGCCCTTTGGCGCTTGGTGCGCAGGCAGCCTACACCTCAACACATCGGACGCCTGCTCGCTCCTGTTGCCCTTGTCTTGTTTCTCGTCTACGCCGGCATCGCCTTCATGTATCCCAATAATCGTTTCTACACACGTACGGTCGAAGAGCGCGGCCGTTGGCTGCGCGAGCGTACGTCGTCTGAATCGCTGCTCATGACCACACTGCCTGAGACTGATTATCTCTACACCGGGCGCACCGTCGTACCCCTGCCAGAGGTCGACGCCGAAACGACTCCGGCTGAGCTATGGCTGCAGCTTCAGGCAAGTGGAGCCGACTTCGCCGTCGTTTACCCCTTGCACATCTGGTGGCGTGAGAGCGGCAAGTCTACCGAGCGCGAGTTCTTCACCACAGGTTCGGAACGAATCGCGCCTCGCCTGCTCGCCGAGCTGGAGAAGGAAGGCCGTGTCAAGCGCCTTCCGACGCCGGCTGAGGTTCCATTTCAGGTCTATGCCCTCTCCCCCTAGTTGAAGGTGCACCGTGCCGCTGGCCCAGCGTCGGGCACGGTAGCGCTGTGGGTTTCCATGTGGGGTGCTGGCGGCGTAGAATGGGGACGATTTTGAGCAAAGCCTATAGGATAGACGCCATGTTTCGAACGAACCAGAATGATCTGGCGCAACCAGCGCCGCAATCCTCTGTCTGGGGAATCAGGCTGCGCAAGCGCGCCCGACGCATCGGTTCACTGCCCAATCGTAGGTTGCTCATCGAACTGGTGCGCGCCGACTTCCGCGCCAATGAGCACAACGCCATTCTGGGCGTGCTCTGGAGCCTGATCAGCCCACTCTTTCTTTTGGCGGTAATGTACGTGGTCTTCAAGGGTCGGTTCGGGCAAGGAATACAAGCCTATGGAGTTTACCTGCTGGTAGGTATCGTCATTGTGGGCTTTTTCACGTTGGTCACGAAGCTGGTACTGCCGATCTTCGTCGCTTCCAAGACGACGTTTCTCAACTCGACGATGCCCAAGGAGACATTCATCGCCGCGATCGTCGTCATGCAGTTGTACAACCTGGGGATCGAACTCCTGTTCTGCGTAGTACTGAGCCTGACTCAAGGCGTTTTCAGCCCCTGGTTCCTTGTGTTCGTTTGGCCACTGCTGCTGGCCTTGACAGCGTTCGCGACCGGAGTGGGGTTAGTGCTGGCCCTACTTTACAGCACAGTGCGTGACACCGAACACGTCTGGAATATGGCCATGCGTCTGCTGCTCTTCGTGACGCCGGTGTTTTACCAACTGGATGCCTTGCCGACCTGGGCTGCACGCGCTGTCTACTGGCTCAATCCGCTGACCCCCTTTGTCATCGCCTTCCGGCAGGCACTTATGGGCGAAGGCGTATACAGTCCCTTTGTCTATGTGCATGCTGTGGTGCTGGGGGTGGTGTTCTTGGTGGCAGGCTATGCCCTTTTCATCAAGTACGAGTTCCGGGCGGTAGAGCGCGCATGAGCGACTCCTGCGTGGTGGCAAGCGGCGTCACGAAGTCCTTTCGCGTCCTCAAGTACAACAAGACCACTTTGCAGGCGCTCAAACGTTGGTGGACAGGTGACAACATGCGGCGCCAGCATGCCGTACTCGCTGACATCTCCTTTCGCATTCGTATGGGGGAAAAGGTAGCCCTGGTGGGTCGCAACGGCTGCGGCAAGAGCACACTGCTTCGCATCATCGCCGGCATCTACGACGCGGACAAGGGCGACATCCAGGTGGCCGAGCCTCCCTGCGTTCTCCTGGACGCCAATGTGGGCATTGTGCCCATACTGTCGGTTGTCGACAATCTGTTCCTGTTTGGCGCCGTCCATGGGATCGATCGAGCGCTTCTGGAAGAACGACTCGATGCCGTCCTAAACCAGGCCGGCCTGTCGGAACTGCGGTTCGCGCCGTTTCGGGACCTCTCTAAGGGACAGAGGCAGCGCTTCGCCCTGAGCATCTTTCTCCAGACTCCAAGCGCGTTTGTAATCTTTGATGAGGCGCTGACGAACCTGGACATCCAGTACCTGCGGGAGTGCGAAGCCTACTTCGCCGAGCTCAAGCGCAGCGACAAGACGGTGTTAATGACGTCACACGAGTCCGCCTTCCTGCGTCGCTATTGTGACCGCGCGCTGTGGCTGGATGCAGGGCAGGTCCGGCTGGATGGAGAGGCAAACGCCGTCATCGATGCTTACGAACGATCCTTCTGAGGGCAGCCTGTATGCGACCTCTTGGCATTTACACCGTCTGCAACGACACCATGGCGCAGCAACTCATCGCCCTGCTAAACAGCATCGAGGTCAACGCCGGAAACGACATGCCGGTTTATGTGCTGCCCTACGATGACCACATCACGCAGGTGCGCGAGGTCATCGCCGGGCGCGACCAGGTGACGCTTGTCGATGAACCTGAGACCATTGCCCATTGGGATGCCTTTGCCTTGGCTGCGTGGTCGGCCCATCCCTACGCCCTAACCGCCTGGCAGGCCAAATACGGGTGGGCCGGTGTCTATCGGCTGGGGATGCACCGGCGTTTTGCCGCCTTTGACGGCCCTTGCGAGCGCTTCCTCTACCTGGATGCCGACATGCTCGTGCTGGATACACTGGCGCCCGTCTTCGCTGCTCTCGACCTCTACGACTTCGTGGTCTTTGATGACCAGTATAAGGCGCCCCAACACGTTTATCACCTCGAGTCGGCTCGCCTCGACGAAGTTTTCGGGGAAGCGCGCGTCCATTCCGAGGTGTTCTGCGCCGGTTTCGTCGCTTCGAAGCGGGGCGTGATCGGGCAAGAGCAACAAGATCAAGTTGTCGCCCGTCTGCGAGAAGGGGAGGCCGGAGTGCTTTACCTGGGGGCGCCTGACCAATCGCTCCTCAACTACATGGTGATGAGACTGGAAGCGCCCACTGTTAACCTTCACCGCCTCCCCCCGGAGGGCGAGCGCATTCGTACGTGCGCCACTGTGCCCGATCTGGAAACGCGGGCGGCGGTACTATTCGACCACGGCAGGCGCCTGCCTTTCCTGCACTACATCGGCATTCCGGCCTGGGTCTTCAACAGGCTCTGCCAGGGTGAGAACATCCTGTTCCCTTACCGGGACCTCTGGATGCATTACCGGTATCTGAGCGAGCCAGGGGCGAAACCCCTCCTGCAGGGCAGGCCCAAACCGTTCCAACCTTCGCCCGGCCGACCAAGAAGGTTGGGGCAGCGCTGGCGGCAACGTTGGCGAACACTATGGGAAGGGCAACCGTGACGTCAGGACTCTATTTCCTGGTCGATGACTCGGCCATCGACCAGAGCATCGCCCTGATCAACAGCATCCGCGCCTGGGATGCTGAGACGCCTATAGCCATGATTCCCTACCGTGAGCCCTACAAGCTGGCCGCCACGACGCTCACCCGACTGCCAGGCGTATCGCTGTATGACGATAAGCGCAGGCTGCACCGTCTGGATCGGAACGTGCGGCTGCTCTTCGGACAGGGCTTCTTCCCTCGCCCCGAGAATCTTCGCAAACAGATGTGCTGGTTTGGTCCCTTTGACGAATTCCTCTACTTGGACGCCGATATCGTCGTCTTCGAGCCGATCATCGCCATGACCGGCTATCTCACTGCTGCCGATTTTGTCTGCTACAGCGACCAGCACCTGAGCGGCATCGAGCACGTCTTCAGACCCGGCATCCGCAAGGCCGGCTTGTTCACAGACGACGACCTGTCCGATGTATTCAACGCCGGGTTCTGGGGTGGACGCAGAGGTGTCATCGACGAAGACCAACTCTACGAGCATCTGGAGGAGTGCGCCCGCGACAAGGCGCATCTTGACCGATCTCACGGAGGCTCGGACCAGCCGGTATTCAACTATATGGTGCTCAGGCACATCCCCAGGCGTGTCAACGTCTTCAAACAGCAGATAGATGCCCCGAGAATGTGGGCGGGCAGTGCCGGCCTCGTGTGGCGAAACCAGTGCCTTTTCGACCCACAGGCGAAGCAGCCAGTCAAGTTCTTACACTGGGCCGGTATCCGCTTGGAACCAGGCGCGCCCTACTGGGAGGTTTGGGAATACTTTCGCCATCTGGATTCCAAAGTAGAGGTGGCGGTCGAAAGGGAACACCAGCATGCTCAAAACTCGCGGTTTCCACGCGCTAGCCGTTTCTGGCAGCGGCAGAGCGACCGCATCCTGAAGTGGCTCGACCGGTGATCGACTCCGCCCAGCCTGGCAGCGTTGTTAGCCCGCTCCCTCTGGTTTCTGTGGTGGTCTGCACGTATGACCGGCCGCTCGATCTGAGGCGCTGCCTCGACAGTCTCTGCCGACAGACCACTCAGTGTCACGAGGTCATCATCGTCGACAACGGCGCCCGTCCGGCGCGGACCCAGGAGGTGGTGCAACAGGTTGGCGCCGTTCATTGGCGCTACCTGCGAGAGCCAGCGCCCGGCCTGTCACGCGCCCGCAATCTCGGGTGGCAGGCGGCGGGCGGAGCCATCATCGCCTTCATCGACGATGATGCTGTGGCGGATTCCTGGTGGGTACAAGGCATCGCTGAGGTGTTTGCGACTGTCACTCCCGTGCCCGGCTCCGTGGGCGGGCGGGTCGAGCCCATCTGGGGCGCGCCCCGTCCTGGCTGGCTGGCCGACGATCTGGCCCGCGGCCTGAGCCTGGTGGACTGGTCACCTGAACCGCGGCTCTTGCAGGATTCGGAGTGGCTAGCAGGCTGTAACATGGCCGTGCCGAAAGCGCTTCTGTTGGCGTTTGGTGGCTTCAACGAGCGCCTTGGTCGTGCCGGCAACCGTTTGATCTCACAGGAGGAAACAGAGCTTCACACTCGATTGCGTCAGGCCGGCCACCCACTGTACTACCATCCCGGCGTCGTCGTACGGCACCACATTCCCGCCAGCCGCCTGACTAAGCGGTGGTTTCTTCGCCGCGCCTATCACAATGGCGTTTCCGTCGCTCTTTCACGGCTCTGCCTCTCGCCTGCAAAGCCACAACAGCGCCTGCGCATGGCCGCGACCGCCCTCGGCCGCAAAGTGCTCACCCCCGGCGCGGTGACCGGTCTGTTAACCGCGACTGATGAAGCGGATGAGCTTCGCGGGCGCTGTGTCGTTCTGGGTTGGCTGGGCTATACTCTGGCCATGCTGGGCCTGGCGCGCTAGTTGGGATGGGTCCGCTCCTTTCCAAGAAGACCCATGCGCATCCACATTCTTGCCGACAAGATCCCCTGGTTTGGCCAGCACACGGGATATGAACAGCTACCTCGCCATCTGAACGCCGATCTGAGAGTAGTTCGCTCCCGTACCACACGCAACCAGATACGTCTGGGCCGCGCCTACAAGCGGGTCAAGGGGTGGCCGTGGCGTGAAGACGATGTATATGCCGCTGCCGAATTGCGCTTCTGGCTGGAGTCGCTGTGGGCACCGGCAGACGTGCGTCACATCCTCTACGGTGAAGGACACCACCACTATCTGGAGCACTGGAAGCAGGCGCCTGCCAATCTGGTCGCCACGCTTCACCATCCACCCGAACAATGGCCCCAGCAGCACCCGCTCTTTCTTTCCAATCTGCGCCGGCTGCGCTCGGCCATTGTGCTGTATCGCCGCGACATAGAGGTGTTTGAGCAGTACGTCGGTGCTGGCCGCGTCCATGTCATTTTGCACGGCGTCGACACCGAATTCTTCTGCCCTGCCAACGAGCCTGTGACGTATCGCACACCACGGCTGCTTTTTGCTGGGCAAAACGGCCGCAACACCGACATGCTTTTCCGCGTTATCACCGTCCTGGCTCAGCGCCATCCCGACCTGGTTTTCGACCTCCTGGTGCGGGACACAATCCGGCAGCGGTACCGGGGTCTCTCGCAACTCACCCATCATCCCGCCGTGCGCTGGCACGAGAGAATCTCGGATGACGCCCTGCGAGATCTCTACCGGCGCTCCTACCTGCTCCTCTTACCGCTTGACGTCTGTGGCGCCACGACCGCCATGGTGGAATCGCTGGCCTGCGGTCTGCCCGTCGTCACCACCGATGTCGGCGGCGTCCCTGACTACGGCGGCGGCAGTGTCTATCCGATCGTGGCAAACAATGATGACGAGGCCATGATCGAGCTGGTCGAACGCTATCTGGAGCAGCCTTCGTGGCGTGACGACATCGCCCATCGCGCTCGAGCCTTTGCCGAGCAGCATCTGGCATGGCCTTTGGTGGCCGAGCAACATCTCGCTGTTTACCGGCACCTGCTTGCCGAAGAGGATCCCCTCTCGTGAAGGACGCTACCCGGACTTCGATCGGTTGAGCCTGCGCCTGGCTGTACGAGAGATCTCGCGGTAGAACGCCCAGACAGCAAGGTTCCAGAAGTAACCGTACTGCGGGAAACGCCTGGCCAGAAGGCCATCGGCGGCAAAATGACTGCGCGTTTCCTTCATCGTCTCCGGACGATGGACCCTGCGAATCTGCGAAAGGCCTCGCACCCAATGCCCAATTGTGCGATCGGGTTCGAAGTAGTAGGCTTGCAGGTACAACCCTAACAGCCGATCGAGACTCCACTCCGGGATGAGCCTCAGGGGACCGGCTACGGAAAGGGCATCGACCAGATCGACGAGTGCAGGCCGCAGGCGCGCTGCTGACCAAACACGGTTGGTGAAATTCTCAGAATGGACGCCACGCATGTCACGTCGCTGCCGCGGCGGCCACAAGAGCTGCCAAACATCGAAGCGGCGGTGCAGCGGCGCGATGGGGAGCTCCAGAAGGTAGCTTTCCGGCGACTGCGGATGGCTGCCGGTCAGAAACGCTGGCGCCGTGATCACCGGCGCCGCTGCCAGATCGGGAAATTCGTCCCAAGATCGTGTAATGCCGCCGGCATCATCGTGCATAAGGTTCTCCGTCATCAGCCGCAGTACCCAGCTTTCGGGAAAGCGCGTGAAGTAGACGCCGGTGGCCCTGATGATGTCGGGATGCACGAAATCGTCGTCATCCAGAGCGAGTACATAGCGTCCCCTGGCGTTGAGCAGTCCAACCAACCGCTGCATCACCTCGCCCTGCAAGGGGCTGACGACGCACTTGAACCTTGGCTCTGCCACTGTACGCGCCTGCACCTGGGGTGGAAACACCATCACGAACTCAACATCGCCACGTATCTCACCCAGGGCCCTAAACCAGGTCTCGGAGAAACTGCCTCGCGTCGGTGTGACAATCGAGAGGAGAGGTTGGCCGATTGAAGGGTCGTGATTCGTCATGCCGGTAGGCCTGTGGCACACTTGTCTACTGTTCGACGAGACTTCGTGCAACTGGAAGGTGCATCAGCGTGAACGCACTCAGGGCCATGTCTGGTGACGAGATCGTTGCCGTCACCATCGCCACCAAGAACAGGCCGGGCTATCTGGCGGCCCTACTGGCCACGCTATCGCAACAGACATACCCCAACTGGGTGTTGGTTGTCAACGATCAGAGCGAAGCGCCGGTGGCAGATAACGCTGCGGTGCGGGACCTGCTGACTCTGATCGAAACACAGGGTCATGCTGTGTCAGTGTTTCGCACCCAAGATCCGACAACACGCTATCAGCAGGCCCTGGAAGCCGTACCTGCCGCCATCGAATTCATCCATCGTATCGATGACGATGTGGTGCTGGCTCCAACCTATCTGGATAAGCTGGCTCGGCCGTTTCTGTTCTTTCCGGAGAGGGCGCTGGCAGCGGTGGGCGGATGTCTGGCCGGCCCGGCTATGCAGCCCATGCCGCTGAATGTGGCTTTGCGCCAACCAGGCTGGTTCCCGACCATTGACCATCCCACCTGGCGCCTGCAAGGGCACTGTTACCATGAGCGCGAGATCATCGAAATGGAGAGCCTCTGGGGATGCGCTATGTGCTACCGTCGTTCCGCCGCCCTTGACGTGGGTGGTTGGACCGTGTCAGGACAATCCCAGCAGATTTTTCGCGAGGACAGTGACATGTCGGCACGCTGGTTAGCTGCGGGTTATGAGTTGATGATGACGACGGAGGCGTTGGGCTGGCACCTTGTGGCGCCCGAAGGCGGGGCACGCGTCGTGACGAAAACGACCACAGGGAACGTCTTTGGATCGCATCGCGAGGAATATGAAGCCGACGAGCGGCTGTTCCGGCAGAGACTGGCAGTCCTCTTAAGTGCAGGTTACAGGCGCCGGAAATTCCACCGCTACCTCATCTCCGATCTGGAGCAGGGCCGGGTGCAACCCCATCGTCTGCTGGCGCCACGCGACAGGCTGTATCATGCCCTCGCCCAGCGCACTCCAGCCACGCTACGCCGGCGTCTGCCGCGCTTGCTGCATCACTAGAGTCACATCCACGGGCCTGCTCATTGCCGATCCGAATCAGAGACCGGGTGGGGACAACGCTGTCCCACTGCGCCGCCGCACAGGCAGATCGCTACTCGTGGGCAGATCCAGAAAGAGCGCCCGAGCCGTCTCAAAAACCCGGCGTTGGTGTTCCCGCTCGCGACGTTGGCGAGCCAGACGCACGGGTGTCCTGGTCGCCTCGAGTGCCGTGAGGGCCGAATCGACGTGTGCCATCATGTGCTGCCAGGTGAAACGTCCATGGGCCTGGCGCACACCGGCTTTTGCCCGCCGCTCAAGCTGATCGGGTTCCGTCTGCCACTGGCAGTAGACCTGGCGCATGGCAGAGGCCAGGTCCTGCACCCGCAGTTCACAGAAATCGACCTCGTCGACAGTCGTTTGGAAGCCCAGCGAGTTGTACGCAAACTCGCCCAGAACCGGCAAACTGATGCGCTTTGGGGCGACCAGGAATGAGGTCCGCGGTGAGCAGTAATCGAGGCAGGCGCCAAAACGTGGCACGATGGAGGGCGTGCCGCACGCCATGGCTTCCAGGATGGGCATGCCAAATCCTTCAGCTCGGTAGGGAAAGACGCCGACCTGACAGGCGCGATACAGCGCCGCCAGTTCTGCGGCGGACAGCAACTGGCTGAGGTAAAGGAGCTGAGGAGCAGTCGGGTCGGTCACAAGCGCCCGCAGCGCCTCGTCCCACCGTTGTCCGGTGTAGAACAGATCGCGAGGATTGTCTTTGACCACCAGGCAGACGTCGTCCTCAGCCTGAAAGGCCAGGCGATAGGCTTCGAGCAGGATGTCGATGCCCTTTCGCAGCACGGGGCCGCCGACAAAAAGGAAGCGAAAGCGCCTGTCTGTTGCCAATTCGAGCCGGGGCCCTTCGGGGCAGAATGTTTCCGGATCAATGCCAGGCGGGATCACGCGGACACGGGAAGGAGGAATGCTGCTGGCGATGGCTTGACGCCGGGTCCACCGGCTGAGCACCCAGAGCTGGTCGCAGTCCTCACGGATGCGCTTGACCCACGCCGGGGGATAGCGTCCAAAATCCCAGGTTCGCATCGCCACGAAATGGCCCTCAGCAGGCGGTTCCAGCTCTTCAAAACGCTGTCCATAATCGTGGTGAATGGTGACATCCACCGGCTCGGGCACGAACGCAGACATTTCCGTCAGTGGATAAGTGCTGTAGTGACCCGCTGCGCGCAAGCCTTCCAAAAGACGGCGATTGATCATGGCAAACGCCGTCTTGGTCTCGGTGTCGCCGGCCAATGCCACGACTCTCTGACTCGGCTTGGGCTTGGCGCCATGATTGCCCACGAGCGTCCGGACCAGGTCCTCAAGACCAAGCACGGACCCGGCGCCGGTGTACCGGGCGGCGATCTCCCGTCCGGTGGAGGCGTTCTCAGCGGCCGACGCATCGGAGCTCAGCACATGGCCTAACGCATCACACCAGGCATCAACCGAACGATAGTCGTCAACGCCCAGGCTCGTGTCGCCAACGATCTCAGCCAGGCCGGCGGCGCGGCTGACCAGCGTCGGGATGCCATTGGCCATTGCCTCGACGGCAATGCGGCCAAAGGGTTCGGGCCACTGTGATGGAACAAGCACCAGCTTTGCGGTGGCCAGGAACTGGCGGGTAGGGCTGAAGGACAGAAACTCGACGTTCGAAAGCTGCCGGAACAAAGGAAAGTAGTCAGCGTGCACGGCGCCGACGAGCAGGAAACGCACCTCCGGGAAACGGCGCGCAAGGTCGAGGAAGATGCCGGCGCCCTTGTGCGGGTAACCACAGACACCCACAATGTGATCGGGCCGGCGCCGGCGCGCCGGCACAGAGAGTGTTTTCAGGTCGAAGGCGGGATAAATGACGGTCGCCTCCCTCCCCTCCTGGCGGGCCAGTCTTTGCTCCAAGTAGCGTGAATTGGCGACAAGTGCGTCGGCTTCCGCCAGTGCGAACGCGCGTACCGGCGGCTCCGGATAGCGATGGGTCTGGGTCAGGAGCCAGGCCTGAACTTCTTCCGGCGACGGCGGACAGTACTCGTAGCTATTGCACCAACCCACCACAGGTATGCCCAGACGATGACCTATCTTGATAGCCTCGTGAATGAGCGTAAAGGCGCCGATGAGGATATCCGGCCTTGCCGCCTCAATCTTGTGGCGGAGCTCGCTGAGATCACGGTAGTAGTCGCAACGCACGGGGCCGGATCGTGGACGCTGCCACGTGTGCGCCTGATCCAGGTAGATACACTCATGACCAAAGCGGCGCGCCAGCAGTTCGAGATTGGTCCGGTGTGTGATCTGTGTTCCGCCAACCTGTGGATAGCCGATATTAATGGCAGTTAGCACGCGCACGGCGTAGAAAGCCTCCCCCTCGATTGTCCCTAGCGAAGGCTGATAATCTCTTTGGCAAGCAGTTCAGTCACCAGCCGATCGACATCGCCCTGCGCCTGGATCTCTGAAATGCCGAAGCGTGTGGCAATCGCACGAGCCGTTTCGTCCAGGGACTTTCCCGCCACCAGGTCGCGCCAAACCATGCTTCCAGTCGTGTTCAAAGTGAAGAGATCGAACTCGCCGGGCAGCAACAAAAGGAGTTGCCCCTCAATTTCCCTGTGGGCAACAGCCGGGTTGACGACATATGCGTTGTGAGATCCGGATGACTCTGCGGTAAGCATGTTCTGGGTTCGAAGACCTGCAGTTTGTGGAACGCGAAATCGCAACTATAATACTCGCCCGTCGTTCAAACTCCCAAGGGTTGTCTGGCCAAGTCCGGTGAGTCCAGGACACACTTATGTTCTACAGCATCAATCGCAATCGGGTACGCTGGCGCATCGTCGATGGAGAGGCAGTGCTGATCAACGTTGAGAGCTCGTACTACTACAGCCTCAACAAGACCGGCACCTTGATGTGGGAGCTGCTGCTGGAGCAGAACCGGAGCTTCGACGATCTTGTAGAGGCAGTGGCAGTACGTTACGGCAAGCCCGGCGTCGCTGTCGAAGGAGATGTTCGGCGTTTCCTTGACATGATGACCGCCGAGGGTCTGGTAGTGGAAAGCAACTAAGCATGAACACCCGCAACCGACTAAGTCTCAGACGTAGGAGGATAGCAAGTGACTAGCGAAGAAAAGGTGGTCAAGACCGGTTTCGAGAAGGCAGACGGCGACGACCTGTCGTCAAGGGCCCAGCCAAGCGCGGCACAAGAGGAGGACGCGCTGGCGCCTGAGCCGTATGAGCCCCCCCAGTTGGTCAAGTTCGAACGCCTCGACAAGCTCATCGTCAGCGGCGAATAGGGATAGGAGGCATGGAGTCGATCGGACGCCAGCCGAAGGTGAAGCAGATCGCCCAGGAGCTGCTGCTCGCCGAGTCTGCCCGAGGCGAGCCGGTGTTATTTCATGGCAACAGCATGCTTCCCCTGTTCCGCGATGGCGACGAGCTGCGCCTGGCGCCAGTGACATGGGCGGAGATTGCACCCGGCGACATCGTCACCTACCGGCTTGAGAACAAGTTTCCCACTCTAAGGGTGGTGGCGAAGGGTAAGTCAAAGCTCACGTTGATGGGCGACAACTGGCCGCAACGCTACGAAGCTTGGCCAGAACATATCCTGGGCAGGGTCGTCGCACGGACGCGCGCTGGCGTGACCATTTCGTCCGGGGCGCTCGCATGGCGCTTGCGCGCTGAGTTTGCGGTGCTCAGCTTTCGTGCAAGCGTCTCGGTCAACAGGGCGGCCGGATCACCGCGGCGCATATGGAGCGCCTTCACCAGCAGACGCCGTCAACGCTTTGCGACTCCGCCAAACATCCAGGTGAACGTTAGCTCCAACTGCAATCTGAAGTGCCGGATGTGCCCCTACCTGAGCGTACATGGCAGCTCCGAACACCTGGATTTCATGGATAGCTCGACCTTCGAGCGCATACTGCCGCTCATCAAGAGCATCGGGGCCGTTCACTTCAGCGGGTCCGGTGAGCCGCTGTTCAACCGTTCGTTGTTTGATTTCATGGCTCGCGTCAGGCACGAGGTCCCTGGCGCCACAATCGACCTGACCAGCAACGGCACATTGTTGACCGAAGAGAAGGCGCGCAAACTGGTCGAGCACAAAGTCAACAAGATCCATGTCTCCTTCGATGGTTTGCCCGAGCGGGTGGGGTCGATTCGCAGGGGCGTCAACGGCAGCAAGGTCGTGGAAAATATTCGCCGTCTGAGCACGATCAAACGCGAGGCCGGGAGCACGCTGCCGGTCGTGCAAGTCAACTACATGACGGGCTACGGCACTTATTGGGATCTGGTCAGTTTCATCCATCTTGCCCGTGAAATCGGGGTAGGTGAGATCCAACTCCTGGAAATGCAGCCGGCAACCGCCGAGGACATTTCCGCGAACCTGTACACCAGCTCCCAACAAGACAATGGGCAGGCTTTGAAAACGGCTGTGATGTTGGCCCGCTACTACAACATCAAACTGCATCTCCCCCTTGTAACCAAGAACGCCTGCTACTATCCCTACAACCCCCATGTTGGCGAAGACGGCGAAGTCTATCCATGCTGCTTCCTCGACTACAGGGGGCGGCAGCTCTACCACGACGACCAGGAACACTTCCTGCCACCCATCACCTTCGGCAACATTCGCCAGCAGTCATTTGACGACATTTGGAACGGCGACGATTACATCGCTCTGCGCGAGCGCAATACCTTGGGCGAATTTGATGCGAACTGCCAGCTCTGCTACGACATCCGCCTGCGTACAGCAGAACGAATCGAGCAGATCCTTGATCTGAGATAGGCAAGTTGTGAAAAGGACAGGCATGGCAGGTCCAGGCCATTGTCTTTGCTCCTGCGGGCGCGGGTGACTTGCACTTGGACTCACGCCCTTTTCCACCCCTGAGAAGGCAGTCGTGGGGCCGCTGGTTGTGGATGCTGTTGGCCGGAGTGCTTGTCGTACAGACGGTAGTCCTGGGCATGCGCTGGGCGCCCGGCGTTGCCCGCATCCCCCAGGACATGGTGCGATCCCGCTCGGATCATTTGGAGCGCCGCTGGCATCGTCGCGACTACTACCAACGCATGCTCTTCGTCCGAAACCATACCCCGGCCGATGCCCTGATCGTTCTTCCGGCCACTGCCCCCGGGCTGGGCGAGATCGGTAACCGAGCATTGAGCGACTACTTCCTATTTCCACGGCGCACGGCCGAGGCCGGCTCTGCCCTCGTCTCCCGATACCCCGGCCCCATCTACCGCGCTAATGTGGCGGGCTACACTCCGGAAACCGCCGGGACGGCCTCGTTCGGCCTTGACGAAACCTTCTCGCTAACGGAGCTGCGGAAAAGGCAGGAGCCAACACCCCCTGTGGGCAAGGACTTCCTTGACATCGTTCCCGCGTGGCGTTTGAAGCTTCTGGCGGTATTGAAGCTCATTCTGATCGCTTTTTCAGGGACGTTCATCGTGGCGCGGTGGTTCCGGAGCCAGACGTGGCCCGGATTCGTAGCATCATGCTGGCTTGTGGGCATGACTGTCCAGACAGTGCTCTATATTGTCTTGGGTCTTCTCGGAGTAGCAGCCACGGAAGAGCTGCAATTCGCCCTCCTGGCACTGTTGGCTGTTCCGGGTGTGGCGGTATTGGTGAGGCGGCAGGGGATTCCGGCTTTGCCAGTCCGGCCAGACACCCCTACGGTGGCTGCGCTGGTCGTCGCCACGACCTTGTTGACCCTCCTGCTTCTTTTTGGCATTGCCAAGCCATTGATCGAATGGGACGCGCTGGCCATCTGGGGTATCAAGGCGCGGGCGATTTTCGCTCAGGAGAGCCTGCGAGGCCTGCGCTTATGGGGCGCCTGGCCCGAGTACCCTCCGTTGGCGCCGGTGGCAATGGACCAACTCGCGATCGGCGGCGAGCGGGCAGCAAAGCTCGTGTTTCCATTGTTCGCAGTTGCGTTGTATGGCGTCGTTTACGAGGGATTGGCAGCGTCGAAACTGAGCGGCTGGGTGCGCATTCTGGCGCCGCTGCCGCTGCTCCTGGCGCCCCAGATTCTGGAACACAGCGAGGTTGGTTACGCCAACCTCGCCCTCACCGTGTTTGTTGCCTGGAGTGTATTGCTGCTCGCGCGCTGGCTGTATGCCGGAGACGACAGGCTCGCTCTGCCGGTTGCGATAGCTCTCTCCGGTGTGACGCTGGCGCGGCCGGACGGCGAAGTCTATGTCGCCTACGCCGCCGTCATCGCTCTCGTATGGCACCTGAGGCAGCGGCGCCGCCTGACGCCGCTGCTTTGGATGGCGCTTCCCTTTGCCGTCGACCTGCTCTGGAAGCTGTTCTTCACCCTATACCTGCGCGATGCCAACACCTATTCGCTGTTCGGGGTGGCGTCGCAGGGCCAGCAGCTTGTCAAGCTGGCCTTGACGCATCTGCCCTCGGTCAGAGATGCATATGAGGTCGCCCAGCACTACCTGCGCACGACGCTGGGACCGGGCTTCTGGGGTCTTATTCCACTCCTATTTCTCCTCGTCCTTCTACGGGCCCCGCGACGCTTTTTGCGCAACTATCCGGTGGAAGGAGCATTTCTCGGCCTCGGTGCCCTCGGTTTAGCGGCATTGGCCCTGTATATCGGGCCAGCCTGGGGCGTGCCCTACTTCTTCAGCGTCACCTTTCTCCGGCTCTACATGGTGCTCGTACCGCTCATGTATGTCCTGGTCGTATTGGAACTCGCTGCCACCTGGGCGCCGGTCGTATCCGTCAGCGGGACGCCGGAAGCCGGGAGCTCGTTATGAGGCGAACGATCCTGGTGGCAGCGGTGTTCCTCGGAGTGGCCGTAACTCTGACGACGGAGGTGTTGAGCACGATGCGGGCGCTCAACCGCACAGGACTGGCGCTGGCGTGGCTGGTTGTGATTGTCGTCGGCGCGGGTTGGCTGCTGGCAAAACGGAGGCATGGGAGCTCGGCTGTGGCTCACCTGGAGGAACGGATGGCCGTCCTCTACCGGATTGGGGCAGCCGACCGCTACTGGGCGGCGACTCTGCTGGCACTCATGGGGCTGGTGGCCGGCGTGGCAGCCATCGCGGTGGTTGCCCCACCCAACACGTGGGATGCGATGAGTTACCACATGGCCCGCGTCGCCCACTGGATTCAGGGGGAAAGCATCGCCATGTATGCTTCGAACAGTCCGCCTCAGGTGGTGCACCCGCCGTGGGCGGAATACGCTATTGCCCATCTCCAGATCATGAGCGGAGGGGATCGCCTGGCGAACCTGGTGTCCTTCGCCGCCTACGTGGGGTGCATCATCGGAGCCTCGTTGTTGGCCCGCCAACTTGGGAGTGGCCGCTACGGCCAACTCCTGGCAGCAGCGCTGTGCGCCTCGCTGCCGATGGCCGTCCTGCAGGCCTCCAGCGCCCAAAACAACCTGAGCGCAGCCTTCTGGGTGGTCTGCCTGGCTGTGTTCGTCCTCGACGAAGGTTCCGGTGATCCCACCGCCGATGGCCTGCTCGTTGGGACCAGCTTGGGACTGGCGATGCTCACCAAGTACACCGGCTATGTCTATGGCCTGCCCTTTCTACTCTGGTTCCTCTGGCGGGTGGGGCGGCGTCGGGGTTGGCAATACGTTCTCAAGAGGGCGCTGCCGTTGCTGATCGTCTCCGTGGTCGTGTTGAACGCTGGGCACGACGCCCGCGTGGGAGCGACCTTTGTCCGTGCCTTGAGAGAACAGAGACCCGCCTCCCTCGTTGAACAGGGGCACAGAGAAGACGCGGGAGCAATACCCGCCGATCAGACGCCTCAAGCTCCGAAACGACTCATCCACCTGGAGAACGGGCGGCTACTGGTGGCGCTGCCGGTACGATACGCCAATCAGGCTTGGGACCCGCAGGCGCTGCTCTCGAACGTGGTCCGTAACCTGAGTTTGCACATGGGCAC
The DNA here is from genome assembly GCA_029782215.1 of Chloroflexota bacterium. Lineage (GTDB taxonomy): Bacteria > Chloroflexota > Anaerolineae > J102 > J102 > SSF26. Next base: position 33,636 of record JAKOVD010000117.1, read on the forward strand.
GCCCATCCCGGCGCTCAACGCGTTGGCCACAGGCGCCATCAACGGCCTCCACCGGGTCATTGGCGCCAGCGTCAACGATCCTAACACCACCTATCCCCAAGGTTACTACCGCGGCGTACGCTTCACGATGCATGAGGACGACGCCGGCAATCCTCTGCACCTTGTCTTGATCCTTAGTCTGCCCGTGTGGTTGCTTCTGAAGCCAACCGGACCAGAGCGCCGGCGGCAATGGCTCTATGGCGGCGCCATCGCCGCTGGATTCCTCCTGTTCTGTGCGGTTTTCAAGTGGATGCCCTGGCACAGTCGCCTGCATGTCACCCCTTTTGTCCTGGGGGCGCCTCTGGCTGCGAGCGTGATCGATGAGCGTTGGGGCCGGCGCACCAGCCTGGGGCTGGCGCTGATCGCCCTGGCGGTGGCGCTGCCCTGGCTTTTCTGGGGCAGTCCCCGGCCGATGTTGGGTGCCCGCAGCGTCTTTGCGCAGCCGCGCAGCAGCCAGTACTTTGCCAATCGCCCGGGGCTGGAGGCGCCGATACGCCAGATCGCCTCGATGATGCAGCAGAGTGGCTGTGAACGCATTGGCCTCCTCATTGGCGGCAACGACTGGGAGTATCCCCTGTGGGTGCTCCTGGGAGCCGAGGCCGGATCCAAGGAGATTTGGATCGAGCACGTCGGCGTGGTGAACTTCACGCGTTTCATCGAGCGAACGCGGCCGGCTTTCCGGCCCTGCGCTGTGTACTCAACCCGCATGCGCGATGCGAACATCGTCATCGCCGGACAGGAGTTCCGGCAGGCATTCTCTGACAAAGAAGGAGTTCTGTACATGCCGTGGTAGGGTATACTTTTGGCAAGGCGAGGAGATCAGCGAACCGTGTTACGTGTTGAACCTGACCTGGCACAGCTTTGCCGGTTATGTGCGATGCTGGCGGACCCCGCACGCGGGGGCGACTTTGATTGGCAGAATCAGAATTGGGAGCAAGTCCGCACACTCGCAGACCGGCATCGTCTTTCCGGTTACCTTTATCTGCAGTTGCAGGGCCACCCCGGCCGGGCTCATGTGCCGGCAGAGGTGTTTTCGCACTGGAAGCGGTACTATCTGCGGCAATGGGCCAAGAACGAACGGCTGATGACGGAGTTGGCCTGTCTGGCGAGTAGCTTCGACCGATCCGGCGACGAAGTCCTTTTCCTGAAGGGGCCGCTCAAAGCGGTCCGGCTCTATGGACGGCTGGACGCCCGCGCTATCTCAGACATTGATATACTCCTGCATAGGCCCGAGCAATTGCCGAGGGTAGAAGCGCACATCATCGACCGCGGCTATCGGCGCGTGTCGCGCCTTCTGCTCAACGACGGCCTGACGCAGGTATGCACGTATCAGCTTGAGTACTGGAAGGGTGACCTTCCTCTGGAACTTCATTGGAGCTTGCAGCGGCATCCCTCCCTGCGGCTGGACGGTGAACGGATTTGGGCTGAGCGCGAAACCGTAGCGGTGGAGGGGTGGTCCTATCCCGTACCGTCGCTGGAGCATCTGATGTTGGCGCAGATCCTGTCCTTGCCCGCCGACCTTCAGGTGGGCAAGTTGACCGTGCGCACGCTGTTTGAGCTTCATCTGATGATAAACCTGGCGCCGCAGAACTATGATTGGCCGGCCTGGCTGGAGCGCCGGACTGCAGAAGGCACACGGCGCATGAGTCTGATCGCCGTCGCCGCAGTGACCAGGTTGTTCGATAGCAGTGGACTTGCGCACCCTTGTCAGATCCTTGCGCCCGATCTGGTAGCAGCCGACCCCACGCCCCTGATCGATGCCATGTCGGTGCCAGTGAGGCAGACCCCGTGGCAGCGGCGCCGGGCCGCCTTCAGTCTCTACGACTGTTCGCCGGCGCTTTCGCTGGTGTGGTGGGGTGTATCGCTGCCGGCGCGTTTGCTGGCACACCCCACCGAGACGAGGAGGCACTTGCCTTGGACGTGACCCGGTACGACCTCTTGGGGGCTTTGAACAGCCCCATGGAGGTCGAAGGATTCTTGCCCATCGGCAGTTGGCGCGTCAACGTACGAGCCAATCGCCGGACCTACGCCGAGACCCTCGGTTCGTTGCTGCGGCAGGAAATCGGGCGTCGTCCACTGGCAGCGGATGTCGAGGCGACCGTGTCTCTGCTAGGGACTCCCGCCGAGGGCCCGCTGTTCGGTGGCCGCGCAGGGGCGCCGGAAAGCGCCGTCGCGCGCTGGCAGACCGTCGACGATGGCGTCCGCGTTCTGTTCACCGGCTGGTTCCTGACCGTTGTGATGCAGAACCAACATCCACACCAGATCGTCGTCTTCATTCGCGAGCCTCAGTACAGCGAACGGGCATTTCGCGACCATTTGTTTGAGACGCTCTGCAAGATCCTGTTCCTCTACGACCGTTTCTATGTTCATGCCGGCGCCGTCGAATTTGCAGACAAGGTCAATCTGTTTGTGGGTCCGGGCGGCCATGGCAAGAGCACGATCTGTTTGCGACTGGCCCAGGAAGGCGCCACCATCCTCTCCGAAGACCACGTCATCTTTCGTCGTAACCCAGCCGATGGTTCCTGCTTCTGGGTCAGCGGCTGCCAGGAGACGGCGCGGGTCACACCGCGGACGGAGGACATGGTTTTTGCTTCGTCACTGCTGAGGGCAGCGGTCGATGGACCGGGCGGACCCAAGAAGGAATTCCAGGTGGCCGAGTATTTTCCGGCGGAGCCCTATCGCGACCGTCCCTTTCATCGTCTCTTCTTCAATCGGGTGGGGTCAAGATTTCGCATCGAGGCCATCAGCAGGCAGGCGGCGATGCTGCGCCTGATCTACATGACACGCAGCTTTTTCCGCCACGACGATGAAGGCGACCTCGCTTCCTATCTCTCTTTCTTCGGCGATCTTGTGTTAGGACGCCAATGCTATGACCTGGAGCTGGCACCCGATCTGGCGGCCTTGGACGAGCTTGTGGCGTTTCTGGGCCCCCATCGAGCAACACCGTGAGCCAACGAAACTCCACGCTTTTACTGCGCGGCAACTTCCATCGTCCTTGCGGGTTCACCGTGATCAACCGTCGCCTGGAGTTTGGGCTACGCCGGCAGGGCTTCTATGTAACAACCTTGCCGGTGGATGGTGCGCCCGCGAGCGCTCTACCGGAGCGTCTACCTGACATCTACTTGTTCCACGGCGATCCCTACGACCTCGACCACGCGCCTGGGCATGTCAACGCCTGCTTCCTGCATTGGGAATACCTGTCGCTGCCACCGTCCTGGGTCCGCCAGATCAACGCTGCGTTTGATCTGGTGTTGGCGCCGAGCCAGCACAGTCGCGACGTCTATGCCAGCAGCGGCATTGACCTACCCATTGCCCTGTTCCCGGCGGCCGTGGACCAGGTCGAGTTCCACCCCAGTGTGGCACCCTGGCAGGCGCCCACCCGCAAGTCCTTTCGTTTCGTGCATGTCGGGGGGGCGCATGCCCGTCGCGGCACCGACGTCCTGCTCAAGGCCTATGCGGCAGAGTTCTCCGCGGCCGATGATGTCGTCTTGATCCTCAAGGCATTTCAATACCAGCACCATCGCACCTGGCTGCAAGAACAGCTTTCGGCGCTTGCGAAGCCGGGCGCACCGGAAGTCGTGTTCACCGGCGATATGGTCGACTCGGTGGCAGGCATGTTCACGGCGGCTGACGTGGGCGTCTACCCCTTGCGGGCCGAGTGTTTTGGGCTGCCTGTGCTGGAGTGCATCGCCAGCGGCCGGCCTGTCATTGTCACCGGCGGGACGGCCCTCGACGACTTCTGCACCCCTGCCAACGCTGATTTTGTGAGAGCGACGGTTGTGCCCGATGGAGACCACACGCACCTGGAGCCCGATGTCTTAAATCTGCAGGCGCTAATGCGGGCTGCTTATGAGCGGGGCAAGCCGGACGCCAGCACCCAACAAGACATTGCGGCAACGGTGGCCGGTCGCACCTGGGACCACAGCATGAGCCTGCTTGCCACGGCTCTGCGAGACGCTGCACCCCGGAAGCGCCACATACCGATGGCCGCACCCACTTCCGGCTCGCTCACAGGCGCAGCGCCAGCAGGCGAACTGGAGTGGATGATCACCAGCCTGCGCCAGGTAACGGTGCGAGCGGGGGTCCGGTCGATCGTTGGACGCGGCGGGACCTGTCTGGAGCAGTTCCGGGAGTCGAACCCTGGCCACAGAATTTTGTGTGAACTCGGAGCGGCCTTCGAGGATGTGCTGCTAGCCACGAATAGCGAACGCGAGCTGTGCGGACTTGCGCCCCTGCCCGAAGCACCCTACGATCGCTGGCAGCGCTGGCAGGAGCAGCGGCTGGCGGATCACCTCGTCGTATTCGGACAACCGGGCCTGGACAGTTATGTCCAGCGTGGTCTGGACGCCAGTAAGCTCATACGTCTGCCGCCGGTGGCAGTGCTGCCAACCGCGAGTGAGCCCGCCGCCCGAACGGGCCGACTGCGCTTTCTGTTCGTTTCGGAACGCCCCTTTTTGGATGGCATCCGCCTGCTCTTTGAAGCATGGGCGGCGGCGGACCTCACCGAGGCCGAGCTGGTATGCGCTACCGATCGCGCTATCCTTCGGTCGGCGCCTTTGCTGCGGATCCTGGTCAGACACAAGAGCATCACGGTTCAAGGGCCCCCTCTGACACTCAAGGCTTATGCGGACCTGATGGTGAGCGGGGACTGCCTGGTCCATCCCACCTGGCTGGATGGCCTTTCGGCGGCCGCCATCACAGCGATGGCTTGCCAGCGGCCGGCGCTTGTATCGTCACACACGTCGGTTGCCGAGAGGCTTACAGATGGCGAGAATGGCATGGTACTGGCCGAGCTTGCCGTCGGATCGCTTGCCGCGGCGCTTACGGGAATCAGTGATCGGCGCCATGACCTGACCAGGATGGGCGTGGCTGCATACGACCTGGCAAGGAGCTGGACCGAAGAAGCCTGCGCTGCCGAGTTTGCGCATCAGCTCAACGGCCTTGACGGGGGAAGCCGATGACCGCCGGCGGGCCTCGCATCCTGGTCGTGGCGCCGGCGTTCCTGGCATGGGATCTGGGGGTCTATGTGACCAGGTTGTTGGCGGCCAGGGACACCGAAGTCCGTCCATTCGCCTATCGTGGCCTTGGAGACCGCACCCTCGCCAACCAACGCTTGCTCGATGTCGTTGCAGACTACAGGCCTGATATCGTGCTTGGCCTGAAGATGGGACTCATCGAACCGGACACCGTGGCGCGGCTGCGTGATCAGGGGGTGGTGGTACTCCTGTGGTATGTGGACTGCTTCACCGGCGAAATACCAGACCAGATCGCCCGGCTTGTGCCTGTGGTGAGCGCGGTGCTGACTTCGGCCAAAGGCATGCTGCCGAAGTATGCTGCTCTCAGCCAGACGCCTGCATACTGGGTCTATGAAGGCGTGTACCTGCCCGCGTTCTCCGAGGTCGAGGTTCCTGAGGCACAACGCGGACTCTATGGCAGCCAGATCGCCTTCATCGGCAATGTCTTTCACCCACCGGTTGCGGATGAGACTATTGCCCTGCACCGGTATCGCTTGCTGACAAAGGTGTGCAGTCGCTTCGAACTCAAAGTGTGGGGTGGCCAAGGCGACCCCGACACGCGCCAGCGCTGGCAGAACCCCTGCCCGATCATCGAGTGGCCGGCTTACCACGAGGAGCTTGTCAAGATCTGCACCTCTACCGCCATCGTGCTGGGCACCAACACCGTCAACGATGTCGAGCTCTACTTTTCGAACCGCACCTTCCTGACGCTGGCCTGCGGCGGCTTCCACCTTACCCATTATGTGCCGGCGCTGGAAGAGATGTTCACCAATCACCACCATCTTGTCTGGTTCCATTCCGATGAGGAGTGTCTGGACTTGATCGACTTCTACCTCGCGCGACCCGACGAACGGCGTCGTATCGCCGCCGAGGGCAAGGCCTGGGTTCGCGCCCACTACGGTATGGAGCGACAGGTGGACGGGATTCTGGCCATTGGCGAGGGACTCCGTGGTCGATAGGCGCATCGTCACGCTCAGCTATAGAGGATTTCCGGGCGCGGACAGGGCACTTGTGGAACTCAGCCGGACGACCGGACTTACCCGTCATGTCCGTGTGGCCAGTCCTCTACCCGGCAGCGCTGAAACGGGGTTTGTCAGCGCCTGGCTGCGTGAGCAACGACCACCTTTGGTGCTCTTCGGAGCTTGGAGTCCACTCTACTTGGAGGTCATGACGGCTCTGAGCGGCACGGGTATATCGTTCGGAGTTTACTGGACCAGCAGCGGCGGCCAGACGGACATGTCGGAGGAAGCAGCCAAGCTTGCCCAGGTGTTGTCCGAACCGGCCATTGACGTGCTGCTCTTTTGCCATGCCGGCGTCGCCGAGGGTCTGCGTGGCTGCGGAAAGCCTGTGTATTATGTTCCACTCACGTTGGTGGAACCCAAGGTAGTGGTACAGCGCGATGACGACGTTGGGGAGGCAACCCGGATCAGCCTGTTCTGTCCCCCTGCCGAATACCGTCGCAAGAATATTCTGAACTGCCTGCTGGCGCTCGCTCAGATTGCAGAGCCGTATGATCTGATCGTCAACGGTCTGTCGGAGCAACCTGACTACCGACTCCTGATGAATGCATTGCATCTCCCCTACACCGACCTCGGCTGGATGCAGCGCAGCGCCTACGAACGCCAACTGCAGACGCTCGACCTCGGGCTCCAGCTTTCGTTTGCCGAAAGTTACAACTATGTGGCAGCGGAGCATTTGCTGTGCGGGATTCCCGTTGTGGCGTCGGCAATGGTACCCGTCATGGACCTGCTTCAACCGGAAACGCGCGACGCCCTCGTCATCGAACGCGCCGATGATGTTGCGGCCATCCGCGACCGCCTACATACGCTCGTGGGCTCGCCGGGACTGCGACACTCGCTGGGCGGGCAGGCGCGAGCCGAACTCCTTGTAGCCAACAGGCAGTGTATTGCGGAAGCTTACAGCGTCCTGCGGCACGTGGCAGTCTGAGGCCATCGCTCTCAGCGTAGGGACAACCCTTCCATTCCCCCGAGCCACCGTGTTGCGGTCACGCAGAAGCTGGCGTCTGCGCTCATTCCGGCCAAGGCCCATCCCGGCTACTTGACCCATCCGTTCTGATTCGAGCTCTTTGAAAGGTTGATTCCAGCAGCGACGACTGGTATCCCATTCTGTCCACCCATCTCTCCGATTCCAATTTGAGCACTCAAGAGGGTTAGCGGTCCTTTCGCTGCGAACGAGCTCTAGTTCCTGTTCCTGCCCCCGTCAAGATCGCGGGTTCGATCCTATCGATCCCACCAAGTGTAAAACGCCGGTTTCAGGCCCCAAATAGCACGAAAGTCCGCCAATTGGCGGACTTTATGTTAAACGGGAGCGACGGGCGTCGGCCCCTATCCAAGTAATTTCTGGGTGACAGGATTGAGAAGAACTCAAGAGCCTGACTGTTGTTGACTGAGGGTGATGTTACAACGCGGCCGATTGCGTGTCAAAATGCCACGCAGGGCAGGGTGCATTTCAGTTTTGGGGAGAGGGGTGGCATCATCAGCAAAGCACTGTCCGGGAGGGCGGTGTCGTACCTAAACGAACATGAGAGCCACAAGGGACAAGAAGAGCCATGAAGCGAGGACAGGAAGAGGTCCGGGCCGAGTTGATGGCCGAAGCAGGAGAGGTGGTGGATGAACTGCTGGCGTGGCAGGACAAACACC
>JAKOVD010000120.1 GCA_029782215.1 Chloroflexota bacterium
GCCTCCCGCCAGCAAAAGCATGCCCAGCATGACAAGGATAGAAAGATATCGGACTTTCATGGTTTCCTCCGGCGACCTCTCCGTCGCCTTCTTGGTGTCTGCGAGGCGGCCCAGGCGGTCGTTTGCGTTGACCAGGCGAGTCAGGGGCTCAAATCCAATTGCTTTCTCAGCAAGGCAGAGGTAAAGGGTCCTCACCACAGCGCTGCCGCGAGGATGTGGGTTATGTCTCGCCGGGCGGTTGCCGCCATGGGGAGGAGGTGCCCTGCTTTGCGCCAGCCGCGTGCATTCTCGCAACGGGCCTGGAGTGTGACGGCAGTGAAAGGCGCCTATCAGAACAGGGCGAGTGCTCAGGCCAGGCCCCCCCCGGCCGGCGAAGGATCCTGGCGCCGGCGCCTTCCACCATGGCAAACAGCAACATCTGTCCGCCGTCACAATTCCCTTCCCCAGTGTGGGCGATGACGGGGCGATGAAAGGCAATGCCAAGGAGCAGCTTTCTTTAACTATTCTAATCCTCCTCTAACTGCTTGTCAATGACAATGTTCGCTCGCTCCGCGCTTCACAGACTCGCCCCACCTGTCGTAAACTTCCTTCCCGGCGCCCTTTGCTCCGCTTCTTTCCTCCGACTTCCGTTCTCTGTCTTTCGTCCTCCGCCCCTACCCGTGCCCCCTTACCTCCCGCCCCGCCGCATCGACCCCGCCTTCCTGCCCCCACCCCTCCTGGCCTCGGAACCGGGTTCCTTTGCCTACGACACCGTCACGCAGCGGCTGCCGGACATCCTGCGCCGGACCATCGCCACCAACGCCGTGCCGGCGGCCGCGGGCGCCCTGCAGGACCTCCACGCCGAGATGACGGGCGGCAGACTTCGCGGCCTGCTGGAAATGGCAGAGGACCGTACTTTCTGGGATGAGGTGTGCGCCCCCCATATCGGTCTGCCCTGGCTGGACTGCCCCTGGTTCTTCGCCGAGACCTTCTTCTACCGCCGCATTCTCGAAGCCACCGGCTATTTCCAGCCGGGCCCCGGACAGGGCGTCGATCCCTTTGCGGCCACCAAGAGCGCCGAATGGGCGCCGGACGCCGCCCCCGCTGCCATCGCCGCCCTTGCGGCGCGGCTGCCAGAGGCGACGCGCGACCGCTTCTCCACCCTGTTCCACGCCAGCCTGTGGGGCAACCGCATCGACCTCAGCCTGCCCGTGGCCGCCCACCTGGGCACTGAAAACGTCGATCGCGAGCATCTCCTCGTGGATGACAGCGACGCGGTCTGGCGCCTGCTGGAGCAGCGCCCCGGCGCCATCGCCTTCATCGCCGACAACACCGGCACCGAGTTGGCGATGGACCTGACCCTCATCGACTTCCTCCTCAGCGCCGGCCTGGTGGGTCGCATCACGCTCTACCTCAAACCGCAGCCCTTCTTCGTCTCCGACGCCATGCCCGCCGACATCGAGATCGGCCTCTCGGCGCTGGCGGCGGGGTCCGCCGCCGGACGGCAGTTGGCCGCCTCGGTGCGCCGCCATCTCGCCGCCGGGTCGCTGCGGCTTGCCACCCACTGGTTCTTCCCCACCAGCCTGTTCTACTTCGATCTCCCGGGCGATCTGTTCATTGACTTGGCCGGGCAGACGCTGGTCATCATCAAGGGCGACCTCAACTACCGGCGCTTGTGCGGCGATGCCCGCTGGGCGCCGACCACTTCCTTCGGCCAGGTCACCGCTTACTTTCCCGCCCCCCTCGTCGCCCTGCGCACGTTCAAGGCCGAGTTGGTGGTGGGGCTGGCGCCGGGCGAAGCCGGGCGCATCCAGGCTGAGGACCCCGACTGGCTTGTTAACGGCCGCCGCGGCGTCATCCAGGCCAACCTGCACCCCCTTCGAGCCTCCGGCCTGTGACCGCAGCGCCGCTCCCGTCACCCACCGCCCTGGCGGCCCCTTCGCCCCGCAGCGAGTTCTTCGGCGGCATCCGCGCCGAGCTGCCCATTGCCATCGGCGTCGTCCCGTTCGGCCTGATCTTCGGCGTCGTCGCCATTGCCGCCGGCGTCCCGCCCCTTCTGGCGGTAGCCATGTCGTCGGTGGTGTTCGCCGGGGCCTCGCAGTTCATCGGCGCCCAGCTCATGGGCCTGGGCACGCCCGCGTTCATCGTGGTGCTGACGACCTTCGCCGTCAACCTGCGCCATGTCCTCTACAGCTTCTCCCTGGCGCCGAACCTGACGCACCTCAAGCGGCGCTGGCGCCTGGTTCTGGCCTATGTGCTCACCGACGAAGCCTACGCCGTCACCGTCATGCACTACCGCGAGACGCAGACGCCGCTCACCCACAAGCACTGGTTCTACCTGGGCAGCGGCTTGACGCTGTGGTCGGTGTGGCAGCTCAGCAGCGTCACGGGGGTCTTCCTGGGCGCGCAGGTGCCGGCGTCCTGGTCCCTGGATTTCACCCTGACCCTGACCTTCATCGGCCTGCTGGTGCCAACACTGCGCGACCGGCCGGGCGTGGCTGCAGCCCTGACCGCGGCCGCGGTCTCCGTGGCCGCCGCCGGCCTGCCCTACAAGCTGGGGTTGATGGCGGCGGCACTCGCCGGCATCGTCGTCGGCGTCTGGTTGGAGCGGCGGGCATGACTCCGACTGCCATGGCGCTCACTATCGTGGCGATGGGGATTGTGACCTACCTCATTCGCCTGGTTCCCATCGCCCTTTACAGCCGGCTGCGCATGCCCGTCTGGTTCCAGCAGATCATGCGCTATGTGCCCACGGCCGTGCTGGCGGCGCTGATTGCGCCCGAGATGCTGCGACCCAGCGGCGCCTTTGACCTCAGCCTGGGCAACGGCCGCCTCTTGGGCGGGCTGGTTGCCATCGTCGTTGCCTGGCGAACCCGCAACGTGCTGATCACGATGGCCGCCGGCATGGCAGTGCTTTGGCTGGTGCAGGCGCTTCTCTAGTACTACAGTTGTAGTTAGATTCTGATCGCAGTGCGACGATTGTAGTGGTGGAGCTTGGCAATGGCTTGATGATGACGACGCCAATAGGACCATGCTAAGACGAACGCAGGTTGCGGCACGACCATCCAGACGATTCGCCACAGCAACCGACGAATTTCGGCGACGCTCAGAGGTACGAGAGACCTCGCTGCCTGCGG
>JAKOVD010000128.1 GCA_029782215.1 Chloroflexota bacterium
CTCGAAGCCGGGGTCAACGCGGTCCGAGTCGAGCCGGGTGATCAGCTTCGTCCCGTCCATCGACCACTTCTCGAAGTCGCCGTAGTCCACGTTCGGGCACACGCTCTTCAAACCGGCAATCTGGCCGTTCAGGCGGTCGATGTTCACCTGGCCCACGCCCGGCGCTTCGTGCGTCACGATGGCGTCGATCTGGCAGTTCCATTCCTTCTTGACCAGCTCGCCCGCCGCCTTGCCGCCCACTTCACCGGCCACGCGGTTGTTGGCGCCCATGAAGATCGAGCAGTTCGGGTGGGCGATGTCGATGGCGATCATCGGCTTCTTCCCGATGATCTCGCAGATCGAGTCGGCGATGTTGCCGTGGACGTTGAACTCGATGATGCCGTCCACGTTCTGGGTCATGAACAGGCGGGCATTGTCGGTGGCCTTCTGCGGATCAAGGGCGTTGTCGGCGTTCAGAACCTGCAGGTTGCACTTCTTGGCCACGTCCTCGATACCTTCGCGCACCTGCACCGCAAACGGGACGGATTCGCCCAGGTTGGCAAAGCCGACCTTGAGTCCGGTGCCGTCCATCCCCTGACATTCCTCGGGCAGAGCGGCTGCAGGGGCCTTGGTGGGTTCGGGAGCAGGGGCCGTCGTGGGTTCCGGCGCCTTCGTGGGCTCGGCTGCGGGCGCCTGGGTGGGTTCCGGCGCCTTCGTTGGTTGGGCCGCGCCGCCGCCACAGGCGGCCAGCAGCACGACAGTGAGGAGGAGCACCAGAGCGATGGCTCCGGCTTTCCAGGTGGGTGAATTGAGCTTGGACATGGGTCTCCTGTTCTCCTGAGTGAAGTGTGAAAAGGTTGGCGAGTTAGACGCGCCTACTGTGCGACGCCTGCGGGAACAGTGGCGCCGCCAGCAGACGTTAATACACACCGTAGCGATGAATCGCGTTCAGCATCGTGAGATAGTTCTCGTGCGGCACGAAGTTGGTGACGCTGTGGCTCGAACCGGCGATATAGCGCCCGCCCGCCTTGAGCACCTCCATATGCGCCCGCACGTCTTTGTCGACCTCTTCCGGCGTCCCGTGCACCAGCGGGAACTCGACGTCGATGTTCCCCATCAGGGTGATCCGGTTGCCGAATCGCTTCTTGTAGTCCCGGTAGTCGACGCCATAGGGGTCCATCGGATTCAGCGCCACAAAGCCGGAATCCACCAACCAGTCGATGGCGTCGTCGACCTTGCCGTCGCTGTGGAACATGGCCGGAATGCCGGCTGCCAACGCCGGCGCCACCACCTTCTGCGCCCGCGGCAGCCAGATCTCCTTGAACAGGGCCGGTGGGATGAATAGCCCTTCCTTCCAGGCAAAGTCATCGGCCATGTACACGAAGTCCACGCCTTCCGCCACCGCCTTCGCCGTAAACCGGGCGTAGTAGTCGGCGCTGGCATCGAGCATCTCTTCCATCAGGTCGCGCTGCTCGTAGCACATCTTCATGGCATCGGCCAGACCCACTGCGAACTCATACAACGTCTGGAAGATGGCAGCGTAGAGCAGGCCCACGCCCAACCGGGTGCCCTTGGTCGCCTGCTTGTATTCGCGCACGTACTGCATCTTGTCTTCGATGTCAGCATCGTCGGGCATAACCAGGGCCTCCCAGTCCGCCCGCGTCTTCAGCTTACGGTCCATCGCCGCCACCAGGCTGCCGTCCGCCCCACGCCGCTTGAAGGGCGTCCACAGGGCCTCCACCATCAGCACGTCCTGGCCCACCATTTCGGCAAACTCCACGAAGTCCCTGGCGTGCATCGGGCGCCCCGTGGCCTCGCTGGCGCCCTTGGCCGGATCGCCGCCGATGGCCAGCGTGTTCCCGGCATACCGGCCCAACAGCTTGGTGACGTGCTGGTCGTCGACCAGGTTCTCGAAATTGGGCACCCGGTCCACCTTGTTCCCGCGCAGCACGGCCTTGAACCGCTCGAAGTCCGATCCCCCGACGAACGGCTCCAGCTTCACGGCGCCCGTGGCGTGGACGACGGTCTCTGCGGCGTGCGACTTCTTCTCGGCCGTGTGCAGTTTGCCCGCGGCCTTCTCCGCCACGCGCTCGTTGACCATCCTCGCCGCCGTGCCTGCATCCGCGGCGTAGATGTCCGCGCCCCATTCCTCGGCGTTCCGCTGACTCATCGGCGCCCCACCGACGGCGATCAGACGTCCCTGGCGCAGGCCTGCGTCCTCCAGGGCCTGGATCGTCTTGGGCACGTTCACCATTGTCGTGCTCAACAGCGCCGAAAAGCCGACCACCACGGGATCATGCTCGCGCACGGCGTCGACAAAGCGCTGCGGCGTGACGTCGACGCCAAGGTCGATGACGTTGTAGCCGCTGCCTTCCAGCGTGGCAATGACCAGGTTCTTGCCGATGTCGTGCACGTCGCCCGAGACGGTGCCGATGACGACGTTTTCGCTCTTGGCGCCGCCGTCGCTGGCGGCCAGCCGCGGCCGCAGCAGCACAATCGCCTTCTTCATGGCCTCTGCCGACAGGATCAGGTCGGGCAGGAAGAACTCGCCGGTCGAGAAGCGCTCGCCGACCTCGTTCATCGCCGGGTGGAGGACATCGTTCACAAGGGCCTGCGGCGCGTAGCCTGCAGCCAGGGCCTCGTTCAGGAGGGCCTCGACCCTCCCATGCTGGCCGTTGAGAATGGCATCATGGATTTCGGTTGTGTCGAAGCTTTCTTTGGTCACGCTCATCTTTGAACCTGCCTGAATGGGCGGTGCGCGTCAGCGTGTGACTGGCGCACCCAATTGCTCAGCCGTTGTCGGCACGGGTGTGCTCTCGGCGGCAAGCGGGTAGTAATCGTCGATGTTGCCGCGCGTGATGAACACGTGCTGGTTGTAGACTGCTGGCGGGACAGCCTCACCCCGCAGAATCTGCAGGGCCAACTGCAGGAGTTGTTCGCCGTAGTCCTCCGGAGCGTATCGTGTCGTGCCGATAAAGGGAAAAGCCGGACGGCGCACTGCCGCTCGTCCGACACGGTCCGCATTCTGGCCCACCCCCACCACCTGCCACAGGCGCCCTGCCTGCTCAAACGCCGCCAGGGCGCCGATCACCGCCTCGTCATTGATGCCCACGATGCCGATCCGCGCCTTGTCTGGCAGCGCCGGCAGCATCGCCGCAAGCGTCGCCTTGGCTTCTTCGATGAGCACCGGCGTTTCGATCACCACCACCTGGCTCGTTTCCAGCGTCCCCACCACCGCCTCCACGCCGTCCTGCAGTCCCTGCATGCGCGCGCCCCCCATCGGCCCCACCCGCGAAGCCACCAGTTTGAGCAGCAGGCCGAGCTGCCCATCCCAGTTGTTCTTTACCCAGCGGCCCAGCGCCTCGCCCGCCATGAAGCCGGCGCGGTAATTGTCGGCGCCGAAGAACCTGGCGCCCGGCATCGGGATATCGACGGCAATGACCGGGATGGCGGCCTGGTTGAACCGGTCCATGATCACGTTGCCGGCCTCCGCATCGATCTGATACTCGATCGCCAGGTCGACATCGTTCGCCACAAACCACTCTGCGTTCTCCAGCGCCTTCTGCGGGCTTAGATCGTTGTCACGCACCAGCAGTTCGATGTTCGGATACTGCCTGGCAGCCCGCTCCAGGTTCCGACGGACCTGCTGGCAGAAAATCATCTTCTCGGTCATGTTGCCGAAGCCGACACGGTAGCGCCGGCCAGTCCCCCCCGTCACCACCGAGGACACGTGCTCCACCGTCGCCGGACCCACGACCGTGATCGGCACGTCGGCCACCTGGCGAATGCGGCGCAGCCAGTCCGTGCCCACCGGCTCATCCACGATCAGGCGACTCACCTGGGCAAGCTCAGCAAAACGATAGGTCCTCACGTTCTCGAACTTGCTGTGGTCTACCAGGGCGATGACCTCCCGCGCCAGCTTGATCATCTGCGACTTGGCGATGGCCTCGTCCATGTGGCTCTCGGTCAGCCCTTCTTCGGCCGACAGCCCCGAGCAAGAGACAAAGCACTTTGAGGCAAAGAAGTGGTTGAGGATATCCATGTTCAACCGGCCCACCACCGCCGCGCTGTCGGGGCGCAGCTCATTGGCAGCCAGGATCACCTTGTTCGACGGCGTCCGCGCCAGCAGCAGCGCCACCTCCAGCCCGTTGGTCACGACGGTCAGGTTCCGCCGCTCCTGCAGACAGGTGGCCAGGTAATAGACGGTGGTGCTGGCATCGAGGACGATGGCATCGCCGTCCTTAACCAGGCCGGCCGCCCACTGCGCCATGCGCTTCTTTTCTCTGGCGTGGACCTGCAAACGGCTGGCGTAAGCTGGATGGCCACCGCCTGGCTGATCCTGGTGCGGCGAGGGTTGGACCACCACGGCGCCTCCCCGCACACGTTGGAGCAGGTTCTCCGCCTCAAGCGCTGCCAGGTCATTGCGCACCGTATTGGCTGAGACCCCCAGCCGCAGGGCGAGTTCATTGACCGCAAGCTCACCATGCTCTTGCAGAAGTGCCAGTATCACTTGACGCCGCTTGTGTACATCCATCAGATCGGCAGCCCCCCTTGGTTGCGCGACGCTTGTGAATGCTTGTGAATTACCTGGAAAACATTGTGAAACAGGATAGCATGTTCCAACAACGCTGTCAACAATCCTCCCAGGGCTTCTCAAAAGTCAGGGGGGAGGAGGATAAGGTCCAAAGCACGTTGCGGATAGGCGGCAAACTCGCGGATTTTGGCGGCGGCATTGGTGGCGCCGGTCAAGTCGATGAGGAATAGGACAAGGCTGTTGATGAGGGCAAGGAGGAGCGGTGTCTGACCACGGCAAACCTGGCAGGCGTCTTCGCCGAGGGTGACATCGCGTCGCCAGTGGAGGATG
>JAKOVD010000130.1 GCA_029782215.1 Chloroflexota bacterium
ACGGGTGACTCGTTCGGGGTATCGGGCTGCGACCGCAAGGGCAGTCTGAGCCCCGGCCGATTCGGCAGCCAGTACGCACTGGTCTACTCCATGAGCATCGAGAACGGCCAACGCGTCGGCGACAAGATTGTCGAAGGTGATGGCATCGGCCGAGCTGACACTGACTCCTGTTCCCCGATGGTCATAACTCACCACGACATAGTCATCGCTCAGGATGCCGAGCGGTTCCTGCCACAACTCCGAACTCCCGATCCATCCACCTATTGCCAGAATCGTTCGACCCCTCGCAGGGCCGCTTCGGGTCGCATACAGCTTTGCACCAGGTACGTCGATGAACATTCGAGTTCCTCAGAGGTCATTGCCGTGCGGCCCGACGTTCGGGCTATGCGGACGACGACGGCAGGACGCCAGGCCCGCGCGGCGCAACATGCACCAAGGCACTGCGCGGGCCTGATGGCCTGCCGTGGGCGCTCCGCTTGAGCGAGGGGTTAGGCGCCGCCCGCAGTCTCACGTGCGCGTTTTCTTTCAAGTACCCGGCGACGCCATGCTGCGAGCCCATACGTGTACCAGAGTATGTAGCCGACCCATAGGCCAAACGCGCCAAGCGTCCATCCGCTGCGGATGAAATCGGCGTTACCTTGCGAGGCGCTCTTTGCGTTGATGAGGATCTCGGCAATGCGCCAGAGGATGCGCACCAAGAAGAGCGCGGCCAAAGTCAGGGCAATGGGCGCGTAGGGCGTGTAGATCAAGGAGCCGGGCCTCGCAACGAAGGTCGACTTCGTTAAAGCCACTGCACCAAGCCCTGCGCCAGCGCCCATGCACAGCGCCATGACAAGCGCCGCTGATGGGCGCGACCACAGTACAGGCGTCAGCGCCAGAAGCAGCACGCAGTAGATGGTGAAGGTGACCGGAGCTCTGAAGCGCGACAGGCGTTGCGGGCCATACGAACGCTTGATGCGGACGTAGATGCGCCACGTCAGCACTGCTATGGCAGCTGTGAAACCGAGCAGCGCGGGAGTCTGCATGGCGTGACCTTCCGACATCCGGGCGCGCATCTTCGCGCGAGGCACGCCGACCACTGCCGCGAGGCAGCCTCGGCTTCAGGCCGCAAGCCGAACGGCCGGCGCGGGCACGTAGCGGCCCCGTTGCAATTTGATTCTGCATCGTTCTCTGGTGCGTGACCAGCAGCGCCCTCCAGCAGGGCGGCGTCGACGCCGCCCACGCTCTCAGGCGCGGTGCGAACCCACCGGCATGCCGCTCCGCGCAGCACCGCTCGACGCGGCCCGCGCAAGCGCCTCGCCCACCACCTCCGACACCACCGGCACCACCCCGAGCCGCTCCGCCACCGCCGCCTCGCGCCGCTTCGCCTCGCGCAGGTTGCGCAGCTTCACGTGCCCGAAGCCGCGGATCGATGAGGGTATGTCTGCGAGTTTCACCGCCAGGTCGAGCCGGTCGGCACTCAGGCTCGGCAGCATCGCCTCGATCGTCGCCGCATAGTCGGCCGGCAGCGCGCGC
>JAKOVD010000135.1 GCA_029782215.1 Chloroflexota bacterium
GCTGACGGCCCGTTTCGGAGGCCTGAAACGCCCCCAAACGGGCCGGCACCGGTTCCTTGACTGCGGTAACGTCAACTTCATGACTTGCCGCCGTGCCCACCCCGACCCCGCCACACCTGAAGTGGCTCCTGAACGAGCGAGCGATGCTCGCTGGCGAGTTCGAGCGCCTCGAGGAACGAATCCAGGCACTGCGAACCGAGCTAGCGAAGGTCGGCACTCGGCTTGCAGCCTTGGATACCACCATGGCCCATCTGGACGGACGCGTCGCGCCCACCGCCGGCGGCGTCGTCCGAGCCAATACGCGCTACGGCGAGCGCGGCGCCCTGACACGTCATATCGTCCAGCTGCTTCAAGGGGCCGCTCCCGAGGCGCTGGACACCGTCGATATCACCCATCGGTGCGCAGTTCACTTCGGGCTCGTGTTCGACTCGCGGTCGGCGTTCAACACATTCCGGTCGGACAACATCGGCTACGTGCTGCGCATGCTGTGCCGAGCCGGACGCGTCGAATTGCTTGGACGGGGGGCCGGCCGGTATGCGCCCAACCTTTGGCGGTGGAAGAGCCTCAGACCGTCGCTCTCGACGCTTCGCGGGGCGCGAGACCGAAACGGACGAGAAGGCATTTCCTCGTAGCCCACGGAGCTGTCTCGTGGCGCTGACCATGACCCGCACACGCACGCAAACGGCGCTCACCCGGCTCGCCGAGGCGGTCGCGTCCGTGCACGGCGAGCTCGCCGCGCTCGAGTGCCTCCTCGAGGCGTTCCCCGAGTCCGCGCCGGCGCTCCAGGCGCGACACCAGGCGCTGCTCGCCGACCGGGCGGCGCTGCACCTGACGCTGCGCCAGTTCGATGATGCGCTCGATGCGCAGTGCATCGATGCCTCCGGCGCCTGGCTGCGGGCCTGGCCAGGACGCGGGGTCCGCCAGCGGCTGGCGGCCTACCTCCAGGCCCTCGGAGCACGCCCGGCCGGCGCTCGCGCCCTCGAGCGGGCGCTGGCGCGGCTGCGGCCTGTGCTCGGGCGGTAATCTCCGTGCGAACGCGCACGCCTGCGCACCTGAAGTGGCTGCTCAACGAGCGCGCGGCGGTGGCCGGCGCGCTGCGAGGCCTTGCCGTGCGCGAAGCCGAGCTGCAGGCGCGGTTGCGCGCGGTTGCGCGCGAGCGCGAGATGCGTGAACGCGAGCTCGCGGCGCTCACGCGCGCCGTGGCGTACTTCGAGCGCGAGTGTGCGCCCCGACCGCTGGGCGTGGCGCCGGTTCGGGCGCACCAGGGGCGCTACGGGGAGCGCGGCGGGCTGGGCGAGTTCCTGCTTGGGGCGCTTCGGGCGAGCGCCCCACAGGCGCTCGACACCGTCGTGCTGACCGAGCGCATCGTCGAGCGGTTTGGCGTGGCGTTCGCCACGGCGCGCGAGCGTGAGCGATTCATCGCCAACAGCGTCCGACCGGCGCTCAGGCGGCTGCAGGCCAAGGGTCTGGTTGAGCCGCTCGGGACGATGCGCCCGGGCGCCGGTGCGAGGTGGTGGCGCATGAAGAGCACAGGGCTGACGCTACAAGAACTCGCGGCCACCGCCTTCGCCACGTCGCCACAAGGTGATGCCGTATGTCTTCTGACGACGCCCTCTGCCGTGGTGCCGTCACTTGGCTGAGAGCTCCGGCGGCGCGCACGCCGCAACGAGTTCCTTGGTCGCTTGAAGATGCGACGCCAACTCGTCGCTCATGGTGATGCCGAGCACCTGAGACGCTTGCGCGACCACGATGTCCATGACGTCGTCGTGCAACCGCTGGCCACATCGGTGCATGCCAACGCCCAGCGTGGTCGGAAAGATGCGGTCAAGCCGCAGGATGCTACCGGCGCCTTGCCCCTTGAAGTCCCGCACCCATGAAAGATGCGCGTACTGGAGCATCTTGATACGAGCAACCAACTCGGGTGGGAACGGCCCGTTGGGCTTTGACGGACTGTTTGCAGATTGAAGAGGCGCCACGAGATAGCACCGCTCCGCGAGCACTTTGGCCATGCGCTGGTCACTGACGGAGGCCAGAGTCGTATGGTCGCTTACAAATGCGGACCCGAGGACCAGACAAGGTCGGAGCTTGGACCTGAAGAGAAGTGCCTCGGAGTTGTCGCCCAAGCCCAACAGCTTGACCGGAAGGTGGTCCTTCTCGCGGTAGTGCTTCTTCGCATCGAACTGGCCGAGAACGAAATCCAGGCGAGCATGCGCGTCTGGAGTTGAACGCTTTGCCTCCAGCACATGGAACTTCAACTCTGGAGAAGGGACCCAGAAGAACTCGCCTGCCTGCGGTGCGCCCTTTTCCTCGCAGGAAACCAGGAACGGGTCAAAGAGTTGACTGACGCCCATCGAGCGAATTCCTAGAGCGTCAGCGTGCCGCCCTTGCCGGAGGCATCCTCGAGTTCGTCGTCAAGATAGGCCATTCCTTGGGCGTACACCTCGTCGAACGGCCCTTCCCACAGAAACGCCTGACGTCTTGCCTTGGTCGCGCGCCGGTCAGCCAGCTTTTCCCGGTATGCGCGAATCGCATCGGCGGGAAGCTTCCGAAGTTCGACAGGCTTTGTCTCCGAGAAGAGGTCGCGTCGGCAAAGGCTGAAGTCGAGAACCTCTTCGGGACGAGCCTCTTCCATTGGCTCCGTTTGGAAGTAGACGAAGTTCAGAAGCCTGGGGAGGTTGGTCGCGAACTCGCGCAACTGCGGGCGCAGGTTCGTCGCGGCGCGCTTGATGAGGCCAACCGCTTCAAGCGTGCGACGTTCGACTCCTTCGGGCAAAGAGAAAAGGTAGTAGTCCTTCTGAACACTTGTGCCCGCAGCCTCGTTGACAAGACCCAGGTCACGCAGCGCGTCAAGTTCCGTTGCGAAGCTCGCGGCATAAGGACCGAAGTGCAGGAATCGCCACTCTGTCCCCGTCAGCGTCTGGCCCTGCGTCTCTTTGGCTTGGTGATAGTCGGCCAGATAAAGGAACTTCGCCAGGGTCGTCGTCGTGACCGAACGAAAACCGGCGCTCTCAAGTTCGCTGAGAACGGCCAATACGACTTCTTGGGTCTTCGTCAATTGCATCGGACAATGGCGCGTCGGGTCGGGAACCTGTCTATCGAGATGGGTTTAGCCCTTGCGGCACTCGGAGCCGCAGCGTAACAAGTAGCGCGCCGGCGGGTGGGAATCTTCCGCTGCACGGCGGGGATAGGACAAAGGGCTTTTGTGCCAACTACAACACTTCGCGCTCCGTCGGTGTAGGGAAAAGGCCACGAAATGCCGGAACGCACCGCGGTCTCAACCCCCCAAGTCCGTGCCCCTGCCTAGGTGCCGCGCCTTCGATATCGGTGCGGTTGGCGGGTCCCTCTAGTACGGCACCTTCGGCTTGGCCCCCTTGCGCTTGCCGCGTCCTCGGGCCTCCCGAGGCCCCTCCACCAGCATTTCGAAGGTGCGATGCCGCCCCTGGCGGTAGCCGCGCCACCAGCGTGAAAGCCCCACGCCCATCGCCACGCGCAGGAGCGCGCGAAGCTTCTGCCCCGTGGAGAGGTGCCGCGCGTCCTCGCGCCAGGCGGTCTCGACCGCGTAGTCGGCCAGGTACTTGTTGCTGGGCGACAGGTAGATGCCTTCGGCGGCGCGGCGCATGCGCCAGTTGTAGCTCTCGGCCTGATTGTTGCTCGTACCGTCGGGCAGGCTGTAGGCCACCGAATGGCTCACCGCCTCATGTCCGGCAAAGAGCCTGTCGAATCTCGCGTAGGCCGGGTCCTCGTCGGTCAGAATGCGCGACTCGCTCGAGGCAAAGCGCCGGGCGAGCGCGGTGACGGTCGTGGCGGTCTCGGCAAGCGCCACTCCGATGCGCGTGGCCATGGCGCCGCGTTTGGGCACGACGCCGCGCTGGCGCATCACGAGCAGGATGCGCCGGTCCTTGGGCTGCCGGGCCGTCTTGCCGTGCTTGGGCGGACTGGGCGGGCCCACGAACGCGCCCGCGCCGTCCTCGGGCTTGAGCAGGTGCGCCGGAATTTTCGGCTTGGGCGTGGGCCGCACGACCTGCGGCCGGTTGCGCTTTTCGCGGTAGCGACGGCCGTTCGCGTCCATGCCGTCCATCTCCTGCACGCCGCAGAGCACGCCCGTATTGAAGCCGCGCATCAGGCCCTCGCGCAGCTTGTGCGCGAGCGTGAAGACGGTGGCGTAGGAGACGTTCCAGTCGCGGCGCAGCTGCAGCGCGGGCTTGCCCGATGCGCCGTTGACCCACGAGAAGGCAATCTTGAGCAGCTTCTTCAGCGGGAGCTTGCGGTCGGCGAACACCGTGCCCGAGGTGACCGAGAAGGTCTTGCCGCAGCCGCGGCACTTCCAGCGCAGCTCCTTGCGACGCCAGTAGTGCGCGTCAATCGTGCCGCAGTGCGGGCACGGCATCTCGACGTCCGAGCCCCAGAGCAGGCGCGCAACGAACCGCACGGTCCCCAGCTCGGTGAGGCGCTCCAGGTCCTCGACACCGAAGTCCACCGCATCGCGCGAGAGGTGAAAGGCCGCCGTTCCGGTGCGCCGGCGCAGCGGAAAGAGCTTCGGGGCGTCCGAGGGCACGGCGCTCATCTCAGCCTCGCATCAGAAACGCCACGTAGTCCTCGGCGCGTGGCATGACGCCAGTGGCGCCGCCCCTGTGGCGGATGAAGCCCGTGCGCGCGGGCCCGGCCAGCGCCGCGATGTGAAAGCGTTCCACGCCGTCGATGACAAGCGCCGGCGGCACGATGAGGGCGGGCCGGGGCGGCAGCGCCTCGCGCCCGGCGAGCGCCCAGCAAACCGCGCGCAGCAAGAGGTCGGCGGGGTTGAGCACCCGCACGCCGTAGTCGAACTCGGCCTCGCGCTCGCCGGCAATGTCCTCGGTGAGCCGCACGCGGTAGCGCCCGCGCCGGGCCTCGCGCTGCTCGATGTCGGCCAGGCCGAGCTCCAGCCCGTGGCCGTCCAGCGTTGCGCGCTCGATGGCCGCGCACAGGCGCCGCGCGTAGGCGCAGCGCCGGTCGGGTCGACCGAAGGCGGGCAGGTCTTCCGTGCGGTAAAGCGCCTGGGCGGTCGCGCGGGCGACGAGGTCCCAGAGGCTCGCCGACCAGCGCGGGTAGGCGCTCACCGTGGCGGGCTCGAGCTCGCCCGCACCGCGCAGCGACAGCGCGACCAGATAGTCGGCGAGCGCCTCGCGTTTGGCATAGGCGATGTCGAGCACGGCGAGCTGGTTGGCCGCGGTACGCTCGGCGGGCGCTCCCGCGTGGATGGTGACGCGCAGCATCGTTAGCGCTCGAGCCTGACCGACCAGGTCTGCGCGTAGTCGACACCCTCGATGCGCTCGAAGCCCGCCAGGCGCATCTGGCCATCGGCCGCCCAGAGTAGCTGGGCGTCGGAGAGCTCAGGCAGGACGTCGGTGCGCATGCCGTTCACGGCATCGACGAGCCGCGCGCGGCGCACCGCGCGCCCGGCCGCATGGTCGCGCGCCTCGGCCACCGTCAGCTCGCCCACGTAGGCCGGACACTGGTTGCGCTCTTCGCGGTGCATGACGCGGCCGCGCTGGCGAAGGGGAGTGACTTTGACGCGCATCGATGTCCTCGCAGGCAGGCATTGGCCTTTCCGAATCCGAGCGAGTCTTCGGACGCGGCTTTATCCCGACCGGCGCGCCATGCGCCGAAAGCTCCCCACGACCACGCCCAGGATTTCGAGCGACCCGGTCGGCCGGATGTCCGGGTACGCCGGGTTGGCCGCCTGCAGGTAGTAGCGCCCGCGCGTCTGGCGCAGCGTCTTCACCGTCACCTCCCCGTCGATGACCGCCACCACAACGTCGCCGGCACTCGTGGGCGAGTTCTTCTGCACGACGACCAAGTCGCCGTCCAGGAGTCCCGCCCCGGTCATCGAGTCCCCACGCACCCGGCACAGGATGGTGCGGTTGGGGTCGTCGATGAGGTAGTCGTCGATGGTGAGGAGCTCGAAGTCCTCTTCCGCGGCGGGCTCGGGGACGCCCGCGCGCACCGACCCCACGACGGGGCGGCCGAAGAACTTCCGGGTGGGCGCGATGCGGCCTTCCACCCGCTGCAGGTAGCCGGCCTCGGTCAGGCGCCCGACCAGCTCGAAGACGCTCGCGGTCGAAGACAGACCCACGACCTCGCAGAGCTTGGCCATGGGCGGGAAGGCCTGATGGCGCTTCCAGTAGGTGCGCAGTGCCGCCAGGTGCTGCTCGTCGGTGGATGGCATGGATTCGTCTTGCCGAATGGGTGTTCGGCATTACTGTACGTCCGTACAGCTATGGGCGTCAAGAGGCCGCCTGTAGTCACCCCCGGGAAGTCGAAGGCTTCGGTCAGCGCCCTGTGGGCGTTCGCTATACGCCGGGCATGAGCATCCGACCGAACCGTTCGGCCGGCACCAGAGACGATTCAAAAGAGGAAATCATGGGAAGGCACTACCAACTCCGCACGCTGCGACAGCTGCTGGACAAGCTCAGGGGCCTATGCAGACACAGGAACGCGCTAGGCCCGAGTGACGAGAAGACCGCCATCGAGCTCGAGATTCAAACCGTTCGCGAGCACCTCATGGCTGCGATGCGGGAAGCCGGCATCGCCTACAACGAAAACGTCACAGACGATGAGCTCGTTCGAGCGCTGGAAGCGGCGCTGCTGCGCGAGGAGATGCGCGTTCGCTCACGAGGCCAAGAACGCGGGCTGGAGCTGTAGCGTAATTCACGTGAAGGAGGCCTGCTGCCTCCTTCACGTCCGCCCAGCAAACGTGCCTAGCCATTGCGCAGACAAGGCTGCTGGAGAACGCGGGCGCCTGTCACTTCGGCATCGTGAGTTTCGTCCCGTCCTTGAAGACGACCATCTCCGGCACGAACCGCGTCGTGTACTTCCCCTCTTGCAGGTTCCACACGGCACGGTGCTCGTCGATGAACTGGTTGTAGTCGCGCGTGCCTTTCCACGTCACAGACTTGCCGGGCTCTACGGTCTCGCTGATGCGGAAAACGACCGCACCGACTTCCTTGTCGAAGATGTCGATGAACTTGAGTTCACCAGCGACGCCCACTATGGGCTTGTCCGAATTGTTCTGCACCCCGATGCGGAATACTTGGTAATCACTGTATCGGCCGGCATCGAAATTCTTCGGCAACTCTTGCTTGGCGACCAAAGTAACGGTGACGACCTTGTTTAGCTCGTCCATCGCCGCCGCGCGCTCTTGCTCGAGCTTCTTCTTCAGAGCCTCTTCCTCGGCCCGCTTGGCTGCCTGCTCAGCCTCCCACTTCTTCTGCGCTTCGAGGGCTTGGCCGATAGTGGTTCCCGGTGGAACACCTTTCCCGCCCATCACCTCGCCAAATTTCGCGCGCAGCAGATACGCGCCCACCCTTTCGCGGTCGGCGTCGGACAGCTTCTTCAGTTCGGGTGCTAACTCTTTGTCCCAAGCCGACATGTCGGACGGTATGACAGTGTCGGCCGGCTTCGAGCAGCCCCAAAGCATTGCGATAGCGACCAACAAGACGGCGAAGTGCTTCATGCAGGAATCCCCTGTGCAATGTTGGTCATGAGCGTGCGCCATAACGGTGACTGAGAATCGCATTCTGCTAACGCCAGTCTCCTGGCCACCGCATCCGCAGCAGCGCATCGCACGCTGCTTGCGAACATCTTAAACCGACGCAAATTGGCCAGTCGAGTCTGCAGGGCTGCGGCAGGACTGCTGCCGGGAAGAAGGTCTGCGCGGCTCGCGGCCGACAGTTCAGATGCTCTTGCGGAAAGCGTCGAGCGGCATCCCATAGCTATGCGCGGCATGCGCTACGTTCGTGTTCGGGTCCACGGCCTTCAGCGTCACGTAAATCGTGCTTCCGCCCACCGTGTAGGTGCCCACGATGACGTACTCGGCGCGATGTGTCAGCGTCAGGTCTTTTACCTCGCGCGAAAGCATCATCTCGCCCTGAGCGCTTCGGATGAACAAGGCGTTGGCCATCTTCACTTCGACGACCGGCACCCCGTACTGGACGAGCCCCGCGGCGACCTGTTCGGAAATCATTCGCCCCATGCTCGAGGATTCGTTCAGGCGGTCCAGGTTGGCGATAGTCGTCACCAGGACAGAAGACCCGGGGCCGACCTTCTTGCTCAGTGCCTTGGCAAGGACGGAGGCGGCACGTCGGTTCTCCTTGACGATGACCGATGCGGCTTCGTTGCCGTAGACCTCGTTGTTCAACGAGCTTGCACAGCCAGTCAGAACGAGCAGGCATGCGGCGGCGCAAGCCGCGGCAAAGGGACGGCGTTTCATCTCAACGACCCTCTTCGATTCGAATTATTTTTCCGGCGCTGCCGTACAGCTGAGCGTCGGCTGCATCGACGTAGTACACGTCCGTCTTGCGCAAGACGTACTCGTCGTTCACGAGCGCCGAGGTGGTAACGGCGAGCTCCATCCGCGCGTTCGGGCTGGGCTTGACGAATTGGCGCGCCCCGTCAACGAAGAGACCCGCTGCCGCGATTCCAGCCGCCCAGCTCTCCAGTGCCACTTCGCGCACCACCATGATGCCCGTACTCAGCGCCGTGGTGGCGCCAAAGAACTGTGTATCGGCGTTTGACCGGTGGATTGCCACCATCGTCGAGAGGTTGACGGTGTACGCAGCCGTACTCGGCTTGGCGAGGACGCGCACACCCCGTCGGTAAAGACTGGTTTCGAGGAATTCGGCCAGACCGCTCTCGAATGCCGTCGCTGCCGGTAGGCGCTTGATGTAAACCGGCACGTCGGGCCTGAGCGCCGTCACGACTTGCGCCGCGATGTCGTCGCCAATCACCGCCCAATGCTGAAGCGACGCCGCCCGTCCCTGGGCGCTGGAGGGCATATTTACCACGGGTGGCGCTTCTTGGGCCGGTGCGGCATTCATGGCCGCCAGCGCCGCGAGCGCAGGAAGAGATGAGCGAAATCGCATAGACGGGACCGCTTCCGGGTTGGTTGTCGTATCCCCTATGGCGAACGGGCTTCCGCCTGCGGAACTGGGCGCCTCGACGCGCCGAACGACCACGGTCCTCGAGTCTCGCCGACCCGGGTCATGGGTACGCGCATCGCCGACAGGAGCCCCGTCGCCGGCCTAGCGAGTCCAATCCCTTGGCCCCGTGGGCAGACATCATCCACACCTCGATGCGGTGGTTGGCCATGTCGGGACCTACATCGGTTGTCCAAGTGGGCTTCTCGGCCGAATGACTGCGGCAGGGCTCACCTGGTGAGCCCCGCCGCCGGTAGAGTTCGTGCTTGTGCCTCACCCGGGGAGGCAGCAACGCAAATCGGCGTGACAAACCGCATCAAACCAAAAGAGTGCCGGGCTATACTACTTTCAAACAAATGCATCTGGAGGGGCTCCGAGGCCGCGCCAGCGCCGCGCGCGCCCGACTCACTTGGGCTTGATGAGCGGGCACTCGAAAGGCCTGGGCATGCAGGAGCCGCGCGCGCTCTTGCGGACCAACGCAGGTGTTGGCTAGACAACAGGTCAACTGCAACAAGCATAAGAACGACTACATGACCGCGTCGACCCACGACTCCATGCTGGCGGCTGTCAACTGGCGGCGAGTCGGCCATACGGCCGCTCGCGAGCAGGTGAACCGCGAGCAGCACGCTCCGGTCGTCTCGGCGTATCGCTGGTGGGCGCGGCGGCCGCACAGTGTGATGGGTGCCGTTCTTGACGCGGCCGTAGCGCGATATGGCCACAACCTCAAAGTCGCTGACCCGTTCAGCGGCGGCGGAACAGTCACGTTCGAAGCCGTGCGCCGGGGGCTTTCTGCGTACGCCCAGGACCTCTATCCCTGGCCCGCCACGGGACTGGCGGTTACGCTCACCCGAGCTGATGTCGGCGAGCTGTCTCGCGCCAGCCAGATGCTGCTGCAATCCCTTGAGCCACATCGCCGGGAATTCGTTCGGCCAGACGGGCGCGAGTTGAGCCATGTCCTTCGGGTTCGACTCGGGGAGTGCGCGGGGTGCTCCGGGAGGATTCACCTCTTTCCGGAGATGATGGTTTCGCTTTCATCGCGCTCGCTTGCGCAGACGCAGGCCTTCTACGGGTGTGCAGTCTGCGGCAGCGTGTCACGTCGGCGTGCCGGCGTTCGAACCTTTCGATGTGACGCCTGCGATGCGTCCCACAGCGTCTCGGACTGGCTGAACCGGTGCCCGCATTGTCGCGACCCGTTGCTGCTGAAGCCTCTGGTCCACGGCGATGCCTCGTGGCGAGCAGTTCTGGTCCAGGAAGTGGTTTTGGTGAGCGGGCGTTCGCACGCCCAGCTGCGCCCGGTCGAACGCCATGACCCTGTCGATGCGAAACCTGGCACCGGCAGCCATGCTGCGTTGAGTGCGCCCATCGGGCCCGGCAAAGAAACGAGGCGCCTAATTGACGCCGGCTACGAATGCTGGGGAGACCTCTACACGCATCGCCAGGTCGATTTCATCGTCGATGCGTTGAGCCGCGTCGGCACGCTTCCGTTTGGGCGTGCCATCAGGGACCGCCTTGCATACGCGGTGCTGGGACTGGCGGAGATGCCCGCGTTCCTGAGCCGCTGGGACCGTTTTCACTTGAAGCCGTTCGAAGGCATTGCCAACCATCGATATGCCGACACAACGCTCGCTGTCGAGTCGAACCCTCTTGCCCCCTGCGGACGAGGCACATTGCCTCGCCGGCTGGCCGCATCCCGGCGCGCTCTCCAATGGCTGACCGAACAATGCGAGGCCTTGCCGGCGGTCCGTCGGCTCTCCGGGCAAACGCTCAAACGGCAAGCGGTGCCGCAGGGGGTGGTTGTTGCCACCGGAAGCAGCGCTCGTCAGGCGCTCCCGGACGGGTCAATACAACTTGCGCTCACTGACCCTCCATACTTCGACGACGTTCAGTATGGGGAACTCGCACGCTTGTTTCATGCGTGGCTTTCCGTGTACATGCCTGTGTCAGCCATCGACGAGCGACAAGAAGCCGTTCCTAACGTCGCAAGGGGGATGACGGCGCAGTCTTACGAGGCCGCCATCGGCGAGTGCCTGACCGAGACACGACGCACCCTCGCCCGAAACGGTCGTCTAGTCCTGACGTTTCACAACACGAAGATGGCGGCTTGGCAAGCCTTGGCCGGGGCCTTGCATCGGGCGGGGTTCGAGGTTCGTGCGCTTGCCGTCGTCCGTGCAGAGAACGCTGGTGACCATTGCAAGCAATACGCCGGCAGCATGCTCGATGACCTTGTCCTGGAGTGCAGGGCGCGCGGCCGACGGCCGGTCGCGCCTGAGCTCGCCTTCAGACCGCGCACCGAGCCCGAGAAGAATCTGGCGGCCATTGGCCTGGCTCTAGCCGTGGGCGCTCGCAGCGGTGCAACCAGCCGGCTGCCGGAGCACTACGGCGCCGAGCTTCAGCGACTTGGGGCCAAGCACCGCCTTGTCAAGTAGCGAATGTGGGAAGGGGCCTTCAATCCGGAACGCCAGCCTGTCACCCAGGCCCTTCTGCATAAGAGCGTTCTCCCGGCCTGGGGGCAAGGGTTCGAAAAGCTGAGCGCCGTCATGGCGGTTCGCGCTGCACTTCTCGCGCGCACTCGTCGTCAGACCGTCTGCTTTCTCGTCCCCCGTCCGCTGGACGGAACGGCGCAATACCTCACCGCGGCGCTGCTCGTGGGGAGTTTCGCCCACGAGCACGGCGGTGAGCTGCTCCCGGCGGGAGAACGGATGGCCCTGCTGAAGGGCGATGTCTTGCTGGTGACGCCGGCCGTACACCCTGCGCGCGCGACGCTCCTGAGCTTGCCCTTGGGACATCACGAGAGCCTGGGCGACGTATGGAATGTTGAACCGCTGTCGCGATACATCGCGGGCCGCACTGGAAAGCCCCGTGTCTTTGTGGCCAATCCAGGTTGGGTAGACCGCGCGACATTGTCGAAGCGCTTTTCCGCAGCGGTCATCGATGCTTCACATCCGCGGACTCTTGGTCATCTCACAAGCCTTCTGAATGGGCCGCTGGCCGAGGTCCCATTGCGTGTGGTCATTGCCCCGGTCATTGAAAGAAGTGTCCTTGCAGACTGCGGCTATCCGGAGAAAGCGTCGGTTTGGCTATGGGACGCGCAAGCCGTGGTTGACGCTGAGGCCGTCATGGGCAACTCGCTTGCATCGCTACCCGAGATGCCGGAACGCACTTTGTGGCTTTGCGATGAAGACGCCGAGGCGAATGAGGCACTCTCCAAGGTCTATTCGACCCTCGCAACGATGATGCGTCACGCAAGTGGTCAGCCCTTGCCGGGCGGGCAGCAGGCTTGGAGTATCTACCACCGCCTGCGGCAA
Organism: Chloroflexota bacterium; assembly: GCA_029782215.1. Classification (GTDB taxonomy): domain Bacteria; phylum Chloroflexota; class Anaerolineae; order J102; family J102; genus SSF26. Next base: position 12,260 of record JAKOVD010000135.1, read on the forward strand.
CTGACCGTCCCGCTTGTGGAACTCGAGGAAGCCAGCGGCAGCGACTGGGCGGGTAATCTGAAGCGTCGTCTGGACGCGCTGCATGAAGTGAGCGCTCCCGGAAATCCGGCTTGGGAAGGGCATTGGCCTGCACTACGCGATGCGTTGCATGGGGCGTATGACGCATTGATGAAGCGACAAGAGCCGGCGAAGTTCTGGGTCCTTGCCTCGCGCGTGGAGGAATGGCTTGCAGACCCTTCCGGCGACGTGCTGCGAGTCGTTGTGGGGTCAGTGCCCGAGGTCCCAATCCTCACGCGAATGCTCCAGGACACCGTCGATGGCGTCGCGCAGGCTCGTCTCGAGGGACGCATCGAGGTTGTCCACGCAGCGAGCGAAGTCCGGCTGGTCGCTGACAGGCAAGACGCCCACACAATTCTGCCCGGAGCACGGATGCCTCGTGCGCGCTATCTCGACCTGTACCCAAGCGTCGATGTCGAAGTCGTGGTCTATCCGTTCGAAGCCGACATCGACCTGTCCGTACAGTCGAGCTTGTACCAATTCGCGTACGGGTTGCAGCGCGACCGCGACCGTCTCGCGATGTTGGCGCCCATGGGACTCGAACCCCGGCAACCGCGGCCGCCTTGCAGACGCACGGAGGCACCGGCAATCCATACGCTCAAGGGCAACGGGATGCCGATTCGATTGGCAGCCACGGCTGCCGTCGACGGCGTGCTCGACATTGACCGTCTTGCCGGCAGTGACGGCGCAGGAGTGATGGACTACGAACCTACTGCTACTGCTGCGACCGGTGCGCCGTTCTTCAACGGCGAAGTCGTCGAGGTGGCATTCGCCCAAGGCTCCGTCGTCCGATATCCGCCATCTCACCGACTCGATGTGTTTTTTCCGGCGACCGATGAACTTCGACGCGTCTGCGCCGCCAATCTTCAACGCGGATGGCAGGTGGTGAGCTTCGTCGACGGTCGGTATGACGACCTGTTTCATCGGCTTACTGAGGCGATTCACCACCGCCTACCTGCGCGCGCTCGCATCGCGCTGGAGCTCTGGCGGCAGGCAAAGCGAACGCTCCTGGAGAAGGTCGGCGACCATGCGGAGCTCTTTAGCAGGCTGGCCAGCGACGGGCTACGTTCGGACTACAGCACCGTGAGGACCTGGTTTCAAAAGGACGACGAGGTTCTTGCGCCCCAGCAGTTCGAGGAATTCGAAATCCTGGCTCGAACCACGGGCTGCTATCACGACGACAAGCTCCTTCGTGCGGCGTTTCGGTTCATCCAGGAGGAGCGTGGGCGAAATCGCGCCGCAGGCCGCAAGTTGCGAGAGCTCCTTCGGGCAATCATTCGCGGTGACGGCTATGAGGAGGCTCTGGAGAGCGCACGGGCGCTCGACACGGCAATCGGTGACGTGCTCTCAGCGGTTGAGCTTCTGCAGGTTCGCGCAGTCCGCAACGAACTGACATCGGCGGCCGCCGCAGCTTCGCAATGAATCCAGCAGGGGACTTTGATGACACCCTATAACCCAACCTATCAGGACGAGCTGGCCCTCACGCGCCACTTCGTCCGGGTCCTCGAAGAGCGGCTTGCTGGCCGCGATTCGATTCGACGCGCCAATACCCACCCGCTCGATTGGTGCCATCTAGGCGTGCTGGGCCCGTCAAAGACCACGCCCGTTGCGCTCGAACTCGACGAGGAACAGCCGGAAGCGGATTCGAACATCCAAGCACCGGCAGCGGCATCGGCAGCGGCCACGAAGGCGCCAGCGCCGTCGGCAAGTGGGTCGCGCGGGGACAAGGGCGCAGGCAACGACGAGGAATCGGTTGTCGTCGCGGACAAGGGGGAAGACCGGGACGCTCTGCGCCGCCCTCCCTCCGCGTTGGGCTTCGAGTTGCTCGTCGAGCCAGACGCCGACGGGTATTTCGAACTCTCAGTCGACGCCCGATTCTGCATCTTCACCCAGCACCTTCCGACCCTGAAGGAGCAATCTGGCGTCCTGGGGGCGGATAGCCTCTCGGAAGGCGCACCGATAGCGGAGGTCGTCCAGCGCTGGCCGGTCTGCGTCAAGGGACTACGCTTTCGCCTGCCCGCCAGCGGTAGAAAGACCGGCCACGACAATGGCAAGGTCAATGAGAGCATCGCCTCGGCCCTGGACGAAGCGTATGGCCGCTCGGATATCGGACGTTGCTGGCCGGGTAACCGGCCAAAGGTCGAGAAGGTCGACGTGCTCAAGGACGATCAGGCGTTTCAGACCTTCCTGGCGTCGGTCTGCGCAGGTGCGCAGGCCATCGACCGTGCGCCGCTCTCCGGTGTTGTCGAGGTGCGTGTTTGGCCTCGCAGCGACGGCAAGGCGCGCGTAGGGTGCTACATTCGAAACGCGACGCATGCCACCGGGATTGGTGCCCAGGACGCGTATCTCGTCATGGGCGACGCAGCGGTCACAGCCTCGGTGGTCTCAGGGGCACTTCTTCCTATCGAGATACTCCCGGTACCGGCTGATTACCAGTACGACCGTCGCGTCTGGGCGGTTGGGCACAACACCAGCGTGCGCGTGAGCGCCGACCGCACGCGCATCGAGACAGCAGCGCTCGCGACTTACGAGCAGCCGCGCATTGCCACGCGCGACCAGCCGCCTGCGCGCTTCGTGCAACTCGACGCCGACCCCTTTGCCACGTTGACCGACATCTATGAACAGATGCTCGCCTACGGCGAGGACTGGGAGGAGCGAATTCTTAAAGAGAACTCACTCGGTCTGACCCCCGAGGCGTTGACGGAGTGCGCCAACGACTATGCAGGGTTCCGCGCGGAAACCCAACGATTCGCCAGCGGCATTGCAGCGCTTCGGGCAGACGGCCGACTTCTCACGGCCTTCAGGGCCATGAATCGCGTCTTCGGAAGGCTCGCAAAGGGATACGACTCGTGGCGCCTCTTTCAGCTCGTCTTCATCGTTACCCAACTTCCGGCCCTGGCGGTTCGAGAGAGCGTGCATCAGGGTGAATTCCCCGAAGGAACCACGCGCAACTGGTCTGGCGCGCTCGACTGGGGAGACGTTCTCTGGTTCCGAACAGGCGGCGGAAAAACCGAAGCCTATCTGGGGCTCACCTGCTGCGCCATCCTGTACGACAGGCTGCGCGGCAAGAACTTCGGCATGTCGGCCTGGTTGCGGTTTCCCCTTCGCATGCTGAGTGTGCAACAGCTGCAGCGTGCGATGCGCGTCGTATGGGAGGCTGAGGTCGAGCGCAAGGCCTTGCTTGGCGCAAAAGCGGCGGAGTCGGAAGGCTTCCGGTTAGGCTACTTTGTGGGCTCCACCACAACTCCAAACTCGCTGTCCGACGAGCTGATGCAGCGATACAGCTCAGAAGAGAGCCTCAAGCGCCTTCTCGTGGTTCCGGATTGCCCGGCGTGCGAAGGGCGCGGTACCGTCAAGGTCATCGCGGACCGAAAAGCAGTGCGCTTTCGGCATGCCTGCACTGCCTGCTCCGCGGAATTGCCCCTGGACGTCTCGGACGACGAAGTCTACCGATACTTGCCGACGCTGGTTGTCGGCACCATCGACAAGATGGCAAGTGTAGGCCAGCAGCCACGGTACGGCATGCTGTGGGGCGGCGCGCGGTGGAAATGCCCTGAGCACGGATACTCGTTCGGGGAGTTCTGCGTGTCGTACCCATGCAAGGTTGACAAGAAGCAGCGGCTTAAGGTCACGCCATACGACCCAGCCCCGGCCTTGCATATCCAGGACGAGCTCCACCTTTTGCAGGAAGAGCTCGGAGCTTTTGCGGGCCACTATGAGACATTGGTGCGCTATTGCGAGCAGTCGCTAAGCGGCCTGCCGTCCAAGGTGGTTGCAGCGACTGCAACCATCGAAGGGTTCGAGCATCAGGTCCGGCACCTGTACGGCGTCAAGGACGCGCGGCGCTTTCCAGGGCGCGGTTACGACCGCCTCAAGAGCTTCTATTCTGAACCTGACCGAGACGAGATGGGCGCGCCCAAGACGGCTCGCGTCTTCGTCGCGTTTCGCAGCGCATCGATGCATCAGGCCGATGCTGCGGCATTCTGCACCGAGATTCTTCAGACCGAGATTGACCGACTGGCGCGCAACCCGCATCTGGTTCTTGCGATAGTCCGGGAAGCACGCAGCGAGGACGACGCGGGACTGCTGCTTCGCTACTACACAACCACACTGAACTACGTTGGTAGTCTCCCGCGTGGCTCTCGCGTCAAACAAGCGCTCTCGGAAGCCGCAGCGAGAACAAGGCCGGACGGTCCGCGGGAGCTCAACGTCGAGTATCACTCGAGCCGGTCGACAGGTGCTGAGGTTGCCGACCTAGTTCATCGCGTGGAGAGCCCGCCCGAGTGGCTCAGCGACCAGTTCCTGGATGCCCTGGTCGCCACCAACATGATTAGCCACGGGGTTGACCTCGAGCGCATCAACCTCATGACCATGGACGGTGTTCCCGAGGAGACTGCGGAATACATCCAGGCGTCCAGTCGAAGCGGCCGCAAGCACGTTGGCCTGGTCGCCGTCGTCCTGCCGGGATTTTCGTTGCGCGCAACCAGCATCTATCACCGCTTCATCGAGTTTCACGACCACCTGGACCGGATGGTGTCTCCGGTTCCGGTCAATCGGTTCGCAAAGTACGCGGCGCAAAGGACGCTGCCGGGAATCGCGCTTGGGCTCATCTATGGGCTGCATGCCGCCAAGACAGGGAATTTCAAGCTCCGCGAGCGGTTCGAGGCTGCAGCTCTTCTGAATGAACTCGGAGCGGCCGGTTTGGCCGCCGAACTCAACGGTGCCTACGCCTTGGGGCTTGGCGTCTATGACAAGGGGTTGGAGATGGCCCTGCAGGACACGTTGACCAATGGAATGGACACCATTCTCGTCTCTGTACGCAACAGTCACGAGAAGCTGGTGAGAAACGCGATGCGTCCTGCGCCGATGACGAGCCTTCGGGACGTCGAGCCCGGCATTCCGTTCTGGCCTGACGCAGAGGATGGCCTTCTACGCCTCACAAAGAAGACCAAGGAGTAACGATGGCCACCCGCAAAGCGTTTGCACGTGGAGCCACGCAAGTGCTTTATCGGCACTTGCCCTATGCGCTATTCGAACACGACGACTACGGCCTGTCTCAGGTTGAGAGTGTCGCGCTTGCAGACTCGGAAATGAACAGGGACGCGCTTTTCGACGCGCTGTCCGATGCGTTGGCGCAGTGGAGGAATCCCTCGTTCAACGAGAAGTTTCCCGACCCTCGCGACCCGGGAAGGCGGAGCCAGTACGTGGTTGGCGCTCCCCGCGAGGTGCGCTTCTCCCCGTATCCGCTAACGTTCGTCTGTCGCAAGTGCAGCCGAGTCGCGAGCTATGCGGCCTTGGCAAAGCACGGCGGGCCGCTTGGGGTATGCCAATGCGGGGGGAGTTTCACCCGCATGCGGTATGTCCAGGCTCACAACTGTGGGCGCATGGAGGAACTCAAACTTCCCGAGCGCAAGTGCCCGAATGGGCACGGCCCTGAGCACAATGCCTTCTACGACCCCGGTCGAGTACGACAGGCGCGCTGGTACTGCAAGGTCTGCAATGCAGACCTCCAGGGACTGCGCATGGCGCCGTGCAGGTGCGCGTACAGCGCCTCATTGGGACCCGGCGATGCCAAACACGAGAAGTGGCTCAAGGTGGTGCCCGCGGGCGACCCGTCCCTGTATATGCCGCACACCTTATCGTTCGTCAATTTTCCTGAGGACGAAGAGGGCCGGATTCGCAACGCCAAGGACGCATTGGGCCTGATGTTGGCGAGAGCGTGGGGCCTACTCGACGCTCCCGCGCATACAACGATCGAGGCGCGTAGTCGCGGCGTATCCGACGGCGAGGATGCGCTGTTAGCACAGATGGCGGAGCAGCTGCGCGTGACCAATCCGGACAGTCCGGTCCTCAAGGCCTACGACGCGCGAAAGGCGAGCCCTCCCGGCCAATCTGCGCTGGATAAGGTGACAACGCTTCTGAACGGCAGCGGCTGGTCGGCGAACGAGGTGCCCAGGCGTTGGCTCGTCGAACACACGACGCTGCAAGACCGCACCAGTCTGAGCGATACGACGGCGGTCGCAACGATGCTACGGAATCGAGGCGATGAGCGCGGAGCCAAACAGGTAGAAGACGCGGCTCGCAAGAGCAGTGAGCTCATGGGAATTGCGAGCATTCGAGTTATCAATGATTTTCCGTTGGCGTTGTGCGCGTTTGGCTACACGCGCATTGCGCGCGACCCGGCGCGCACCGTGATATCGCCCTTTCCACCTGATGAGCGAGGCAAGATTCCAATCTATGCCTTGGCCTCGGAAACCGAAGCATTGTGGTTTCAACTGGACCCTGTAGGGGTCGCAGCATGGCTTATTGACAACGGACTGATGGCTGGCAAGGCACCGGAGACCGCTGAGCAGGCGTGGGCGTGGGTCTACACGAACTTGCCGGGTTTGCGTCAATCGCCGACGGAACCCCTGTACAACGAGCCGGCGTCTGCGGCCGTGCGAACCCTCATCCACACGATGAGCCACGTGTTCCTGCGCCGCATCGAATGGAGCGGTTTTTCTCCATCGAGCGTCGGGGAATATCTGCTGACGGGAACCTTGTCGTTCATCCTCTACGCAAACCGTCACGCCGAAACGAAGATTGGCGGGCTGACGACGCTGTTCGAGCAACGCCTGGGGACGTGGCTTTGGGACGCCGTACAGTCAGGGCAGGAGTGCATCTATGACCCCCTGTGCGGCGACGACGGGGGAAGTTGCGCGGGTTGCACACATCGCGAGCACAACTGCCTCTTTTTCAATCGAGACTTGTCTCGGTCGATGCTGTACGGCGGGCCCACGCCCCAGAACAGCGAACTCGCTGCAATCTCGATTCGACATGGCTACTGGGCACAGGCGTGGCAAGCCGCACCGACAGAATAGCGGGCGCCTGCGCTGCGTTGAGAGGCCGGGTTTCCGCCCCAGAGCGGTTGCGACGCCTTGGCCAAGCGCTCTGGATGGCCATTGGTGAGCCAATTGACCGTTGGCGTCTTGTCTGGGCGCGTGCGCTGCTGGGTGAGGATGGCGACGTTGTCTTGTGGAACGCGCTTCTCGATAGTGGTGCGATTCGCGCGCCGTCGTTCGTGCTCGAGGCTGCGCCGCTGGCAAGACTGCTCGTCCGCCTGTCTGATGCGGGGTATGAAGTTGAGCGCGCCTCGCAGCTCGTGTGGACGCTGCCGGACGCGCTCGAGATTGACACACCTACCTCCTCATACGCGCGAGCGGTCGTGTCGATGTGCTCTGCGGCTCGACAGTCTCTTCTGGTTGTTTCCCCGTATCTCGAAGCCAAGGGTATTGGCAGACTCCTTGATGCGTTGCTTGGAGCCTTGGCTCGAGGTGTGAGCGTTACGCTGTTAACGCACGAAGCGCAGTCACTGGGGTCCTCCGCCAGCCTGGCGCTCGAAGAACTGCGACGGCAGGCTGGCGGGCTCTTTGGCGAGCTGACGGTCTTCTCGGCCAGAAGCGAAGCGCATGTGCTGCTTCATTCGAAAATCATCGTTTGCGACCATACCCGAGTCCTTCTGGGTTCGGCGAACCTGACAGAACCGGGGCTCGACCGGAATCTGGAGACCGGGGTAGTGCTGGACGCTGCCGAGGCTGAGGAAGTCTCCAGCGTTCTGCAAGCGCTCATCGACAGCGACCTGGTCGAGCGGGTTTTCTCGACTGCCAAGTGACGTGCACAAATTGCGGCCGCAGGTATTGAGCAGCCCAAAGCGCGGGGGGGGGCTTCACGCGCTTATGCGCCGGCGCATAAGCCGCCCGCCCACGCGTCAACCGCGGCGTCCGCCCGGCGAGAACGCCGACGTCTCCGCCCAGGCTTGCGCTTGAGGGCTCGTGAGGACCGCCTCGGGTCGCACCCACCGCACCCCGTCCGGGGTCGCCAGGCCGACCCGCAGGTCCTCGCCGTGAAGCCGCACCGCGATGAGCCTCCCGGCACGAACCGCCAGAGGCCGCGAGGCCCAAAGCGTCTGAGCCGGACTGCGGGCGTTGCCGGCCTGGCGCTGGAGCGCCGGCTCGCGGTCGTCGGCGATGAGGGGCGTTGCGACGGCGGCGCGCGGGGTACGAATGTAGCTGTGCATCGCTGAACTCCTGTGAACACCACGCCGGCAGACGCAATTCGGGCGTCGGTCGGTGGCGTCTGGGGTTCAGCGGGAGGCCTACATCGTCGAGGGGGTCGTGGGCCGTCGAGACAGGGTGGCGATGATACGACGCCGGAGGCCGGCGTCAACCCCTATGCGTCAACGGCAAGGGGCGCCGCGATTCGAGGATTTTGCCTAAACCGCAGGCAGAGAAATTCTGGCCCCTGCCCGGAGAGCAAGGCTGGGTGCGGGTTTGCGGGGTTTTTGGGTCAACTGAGCATTAACACCCCCCGAAAAAGAAAAAGCCCGGTCTTTCGACCGGGCTCGGGTCCCGCGGCAGCGAGGAGGAGGAGGCAACCGCCGCGAAACCGGGGGAGCGGGCAAGCGCGCTCAGGCGGCCTTGCGCGAGCGGCCGGCGGCGGTCGTCTTCGCGGCGGCGGCCATGTTGGCCTCGGCCACTTCGACGGCCTGCTTGGTCGCCTTGCTGACCTGATCGAACGCGGA
>JAKOVD010000142.1 GCA_029782215.1 Chloroflexota bacterium
ACGGGCGGCGCTGCCGGCATCCGGCGCGAATCCGTCCGCTCCCACCTTGTCGGCAAACTCCTGCGTGATCGGCGCACCGCCAACCATCACCTTCACCTGGTCGCGCACGCCTGCTTCCTTCAGCGCCTCGATCGTGTTGATGATCGACTTCGTCGTCGTCGTCAGCAGCGCCGACATGCCCACGATGTCCGGCTTGTGCTCCTTCACCGCCGCCACGAACTTCTCCGGCGCTACGTCCGTCCCCAGGTCGACGATCTTGAACCCCGCCCCTTCCAGCATCATCGCCACCAGGTTCTTGCCGATGTCGTGGAGGTCCCCTGCCACTGTCCCCACCACCACCGTCCCCACCTGCTTCACCCCTTCCTGCGCCAGCAGCGGCTTCAGAATCTGCGTGCAGGCGGCCATGGCCCGCGCCGAAATCAGCATCTCCGGCACGAACTTCTCGCCGATCTCGAACAGCCGTCCCACCTCGGACATGGCGGGAATGCAGCCTTCGTTGAGGATCTTCTCGGCAGGCACCCCGGCCTCAAGCGCGGCCTGGGTGGCGGCGGTGGCAGCTTTGGCGTTGCCGTTCAAAATGGCGTTGTAGACTGCGTCAAGACTCATGAGATAACTCCTTATGGAAAGCGATGGGTTGGCGAAAGCGATCTACCAGTCGAGCACGGCCCCGTCGGGCGCACGGACGGTAAGAGGATGGATGACTTCTTGCTGGAATGGGTATCTCCTGGCCGCCTCCTCATCGACCTCGATGCCAAGGCCGGGCGTATCGGTCTGCAGCCAGTAGCCATTCTCAGTCCGAAGGCTGGACTGCACGACCTCCCAGCGCCAGGGGACATCCGTAAGCATGTCCTCCTGGATGAGGAAGTTGGGCGTGCTGAGCGCGAAGTGCAGCGCGGCGGCATTGGCGACCGGGCCGAGCGGGTTGTGGGGCGCAACCCCCATGTAGTACGTTTCCGCCATCGCTGCTATTTTCTTCGCTTCCCATAGGCCGCCGCAATGACACAGATCAGGTTGGATGACGTGGCAGGCCTGTTTCTCGAAGATCTCGCGGAAGCCAAAGCGTGTGATGAGACGCTCGCCGGTGGCAATGGGCACCGGGCTGGCCTTGCGCACCTCGACCATGGCATCGACGTTCTCAGGCGGCACCGGCTCCTCGACGAAGAAAGGACGGTAGGGGGCCAGGATGCGGCAGAACTCGATGGCATTGGCAGGGAAATGGCGCCCGTGACAGTCCACCATGATGTCCATGCCCTCGCCGAGCGCCTCCCGCAGCGCCGCCATCATCCGTTCGGCATAGCGATAGGCGGCGATGGGATTCAGGCTCTCCGTCGGCGGGGTGATGAGAACCTTGACGGCGTTGTAGCCGCGGCTCCGGACTTCCAGGGCGCGGTCAACAAACACCTGGGGGTCGTGGCTGAACTGCGACTCGTAGACCGCCTTCATGTCGCCGCCACCCAGATGAGTGTACATGCGCACCCTGTCCCGCACCGCTCCCCCCAGGAGCTTGAAGACGGGCTGGCCCAGCTCCTTGCCGCGGATATCCCAGAGCGCCTGCTCGATGCCGGAAATGGCCGACATGCCGATGACGCCCATGCGGAAGAAGGACTGGCGATACATCTTCTGGTAGAGGTGCTCGATGCGATCGGCCTCCTCGCCGACGATCATCGGGGCGAAGTCGGCCACTGCCCCGACCACTGCCCTCGTCTTCCATTCCAGCGAGGCCTCGCCCCAGCCGAACAAGCCGGGCTGGTCCGTCTCCACCTTGACGAAGACCCAGTTTCGCATTTGGGCGTTGACCACGACGGTCTTGACATCGGTGATCTTCATGCCGTCCCACCTCGCGCAAAGACGATGTGGCCTTGGCCGTCGCGGCCGGTGGCGCTGACCACCCCGCGCTGGACCAGGCTCTCCAGGTTGGCGTGCAGCGCGTACATCAGCTCCAGGTCCACTTCCCGCGGCCAGGCGCCCAGCGCCGGTCCCAAGTGCAGACAGGCGTCGCGCAGGGTCATCGGCTCGGCCAGGGCCGCCAGCAGCAGGTGGTCAGCATGCTGGACGAAGCGCCGGCTCTCGGCGCAGAAGGCGCCGATCTCTTCACCACGCTTGATCGGCCAGTGACAGCCCACATAGGTCGTGATGGGCAGGTGCTCGATCAGCCTGATCGTCGCCAGGTAGTCGTCGGCCCAGAGATAGGTGGGCGGCATCTTCGGCAGGCCGTCGAAGCCATAGTACACCTCCCCGTGGATGGCATCGGCCCCGTAGAGGGACTGGTGTTTGGCGTCGAGAATGCCCAGGTGACCGCGGGCATGGCCGGGAAGCGCAATGATCTCCACCTCCCAATCAGAGGACAGACGGATGTGCTCGCCGCCGGCGAACGTGGTTTCAATGGGCTGGGCTTGGCCGCTCTGCTGCAGCACGCCCTGGCGGCCATCACCATCGTAGAGGAGCCCGTGGTCACGGCGGTAGCGGTCGTAGCGCAGGCGCATCAGCTCCTCCGGCCCTGAACACACGACGCGGTCGGCGTCCCCACAGGCCAGCAGGGACTGCGGCGCCAGGCGCTTCATCAGGTGGTTGCCGCCGGTGTGGTCCAGGTCGGGATGGGAGTTGATGATCCAGGTCAGCCCGGAAGGATCGCCGCCCGCTTCCCACATCTGCGTGAGAATGAAACGCTCGGGATCTTTGGTGCAGCCGGTGTCCCACAGAATCGAGGCCATGTCGCCGCGGAGGTACATGAGCTGCAGGGGTCTGCCGCCGACGTCGCCCTCCAACATGTAAACACCTTCAAAGAGTTGCTGCATGGGTGAATGCTCCTGTCGTGGGTGTGCCTGTGTGTGTGTCAGTCGTGGTACAGGATCGAGCGCCCACCGTCGACCACGACAATAGCGCCGTTGATGAAGCGGGCTTCGTCCGAGGCCAGGAAGAGGACGGTCATGGCGATCTCGTCGGTAGTGCCGATACGCTTGGGTGGGTGCAGATTGTAGGCATAGAGGCGCTGCGCCTCTGGATCGGGGTGCGTGTTCCAGTAGTCGATGGTGATCTGCGTTTCCACGTAGCCGGGACAGATGGCGTTCATACGGACGTTCTGGGAAGCGTACTCGATGGCGAGCGCCTTGGTCAGCCCCACCACCGCGTGCTTGGCCACAGGATACGGGAAGCAGCCAGGGATGATCTGCAGGGCGTGGACGGAGGCGATGTTGACGATGCTGCCGCCGCCGTGCGCCAGCATGTGGGGCAGCACCTCCCGGGTGCAGTACCACATGCCGTCCAGGTTGACGCCAAAGCACTTGCGCCAGTCTGCATCCGTCAGTTGGAGCGGGTCGCGAAAGACATTGATGCCGGCGTTGTTGACCAGGATGTCGGGCGGGCCCAGGGCAGCGACCACGTCTGCCACCATGCGCCTGACCGAGTCATGGTCAGAGACGTCCGTCTGCACGGCGATGGCCTCGAATCCCTCGGCCCGGAGCGCCGCCGCCGTCGCTTCGCCGGTATCGGCATTCAACTCGGCGATGGCCACGCGCGCGCCTTGTTCCAGGAAGCGGCGGGCGGTTTGGGCGCCAATGCCGCGCCCGGCGCCGGTGATGATGGCGATCTTATCTTGCAGACGGCCAGCCATCGCTGCTAACACTCCTGACGGAAGCCGAGACGGGAATCAACATGAATCATGTCGCCAGCTCAAAGGGTTACGGAACCGGTCAGATGACGGGAATGCCCAGGTCGCCGGCGCCGGCCCTGGAAGCGACAAAGCTGGCCCCGGAACGAGCCAGCAGCTCCATGGCGATGGCGGCGCGGCGCACGCGCTCGCGACCGGTGGCAATGGCCGTGTTCTCCAGGTGCAGGCCGCTGGGGTAGATGTTGGGCGCATTGCGCAGCCCGAACTTCAGATAGAGAGGCGCCCCCACGCGCAGGATCTCCGGCAGCTCGTAGTACCGGGTGAACCCGCCCAGACCATCAGGGCCCTCGATGTAGAGATCGATGGGGATGTCGATGACCTGGCGCAGCGCCGCCAGGCGCGCCGGTGAGATGTCGGAGGCCACGTTCACGGTATTGATGCCCGCCTCCACCAGCAGCCTGATCCCAACCGGGTTGGCGGCGCCCATCAGCGCCGAAGCCTTGATGATCAGATCCGCCGGCAACAGGCCGCGCTGGCGCCCCTGGTCGAGCAGCCAGACCAAGCCCTCATCCGCCACCAGGACGCTGCGAATACCGTTCTCCACCCCGCGCACGACGTCTTCGAAGGCGTAGACAAGCTGGTCCATGCCGGTATGGCGCCAGCCAAAGATCTTGCCGTCAGGCGTCAGGGCCTGGCCAGAGCCTTCCCATGGCGCCCGCGGCCCCACGAACAGGCACACCTCGATGCCGTGTTCACGGCCAAGCTGGGCCATGTCACGGATGTCGCTGTTGGTCAGCAGCATGATGCCGCTGCCCTGGGACACCCGGTGGATGGTCAGACCGCGCCTGGCAGCCTCGTCGAGCACGGCCGCCATCGCCGCCGGCCCTTCGACGCTGGGAATCTCCACGCGGTAGTGGGCGCCGTCAGGAAATCGTCGCGGCGACGCCGGCAGGTCGTGCCGGTCACCAGTAGGCAGGTCAAGGAGGTCAAGCAGGTTCTGGGCGGTGTTCATGGATCGTAGGGGCGACCCCCTGTGGTCGCCCTGGGGGGTGAAAGAAGTTCGACTTCTGAGAGAAGTCGAACTTCTCCGGTGGTTGGCAGGCGTCCTAATGCGGGATGACCGGCAGCACGATGTGGGAAGGATAGTTGTTGGTGTGGAGCACGGCCTGCAGGGCTGGTCGCACGTCGGCGGGCCCGTCGACGCCCAGGGGCCGGCCGGTGTTGGGGTTGATGTCGAACCGGGGCCAGGAGCTGCTGGTCACATCCACCCTCAGCGAGTGGCCGGGCAGGAAGACGTGGCTGGTCGCCACCAGGTCCACTGTATAGTGGTAGACCTTGCCAGGCGTGATCGGGCTGGGGGTCTCGAAGCCGGCGCGGAATCGGGCGCGCAGGATGCCCTCGCACAGGATACGCGAGGCGCCATCCGGCGCCACGTCGCACAGCTTCACCACCCAATCGGTGTCCACCGCGGTGCTGGTCGCCCACAGCTCGAAGCTCACCAGGCCGGTCACCTCCAGCGGCTCAGTCATGGGCGTCGAGGTGTAGGTGAGCACATCGGCGCGGGCTTCGACCTCGCGCTGATCCCGGGGGCCGGCGTTGGCCGCCAGGCGCAGTCCCGGCAGGAAGGCGGGGCCGCCCACGGTGGGCGCGGGCTGGCGGGGATCGAACAGGTAGAGATCGATCGGCTCCGAATCGGGCATGACCGGGCTCAGCGTCCCCCCGCTCGTGTTGGCGGCACCGTCGCTGTGCAGGAACCAGGGGATGTACTGCGTGCGGGCCAGGGGCCACTCCCACTCATCGCGCCAGCGATTCTCGCCCATCACGTACAGGCGCACAGGCGGCTCCTGCTCGAGTCCGTTGTCGATGCCCTTGAGGTAGCGGTCGAAGAAGCGCAGGGCGCGCCCGTGCGCATCGACGAGGTCAAACGCCGTGTCGATGCCGAAGCTGAGGTCGGCATAGTCGCCGTGCAGCTTGCCGTGCGCCCAGGGCGCCAGCAGCAGCCGCTGCCCGGAACGCGCCGCCTCTGAGCCGCCCTCCACGCGCATGCGGGTGTAGTTCTCCAGCGTGCCCTTGAGGAAGATGTCGTACCAACCGCCCACGTTGTAGGCCGGCGCCAGGATGCGGTCATACTGCCGGTTGATGGCGATCTGCTGCCAGTAAGCATCGTTGGCGGCATGAGCCAGCCAGTCGAAGTAGTACCGGGCAGCCTGCGAATCCCGCAGTAGAGGCAGCGATGCCAGGGGCTGGTGGCGGTAGAGACGGTCGATGTCATCCACGGCGGCCGCCAGGCGGAGCGCCTCGTCCGCGTCCGTTACGCCGGCCTTGGCCAGGCGGCTGGCCGTATCGGGCGCAAAGCCCGTCAGCACCCACAGCAAGGCAAAACCAAGCTGGAAGGCCCCACCCTGGTAGGTCCAGCCCTCGTAGTACTCGGAGCTGGTAACCATGGGGAAGATGGCCTTGAGGTGCGGCGGCTGCTGCGTGGCTGCCAGCCATTGGGTAGCGCCGAAGTAGGATGCGCCCACCATGCCCACGCTGCCGCTGCACCAGGGCTGCGCTCCCACCCATTCCACGGTGTCGTAGCCGTCGGCCGCCTCGTGCACAAAAGGATAGAAGTCGCCGCCCGACTGGTAGCGCCCGCGCGTGTCCTGGAGGACCACGGCGTAACCCGCTTCCACCGCGCGCACCGGGTGGATGGCCTCCATGTGCATCGCGAGATCATCCTTGTTGTAGGGCAGGCGGCTCAGAATGACAGGCCAGGGCCCCCCGACATCGGGACGATAGACATCGGCGGCGAGGACAACCCCGTCGCGCATGGGTACAGAGACGTTGCGGTCGATCAGGATACGAGCCATGTCAGTTCAATACCTGCGGTTCTCCTGGAACGCCTCCCACATGGCCATGTAGTTGGCTGGGGGCACCGTGGCTTGCGTGTTGTGGATGGTCGTGAAGACCCAGCCGCCGCCGGGAGCCAGCGCTTCGATGTTCTCAAGGACATCCCGGCGCACTTCGTCGGGCGTCCCCTGGTCAAAGACCCGCTGGGTGTCGACGCCGCCGCCCCAGATGGTCAGGTCTTTGCCGTATTCCTTCTTGATGGCCTTGTAGTCAATGCCTGCCGCGCTCTTCTGCAGCGGGTTGAGGATGTCGATGCCCGACTCGATCAGGTCCCACAGAATGGGCATGAGGGCGCCGTCGCAGTGGTAGAAGAGCTTAGCATGGGTGCGGCTCTTGATGAAAGCGAAGAGCCGAGTATGCCTGGGCTTGATGAACTGGCGGTACTGCTCGCGGCTGAAGAAGAGTCGATCCTGGCCCGCCAGGTCATCGGCCTCGACGACGACATCTACCAGGTCGCCCACCTCCTCCAGCGCTCTCTCCCAGAAGGCCATCTTCAGGTCCACCACCGTGTCCATGATGTATTCGGCCACTTCCGGGTAGAGGTAGAAGTCGGTGAAATAGTTCTCGAAGCCCCGCGTCCAGGCATGCATCTCCGAAACACCGGCCGAAATGGAGCCGATCACGACCGCTTTGCCTTCGGCGATCGTCGCCAGAGCCTTGTCACGCAGACCGGCAAACCGCGCCGGGTCCGTAGGGTCAGGCCACTTATAGGACTTCTTGACGTCGTCGATGCTCCCGGCCCTGGCCAGGGGCCAGTGATACATGTCGTAGTAGAGACCGCCCTGCTTGGGGCTGCGCCAGCCGATGCCCCACTCGTCCGTATAGGCCGTGTAGTCGCCTTCGTCCCGGTATTCCAGGTTGTAGGCTGCCGAGGAGCGGGGGGCGATATTGTAGACATCGACCAGCAGGCGGTTGGATAGGTCCTTGTCGATGACCGCCAGATTCTGGATCGCATCCGAGATGCGGGTTTCCACCTTGGGCAGTCCCAGGTAGTCACGCAGGTTCTGGTAAGCGATGTAGTGCATTCCCGACATCGGGCAGCCCGCCAGATCGAACGGGATCATGTCAGGTTCCTGGTGGTTCAGGGCCATTTGGACGCGTTCGCGCGAGTTCACGGCAAGTCTCCTCCGGTAGCAAAGTAGTTGCGATTCTCCTGCAGGGCCTCCCACATGGCCATGAAGTTCTGGGGAGGAACGGTGGCCTGTGTGTTGTGGATGGTGGTGAAGATCCAACCGCCGCCAGGAGCCAAAGCTTCGATGTTTTCGAGGACGTCCCTGCGCACTTCCGCAGGCGTGCCCTGTTCGAAGACCCGCTGCGTGTCGACACCGCCGCCCCAGATCGACAGGTCGTTGCCATATTCCTTCTTGATCGCTTTGAAGTCAATGCCGGCGGCGCTCTTCTGCAGCGGGTTGAGGATATCGATGCCCGATTCGATCAGGTCCCACAGGACGGGCATGAGGGCGCCATCGCAATGGTACAAGATCTTGGCATTGGTGTGGCTCTTGATGAAAGAGAACAGCCGGGTGTGCCTCGGCTTGATGAACTGGCGGTACTGGTCGAGGCTGAACAACAGGTGGTTTTGACCGGCCAGGTCGTCGGGTTCGATGACCACATCCACCAGATCACCCAGCTCCTGCAGCGCACGCTCCCAGTAGGCGATCTTGAGATCCACCATCGTGTCCATGATGTACTCAGCGATCTCCGGGTGCAGATAGAAGTCGGTGAAGTAGTTCTCGTAGCCCCGCGTCCAGCCGTGCATCTCGGACACGCCCGGAGAGATCGAGCCCAGCACCACAGCCTTGCCTTCTGCAACTGCCGCCAAGGCACTGTCGCGCAGACCGGCGTAACGGGCCGGATCGGTGGGGTCAGGCCACCTGTCGTACTTCCTGACATCATCGACGGTCTCGGCCTTGATCAACGGCCAGGAATACATGTCATAGTAGAGGCCGCCGTGCTTGGGCTTGCGCCAGTCGATGCCCCAATCGTCGGTGTAGGCCGTGTAGTCGCCTTCGTCCCGATATTGTTGCTCGTGGGCGCCATAGGAGGGGGGAGCGATGTTGCGGACGTCGATCTGCAAACGATCGGCGACGTCCGCGTCGATGGCGGCCAGTTGTTGGATAACGTCGGAAATGCGGGGCTGAACCTTTGGCATGCCCAGATAGTCGCGCAGGTTCACGTAGGCGACTTGATGGATGCCCGACATGGGCGTCGCCCCCAGATCGAAGGGGATCATGTCGGGTTCTTTGTGATTGAGGGCCATTTGGACGCGTTCGCGTGAATTCATGGCCTATCTCCTTCCGCAGCAAAACAGTGGTTAAGCAAAGCAGGAAGTGACGCCTCGGCAAAGGCGCCGGGCGCGCCGATAAAGACAAGTGAACTCAGGGGTGCCTCCAGGCCCCAGCCGCCGGCAGGTTCCAGGGAGAAACGCGGTCCAACCAACTGCAGCAGATAGCGCTCGCCGGGCGCGTCGTCGAGGCAGACAAAGCCCTTGGCGCGATACACGGACGGGGACAGAGCGGCCAGGGCCGCTTCCAGGGCCAGGCGCGACAGCGGGCGTGCTTCGGTCCAGGTCCACGTGGCAAAGTGATCGCCGTGGTCATGGTCATGATCTGCCCGATCCTCGGCGTGGAACACATCGAGGCGGTCGATGCCCAGCAAGACCGGAATGGGAACGTGGGCGTAGGACGTGGCGAAGATGCCTGCCTTGGGCGCCAGGGCCGCGACCCAGGCCTGCACCTCGGCCAGCGTCTGGCCGTCCACCAGGTCCACTTTGTTGAGCACGACCAGGTCGGAAGCCTCGATCTGTTCCTCGATGGGCAGAATGACCTGGGCCAGCCGGCGCGCTCGCTCGACGTCGACCAGGGTGACGATGCCGGCCAGCCGCAAGCGGGAGCGGAAGATGCCGGCGTCAAGCACAGACGCGACCTGGTGGGGCTTGGAAACGCCGCTGGCCTCGATCAGGATGTGTTCCGGCGGCTGTGGCAGGTTCAGGAGCCGCTGAAAGACGTCGATCAGGCTGCCGAACAGCGTGCAGCAAATGCAGCCGTTGGGCAGATCGATCATCTGCCCGGCGCGATCGGCATCCACCAGTTGGGCATCGATGTTGACGGCGCCGAAGTCGTTGATGAGCACCGCCAGCCGCATGCCCAGGTCCGCCCGCAGAATGCGGTTGAGCAGCGTGGTCTTGCCCGCCCCGAGAAACCCGGCGATCAGGGTCACGGGGATGGGGAAAGAGGGCGCGGAGGTGGTCATGCCCTTCCTCAATCAGTTCAAGCGCCTGTGCAGGTAGTCGAACACCGCCTGACGCCCGGAACGAAGATCGCGGCGCACGCTGTCGTAGCGCCCGCCCTTGAGCAGCCCGACGACCGGCGAGTACTGGGAACAGATGACGATGCCGCGGCGGCGCAGCGTCGCCAGCATCTCGTCAAAGTAAGCTTCGTAGTCAACAGGGGTAAAATCGCACACGAAAAGAACCACGCGCCCGTCCAGCTTCTCCTGCAGCCTGGCCACAGAGGGGATGTTGTACAGGTTGTAGATGTTCAGGGCCTTGAGACCCTCCATCGCCAGGAAACTGTCGGCATGGTGCGTGGCGTTCCCGCAGTAATGGACGCAGCCGCCGCCGAATTCGGTGAGGATACGCGAGTTGTAGGGCACCACGAACTCCCGATAGGTTTCCGGTGACATCAAAACGGCGTCGTCATCCGAGAACCAGATGCCGGCCTGCGGGCCTGTATAGACCTGCTGATCGGAAATACACCAGTTCTGCGGCTCGCCGATGACCTCCTTTTGCTTCTTCACCCAACGGATCAGGGATTCGGTAACTACGTCCATCAGCCGGTGCATCATGTCCGGATGATCGAACATCAGGTAGATGAGCTTGTCATAGCCCATCAACTGGTTGGCCGTGGTCAGCGGGCCCTGAAAATCGGTGATGCCCACAGGCAGGAAGCTGTTGGCCTTCATGTAGCGAAGGAAGTCCAACACCTTGGGCATCAGGCCGTCCCTTTCCGGGTCAATGGGTTGGAGGCGCCTGACGTCCTCCGGAGTCTGCACAGGATAGTAGCGCGGATTGGCAGCGGGATCGGCCTTGGGGAAGTACTCGATCTGGCAGCCAAACGCAGAAGCGGTGACGATGGTGCCGAACCAGGGCATCAGATAGGGCACGAAGTCATCGTCAATGGACTTGACCTGGTCGTAATACGTCTGCTCCTGAAAGTTGGTCATGATGGCCGGGTCATCGAAATAGGCCGCGGGCAGCGTATCCGTATCCAGGCCAAAGACCCAGTACAGGGCGCTGTTCACCATGAAGGGCGGCGTCTTCATCTCGCGGAAGGCGAAGACCTCCGCGGTCTTGGCGTCGACCTTCGCCAGGCGCGCTTCAAACAGCTTCCGGAAGTCTGCGCGTTCGGCTGGGGTCAAAGGTTGCGAGATCTCCATCATGGACCTCCAAATTTGGGGCTTGCCGCCAACCACCTGTCGTGGCGTTCAACCACTCACTGCGGCCTGGCGGTCAAGGTTCGACAAAAGCGGGGACACTTTGAGCCGGGCGTCCAGCTGCACGCAGCCGGTATCCCAAAGGCGAAGCCGCCCCGAAACGGCCATCCCCTTGCCCTGGCCGCTGTCCGGGGCCAGGAGGTGGGGCGGGCGCCCCACCTCCTGTGCTTATGGGGTCGACTTACTTGTGGTAGAAGAAGTCGGCGTTATCCTGGTTGATCACGATGACGCCCGTGTCCACCGATTCGGGCATGGGCACAATGCCCGCAGCCTTGTTGTCGGGAACGACCGGGACCGGCGCATGGTTCAGATAGTACATCAGCTTGGTGCCCAGGTAGGACATCAGAGCGGTCTTCTGCGCCACGGAGGCCGTGATCGTGCCGTCCTTGATGAAGTTCAAGGTGCCATCGTCGCGATCCATGGAGATGATCTTGAGCTTGCCGTTCAGGCCCAGTTCCTTGGCTGCGGTAGCAGCGCCGACGCCGCCCGCGGCCTCGACACAGGCCACGCCGGCCAGGTCAGGATAGCGCTGGAGCACGGCCTTGAGACCATCAGCAGCCTTCGCCGAATCGGACTGGTCGTCGATGATCTGGACGATCTCGACATCCTTGCAGTCCTTGGCCATGTAGTCCTTGTAGCCCTGGATACGCTCCTCCAGGTTGCTCTGGCCGACCTTGGTGATGAGGGCGACCTTGCCCTTGCCGCCGATGGCGTCGCACAGCAGCTTGCCACCGGTCAGACCGGCATTGTGGTTGCCGGTGCCCAGGAAGGTGTTGCGCTTAGAGCCGTAGACCTCGGCGTCCAGGGTGACGATGGGGATGCCAGCCTCGCGCGCCTTGTCAATGGAAGGCTTGAGGACCGGGTCGAAGCCAACCACCAGGATGCCGGCGGGCTTCTCGGCGATGACCTGGTCCAGGGTGTTGACCATGGCAGTCATGTCGTACTCGGCCGGACCCACGAACTTGGTCTGGACGCCCAGCTCCTTGCCGGCGAACTCCAGGCCCAGGCGATGGTCGATGAAGTAGGGCAGGTTGGTCAGGGCGAGCACCTCGACGTAGGTCTCGTCCGCCGCCGGCTTGGTCACTTCGATCTTGCTGAAGTCATAGGGATCGGTGGCATGGTAGAACAGCTTGGCGTTGTCCTTGTTGATGATCACCACGCCGGTGTCCACCGACTCCGGCATGGGGACGACGCCTGCGGCCTTGTTGTCGGCCACGATGGGTACAGGGTTGTTCTGCAGGCCTTCCATCAGCATGGTGCCGATGAAGGTCATCAGGGCGCTCTGCTGCGCCACCGAGGCATCGATCGTGCCATCCTCGATGAACTTCAGGGTGCCATCGTCACGGTCCATGGAGACGATCTTGAGCTTGCCCTGCATGCCCAGCTCCTGGGCTGCGGTGGCAGCGCCCACGCCGCCGGCCGCCTCGACACAACCGACGCCGGCCAGGTCAGGCTCGCGCTGGAGCACGGCCTTCAGGCCTTCGGCAGCCTTCGCCGAATCGGACTGGTCGTCGATGATCTGGACGATCTGGACGTCCTTGCAGCTCTCGGCCATGTAGTCCTTGTAGCCCTGGATGCGCTCTTCCAGGTTGCTCTGGCCGACCTTGGTGAGCAGGGCAACCTTGCCCTTCTTGCCGATGGCATCGCACAGAAGCTGGCCGCCGACCTTGCCGGCGTTGTAGTTGCCGGTGCCAAGGAAGGTCAGGCGCTTGGAGCCGTAAACCTCGGCGTCAAGGGTGACCACCGGGATGCCGGCATCCACGGCGGCGTCGATCGAGGGCTTGAGGGCCGGGTCGAAGCCGACGATGTTGATGCCTTGCGGCTTGGTGGCGACAGCCTGGTCCATCGCGTTGACCATGGCAGTCATGTCATAGTCCACCGGGCCCACGTAGGGAGTGTCGGCGCCGAAGGCCTTGCCGGCGAAGTAGAGGCCCACCTGGTGGTCGATGAAGTAGGGCAGGTTGGTGAGGGCATTCACCTCGTAGTAGCTCTGCTTGGCCGCGGCCGGTTGCTCGGCGGCCTTGGTGGGCTCCGGCGCCTTGGTCGGTTCGGGAGCCTTGGTCGGTTCAGCAGCTGGCGCCTGGGTGGGCGCCGCCTCTGGCGCCTTGGTCGGTTCAGCAGCGGGGGCCTTGGTTGGTTCCGCGGCCGGAGCTTGGGTGGGTGCGGCGCCGCCGCAAGCCGCCAACAGGGCGATTGCGAACAGCATCACCACGGCAAGTGCAAGGAACTTGGACGAACGGGATTTCACGGGACTCCTCCTTCAGAAAGTCGCGGGTGAAATGGTGGTTGGGTGACGATGACTCATGGTAGAAGGGTCATGGGAGTTGCAGCGATGGACACCTCCTCAAACGTCGATTACGAGCGATTACGCCGGCTCAACGAGTCGGCGGCGACGGCGATGATGAGCACAGCGCCTACGACGATCGTCTGCCAGTAGACGTTGATGCCAAGCAAATTGAGGCCGTTGTTGATCAGCGCCATCAGCGCCACGCCGAAGAAGGCGCCGAGGATGGTTCCCTCGCCGCCCGCCAGGCTGGCGCCGCCGATGACCACGGCGGAGATCACCCGCAGCTCGGCGCCGTTGCCTGCCGACACCGAGGCCGAACCGAACCGGGCGGTCAGCAGCAAGCCGGAGACGGCAGCCATCGTGCCGGCAATCATGTAGTTGACAATCTGGATGCGACTCACGCGGATGCCAGACAGGCGGGCGCTGCGCTCGTTGCCGCCCACAAAGTAACTTTGGCGAAAATAGCGAGACCGGCGCAGCAGGATGTCACCCAGGATCACACAGACGACCATGACGTAGACAGGATACTGCAGACCAAAGAGCTTGCCTTGAGCGATCTGGTTAAACCTCTGCGGCAGGTTCGGGATGCCAAGACCCGAGGTCAGCAGAAACACCGCCCCACGGGCGATCTGCATCATGCCCAGTGTGGCGATCAGCGGATTGACCTTGACCTTCGACACCAGCAGGCCGTTGATAAGACCCACAAAGGCGCCCGTCAGCAGGCCCAGGATGATGGCGATTGGCCAGGGCAGGTGCATAAAAGCCATGGCATAACCGGCTACGGCGCCCGCCAGGGCCAGAACCGCTCCAACCGAGAGGTCGAAGCCACCGGAGACCATGAGGATGGTCATGCCTACGGCCACGATCATGTCGAAGGAAAGGCCGAGAATGACTGCCGTCAGATTGGCGGGATTGAGGAAGTTCTTTGAGGTGAGCGCAAGCAGCGCCGCCAGGAGCAGCACCACAAAGAAGACGCTCAGCTCCCGCTGCTCCAACACCCGGCGTGCGAACGAGCGCCCGGAGCTCTGGCTGCTGGTGGTGCTGGTGTCTGATATCGAAGCCATGCTATGCCTCCTTCTGGGCAACGCCAGCCGCGAACTGCATGATCCGTTCCTGGCTGGCTTCACGATGAGACAGGGTCCCCACGATCTGACCCTTACGCATGATGATGATGCGATCGCTGATGGCGAGGGTTTCTGGTAGGTCTGAAGAGATGACGACAATGGCCTTGCCCTGGCTGGCCAGGTGGCGCAAGATGCGGTGAATCTCCTGCTTGGTGCCGACGTCAATGCCACGGGTGGGCTCGTCGACGATGAGCACGTCCGGCTCGGTAGCCAGCCACATGCCCAGGAGCACCTTCTGCTGGTTGCCACCCGAGAGGTTGCGCAGGCGTTGGTCCAGGCTGGGGGTCTTCACGTCCAGGGCATGGACGTAGTGACGGGTCAGCTTCTGCACCGCATCCCACTGCAGCCAGCCGGACGGCGCCACGCGGCGGAGGTTGGTGACGAGAAAGTTCTCCTTGACCGTCTTGTCCAGATAGAGCCCCTCGCGCTTCCGGTCCTCGGACAGGTAGGCCAGGCCGAGGTGCATGGCGTCCGCCGGATGCGAGGGCCGTGTCGGCGCGCCCCCTTTGACCGAGACCGTACCGGCGGTGGCGACATCCATGCCCACGATGCAGCGTGCCAGCTCGGTGCGGCCGGCGCCAACCAGGCCGAAGAACGTCACCACCTCGCCTGCATAAGCCGAAAAGGTCACGTTCTCAAAGACCCCTTTCCGGCTGAAGCCTTCGACGCGCAGCCGTTCCGAGTCTTTTTTGACATCGGCACCGGCCACCAGGTTGGCATCGTCCAGCTCGCGGCCCACCATCATGCCCACAATTTGGTGCTCGTTGGTGTCGGCCGTGTTGACCACCCCCACCAGCTCGCCGTCCCGCAGCACGGCCACGCGATCAGTGATCGCCATCACCTCTTCGAGATGGTGCGACACGTAGACGATCGTGATGCCCTGCTGCTTAAGCTGGCGCAGGCGCGCAAAGAGAAGATTGGCTTCCGACAGGGAAAGCGAAGAAGTAGGCTCATCCAGGACCAACACCTTGGCCTGGCGAGACATCGCCTTCATGATCTCGACCAACTGCTGGTTGCCCAACGACAGCATGCTCACACGATCATTGGGCCTGAATCCGACTTCGAATTGGTCAAACATGGCCTGCGCCGCCCGCTGCATCGCTCCTACATCCATCAGCCCGACTGCGCCCCTGGGTTGGCGGCCGGCAAAGATGTTTTCGGCGATGCTCAGGTTGTTGACCAGGCTCAGCTCCTGGTACACGACGCTGATGCCCGCGGCTTCTGCCTCATGCGGGTGGTTGAAGCGCACTTCCTTGCCGTCCAGCATGATCGCCCCTTCATCAGGTTGGACGGCGCCCGCCAACACTTGGATCAGCGTCGACTTGCCCGCGCCGTTTTCGCCTACAAGCGCCAGGATCTCGGCCGGTCGAACACCCAACGTCACAGTCTTCAGGGCCTGTACACCAGGATAGGCCTTGGAGATATTGGTGACCTTCAGAATGAACTGATCATCCATCCTACATGGGACCTCCTTGGAAAGCGGAACCGGCAGACAAGCGCCATCGCTGCGCTACCGTTAACGTTCCCGGAAACGTTAACGGTAGTTTAGCACACACTCCATGCCTGAACAAATCGATCTGCATCCTACGCATTGGGCATCACCAGGATCTTGAGCACATCGGCCCGGCCTTGCCCCAGCCTTTCCAGGCCGCGGGGGATGAGATCATCCAGGGTGATGCGGTCGGAGATCAGGGCATCGACCTCGATGCGGCCATCGGCCAGCATGCGCACCGCCGCCCAGAAGTCCTCGTCATAGACATGGCTCAGCGAACCGATGATCTCCTTTTCCGTGGTGACGACGGAGAGGAAATTGAAACTCGACGGCCCTGTGGGCAGCCCGACCAGGACGACCCGGCCCGACTTGCGCGTGGCTTCAATCGCCTGCGGGACCACAGTGGGAACACCGGTGGCTTCGATGACGACATCAGCGCCGATACAGGTGATGGCCATGAGCTGCTCTACGGCGCCCCCTTCCCGGGGATCGATGGCGCCTGCGGCGCCCAATTGCAGGGCCAGCTTGCGCCGGAAGGGGTCGGGTTCGACCAGGTAGACGGCGGCGGCGCCAGCGTGCCGAGCCACCTGCAACGCCAGCAGCCCGATGGTGCCGCCGCCGAAAATAGCCACCACGTCCCCCAACTGGACCCGGCCTTTGCGCACGGCGCGTACGGCCACGGCAAGCGGTTCGGCCAGGGCGGCATGATCAGAGCGCAGCGCATCAGGGACCTTGATGCACATGGCCACGGGAGCCTTGCAGTACTGCGCAAGCCCCCCATGCCCACTCAAGCCCAGCGCCGCCATCTGGTCGCACATTGTCACCTGGTGCCGCTTGCACCAATAGCATTCGCCGCAGTACAAGAGCACATCGGGCGCCAGACGGTCACCTACCTTGTACTTGGTCACCCTGCTGCCCACTTCCACCACCTCGCCGATGAATTCGTGGCCGAGGACCAGGGGCGCCATCACCCCGGTCAGGGGATTGGGCGCGTCCACGGGTATGAGGATGGGACCGTGGCGGTATTCCTCCAGGTCGGTGCCGCAAATGCCGCAGTAGTCGACCTTGAGAATGACGTCTTCGGGACCGGGCTTAGGATTGGGAAACTCCTCGACCCGGATGTCGTTGCGGGCATAATAAAGAGCTGCCTTCACGCGGCCTCCTTCTGCAGGACTTGTCCCAGCATGGGTGTTTGTGTCTGGCTGGCATCGAGCGCCGTCAGTCGCTGCAGTTTCTCCCGATCCTCGCTCAGCATATCGCTCCAGATGAGCATGATATGCTCCTGCATGGCCTGGGCAGCGCGCTCGGGGTCATGAGCGATCAGGGCCTCGACGACGGGCTGGTGCTTCTCGGCGACCTCTTCGAGGCTGCGGAACATGTAAGGATGGGTCGTCACGAGCAAGCGATGAAGCTGGGCGTAAAGCGGCGTCCAGATACGCACCAGGGTGTGGTTGTCCGACCACTCCAGGATGAGGCGGTGGAAAGTCATGTCGGCGGCGACCACACCCTTGATGTCATTGTCCAGGCCCGCCACCGCCATCTCCGCCACGAGCCGCTGGAGTTGGGCGACCTGCTCCGCGGTGATGCATTGGGCCACACGCCGGATCGCCAACCCCTCCACCATGGTACGCACCAGGAAAACATCATGCATCTCATCCCAGGCTATCGGCGTGACAAAGGTGGCCGAGCGGCTCTTGCGCTCGACCAGGCCATCCTGCTCCAGGCGCTGCAGCGCCTCCCGCACCGGCGCCTGGCTTGTCCCCGCCTGCCGGGCAATCTCCAATTCGACCAGGCGGGTCCCGGCGCGCAGCTCACCCTCGATGATCGCCTGCCGGAGCGAGGTCTCGATCTGATCAGCGAGCGACGGCCTGCGTTCATAGCGCAGGCGGGATACGGGATAAGCCGCCTCGTTCTGCAATCCGAGATCGATAGGTTCGGGCATCTGTCTCGCCGGGCGCCTGCACATGACTTCTCCGCCTGCGCGAACGGGCGGAGTTGACGACGGGTCTGAACTGTGCTACACAGCACAATCGATTATCGATTATAGATTGGAAACTCTACCACGCTCTCCAGCGGCTGTCAAGTCGCGAAAGGAAGACGGATTACCTCCGCGAGGCTGAAAACAGAAACCCAACTTGTGCTAAAATGAGTTTCGTTCTGTTTATGGCACGTCCGCAGCATGGCAGCCCAGCGTCCTCGGGGCCAGCGAAGCTCCTGATCCTTGCCCTGACCCCTGCCAGCAACGAGATCCAGTGCGCGTTTCCTTTTCCAAGATCATCGTCCCCAAAGGGATTGCAGAATAGAGAGTGATGACCGATGGAATCACGCATGCAGAGATTGCCCGGAAAAGTGGCGCTCATCACGGGCGCCAGCGGCGGCATCGGCCGCGGCCTGGCCCTGCGCTTTGCCGCCGAGGGCGCACGGGTGGGCGTGCTGGACTTGCAGCCTGAGCACTGCCAGGCCGTGGTGGCCGAAATCCAGGCCGCTGGCGGCCAGGCTCTTGCCCTGCCGGCTGACGTCAACCGGGAAGACCAGGTGGAAGGGGCTGTCGCCCGCCTGCGCCAGGCCCACGGTCCGATCGAAGTGCTGGTCAACAACGCCGCGGTCATGCCCTCGGGACGCATCCACGAAACGACGCCCCTGGACTTCGATCGCTGCGTGGCCGTCAACCTGCGCGGCGCCTTTCTCTGCTCGCGAGCGGTCCTGCCCGGCATGCTGGCACAGCGCAAAGGCAGCATCATCCACATGGCCAGCATCACCGGCATGATCGGGGTTCCCGGCATCGCCGCCTATTCCATGACCAAAGGGGCGCTGATCGCCCTGGCGCGGGCCATGTCCACCGACTACGCCCGCCTGGGTGTGCGCACCAACTGCGTATCCCCCGGCACCATCGATTCGCCCATGCTGCACGCGTTCGCTGCCCGGCAAACCAACCCCGACGCCATCCGCCGCGCCTTCGACGAAATCCACCCCATCGGCCGCGTGGGCACCATTGAAGAGGTGGCCAACGTGTTCGTCTTCCTGGCTTCGGATGAAGCCAGCTTCGTCACCGGCGCCAACTACGAGGTGGACGGCGGGCTCAGCGTCAAGGGCGAGCAGCCCCAGGACCCACAGTGAAAACCACGGAGGTGAGACCTTGATGACGACCTGGCTTGTACGGTTCTTCCATCCCGAATTCGGCCAGCGGGTGGGTGTGCTGGCGAACGATTCCGTCCATGACGTCTCGGCAGCGGTCGTCTCTGTGGGGGACTGGCTGCGGGCCTCGGCGGGGCGCGTCGAGGCCGCCATCGCCGAGCTGCAGCATGCGGCCAGCTCCTCACCGCTCGTCTTTCCGGCGCAGCTCTTCGACCCACCGCCGCCAGAACCACAGGTGTCGTCCGGCAGCCGGCCCCATTGGCTGGCGCCTGTGGACGAGCAGGATGTGTGGGCGGCGGGCGTGACTTACGAGCGCAGCCGCCAGGCCCGCCAGGAAGAGGCTGTGGATGGCGGCGACGTGTATGCACGCGTCTATGCAGCTGCCCGGCCCGAGATCTTCTTCAAAGCGCGCGGCGGCTGGGTCGTCGGTCACCTGGGACAGGTGGGCATCCGCCATGACGCGGTCTGGTCGGTCCCCGAGCCCGAGCTGGGGCTGGTGCTCAACCCGGCGCTGGAGGTGGTGGGATTGCTGGCAGGCAATGACGTCAGCAGCCGTGACATCGAGGGCGCCAATCCCCTCTATCTCCCCCAGGCCAAGATCTACACCGCTTCGTGCAGCCTGGGTCCGGGCATCCTCCTGGGCCGGGTCACGAGCTGGCCACAGGCAGGAATCCACGTGGAGATCGAGCGCGGCGGGGCCACCGTTTTCAGCGGCGCCACCCATACCGACCGCATCCAGCGCACCATCGCCGATCTGGTGGACTACCTGGGGCGCTGCCTTGCCTTTCCCGATGGCGTCGTGCTCCTGACCGGCACGGGCGTCGTTCCCCCTGACGACTTCACATTGGCGCCGGACGACCTGGTGCGCATTCGCATCGACGGCGTCGGCGTCCTCGAAAACACGGTCAGGGTCGTGTAGTTCTCACGTAGTCACGACTTCAGTCGTTCACCTGACCGGACGGCTGAAGTTGTCACTACCACTACCGCGAGATTCCCCCTCCTCCTTCCGCGAGCAGGGCGTCAAGCTCTTCCTGGTTCGTCAGCACCAGGTCTCCGGCCTGTGTCAGGGCCAGGGCTGCGAGCACGGCGCCGTAGCGCAGGCCCAGGGTCAGGTCGCCGTCGAGCCAGCCGTGGATGATTCCCGCGGCCAGAGCGTCACCCGCTCCCAGGCGGTCGACGACCGCCACCGGGTAAGCCGGTTGGCGCTGCACATGCCCGTGCTCGTAGACGATGGTCCCGGCGCCGGCGGCGGACACCACGACACAGCCAGCCCCGAACCTTCCGGCGAGCGCCGTCGCCACTTCTTCAGGCTCACCGTCGATGCCAAACAGACGCCTGGCGTCACCCTGGCTGCAGAAGAGCAGCGACGCCCCGTGGGCAAGGGCGGACAGGACGCCGGCAGCCTCGGTCTCCGGCCACAGCTTCGCCCGGTAGTTGATGTCAAAGCTGAAAGGAACGCCGGCAGCGTGCGCCCGCTGCGTGGCCTCGCTCACCAGAGCAAGGCACGAAGCCGAGAGCGCCGGCGTGATGCCGGTCAGATGCAGCAGCCTGGTGTCCAGCAAGCGCGTCCAATCCACGCGGTCGGGCGGCAACTGCGCCACGCAGGACGCCGCCCGGTCATAAATCACCTGGATGCTGCGCGGGGGCACGGCATGCTCGACGTAGTAAACCCCCAGCCTGCCCTCTGGCTCCCAGACCACACCCGACAGATCGATCCCGACCTCCCGAAGCTGGCGCGCCACCCATTCGCCCAGGGCGTTTGCGGGTAAGGCGCTGAACCAGCCACAACGCCGGCCGAGCTGTGCCAGGACGCCGAGGAGATTGGACTCGGCGCCGCCGACAAAGGCGTCGAAATAGCCGGCACGGACCAGGCGCTCGCCAACAGGCACGCTCAAACGCAGCATTGATTCGCCAAACGCAGTGACATCGTAAGCCGGCACAGCCAGAACCTCCTCAAACAGAGCTCGTTTCCTACGATACCATGAAGATCACCGCCATCGAAAGCCTGCAGTGGGAGGCCTACCCTCGCCTCCTCTTCGTGCGCGTCGACACAGACGAAGGCATCACCGGCTTGGGCGAAACCGTGGAAAAGGTCGAGGGCAGCCGGGGCGCCCTCCACGGCACTCTCGCCCCCCTGTTACTGGGGCAGGACCCGCGCGATATCGAAGGGCTGTGGCGCTTCTGCTTCGACAACATCATGTACCACGGCTACAGCGGGGCAGAGCTGCGGGCGCTGTCGGCCGTCGAGATCGCACTCTGGGATATCGTGGGCAAGCGCTACGGCATCCCGCTCTACCAGCTTCTCGGGGGACGAAGCCGCGACGAGGTTCCCATCTACAACACCTGTATTGGCTTCGGGGACATCCAGGACTACGCCGCCTGGCGCCGCGACGACGGCGCTCACGCCGGCGACCTGGCCCGCAGCCTGCTAGCTGACGGGATCACGGCCATGAAGATCTGGCCCTTCGATCCCTTCAGCGAGAAGTCACACGGCCAATACATCAGCCCTGCCGACATCGAAACCGGGCTGACGCCGATCAGGGCCATACGCGACGCCGTGGGCAAGGCGATGGAGATCGGCATCGAGTGTCACTTTCGCTGGAACCGGGCCAGCGCCGAGCGCATCGCCCGCGCCCTCGAACCCTATGACATCCTCTTCATCGAAGACCCGCTGCCGGCGGTAAACCAGGACGAAATCCGCCAGCTTGCCCAGCGCACCTCCATTCCCGTCATCGGCTCGGAGCTGCTGATGACCCGGTGGCAGGTGCGCGACTGGCTGGCCAAAGGGGTCAGCCAGGTATTGATGACCGACCCGCTGTGGACAGGTGGGGTGGGCGAGACACGCAAGATGGCAGCGATGGCCGAAGCCTTTGGCATCCCCCTGGTCCTGCACAACCTGTCGGGGCCTGTCTGCCAGTCGGTCTGCCTGCACATCGGCTGCCACATCCCCAATCTCTTCTTTGTCGAATCCTCGCGCGCCCTTTACAGGAGCTATTTCGGCCTGCTCACCGACTATGCGCCACTGCCTGTCAAGGGGCATTTCAGGCCCCTTGAAGGACCGGGGCTGGGACTCAGCCTGCGTCCCGAAGCCCTCACCCGGCCCGATCTCACCCTGCAGCGGAGTGAAGGGAGCGGAAACGCCGTCGGGCGCCGGGCGATGGGCGACCATTGGGAACGGGAGGTCATCCGTTGAGCGCGAAAACAGGCCGGTGGGCGGGCGGTAGGGCCGTTCTGGCCGTCGCCGGCATGGCAGCAGTCTTCCTGCTGGCCGCCTGCCAGCCCCAGCCCCGCCCGACTCCGGCGCCCGCCACGCCCGCCACCGCGGGGAGCGTCGTCTACCACGTCCGCGAAACGCTGACCCTGGTCAACGAGGGACCCGGCAAGCCTGCACAGCAAAATCTGTGGCTGGCGCTGGCGCCTGACGCCCCTCCCTTCCAGGAGGTGCTCAAAGTGGACATCCAGCCGCAGGGATATCGGGAGTTTAGCGACGAGAACGGCAACCGCTTTGTCGAGTTCGACTTCGCCAACATGGCGCCGGGCGCGAGCATCCCCGTCACCGTCGACTATCAGATCAGGGTGAGTCCCTATGCGCCCAGACTGGGCGCCTGCGAGGGCGACCTAATCGACGGCTATACGAAGCCAGAACTCCACATCGAATCCAACAATCCCCAGATCGTGGACCTGTCGGCCCGTCTGGCCCGGGGTCGCGCCACCGCCTGCGCCAGGCTGAGGGCGTTCTACGACTACATCGGCAGTCACCTGGTCTATACCTACAATGGGCAGGATTGGGGCGCCCAGGCTGCCCTCGGCCCCATGGGCGCCGACTGCACCGAGTACAGCGACCTGCTCATTGCCCTCAGCCGGGCGGCCGGCATCCCCGCCCGTTATGTCGAAGGGCTGTACTTCGGATCGCAGGACAACGCCCGCACCGAGCACGCCTGGGTCGAGGTGTATCTGCCTGGCGTGGGCTGGACGCCTGTCGACCCCACCCTGGGACGCTCGTCGGTGAGCGCCGACGCCTATTTCGCCCGCCTGCCCGCCGACCACATCCTGATCACCCGTGGCCGCAGCCCCTCACCTCTGCGCGGCGGCAACTACTTCTCACATCTGTATTGGCCGGGGAACAGCACCAAGATTCGCGTCGATAACTACCACTGGTCGCTTGAACCGGAGTAGGGGCGACGCACGCGCGTGTGCGTCGCCCCTGCATGCTACCGGGCCATGCGCCGGCGGATCACAGCATGCATGGCGACGGCGATAATGACGATCAAGCCGTAGATAAACTGCGTCCAGAAACCGGTCAGGCCCATTGCTACGACGGCGGCGTTGATGGCACCGATGATGTAGGAGCCCAGGAACGTACCGAAGATGGTACCCACGCCACCAAAGACCGAGGTGCCGCCCAAGAACACCGAGGCCAGGGTCGGCAGCAAGGTGCCATCACCGAGAGATGGGAAGAAGTTGGCCAGATAGAAGGTGGTGAGCACGCCGGCGAAGGCGGACGCCAATCCCACGAGAATGAAGGTATACACACGCGTGCGCCGCACATTCACACCCATCAATCTGGCGCTGGGTTCGTTGTCACCTATCAGGTAGATATGGGCGCCAAAGGCAGTGCGGTTGAGCAGGAACCAACATCCGATGGCGACGAAGAGCATCCAGAAGAACTGGTTGGGAATCTCCCCAATCGTTTTGCCAACCAGAACCTGGTAAAGGAAGGTCTCACGAAGCTCGCCTAACGTCTGTCCCTTACCGTTGACCAGCAACACCGTGGCTCCCCGCCACAGAAACTGCGTGCCGATCGTGGCGACCAGGGAAGGGATGCCCAGGAAGACGACGAGGCCGCCGTTCAGCAGACCGCAGGCCACCCCCACCGCGAAGGCGGCAAGGACCCCCAGAATTGGACTTGCGGTGGCATTGTACACAAAGAGAAAGCCAACCACGCTGACGGCCATGACCGAGCCAAAGGAGAGGTCCATCTCGCCTTCGATCACAAGCATGGTCAGGGGCAGGGCGATGACACCAAAAAAGGGCACCGTGGTCAGAAAAGCCATGTAGATGCGCGAGGAAAGGAAGGTTTCCGGCGCACGCAGGGCGAAAAAGAGCCAGAGGCCCATGAAGACGGCAAATATCCCCACTTGCGTGGCATTCTTCAGCAGGAAGGACCGTAGGGTGAATTTCTGCCTGTACGCAATCACAGGCTTCTTCACGCCGTCAGCCGATGTAGACATGGTAACAGCCTCCTAAACAGGTGCGGATGCTCGCCGTGGTCAGTCGAGACTGCCCGTCTCGGCCACGCGATACATCTTCTCCATCAGAGCGTCCAGGCTGATGTCCTTGGTCAGGAACTCGCCTGCGATTCTGCCGCGATCCAACACGACCACGCGATCGGCGATGGAGTGAACGTGAAAAATGTTGTGATCGATGAAGATGGCCGACTTCCCTGCCCGCTTGATCGTACGCACGAATTCCAGCAGCTTCCGGGTTTCGCCCAACGAAAGACCCATGGTCGGCTCATCGAGAATGATGATGTCGGCGTCGAAATACAGCGCCCGCACGATGGCCACGCCTTGTTTCTCGCCACCTGAGAAGGTCATGATCGGCGTATCGGGCGTGACCGCGGTGGAAGTGAAGCCCATCGACTCGTTCATGAGCCGGTAGGTCTCTTCTCTCATCTTCTTGACATCGAGGAACCCGAAACGGTTGTTGACCTCACGACCCAGGAAAATGTTACGCCACAGAGTCTGCAGTTCCGCCAGCGCCCGTTCCTGGTAAACCGTCTCCACACCCAGGCTGCGGGCCTTGGGCACCGTGAGGTTGTCAACCTTGACGCCGTTGAAGTAGAGCTCGCCCTCGTCAGGATTGTAGTAACCGGTCATGATCTTGATCATCGTGGATTTGCCGGCGCCGTTGTCGCCAACCAGACCCACCACTTCGTTACGTCCCAAGCGGAAATCGACGTTGCGGAGCGACTGCACTTCGCCAAAATGCTTCGAAACGTTACGTAACTCCATCCGGTATTCGGCTTCCATAGACAACCTCCTGTGTGGCGAAGCGCACCTGGGGATGCGCTCGGACCTGGGGTGCGGGTGCACGCCGCCCAAACCGGCGGCGTGCACCCGGAGGACACGCACCTCGGCCGGGAAAGATCGCCGTTTCGGCGCCTGCGGCCAGCCTGAAGCGCGTGCAGCGCGGGACTAGCGGATCTGCTTGTCCACCAGGGCGGACAGCATATCGACGTTGTCCTTGTGGGCGAAGCCAGCGCCGGTGTCGATGTGCAGGCCCGTGAAGAGGAACTGCTTGGTCAGACAGAGCTGCAGAATAGGCAGGTAGCCCTGCAGCCACTGCTGCTGGTCGATCACCAGGTCGGTGTAGCCCTTCTTAATCGAGGCGACGGTGGCCGACGAGAGGTCGAAGCCGGCGGTGTAGACCTTCTCCGGATCCAGGTTGGCGGCTGTGAGCAGCGCCTCCTGGCTCGAGGTCAGGTTGCCGTGGTCGGTGATGATGATCTTGACGTCAGGGTTGGCCGAGGCATAGCCGACGAAGGTCGGGATGCCAGCGGCAGGATCCTTATTGGTGGCGTCGTCGATCTCGAGGTAGTCGACCTTCAATCCAGCCTTCTCCAGGCCTTCTTTCACACCACGGGTGCGCTCGCCGCGGCCGGGCTGCGCCAGCAGACCCCAGACCATGGCCTTGTCGCCGGCCTTGGCGCCGGAGCGGGCCACAGCTTCCTGGGCCAGGGCAAAGCCGGCCGAATACAGCTCGGCGCCCACGTAGCCGAAGCCGTTGCTCTTGTAGGCGGCCTCGAGCTCGGGCAGGGTGGTGTTCTGGCTGGTGATGATAATGCCGGCCTTCTCGGCCTCATCCACCAGGGGCTTGTAGGCATTGTCACCGGGATGCCCCATGATGGCGATGCCATCGGGCTTGCGGGCAATGGACTCGCCAAGCTGGGTGACCATCTTCTCGGTATTCCAGTCGGACCAAACGTAATTCACGTCGGCGCCGAGGTCTGCGGCAGCGGCGAGAGCGCCATTGTAGACGACGGTCTCGAAGGGGCCGCCAGGCGAGCCACCGGGGTAGAACTCGATCTTGACTCCACTGCACCATTTGCCTTCGGCGGCGGGAGCTGCGCCCTCGGTTGCGGCCGGGGCAACGGTGGGAGCTTCCGTGGCAGCAGGCGCCGCGGTGGGAGCTTCCGTAGCAGCAGGCGCCTGCGTCGGCGCCTCAGTGGCCTTGACCACCTCAGTGGCGGGCGCCTGGGTAGCGGCCGGGGCTTGGGTGGGCTGACCGCCGCACGCGGCCAACAGGGCCACCACGGCCATCAGGGCCACGATCAGGAAGAGCATGCTCTTCTTCATGTCCTTGTCTCCTTTGACGTTTGAGAAGTGTTCCAACAGTGAGTGTCAGTAGTGGGTGCAGCATTGACGCAATGATTGGCTGCACAAAGACGCTGCCGGGAAACCTAGACCATCTACACCTCCTGAATGGGTCTTCTAGCTGTTCATTTGAGGCAACGAGAGCGAAGCCGGGCCGCCTCTCACGTCCACTGCTCGAGACGTTTGAGTATCGCCAGCTCCTCCTCTTCGTTTTCGGTGGCAACCCAAAGGAGCAAGCCTTCGGGTGACATCTCCGCCATGAAAGCGTCCAGCTCGTACTTGGTCAGATCGACGATGACGGGCACCTTGCGCGCCTGCAGAGACTTGAGGAAGGGCGTCCACTGCATGATCGGCTGATCATCGCCAACCCCCTGCACCCACTGCAGAGCATGCACTTCGGGGACGCTGAGAATGGCATCCAGGTGGCGGGCGACCCGCTTGCCGTCGACGTGAAAGACATTGTGGGTCATCGTCTTCACTTCACGCTGGAGGATAGGCAGGCCGAATTCCACAAAGAAGGCAGGGGAGATGAGGTTCGAAAAGTCGCAACTGGGAATGTGCATGCGTCCGGGCGAGGGGATGCCCATCCAACCGATCGAATGCTGCCCATGCGCCTTGAGCTCGGCGTCGAAGCGGTCGTAGAGCAGCTCGAAGTCATCGATCGACTTGTGCGCCAGCACCCGCACCAGCTCCGGGTCATCGATCATGTCGATACAGAGCTGCTGTGGATCGCGCCAGGCGGCCACGCAGTCCAAACCGGGGTGCAGATCGGTATAGCCCACCAGGAACCTGCCCTTGCCTCGTTCGAAGGCGTGTGCGGTCAGATCGGCGAGCTTCGCGAAATACGAGTTGTTCAGGTCGAGCTGGACCTTGGCGACATCCTCCCAGGTCTGCACGAGGGGAATGGACCAGGAGGTGCTCTCCCCGTAGATCAGCTCCGAACCGTAGAACGCGGCATAGACGTCGGGGCCGAGATTGGGCCAGAACACCGGGAAGGTCTCACCATGCATCGTGCGCCCTTCGAGCCCGCGCCAGAAGACGTCTACCTGGAACTCGGCATCAAACCAGCGCTCCCGGCGCTCCTCAGGCTGCATCCCCTCCAACTCGGCCGCAAGCTGATCGACGAAAGCGTTGTGCGCCACAAAGCGCACCGGCGGGCGATCGATGATGGCATTCTCAAACCACGCCATGATGCGCTTTTGGGCCATCTCGGACCCAGGCATGGTATCGAGCTCGATCGGCATGGAAACCGCTTCGTACATCACATCCTCCGCAGTCAACGTCGTCCTGCCCAAAGAGATTCTAGCATAGCGCGCAACGGGGGTACAAAGACTACGCCGGGGCCTCCACCCCGAGCAGCCGCCATACAGTCGCCGGCGGCAGGTTAGCCAGCGAATCCACGACGATGTCGGCGTTGGCGAGACGTTCGGCAGGATTGGTGGTCGTGACGGCGATGCAGCGCATGCCCGCCCGCCGCGCCGCTTCCACACCGGGGATGGCATCCTCGATCACGATGCAACGCTCAGGAGGCACGCCAATAGCGCCGGCGGCCGTCAGAAAGACATCGGGAGCAGGCTTGCCCGGCATGCCGGTGCCTGAGATGCGGGCATCGAACCAGCCTGTGAGGCCAAGCTCATCCAGAAAGAAGTCGATGTTGTCAGGCGGCGCCGACGAGGCGATGGCCTGGCGCGCGCCACCCTCGTGCAGTGTTGAAAGCCAGGCGCGTACGCCCGGCAGCGCCTTCACGTCACCACGGATCAGCTCGCGAAAGTACTGCTCCTTGCCCTCGTCCAGCACGGCAAGCTCGTCGGCGGTAGGCTCGCGGCCGAATAACAGGCTGAGTATGGTGGCGTTATTCATGCCAAAGGTGTTGCGGAACTGTTCATCGTTGTAGGACAGGCCGGCCGCGGTCAGCACGTGCACCCACGCCCGGTAGTGATACTCACCGGTGTCGACGATGACGCCGTCCATGTCCCAGAGAACGCCGACGGGCGCCACCGCACCGCCGGCGCTGTGGTCACTGGCCATAGACGTGTGTGTAGCGGTGGTGGAGTTTGGCGACATCGGCAGCGGAAATCTCGTCGGGCTGGCCGATCTGCAGCGCCAACCACACCGTTTTGGCGGCATCTTCAACCATGACCGCCGCTTTCAGCGCAGCTTCGACGGTCGGGCCGACGGTGAAGACGCCATGGTTCTTGAGCAGAACGGCGGGCGAAGCGCCGATCGCCTCCACCACCACCTTGCCGATTTCCTCGCCGCCGATCAGAGCGAACCCGCCGCAAGGAATGGCAACGCCAAACTCGTCGGCGATCGCCGTCAGGTAGACAGGGATGGGACGTCCGACGGCGGCAAAGGCCGTGGCGTACGACGAGTGCGTGTGGACGACGCCGTTCACGTCGGGACGGTGGCGGTAGATGTAGAGATGGCTGGCCGTATCCGAGGAGGGCTTGAGACTGCCCTCTACGATCTTGCCATCGAGGTCGACGACCACCATCTGGTCCGGACGCAGATCCTCGTACTTGATGCCCGACGGCTTGATCACGACCAGGCCCGTGGCAAGGTCGCGGGCGCTGACGTTGCCGCTGGTCCATGCCACCAGGTTGTTTTTGGGCAGCTCCAAGTGGAGCCGCCAGACCTCTTCGCGCAGTTCTTGCAGCATTGTTCTCTCCTGGGCAGGTGAGAGGTGGGCGAAGGCTCACCTCTCACCTGCGGTCCGTTCCGTTGCTCAGGCGCCGGCGCGCATGCTGGCCTTCAGCGCCTTCAGCCGCTTCATCACATCGTTGGCGCCGCGGCCAAAGTAGTCGTGGAGCGTGGCATACTCAGCATAGAGCTGGTCATAAACGGCGTGCGCCGCCGGATCGGGCCGGTAGACCTCTTCGCGCAGCCGCGCCATGCGCTTGCTGGCATCGACGATGGAATCGTAGCCGCCGGCGGCAGCGCCGGCCGCCACAGCGCCGTGCATCGCCGAACCGAGGGCGCCGATCTGGGCCGCCTCCGCCACGTAGATCGGCAGGCCGGTCACATCGGCGTAGATCTGCATCAGCAGCTTGTTGCGGTTGGGCAGACCACCGGTGCCGATGATCTCGTTCACGTCGACGCCGTAGACCTTGAAGGTCTCGATGATCATGCGGGTGCCATAGGCTGTGCCCTCGATCAGCGCCCGGTAGATCTCTTCCGGCTTCGTCAGCAAGGTGGCGCCCACCAGCAGGCCGGTCAGGTCCACGTCGACGAGGACGCTGCGATTGCCGTTCCACCAGTCCAACGCCAGCAGCCCGCTCTCCCCCGGCTTGAGCTGGCTTGCCTTCTCTTCGAGAAGCTGGTGAATGCTGACGCCCCGATCGGCGGCAGCCTGCTCGTAGGCGGCGGGCACGCAGTTCTCCGTGAACCAGGCGAAGTGGTCGCCTACGCACGACTGGCCGGCTTCGAAGCCGGGGGTGCCGGCGATGATGCCGTCCTGCACCACGCCGCACATGCCGGGGACGTTCTTCTCCTGCGTCCCGATCACCATGTGGCAGTTCGACGTGCCCATGATGATGACCATACGTCCCGCCTCGGTGACCGTGGCGGCGGGGACGGCGACGTGCGCATCCACATTCGCCACGGCGACGGCGGTGCCAGGCCGCAGCCCGGTCCACGCCGCAGCCTCGGCAGTAAGGCCGCCGGCCCTGGCGCCGAGAGGCGAGATAGTGCGCAGCATCTTCTCGTCGACGATATGCTCCAGGCGCGGGTCGAGAGCTTTGAAGAAAGCATCAGGCGGGAAGCCTTCGGTCTTCGACCACATGGCCTTGTAACCGGCCGTGCAGGAATTCCGCGTTTCCACACCCGTCAACTGCCAGATGGTCCAGTCCGCGCCTTCGATCAGGCGGTCGGCGGCGGCATAGACATCGGGCGCCTCATCCAGGATCTGCCAGGCCTTGGGGAAGAACCACTCCGAGCTGATCTTGCCGCCGTAGCGGTCCAGGAAGGTGAAACCCTGGGCGCGGGCGATCTCGTTCAGCTTGTTGGCTTCGGGTTGGGCGGCGTGATGCTTCCAGAGCTTGACCCAGGCATGAGGTTGGTCCCGCCACTGCGGCAGAAAGCACAGAGGGGTGCCATCACGCAGGGTGGGCAGCATGGTGCAGGCGGTGAAATCGATGCCGAGCCCAATCACGTCCGCGGGATCGACGCCGCTCTCCTTGAGCACGGCCGGGATCGTCTTCTTCAGGGTTTCCAGGTAGTCATTCGGGTCCTGCAGGGCCCAGTCCGGTTCCAGCCGGATGTTCGTGCCAGGCAGCTTCTCATCGATCACGCCGTTGGCATAGACCTGGACGGCGCTGGCCAGCTCGCGGCCATCGGCGACGTCCACGATCATGGCGCGTCCTGACTCGGTCCCGAAATCGACGCCAATTGCGTACTTTGTCTGGCTCATGGGGTTCCCCCTCAAGTTGAAGGTTGAAGGTTGAAGGCTAAGCGTTACCAGGATACCTTGACCTGCAGGCGCCCGAGCTTGAGCTGGCGGCTTCCGCTTTCGGGCTCGTGGTAGTAAGTGGGCCAGCCCAGGTAGTGATCGAGCGCCTCGCTGACGGCATCGGCGGTCTGCGACAGGTTCATCGCCACGTGATGCTCGAACCCATTCTCACAGATGTAGGCCAGCAGCTTCTGCATGTTGGGCACACGCACCACGCCATAACCGCCGAAGGTCTTGAGCGGATCGTTCGTCACCTCACCCTGGCCCACGTAGGCCACGATGTTGCCCGTGAAATCATCCGTCGAGACGCGCAGGTAGGTGAACGGGTCGGCCTTGACACGCGCCTGGATGGCGCCGTAGGTGTTGGCTTGGCCGACGGTGCCGGCGATGATGTCCTGGAAGTCGATGACCGGGATGTCGTCGGGGCGAATGGCGTTGCCGGGGTCGACCAACACGTCTTTCGGATAGTTGGAGCAGTGGAAGATGACCGCCTTGTCCGGGTCATCGCCATAGTTGTTGTTCCAGTCCACGATGGCGCTCGGCTTGCCCGATGCCAAGGCAAGGGCGAGCATGGCCACGGTGCCGGCGATGTCAGATTCACAGGCCGACGGCATGAGGCCATTGCTCATGATGCTCATCAACGTGCAGGGCACGATGCCATAGAATTCTTCGAGCGAAGTCCAACACTGCACGGCGCTGGCGATCAGGTTATTCTGAGCCATCCAGTCGTCCACGACCGCGCCGAACTTCGCCATCTTCATCAGGGCTTCAGCCGGGGTGCGCTCTGTAGAAACGTAGGCCTTGATCTGGTCAAGCTTGGCCTTGACAGGGGCTGCGTCGTTGCCGAGCTTGGCGATGCGGCCGTACACCTCCGACAGGTCCAGGGTGTCGACGCTGATGCCGGAGCGCTCGAACAGCTTTTCGCTGAAGCGGACGGTGTTGAAGGCGGTGGGCCGGATGCCGATGACGCCCAAGCGCGCGTGCTTCAACCCTCCCACGACGCGACAGACGGCGACAAAGCGGCGAAGGTCCTGGCGGAAGCCCTCGCCCTCCGGATCAGAACAGTGGGAGGTGGTGAGCGAGAACTTGATCCCGTACTGCTTCAGGTTGTTGCAGGCGGACATCTTGCCGCAGAACGAGTCGCGCCGGTTGGCCAGGTTCATGAGCGTGGGCTCGTCCGGAAAGGCCTGCACCAGCACGGGCACTCCCAGCTCGGACCAGCGCAGGGTGTTGGCAATGGCGCGTTCGTCGCCGAAGTTGGGCAGGGTGACCAGGACGCCGTCGATCTCGTCGCGATGCTTGCGGAAGAGATCAGCGCACTTCTGCGCGTCGCTCAGGCTCTCCACGCTGCCATAGGTGGTCTCCTCGGGACCCAGCGCAATCGCCTTGATGCCCTCCTCTTCCAACACCCTGAGCACGGTCGCCCGGCCCGTTTCGCACAGGTGGCTGGGGAAGAAGTTGCGGTTGCCGACGATCACGCCGAGCGTGGGTTGTTTGATCTCGATGGCCATGGGAAACGAACCTCCTGAAGGTTGAAAGCTGAAAGTTGAAGGTTGAGGGCTCAAGCCCGAAGGGTTGAGAAGTTGCAGTTGAAGGGCGCTGTCTTGAGGGCGCGGTAGCTCAGGCCGGGTTGGAGAGCGGTCCGCCAGAGCTCGCCCGCACCACCAGCTCCGGCTGGAGCCAGGTGACCTGCGCGCGCGGCGCTTCGGCAGCCTCGACGACCTCAACCAGGTCGGCGATTTGGCTGACGGCCCTGCAGCCCAGCTCGCTCTGATTGTGATAGACGGTGCTCAAGGGGGGCCAGAAGTAGGCCGCCTCGGGCAGACCGTCGAAGCCAACCACGGCCAGGTCTTCGGGCACGCGGATGCCGTGGCGGTGGGCGTGGTTGAGCACCCCCAACGCCATCTGGTCGTTGGCGACAAAGACCGCGGTCATCTCAGGAAACTGCTGGTGCAGGCGCGCAAAGGCCTGCTCCCCCTGGGCTGAGGACCAGTTGCCCTGGGCACAGTGCCCATCGGCGGCAGGCAAACCGGCGGCGTGCATCGCTTCTTCCCATCCGCGCCGCCGTTCGCGCGCCTCCCACCAGGTCGCGGGACCCATGATGTGGCCGATACACCGGTGCCCGTGGGCCAGGAGATGCTCGGTGGCCAGGCGCCCGCCCAGGTAGTTGTCGAAGGTGATGATGTGCCAACCCGGCACCTCGTGCATGGTCAGGAAGACGATGGGCACGGGGAAATCGTCCAGCAGCGTTGTGAAGGCCTCACGGTTGTCCCCGGCCTCCTGCACGGCCCAGATGATGCCATCCACCTGCCGGGCCAACAGGTTGTCGAGGATGTGCTCGACGTCACGATAGGCGAAATCGGCAAGCTCCTCGAGCAGGAGGGTGTAGCCCAGCTCTTCGGCCTTGGCGGTAATGCCGTTGAGCGTCCGCGCAGGCCCCATGTACTGCAGCCCGGCGGTCACCACACCCAGGGTGTGGCTGCGCTGCCGGATCAGGCTGCGCGCCAGGGCGCTGGGCTTGTAGCTCAGGCGCTCGATCACATCTAGCACCCGCTGTCGCGTTTCCGGAGCGACGTCGGGGCGCTCGTTTATGACCCTCGACACCGTCTGGGTGGAGACGAGGGCTTCCCTGGCTACGTGTTTGATGGTGACGCGACGTCTGCCTGCAGCCGCCATTGGTCTGCTTGCCTCGGGGGGTTGTTATCGTTCCCGTTATCGTTCACGTAAGCGTAACATAGAACACGTTGCAGGTCAAACGTGCTCTTTCATGCAGGGCGCCTCCGCGCACACGGCCGGGCAAGGATTCCCGGCCTTTCCATCCCCGGCTGTCAGAGGTGGGTCGCACTTTCCCAGCCTCGACGCAGCGCCTGCGCCCGCTCTGCCAGGTCGGCCATCGCCTGCTGGGGGCCGGTCACCAGGGCGCTGCCGATCCCGCATGCCACCGCGCCCAGGCGGCAATACTCGGCGATGTTGTGCCGGTCGATCCCGCCGGTGGGGATGAACTCAATGTCATGCAGCGGCGCCCGCAGCGCCGCCAGGTACTTCGGTCCCACGACGTCGGAGGGAAACAGCTTGACCATCCGGCAGCCGGCGCGGAACGCCGTTTCCGCTTCGGTGGCAGTGAAAACCCCCGGCAGGTGGAGCCTGTCTCTCTCCTGGGCCAGCCGCGCCGCCGCGGCGTCGAAGTTCGGCGCCACCGTGAACTGCGCCCCTGCCTCCCAGGCGGCCTCCAGTTCTGGCGCCGTGCGCACCGTACCAGCGCCCACCAACATGCCCTCGCCGGCCTGCACCCGCAGACGCGCAATCGCCTCAAGGGCGTTGGCGCTGTTCAACGTCACCTCCATCACGGTCAAGCCGTTGGCGTGCAGCGTCTCGGCGATGGCCAACAGGTGCGCGAGCGGGAAGTTGCCGCGCACGATAGCAATGAGCCCGTCGCTCTTGATCCAGCGGGAAGCCTGTGCAGAGGTGGATGGCGCTGGCATGGCGCTAAGATAAGTCAATACGCCTCTAGGCGCAAGACACGGGCCGCTCAGCAACTCCCTGTCACTTTGTCACTGCGAACTCAGCATGACATAATCTACCATCCGACCAACCGCGGTCTGCGGTGCGACGCCCGCCCTCGTCTAGATCCCCGCCTCGCCCTCGATGTAGCTGACCTCGCGGCCGTTCCACTCGATGCGGTACACCCCGCGGTACATGGCTTGTTCAAGGGTGACAGGCTGGCCGCTGGGGTCAAACGTCACGCGGCTGCGCAAAAGGACGGCGGTGTT
Organism: Chloroflexota bacterium; assembly: GCA_029782215.1. Lineage (GTDB taxonomy): Bacteria > Chloroflexota > Anaerolineae > J102 > J102 > SSF26. The sequence continues at coordinate 34,625 of JAKOVD010000142.1, forward strand.
CTTGTGCACACGCAGCAGCCGCGCACAATCCGCATCGAGCGTCACCGCCCGGAACGTCTCGGTCGCCCGCACCATGCGCAGCCCATGCACCCGCTCCAGGACGTAGTAGAGAGATTGCTGCGGCCCCGAATCGGTGAAGTCGCTGGCTTTCAGATCGGGGACGAGGGTAGCGGCGATATGCGTCGTGAGGATGCCCACAGGATCGTTGTTGATGAAACGCAGGCGCTTCACATGAAAGATGCTGGCTCCCCGCAGAAGGGCTAAGAGCTTGGCGTCCTCGGCATCGGCGGACATGACGGCGAATTCCAGCAACTTGCTCCCCGGCACCATCCCCTTGCGGCGGACCTCCTCCGTAAAGGGCGTGAAGGCGTGCAGACTCTCTTCGAAAGGCTGGGGCAGGACGATGGTTCCCTGGGAGCGGCGCCGATCGATCAACCCGTCGGCGCTGAGCTTGGCCAACGCCTGGCGGATGGGAGTACGGCTGAGCTTGAAGTGCTCATGCAGCTCCTGCTCAGTAGGCAGCGTCTCATAGGGAGGAAAGAGACCGCTCTCGATGCCCTGACGCAGAAACAGCTCAAGCTGGTGATGGAGCGGAACTGGACTGCTCTTGTCGATCACAGTATGGGGATCGAGGCTGAGCAGGACGGGATGGCTGACCTTGCCGGGCTTGGTCGCTGGATGCAGGCGATCCGGCATTTCAACAAGGATTGTCATGGACAGGTCCGCTTATATCGCTCAGTGATCGGGCAAGCCCACGAGACTCTAAACCAATCGCAAGGTGGGATCTACATGAATTCGCTGATGAAGCATGTAGTTTTCACTCTGCGATCAGTTTAGCTCAAGGGATAGTGGCGGAACTCGTTGATAGCCTCGTACAGGGCCAGCAGGTTCTCGACCGGAATGCCGGGCTGGACGTTGTGGATGGTGTTGATGACGTAACCGCCGCCCTGACCGAAGATGCGCATGCTGCGCTGGACCTCCTTGCGGATCTCGTCGGGCGTACCAAATGGCAGCGTCCACTGGGTATCTACGATCGCGCCCCAGAAGGTGAGACGGTCGCCAAAGCGGTCCTTCAGCATCTGCGGCTCCATGTCCTTGGCCGTCCATTGCACCGGATTCAAGATGTCAAAGCCGGCGTCGATGAACTCCGGTATCAGAGGCGCAATGCTTCCGTCCGAGTGGATGAAACACTTCCAGGTCGTATTGGCATGAATCCAATCATTCAAGGCCTTGTGGAAAGGCCGGTAGAGCTCGCGATAGGTTTTGGCCGAAATGAAGGGCGCCCGCTGCGTGCCGAAATCAGCGCCGCTGAGATAGCAACAGGTCAGCCTGTTGCCCACCACCTGGTACAGCTTCTGCAGGTTCGACAGGGCGATTTCGCACTGCAGCTCGAAAACGCGGTAGATGTAGTCCTTGCGCGAGGCCAGACTGATGTACCACTCCTCCAGATCGCGAATGCCGCGGGGATGCTTGAGCCAGGGCGCCGGCACCAGGGCGATGTCGCCAAAGGCTGTGCCGCCGAAGTTCACGAGCAGGGCTTTGTCGGTCCCGTCCCACAGCCGATCGACTTCACGGCCGAAATAGGCAAGGTCCTCATCCGAGACGTGGCCAAACTCCTCCAGGTTGTCCAGGGGGTCGAGGTGGTCCTCGTCGAAGGGTGGTTGGCGCACGATGGTGTCGAAGTAGAAACCGTTTCTGGGCATGCGGCCACTCGGCGGCGCCGACCTGTCCCCTTCGGGATACATCAGGATGCTGCCATCCGCTTCGGGTGTGGTGTTGAAGGCCTCCGGCACCTCCACCGGGGTGCCGTCGGGCAGCGTCCAGGGCTTCCAGCCTTCGCTCTTGAAGCCAAACAGCCCTTTCTGCGGCCACAGACCGATAATGTCGACGCCCAGGGCGTCCTGGAGGTCGGGCTTGATCTCGCCCAACAACTGGTAGTGCTCGACGATCCTGACCGGAGTGCCGGGAGGATCCAGTTTCAACGCCTGGCGGAGCAGATAGACCGAGCTGGCATGCATGCTCGTGGGGGCCGCAGCGCCCAGGTCCAGAGGCACGAGATCGGGTTCCTGATGGTTGAGCGCCATGTGCACGCGCTCGCGTGACGTGAGCATAACCCTACCTCTCTTTGCAAAGAAGAGTCATCGCGGCGAGACAGTGCGGGCACCACCGTGACATGACGCCGGCATGGACGTCAGCACCGGTCGTGCCTGAAGGGAGGAGCGGCCGCAGGCCACGGCGCAGCAGGAGGAGTAGGCGTCGGGCAGGCGCTAGCTCAGCGGATAGGTGCGGAACTCGTTGATGGCTTCGTAGAGGGCAACCAGGTTCTCCACCGGAATGCCGGGCTGGACGTTGTGAATGGTGTTGATGACGTAGCCGCCGCTGCGGCCAAAGATGCGAATGCTGCGCTGGACTTCCTTGCGGATCTCCTCGGGCGTGCCAAACGGCAGCGTTCCCTGGGTGTCCACGATCGCGCCCCAGAAGTTCAGGCGGTCGCCGAAGCGGTCCTTCAGCATCTGCGGCTCCATGCCCTCGGCCGTCCACTGCACCGGATTCATGATGTCAAAGCCCGCATCGATGAATTCCGGTATCAGCGGAATGAGGCTGCCGTCCGTGTGAATAAAGCACTTCCACGTCGTGTTCGCATGGATCCAATCGTTGATGGCCTTGTGGAAGGGCCGGTAGAGGTCGCGATAGGCCTTGGCCGAAATGAAGGGCGCCCGCTGCGTGCCAAAGTCAGTGCCGGTCAGGTAGCAGCAGGTCAGCTTGTTGCCCACCACCCGGTGCAGTTTCTGCAGGTTCGACAGGGCAACCTCGCACTGCATCTCGAACAGGCGGTAGATGTAGTCCCGCCGGGCCGCCAGGCTGACATACCACTCCTCGACGTCACGGATGCCCTTCGGGTATTTGAGCCAGGGCGCCGGCACCAGGGCGATGTCGCCAAAGGCCGTGCCGCCAAAGTTCACCAGCAGGGCCTTGTCGGTCCCGTTCCACAGACGGTCGACTTCACGGCCGAAATAGGCAAGGTCCGCATCAGAGATGTGTCCAAACTCCTCCATGTTGTCCATGGGGTCGAGGTGATCCTCGTCGATGGGCGGCTGGCGCACGATGGTGTCGAAATAAAAGCCGCCCTTGGGCATCCGCCCGCTCGGCGGCGCCGACTGATCACCTTCGGGATACATCAGGATGCCGCCATCCGGTTCAGGCGTGGTATTGAAGGCCTCCGGCACCTCCACCGGCGTGCCGTCAGGCAGCTCCCATGCCTTCCAGCCCTCATTCCTGAACCCAAACAGGCCTTTCGCCGGCCACAGGCCGATGACATCCACCCCCAGGGCCTCCTGGAGGTCGGGCTTGATCTCACCCAACAATTGGTAGGGTTCGATGATCTTGACCGGCGTGCCAGGCGGATCCAGTTTCAGCGCCTGGCGGAGCAGATAGACCGAGCTGGCGTGCATGCCCGTGGTGGGGGCGGCGCCCAAATCCAGGGGAACGCGATCAGCTTCCTGGTGGTTGAGCGCCAAGTGGACGCGCTCGCGTGACGTTAACATGAGACCACCTCAATTTCAACAGAACAGATCGCGACGAGCTAACGAGCGGCCATGACGGCAGCGCCCGCTGTGGTGACGGCGGCGTCGGCGCCGGTGGCAAGGCTCATCACCAATTCGCGATCGACGTTGTGATGATCCAGGAGCGCCCGCATGCGACCACGATACATGGCTATCACGCGGTCGCTCATGGCGAGCACCTCGGGCAATTCCGATGACACAAGTATGACGCCGCAGCCTTGGGCCGTCAGTTGGTTGAGCAGCTCGTGCACCTCCGCTTTGGCGCCGACGTCAATGCCGCGGGTCGGATCGTCCAGCAACACAATTCGCGGCGTCAGCGACAGCGAGCGAGCGATGACGACCTTCTGCTGGTTGCCGCCTGACAGGCTCGAAACGAGGGAATGGATTGACGCCGTGCGAATGCCAAAGTCCTTGACAGCGCCGCGCACATTGCGATCGAGGTTGCCCAGCCGGATCCAGCCCAGTTTGCCGGCGATACGGCGCAGCAGTAGCAGGCCACCGTTGTCACGAACAGACATCACCGTGAACAAGCCCTCCAACTGCCGATCCGCCGGCACATAGGCGATTCCGAGCCTGATAGCGTCGGCAGAGGAATTGATCTGGATGGGCTGTCCCTTGAAAAGGACCTCGCCCTTCATCTGGGGATACATACCAAACAGTGCGCGCAGCACTTCGCTGGTGCCAGACCCTTGCAGCCCCACCAGACCCAACACTTCGCCACCGTACAGGTCGAAGGAAACATCCTCGAAGGCGCCATCCGCCGTCAGGTGGCGAACGCTGATCAAGGGTTCGCTGGTGCTTTCGTTGTAGACCTTTGGGAAAAGATTGGAGACCTCGCGGCCCACCATCATGCGCACCACCTGGTCGGGAGTCGCCTCCTCCTTTTTCACCGTGCCGATATACTTCCCATCACGCAGGGCCGTGATGCGATCGGCGATCTCAAAGACCTCTTCCAGCCGGTGCGAGACATAGAGAATGGAAATACCCTGGGCCTTCAATTGGCGCAGGATGGAAAAGAGGTGGTTGGTTTCTTCTTTGTTCAGGGCCGACGTCGGCTCATCCATGATGAGCAGGTCGGATTCGAGCGACAATGCCTGCGCGATCACAACGATCTGTTGCTGGGCAATCGTCAGACGGCTGGCAATTTCAGTCGGCTTAATGCGCACCTGCAGCCGGTCGAAGAGCTCCTGCGTCCGACGATTGACCTCCTTCCAGTCCACCAACCGGCCTCGTTTGGGCAGCGGCCGGCCCAGGAAGATGTTCTCGGCTGCGGACAGGGCAGGCGCGATGGGAATCTCCTGGTGGACGATGCTGATGCCGGCGTCACGCGACTCCTGCACACTGCGAAACTCCTTCTCTTGCCCTTCAAAACGAATCTTGCCGGCATCGGGCAGGAAGACGCCGCCGCACACGCGGATCAGGGTGGATTTGCCGGCGCCATTCTCGCCCACCAGGGCGTGAATCTCGCCCCGCGGCACGGCAAAGCTGACGTCGTCCAGGGCCTGAACGCCGCCAAACCGTTTGCTAATTCCTTCGAACTCAATGATGTTCTTCGCGCGACTGGAGTCTATCGCATTTCGCTCGATGGTTGTATCCATCATAGATTTCCTTACCGCAGACGAACGGAATTGCCGAACGCTGCTGCGAACCAGGCTGCCCGCACTGGAAGGGAGGGGTTGGACGCCAGCGTGTTGCTGGCGTCCAACCCAGTGCGATCAGCGTCAGCCAATCCTGGCAGCCGACTTGATCGCCTCACAAGACAACCTTAGCGGTAGTTGGGGTCGTACTTCGCGTAGTTCTGCGGCGTCACTACGTCTGTGCCCGTGTCGATGTTGCTGGGGCGCACGCCGAAGGCCTTTTCCTGGTGCAGCATCATCACCGGCATGTAACCCTGCCAGTAAGGATTCTGGCCGAGGGCGAAGGAAGTGTAGCCTTCCTTGAGGCCTTCCTGGTTGCCAGGACCAATGTCGGAGCCGCCGGTCTTCAGCTTGCCCTGCAGGTTGTTCTTCTTGATGAACTGCGAGATCACGTGGCTGTAGTAGTCGGAGCCGTAGATGCCCTTGATGTCGGGATTGGCCTGGTAGAACGCCTCGATAGCCTGGTAGACGGCATTCTCATCGGTGCCAGTGTTGATGATCTGGCGGACCTTCCACTTGCCGTTGCCTTCTTTCTGCAGGGTCTCCTCCATGGAGCGATTGCGCTCTTCCAGGGCGTAATGGCCGGGGCAGCAGTCGGTGATAGCGATATCGCCGCCATCGGGCAGGTCCTTCATGATTTCATGTGCCCACACCTTGCCGTAGTTGGTGAAGTCCTGGCCCACAAAGGGGACGGGCAGGGCTGCATCAGCCTTGGGGTCGTTGGTGTTGAAAGCAGCGACCAGGATGCCGGCATCGAGGGCCTTCTTGGTCACATCGTTGTAGGCGCTGGGGTCGGGGCGGGTGATCATGATGGCATCGGGCTTCTTGGCGATAGCAGCCTCGATGATCGAAACCTGCTCCTTGGGATCGTAGGCCTGCGGCCCGAGGAACTCGCACTCGGCGTTGATCTGCTTGCAGGCATCTTCCATACCGCGACGCACCGGGGCAAAGACGCCGGCGCCCAGGTCATGGGTGACGAAGGTGATCTTCATCTTGTGATCCATGCCGTAGGTGTTGGCGCCGCCGGCAGCCGGCGCCTCTGGGGCCTTTTGCTGGATGGCGGGTGCGGCCGACTGGCAGGCGCCCAGAACGATGGCCAAGGCCATCAGGCCACCGAGCACGAACAGAGTGGACTTCTTCATGGGTCTAGCTCCTTCTGAGCAATGGTGAGAGGATGGTGGAAACGGAAGGTGAAGCGAGTCTGAACGCAGGACAACGGCTGGGAGCCTTGCAGTCTCTTCTTCTGGGCAGTGTCTACCTCCTGTTAGATGTCCGCAGATGGGTGTGGATGAGCACGGCGATGATGATGATGGCGCCCAGGAAAGCCTCCTGGAGACGACCCTCGCCGCCGATTTGAACCAGCCCGTTGCGCACGACCGTCAACAAGGCGGCGCCGAGCAGTGTTCCGATGATGGTGCCCTCACCGCCAAACAAGGCCGTGCCACCGATGACAACGGCGGCGATCACTTTCAGCTCCATGCCGGCGCCGGCCGTGGGAGCCACCGACCCCAGGTGGGCGAAGCTGAGCACACCTGCGAAGAGCGCCGCCAAGGCCGTGAGGACGAAGCAGATGACCTTGATGCGGTTGACGCCCACGCCCGAGAGACGGGCGGCGGCATTGTTGCTGCCAGTAGCGCGCACGTAGTACCCGAATGTTGTTCGCGTCATCACCAGCCAGCCGACGATGACGAAGAAGAACATCCAGAGAACCTGAATCGACAGGTTGTTCCATTGGCCGGCGAAAATGGCGTAGAAGAGTTGGTTGCCCTCAATGCCTGAGACCGGCCAGGGCGACATCAACAACGTTAAGCCGCGGTAGATGTAGAGCATGCCCAACGTCGTGATGAAGGCAGGGATACGGCCCTTTGTCGTGATCAGGCCGTTAATCAGCCCGATGACGATGGCCATGACGATGGCCACCGCCAGGCCAATCCACAGACTGACCCCAAAGACTACGGCGATGAGCGCCATCGTGAAGGAAGTCAGGCCGTAGATGGAACCGACGGAAAGGTCCAGTTCCGCCGCCGTGATCAGGAAGGTCATGGCCACCGCCATGATCGTGACCTCGGCCATCTGCCGCAGCATGTTGAGGATATTGTTGGTGGTCAAGAACGTCGGCCGGGCGATGCCGATCAGGATCGAGATGACGACCAGAAAGGCGAAGATGCCGAACTCGCGCGCCCGTACCACGGTGCCGAGCCAAGTGCGGAAGCGCTGCCCAGCGGATGGGGCGACGACGGCGGAGTCAACCGTACTCATGGAATGGATCTCCTTTCCTTCAAGGATTCAATAGGCCCAGCGGACGCTGGGGCTGTGGTCTGTAGGCGGTCGGTGAATGTGAAACCAGGGATGCGTGGCGCCAGGAGCAAACGTAGGGGATCAGGCTTGCGTGATCTCGGAGACGAGCACGCCGCGATGCTCGGCCACCGACAGGTAGCAGGCTTCGACCAGGGCCATGGTGCCCAGATTGTCGCGACCGCCGATCTCCGGCTCGCAGTCTTCGGCCACGGCCCGCAGCAACTGCCCCATCGTGCCCTCGAAAGCATCCGGAAACCAGACATTCTTCCAGCGCGGCTGGAACCAGTAACCGGGTTGGTGCTTGGTCGTGAAGTTGATCGTGCTGGGGCTGCCGTGGGGGTAGTCGACCCAGCCGATGGTTCCCCAGGCCATGCCCTCGACGCCCTCGACGCGCCACTTGATGTAGACATCACCTTCGCTGCCCTCGCGCACCGGACCCGACCAGACATCATCCCAACTTGATGCGCGGAAGCCATTGGCGTACTCGAGCACATAGAGGGTGATACCGTCGACGTGCGGAAACCTGCTGCGGGGATCGGTGCGGGCGCTGGCCAAAACGCGCTCGGGGTCGCCAAACAGGTAGCGAAAGACGTCCAGGTGATGGATGCTCATATTGAGGAAGGTGAGGCGGTTGTACTCCTGGAGGAAAGGCTGCCAGTGCGGGATGCCGCGCATCTCGACCGTGGCCAGCACTGGCTCGCCCAGGAGGCCGCGGTTGAGCAGCGTCTTCAGGGCCCGCATCGACTGGTCGTAACGCATGTTCTGGTTGACGCCCAGCTTATTGCCGGCAGCCTCACACATCTCCACCACTTTCCTGGCGTCCCGATAGTTCATGGCCAGGGGCTTCTGCGCCAGGATGCCCTTGATGTGCGGCTTCTTCACCGCCTCGGCGATGATCTCGGGCTGCTGGTCCGGCGGAAAGGCAATATCCAGGATCTCCACCTCCGGATCGTCGAGGAGCTCCTGCCAGGTGTCATACACCTTGGGAACGCCGCGCGCCTCGGCGGCAGCCCTGGCGTTGGCCGGGGTGCGCGAAGCCAACGCAACGGTGCGAAAACCGGCGTTCTGGTAGGCCACCAGGTGGATGTCACGCATGATGAACCCGGCGCCAATGGCTCCAATCCCGTAGTCCCGCTTGTCGGGCAAGTGCGGCAGGTAGTCCAGATCGAGATCAACGAACTTGGTGTCCATCGTGCTGCTCCTAATGACGCCAGAAAAGATCAACCAATGAGCTTCGCTTCCGGCCTGACGTTCTCACGGATCAAGCGACGGCGTTCGACATAGGCGGGCAGGATCTCGGCTCCGGCCTCATCGGCAAACCAGGCAAACGGATCGGTGCTCGCCATCATGGCGATGTTCGCCCAGGGATTGAAAGAGCCAGACCGCACGATAAACTTGGCGCGATAGGCATAGTCCCTGACCAGGTCCTCGTGTGTGGTCAGGTGGAAAGTCGCGCCGGCCCCTGTAAAGATGTCCTGCAGCGCGGTGTACAACGGCCTGTTCTTCTGCAGGATGTCGCCGGCGAAGTGCACTTCCTCGACAAAGACCTCCTGGCGGATGACTCGGAGGACGTCGAGTACATCCGGCATGCCCTCGTAGAAACCCAGGTCAATGCGCCAGGCATCGGCTGGAATGGGGAACCCGGCGTCGATGACCATGAAAAAGTCAGAGTGGCCCAGGGTGGCCACAGCCTCAGCCAATTCAGGATGGATGATGCGACCGGAACGCATGGAACGTCTCCTTGCAATCGAGTGGGGATGAGGCGGTGCTGGCGACTGCGCACTGGCCAGCCAGGGCCGGCGATCTAGCCGCCCTGTTGCAGCAGGAACTGATTCACCTCCTGACGGTTGTGATACGAAGGCACGGTGTCCCAACGCGTGCAGCACAGACCTGCCACAGCGTTGGCAAAGCGAGCGGCCTCATACAGCGGCTTACCCTCGATCAAACCCGTGGCCAGGGCGGCATTGAAGGAATCGCCGGCGCCGTTGCTGTCGACCGCGTTGGGAAAATGATAGGCGGGCACCTCGGTGACAGACCGCGCTGTCACGATGAGGCTGCCGCGCTCGCCGAGCGTCATCATGACGGAACTGCAGCCACGGGCCAGCAATTGGCGAGCGATTTCCACGTCGGGCGTCGGGTCGGTGGGTGCGAGTCCCAGGCAGATACGGGCCTCCGTCTCGTTCGGAGTGAGAATATCCACCGCCGAAAGGTCGCATGACCGCAGGTCCTGCGCTGGCGCCGGGTTGAAGATGACGGTCGCGCCGGCGTCGTGTCCCACTCTGGCAGCGTAGAGCGCCGTTTCCAGGGGAATCTCCAACTGGATGAGCACGACAGAACCCGGCTGCATCTCCGCCGCCGCCTCGTCGACGTCGGCAGGGGTGAAAAGCTGGTTGGCGCCGATGTCCACGGTGATGATGTTATGGCCGGTCATGTCCTTGATGATGAAGCCGGCGCCGGTCAGCATTTCCCTGGTGGTCTGCAGGTAGTCCAGATTCACCCCTTCCTCTTGCATCAGCCGGATAAAGGCCCGACCAAAATCGTCGTCCCCCACCCTCCCAACGAACTTCACGGGCGCCCCCAACCTGGCGGCCTGCACCGCCATATCAGACCCTTTGCCGCCATAGACTTCACGGAAGTTGCGGGCCAACAGCGTCTCGCCCTTGAGGGGGATGCGATCCACATCCATCACCAGGGCGACCAGGTAACTGCCTATGAGAACGATCTTCGGTGTGTGTGCGGTCACGCTCGAGTCCTCACATTCAGATTACCTGACAAAGAAACCGTCCATCACCGCCTTGCCGGTGCTAGTGCCGATCAGCTCCGCCCCGGCATTGAGCATGGCGACTGCCCGTTCATAGGTGTTGACCTTGCCAGATGCCTTGACCCGGCTGCTCGTTCCCTTGCAGACCTCGGCCAACAGCCGCATGTCGTCCTCGGTGGCGGCAATGCCTCCCTCACCCCAGCCGCTCGAGTTCTTGATCCAGGGCACTCCCGCCTCAACCAGCAGGCCCGCGGCGTGCCGCTTCTGATCGTCGTTCTTGAGATAGCCGAATTCCAGCATCGCCTTCATCGCGTGTCCGTCGGAGGCCAGCACCAATTGGCGACCCTCTTCGCGGAATTCGTCGTACGAGCCCGACAGATAAAGGCCCATGTTTGGTTCGTAGTCGATCTCATCCGCACCCAGGGCCACGCACTCACGCACGAGCGCGATCTTGCCGTGTAGACTTTCCTGCCCAAATCCCAAACCGATGCAAGTGGCAACTTTGACACCGCTGCCCGCCAGCACCTTCCTGGCAAGGCGCACCCAGCAATTGGCAATCATGGCGCCGTCAAAACCATAGGCGGCGCACACCTCAAGATGTTGAATGATGTCTTCGCGCGTGGCCCACGGCCTGACATTGGTGAACTGGATCATCTTAGCCAGTTCGGCGGCCGTGAGCTTCCTGGCATCAAACGGGGTCGCAGCTTCGCCCATGCGGCAATCTCCTTTGATAACGGGCAGCAACGCAGTTGGTCAGACCGGTACAACAATGTGCCGCAAATGTAGCAATGTAACTACGTAACTACAAAGCAACGGTCGGGAGTTTAGCACCCCTTCACACCGGTGTCAAACTCAGCCTTGGTCGTATACGACCCCCGTCAGAGGTACACACGGAGGCCAAATCCAAACGCAATGTCATGGTGCAGATGACGGCGCCCACGCGGACCCCCGCGCGTTTGACAGGCGCCGATCGTCTGTTGTAGACTATACCTTACTGAACCTTTGTGGTTTTCTATGTACCTTTAGCCTTGATCGTTATGCCGCAGTCACCCGCGCTTGATCGAACCGGACCGGTGCCGATCTTTCAGCAATTGAAGATGTACATGCGCGAGCAGATTCGGGCGGGCGCGTGGGGTCCAAACTACAAGCTCAAGGCGGAAGCGGACCTGGCCGCCGAATGGGGTCTGAGCCGCGGGACGGTGCGTAAGGCATTCGAGGAGTTGGCTGACGAGGGGCTTTTGGTGCGCACGCACGGGCGCGGCACCTTTGTGGCCACCCAGGTGGTCGAGCAACCCCTCGCCGAACGGATGGTGACGTTCTCTGAGGACCTCATCAGCAAAGGCATTCCCTTCGAGACGCAGGTTCTGCAGCAGGGTGTGCTCCAGGCGCACGGCAAGGTCGCAACGTTGTTGGCGCTGCCGACAGGGGCAAAGGTCTTCTTTTTGCGGCGGCTTCGTCTTGTCGATGGAGAGCCACTGATCGTGGTCAACAACTATGTCGTGTATGAGCGCTGCACAGGCATCGAAGATCTCGATTTTTCCCAGGTCCGGCTGTTCGTAGCGCTCGAAGAGCACTTCGGATTAGCGTTGGATTATGGCAGACGCTCCTTTCAAGCGCAAAAGGCCACCCGAGTGGCCGCCGCCGCCCTCGGCATCGCGCCCAAGGAGCCTGTGATGTACGGCGAGCAGCTCACCTTTCTGGACGATGGCTCGGCCATCGAGTTCTCGGAGATTTGGCTGCGCGGCGACCGCTTCAAGCTCTCGGCCGTGGTCAAGCGCAGTGGTCTCAGCACGATCGGCGTCGCCGTCGCCATGTCCGAAGACGATCTGACCGTTCTCATTCCTTCCTGAGTCTCTCCCGTCCTTTTCGCCACCCCTTTAGGAGCAGCACGAATGACCCAGCCCGTCACCCCTCGAGCCCGTGTGGCGGCCGCCATGCGCCACCAACAGCCCGATCGCCAGCCGGTAGATTTCCTGGCGACGCCTGAGATCTGGGCGCGACTGGCGCAGACCCTGGGGTTCGAGAAGCCCCAACTGACCGAAGATGACTACTTCGACCCGAGCTGGGAAGCAGTGATGCGTCATTTCGAGGTCGACTGCCGCGTCATTTCCTATGACCAGTTCGTCAAGCCGCCTGATTCGGCGCTGCTGCCGGGCGCCCAAATCGATTGGTGGAATGCCCTCAGTCGCTCGACGCCCAACCGCATGTGGCGCCAGGTCCTGCCTGATGGCTCTTCCCGTGACGTATGGGGGCACGTCATCCGCCCGGTTGAGAACCCTACCGGCGCCTACGAGGAGTTCGCGGTCTGGCCCTTGAGCCACGCTACACGGGTCGAAGATCTGCACGACTACCCCTGGCCCGATCCGGACTGGTGGGATTTCAGCCCCTTGCCCACCGTGATCCAGCAGTTCGACGCCCACGAACAGTACAACCTGCGCTTCCGCATCGGCTCGGTCTTTGAAATCGCCTGGCAGATCCGGGGCATGCAGGAATTTCTGATGGACCTGGTGACGAATCCGGCCATCTGTACCTACATCATGGACCGCCTGACCGATGTCTACGTCGAGAACACGAAGCGGGTGCTCGACCTGGCAGGTGACCGTCTTGACATGGTCTACTTCTACGACGACGTTGCGACGCAGGCATCGCTGATGGTGTCGGAGCGCATGTGGGAGAAGTACATCCGGCCGCGGCACGAGCGGATCATTGCCGTCGCTAAGTCGTACGGGAAGCCTGTGATGTACCACTGCGACGGCGCCCTTTACCCGCTGATTGCCAAGTTCATCGATATGGGTGTCGACGTCCTCAATCCCATTCAGGTGGACGCCAAAGGCATGGACCCGCACCGGCTCAAGGAGCAGTTCGGCGGCAAACTCACCTTCCATGGCGGCATCGACATCATCAAGACGCTGCCGCGCGGGACCGTGGACGATGTCAACAACGAAGTCAAAGAGCGATTCCAGGTGCTCGGCAAGGATGGCGGCTATATCATGGCAAGCTCCCATCACATTCAGTCCGACACACCCCTGGCCAATGTCTATGCCATGTACGATCTTTCGCACCGCTACACTCCAGCCACATCCAACTAAGATAAGGAGCTTTCATCCATGAGCCGCCAAGAAGAAATCCTCGATGGTCTGTACGAATACACGCTCAACGGCGAGGCCGAACCGGTCGTCGATCTGACGAAGGAAGGCCTGGAAATGAGCATGGATCCGATGAACATGCTCTTCGACGCCCTGATCCCGGCGCTGGAAGAGGTCGGGCGCCTGTTTGAGGCCGGCGAGTATTTCGTACCCGAGATGCTCGTCGCCGCCAACGCCATGTCGGGCTCGATGGAAATTCTCAAGCCCCTCATCGCCGCCACCGGCGCCAAGCCCATCGGCACCTTCGTCATGGGCACGGTCAAAGGCGATATCCACGACATCGGCAAGAACCTGTGCAACGTGATGCTCGAAGGCGCAGGCTTCCAGCTCATCGACCTGGGCGTCAACGTACCGCCCGACCGCTTCATCGAGGCCATCCGGGAATACAAGCCCGGCGCCGTGGGCATGAGCGCGTTCCTGACCACCACCATGCCCATGATGAAGGTCACCATCGAGGCGATCAAGGAAGCGGGCCTGCGCGACCAGGTGAAGATCCTGGTGGGCGGCGCCCCCGTGACCCAGGAGTTCGCCAACCAGATCGGCGCCGATGGCTACGCCCCTGACGCCAACTCGACCACACGCCTGACCAAACAGCTCCTGGGCATCTCGTGACCCGAGCCACGGTATGAGCCTTCGCCGCCTGGAAGAGCTGTTCCCAGCCGAGATCGAGGCTTGCCTGGCGGCATGCCCGCTCCTTGTGCTGCCCCTGGGCACCATCGAGTGGCACAGCCACCACCTGCCTCTCGGCCTTGATGGCCTGGTGGCCCAGTCTCTGTGCGAGCGTATTGCAGCCGAAACCGGCGCCGTCCTGGCGCCGGTTTCCTATTGGGCCGTGGGTGGGGTTCCCTATCCCTACACCCTCGATCTGCCGGCAGAAACCGTCGAGCCAGTGCTGGAAGCCATCCTGGCGCAGTTCGGCGCCATGGGTTTTCGCGTCCTTGTGGCCTTCACCGGCCACTTCGGCCTCGACCATACGCTTGCCCTCAAGCGTGCGGCGCTGCACGTGATGAAACGCTCGCCGGTGACGATCCTGCCGATCACCGAGTATGACCTGGTCACCGACCACTACACCGGCGACCATGCCGGCACGGGCGAGACGTCTCTGCTCCTGGCATCGCGTCCCGACCTGGTGCGTTTGGATGCCGTGGCGGCAGACCAGACCCTGGATGGCGTTATCGGACCTGATCCACGTGGAACCGCTTCCACGGCTTTGGGAGAGACACTCGCAGACACCATCGTCGAGCGCGCGCAGGCAATGGCGAAGCGGCTCCTTGCGGGCACGACCGCGCTGGAGCGGGCCAGCTATATCGACGCCTTGAGCGCGGGCGTAGCGGTCCTTGCCAAGACGAGCCAGCAGCGCCGTCTCGTTCCCAAGAGCCAGGTGCCGCCCCTGACCACACCCGCTTACCTGTCTTACTGCCAGGCGTTGTACACTGCTGACTATCGCGCGGCCCGGGCCTACGCCGAGCGCAAGCTTGCCGACCTGACCGCATGACCCTTCCCTGACCGCGACTTAGGAGAGAACAACCACACTATGCGACTGCTCACCATCGTCGGCGCTGATGGCGCCCATCGCCTGGGGATCCAGGCCGGCAAAGGCGTCGTGGATGTCGCCGCCAGCCTGGCAGGCGGCAGAACAACCCAGGCTCCTGTGCCCGCCACGCTCACCGAGCTGCTGGCCGGCGGCCGCCCCGCCCAACAGGCGCTGGCCGCGCATGTCCAGGATGCCCTGGCCGAGGCGCCGCGTGCGACCTGGTTTCACCCCGAGACCAGCCTGCATCTGGGCCCCTGTCTCCCCAACCCCGGCAAGATCATCTGCATTGGCCTGAACTATCGCCAGCATGCCGCCGAGTCGGGGCTGGCTGTGCCCACGTCCCCCGTCGTCTTTGCCAAGTTCGGCAATGCCGTCGCCGGACCGGGAGAAGCGATCCCGCTGCCTGCGGGCGCCGAGCAATACGACTACGAAGTCGAGCTGGCGCTGGTGATGGGGCGGCGCGCCCGCAACGTCAGCGAAGCCGAGGCGTTGAGCTATGTGTTCGGATACCTCACCGCCAATGACCTCAGCGCCCGCGACCTGCAGAATCGCACCAGCCAGTGGACGTTGGGCAAGACCCTGGACAAATTCATGCCCCTTGGCCCCTACCTTGTCACCGCCGATGAAGTGGGCGACCCCCAGAACCTTCAGCTCCGCACCTGGGTGAACGGCGAGCTGCGCCAGGACTCCAACACCAGCGACATGATCTTCCCGGTGGCGCACCTCATCAGCTACATCAGCCGCTATTTCACCCTGGAACCGGGGGACATCATTTCCACCGGCACACCCCAGGGCGTCATCTCCGGGATGGCGGAGAAGAAATGGCTGCGGGCAGGAGATGAAGTCACCGTCGAAGTTGAGAAGCTCGGCCGGCTGACCAACGTCATGGCGGCTGGGGAATGAGCGAGCAGCGCTTCTTCGTCACCGGCGCTCTCGGATTCATCGGCGCCTGGGTCGTCCGCAACCTGGTGGCAGCAGGGAAGACCGTCACGGCCTTCGACCTCTCCACCGACTCCCGGCGTCTGCGCCCGCTGCTGAGCGATGACGAGCTGGCGCAGGTGCATTTCGTCGCCGGGGACATTACCGACCCTGCCGTGGTCGAGACGGCGCTCAGGGACAGCGGCGCCCACCATGTCATCCACCTGGCCGGCCTGCAGATACCCTTCTGCAAGGCCGACCCGGTCTTGGGCGCCCGCGTGAACGTGGTGGGCACGGTCAACATCTTCGAAGCCGCCCGGCAGGCAGGCTTGCGCCGCGTCGTATACGCCAGCAGTACGGCCGTGTACGGGCCCAAGGAGAGCTATCCACCGGGCCCGCTGGCGCCGGATGCTCCCTTCCATCCCTCCACCCTGTACGGCGTGTACAAGCAGGCCAATGAAGGCACCGCCAGGATCTACCGGCAGGACCACGGCATCAGCAGCATCGGCCTCCGTCCTTATGTCGTGTACGGCGTGGGCCGGGACCAGGGCCTGACTTCGGAGCCGACCAAGGCCATGTTGGCGGCGGCGCAGGGTTTCGGACATCACATCGGGTTTGGTGGTCGCCTGGATATGCAGTACGCGGACGACATCGCCCGCGCCTTCATCCAATGCACCCAGACGCCTTTTGAGGGCGCCGAAACCTTCAATCTGGCGGGCAGCAGGGTGCACATGAGCGAGGTGGTGGCGGCCATTGAGACGGCGGCGCCCGCCGTGCAGGGGCGCGTGACGTTCGCGGACAACCCCCTGCCCTACCCGGAGGAGATGGATGCCGCTCCCCTGGCGCGGCTGTTGGGCGAGCTGCCCCACACGCCCCTGGCAACGGCCGTCACCGAAACCGTTTCGCTCTTCCGCCAGGCCATTGCGTCTGGTCGCTTCTCCTGATGCCGCTGCGGGCTAGGCGTTGGACGTCGAGAACCGTGACGAGCTGCTGAGCTACCTGCGGCGCCGCGGCCTGATCGGCGCCGGTGAGCAGCCGCGTCATCGCGTGCTGCCGGGGGGCGTTTCCAACCGGACAGTACAGATCACGCGCGCTGGCGGCGAGTCCTGGGTCGTCAAGCAAGCCCTGGCCAAGCTGCGCGTCCAGGTCGACTGGTTCAGCAGTCCCGAACGCATCCACCGCGAGGCGCTGGGGCTGCGCTGGTTGGCGGTCCTGGCGCCTGCCGGCTCGACGCCGGGATTCGTTTACGAAGATGAAGAAGAACACATCCTGGTCATGCAGGCGGTGCCGGAGCCGCATGACAACTGGAAGAGCCTGCTGCTTGCGGGTCAGGTGCGTGACGAGCACATCGACCAGTTCGGCGGGCTGTTGGCGGCCCTCCACGGCCATGCATGGGAGCGGCGCGGGGAAGTGGAGCCTGTCTTTGCCGGCACGGAGTTCTTCGAGTCCCTGCGGCTGGAGCCTTACTATGGCTTTGCCGCCGCGCAGGTTCCCGTCGCAGCGCCTTTTCTGCAGCGGCTGACAGCCGGCACGCGGCTGCGCCGGCTGACCCTGGTGCACGGCGACTACAGTCCCAAGAACGTGCTCGTTCACGAGGGCAGGCTGGTCCTGCTCGACCATGAGGTGATGCACTTCGGCGATCCTGCCTTTGACCTGGGCTTCTCCCTGACCCACCTGCTGAGCAAGGCCCATCACCTGCCCGCCCAGCGCCACCGGTTCGCCGCCGCGGCTGAACGCTACTGGCGCACCTACCGCGCGGCGGCGGGCGATGCTCCCTGGACACAGGACATCGAGGGGTACGCCGTTCTCCACACCCTCGGCTGCCTGCTCGCCCGCGTGGCGGGCCGCAGCCGGCTGGAATACCTGGATGCCGCCGAGGCCAGCAACCAGGTGGAGGCCGTGGTCGCGCTGATGGCGGCGCCGCCCACAAGCGTTCCCTCACTGATCGCCCGATTCCTGGCTGAAGTGAGCCAACGGGAGTGCAAATGCCTCTGATCCCGCCTGCGTATGTAGCGCGGCAACTGAGCCATCCGTCCGGATGGGTGGGCGGTGCGTTTTTGCCGCGCCTGTTCAATTGGCGCAATGCCGCTCTCAACGAGGCGACTTTGCGGGCCCTCTCCCTGGCGTCCACCGACAGTCTCCTGGAAGTGGGCTTTGGCGGGGGCTATTTGCTCGGTCGCGCCGCGATGCAGGCGACCGGCGGCCATCACACCGGGGTTGACGCCTCACTGGCCATGGTGCGCTTCTGTCGCCGCCGCCACAGCCGCCTGGTAGAGTCCGGGCGCCTGCGCCTGGCCTGCGCCAGCGCCGAGGCGCTGCCCCTGCCGGATGGGACTTTCACGTGCGCGTGCACCGTCAACACCCTCTTCTACCTGCCGGACCCTGGCCGGGCCGTCGCCGAGCTGTGGCGCGTCCTGGGTGACGCAGGCCGGGTGGTAGTGTGTTTCACCCTGCGGCAGTCCCTGCAGGACCGCGACTTCGCCGGTCACGGCCTGACCCTCTTCGACGCCGGCGACGTGGAACGGCTGCTGGTTCAGGCAGGGTTTGAGGAGGTGCGGTCGCTCAAGGACGCCGACAGCCGCCGCGACTTCGCCTGCACACTCGGCGTCAAACTCTTGCGTTAATTCCTACGCATTACGCATTACGTAATACGTACTACGTAAGAATACTCGGTAATGGATACAAATGTTCACGATCGAACGATTATCGGCCATTGAGATATTGGATAGCCGCGGGAGACCGACGGTGAAGGCAGCGTGCCTGCTGACCAGCGGCGACGTTGGGGTGGCGTCGGTTCCGTCTGGCGCTTCCACAGGCACCGCCGAAGCCCTGGAGCTGCGGGATGGCGATCCCAACCGCTACCGCGGTCTGGGCTGCCGGAAGGCGGTCGCGCACGTCAACGTCGAGATCAACCGGGCCTTGGCGGGCCGCACCTTTGCTTCGCAGGAAGAGCTGGACCGCTCGCTGGTGACCTTGGACGGGACCCCCAGCAAGGCGCGTCTGGGGGCCAACGCCATCCTGGCCGTGTCGCTTGCCTTTGCCAGGGCAGCGGCTAGTTCACGACGTCTCCCGCTGTTCGAGCACCTGAATTCTCTGCTGCCCGAGCCGCGCCCGCGCCCACGCCTGCCGCGCCCAACCATCAATCTTTTCAGCGGCGGCAAGCACGCCGGCGGCCAGGTGCCCATCCAGGACGTCTTGGTCGTGCCGGTCTCGGCCCGGACCATGGATGAGGCGCTGGCTATGACGTATGCCGTCTACCAGGCTGCTGCCGACCTGACGCGCGAACGCTACGGGATGCGAGCGCTCACGGCCGACGAAGGGGGGCTGGCGCCGCCCTTTCCCAGCGCCGAGGCCATGCTCGAGGATGCTGTGACCGCCATCGTTGCCGCCGACCTGCGGCCGGGCCATGACATTGCCCTGGCCGTCGATGTCGCCTCCAGCCATTTCCACCGTGCTGGCGTCTATCACCTGGGCAAGGCCCGGTTCGACAGCCGTGGTATGATCAAACTGCTCCTGGCGTGGGAGGAGCGCTACCCCATCCTCAGCTACGAAGATGGCCTGGCCGAAGAAGACTGGGCGCATTGGCCCGACCTCGCCGCTGCCCTGGGTGATCAGACCAGGACCCTGGGCGATGATTTCCTCTGCACCAATCCCGAGCGAATCCGGCGGGCCGTCGCCGCCAAGGCCGCCAACGCCCTTCTGCTCAAGGTCAACCAGATCGGCACCCTGACGGAGGCTGCAGAAGCCTACCGGCTCGCCCGCGCCGCCGGTTGGTCCGTCACGGTCAGCGCCCGCAGCGGCGAGACCGAAGACGATTGGCTGGCCGACCTCGCTACCGGTTGGGCCGGCGACTACATCAAGATCGGGTCGATCACACAATCCGAACGCCTGGCCAAATACAACCGTCTCCTGGAAATCGAGGCCGAGACCGGACTGGACATGAGCGTTGAACGTTAAGCGTTGAACGTTGAACGTCGCTGGTTGAAGGTCGCCGCGCAGCCGGCAAGCCAGGCCGACTCACAATCACGCAGTACGTATCACGAAACACGCATCGCGCATCACGCCACCCTCACCGCTCCCCGCCCACCTCCCATGCCCACACCCCTCATCGACAACCCAGATCTCACCCTCTACGACGTGCCCACGACGGCGCCCGGCGCCGAGGGCCGGCTGCCGCTCGACGCCGACATCCTCCTCAACTGGGCCAGCGGCGATCTGTTCGGATGGTCGCAGAACGTCGGCATGGGCTGGAAGCCCGACCGACTGCGGCGCAAGGAATTTCTGATCCTCAGCACCCAGGGGGGCATTCGTGGTCCTGATGGCACACCCGTTGCCCTTGGCTACCATACCGGGCATTGGGAAGTGGGTCTGATGATGGAGGAAGCAGCGCAGACGCTGGCAGAGCTGGGCGGCATTCCCTTCGCCGGCTTTGTGAGCGACCCCTGCGATGGACGCACCCAGGGCACCCCGGGCATGATGGACAGCCTGCCCTACCGCAACGACGCTGCCATCGTGTTCCGGCGCCTGATCCGTTCCCTGCCCCGCCGCTCTGGCGTGCTCGGCGTGGGCACCTGTGACAAGGGTCTGCCGGCCATCATGATCGCACTGGCCGCCCAGCACGAATTGGCGACCGTGGCCGTGCCGGGCGGCGTGACCTTGCCGCCCGAACATGGGGATGATGCCGGCAAGATCCAGACCATCGGCGCCCGCTTTGCGCACGGCGAGATCACCCTGGATGAAGCGGCCGAGATGGGCTGCCGGGCCTGTGCCTCTCCCGGCGGCGGATGCCAGTTCCTGGGCACGGCTGCCACCAGCCAGGTAGTGGCCGAGGCCTTCGGCCTGGCGGTCGTCCATTCCGCCCTGGCGCCTTCCGGCACCCCCATCTGGCTCGACATCGCCCGCCGTTCGGCGCGGGCGGTGGTGCAGCTTGAGGAAGCGGGCATCCACACCAGGCAGGTCCTGACGGCGGATGCCCTGCACAACGCCATGGCCGTCCATGCGGCCTTCGGCGGCAGCACCAATCTGCTCCTGCATATCCCTGCCATCGCGCACGCCGCCGGGCTGACACGCCCGACCGTGTACGACTGGGCGGCCCTCAACCGCCAGGTGCCGCGGCTGGTGGATGTGCTGCCCAACGGGCCGGTTGGCCACACCACGGTGCGCGTCTTCCTGGCAGGCGGTGTACCAGAGGTCATGCTGCACCTGCGCAGACTGGGACTGCTCCGGCTGGAAGCCATGACGGTCAACGGCCTGCCCCTTGGTCAGGTATTGGATGCCTGGGAAGGGAGCGAGCGGCGGCAGCGCCTGCGTGCGCGCCTCTTCGAAGCCGACGGCGTCAACCCCGACGACGTGATTATGTCACCTGAGCGGTCGCGGCAGCAGGGCCTGACCAGCACCGTCACCTTCCCCATTGGCAACCTGGCCCCAGAGGGCTCTGTGGTCAAGAGCACCGCCATCAGCCCCAGCGTCGTCGACGCGGACGGCGTCTACCGCAAGACAGGACCCGCGCGCGTCTTCGGCAGCGAACCCGCTGCCATCGCGGCCATCAAAGGGCTGACGGACAACCCGGTGCGGCCAGGCGATGTCATCGTCCTAATCGGGCGCGGCCCGATGGGCACGGGCATGGAGGAGACAGCCCAGATCACCTCCGCGCTGCGATATCTGTCATGGGGCAAAGAAGTAGCCCTGATCACCGACGCCCGCTTCAGCGGCTTCAGCAGCGGCGCCTGCATCGGTCACGTCGGGCCAGAGGCGCTGGCCGGCGGACCCATCGGCCGGGTGCGTGACGGCGACCTGATCCGGATCGAGATCGATCGCAACACGCTCCAGGGCAGCATTGACCTGGTCGGCTACGAGGGCAAGCCCTGCACCCCGGAGGAAGGAGCCGCCATCCTCGCCGCCCGCCCACCCCATCCCGACCTGGCGCCCGCCGCCAACCTACCCGACGACACCCGCCTGTGGGCGGCCTTGCAGGCTGCGAGCGGCGGCGTTTGGGGCGGCTGCGTCTACGACCCCGATGCCATCCTGGAACTGCTGGAGGCGGGGAAAGTAGCCTTAGCAGCGGAAAAAGGGCGCCCCTGAGAGGCGCCCTGACGATAACGGGGCCGCATTGCCGGCTGAGCACCAGACGGCGCCGGAAGAGTGTTGGGCGCCAGCCGTCTGGCTGGCGCCCAACACGAGCGTGGTTAGTGCCGGCCTCCGCCACCAGAGCCGCCCGGTCCGCCATTGGACACACCTGGTCCACCGTTGGGGCCGCCGGGGCCGCCGCCGGGGCCGCCAGGACCATGATCAGACCCGCCGGGGCCCTCATGGATCAGCACCAGGGTGGCCGTGAGCGAGCCGTCGGTCTGCAGGGCGCCGAAGGCGCGCAGTTCCTGGCCCACCGCCACATCGCTCAGGCTGGCGGCATCCTGTCCCTTGCGGAAGGTCGTGTTTGTCGTCGTCACAATCGTGGACGATGTGCCGCCTGGCGCCTGGATGGTGATGGTCTTGTCGTTGATGGCCGTCACTCGTCCGTGCAGCTCATCGCCCGCCGGCAGCAGGATGATGACCTCGGCGGTGACGCTGCCGTCCTGGTTTTGAGGACCGTGCACTTCCACCTGGCTGCCCACGACGATGTCGCTCAGACTGCCGCTGGCGCCGGTGTCCAGGATCTCCACCTTGGTGCTGCTGCTCGTCGTCACCGCCACCGACTTGCTGTCGGCCGTCAGGACTGTCAGGGTGTCCGTGCCAACCGCGGTCACCTTGCCGCTGACGCCGCCGGGACCGCCGGGGCCACCAGGACCATGATCAGACCCACCGGGGCCCTCATGGATCAGCACCAGGGTGGCCGTGAGCGAGCCGTCGGTCTGCAGGGCGCCGAAGGCGCGCAGTTCCTGGCCCACCGCCACATCGCTCAGGCTGGCGGCATCCTGTCCCTTGCGGAAGGTCGTGCTTGTCGTTGTCACAATCGTGGACGATGTGCCGCCCGGCGCCTGGATGGTGATGGTCTTGTCGTTGATGGCCGTCACCCTGCCGTGCAGCTCATCGCCCGCCGGCAGCAGGATGATCACCTCGGCGGTGACGCTGCCGTCCTGGTTTTGAGGACCGTGCACTTCCACCTGGCTTCCCACGACGATGTCGCTCAGACTGCCGCTGGCGCCGGTGGCCAGGATCTCCACCTTGGTGCTGCTGCTGGTCTTCACCGTCACCGACTTGCCGTCGGCTGTCAGGACTGTGAGGGTGTTCGTGCCAACCGCGGTCACCTTGCCGCTGACGCCGCCGGGACCGCTGGGACGACCATGATCGCCAGGACCACCGGCGAATACCGCTGTCGTTGTGGCCAACAAGATCACGACCACAAGCAAAATCATCCACTTGGCTTGCTGTTTCATGCGAGTTGTCTCCTTGAACGTAGTTTGATGTTGAGTTGAAAGGTGGCGCTGCGCTGGGGGTCCCTGCTCTCCGACCCGTTCGCCTCTGTGCAAACCCTTCGCAGGTCATAACGGAACAGGTTCTCGAATGTTACAGGCCGTGACTGAAGCACATGGCGCCCCCCCGGTTTCATCGGCGGGAGATGGTCCCGGTCGCCCGGGGAACTCCGCTCCGGGACGGCCAGGGCCATCTCCAACTGGAAGTCGTTTGTCGCTTCAGGCCGCCGGCTTGAGCTGGCCGCCGCCGTTCAGGCTGTAGGTCTGCCCTCCCAACGCCGGACAGGCGCTGGCATCATAGGTGACCGTGTGGCCGTCGCCGGTGATGTTGGCGATCGTCGTCCCCGTGATCCCGCCTTCGTCGCTCAGACAGGTCAGGTGCGAATCGGCTGTCACGTTCCACGTGCTCGTCGCATCCAGCGTCAGCGTCACGCTCTTGGCCGTGTTTGCTGCATTAATGGCGCCGCTCAGCGCCGAGCTGTTTTGCAGCGTCACCGCCAGCGTGCTGATCTTGTCCGCCGTCAGGTTGCCGCTCAACGTTTGCCCGTCAGCCGTCAGGACCACGTTGCCGCCGTTGGCGCCGCTGTTGCCCCACCGGCTGTTCGCACTGGCGTCCACCAGAATCCCTGACCCGACCGTGAGCTTCACGCCCTTCAGCGTGATCACCCCCGTCGAGTTGGTCACGTAGAACAAGGGTCCCGTCGCCGCCGTGTTCGCCAGCGACCCGCCCGTCATGGTGAATACGCCCTGCGTCCCCTCAGCATCCCCCGACATGCTCTGGTAGATCATCACCCCCCACTTGTCCGCCAGAGTCGACGACAGGTCCGTGTCCACCAGCGTGACCGAGTTGGCCCCTTCGATGACCGCCGACTCGGCGCCCGTGGCCTTGATCGTGGCCCCGGTGACGCTGATGTCCCCGGTCGAGTAAATGCCCGGCGAGTCCTGGCCGGTGGTGGTCACCACGCCGCCCGTGGCCGTGATCGTGCCTCCCCCCCGGTCCGTGGCAATGGCGCCCGAGTTCTTGCCCGCCGTCGTCATGTTGACGCTGGTCAGCGTCATCACGCCGCCGTTCGTCGCCATCACGCCGTGGCCGCCATCACCGGTCGCGTCGATCGTGACAGCGGACAGGTTGACGGTGGAACCAGCCTCGGTGGCAAAGGCGCCGTTGGCGCCCGTGCCCGTGGTGCTGATCGTGCTGCCGGAAAGGTTGATCGTGCTCCCGCCCGACGCCAACACCGCCGCATTCAACCCATGAAAGCTGCTGTTGTCGTTCGAGGATGTGTTGCCGCTCGTCGTGATCGTCGCCCCGGACAAGCTGAGCGTGCCGCCGCCCGTGACGTAGATGGCGGACTGGTCGGTTTCCGACGCCGTGAAATCGCCGCCGGTCTTGGTCTCGTTCCCACCGTCCTGGGTGTAGGCGGCCGCAACGCTTGCGGACGTCGTGGAGTCAGCGGCAGAAGGCGCACCCCCAGGCGCCGAGCCAGAGGCTGCGGCGCCGATTCCAGAGGTGCTGGCCTCAGCGGTGGAGCTGCCACCCAAGGCGCCGATCACCGCATCAAAGAACTCCGGCGGGATCATGAGGCCACCGCTGGGCGCCTGTCCGCCAGTTGGCGGTTGACCGCCAGTTGGCGGTTGACCATTGCCGGGCTGCTGCCAGTCTGAGGGCGGCTGGCCGCCGTTTGGCGCCTGACCGCCTTGAGGGCCGCCCATCGTGATGCCCTGCGATTGCAGGATGGACATGGCAGAATCACGGGTGATCTTCATCGCCGCAATGGCCTGAAGCTGGGCAGGCGTCATGGCAGACTGGATCTGGCTGACCAGCGTGTCGATCTGGGCCTGTGTTTGGGCATCGACACTCGGTGGCTGGCTGGCAGCGCCATTCTGGCCTTGGCCCGGGTTACCCTGCCCTGGCCCCATGCTCATGGCGATGCTCTTGAGCTGAGACCAGAGAGGCTGGAGTGCGGCAGCCTGGGTCGACGAGATCGCCAGGTCGCCGGTGAGATTCAGGGTTCCCACCAAGAGCTGCTGCTCCACGGGGACGGCCTGGTCATAGGCCGTGTTCAGTTCCACACGGGTGGATGAGTCCTGAACGGTGGTCGCGGTGGGGACAGGAGATTGCTGGTTCGCCGCTTGGGCGGCAGACGCTGCCACGGCGGTGGCGCCAGACGTGACCGGCGCGGGCGCCTGGTCCGCGCAGGCTGACAGGGTGAGCATCAGGACAGCAAGAAGAGTAAGGATGAACCTTTTCATAGGGCCTCCGTGCATCAGGATGAATAAGTTGAAGCACCTCCACCCTACCAGCCCGATATTCAGAAACTGTGAAGCCGGTCTTTTGGATTTGTTTCAATTTTCACAAAACCCCTGCCGAAACACCAGCGGACGCACGCCCACGCCCCGCTATCTACCAACCCCAGTCGCCGTGAGGGGTCACCGCCCCGCCAACAAATCAGCCGGCTCGCTCCCACGCGGCGGCCAACCACGAGCAGACCTCTTCATCGACGTCGTCTGCTGAGAAAAGCTCGAGGTGATGGGTGAAGTGACCGGGCGACGGTTCCACGATCTCCTTCCACCGCGGCGAAGGGTGGCGGCTGCCCAATGCGAGCGTCAGCACCAGTGGCGCCACTTTGCCGCGCAGATACCGGCCGGGCGTCCACACCCAGGCGAAGGCCCTCTTGCGGCGGAAGCTGACCTGGCTCTTGGAGACGCGCATGTCCGCCGGTCCGATGGCGTCGATAGCCGCGGCCACCACCTCAAAAAGCTGCCGTGAGAGGTCCTGCCCGGCAAAGAACTCGTCCAGTGTCATGGGCTGAACCCATCCTGCCCGGCGATCGTAGCAGACCGCAGCGACGACGAGCAAGGCCGCAGAGCACGAGGATCGAGGGTTCAGAGAGCCCGCCTTTGACCGAGTTGACAACTTCCCGCCCCTATCGTACAACTTTGTAACTACAAAGCTAGCTTCGACGAAGGGTGGTGACGACAGCCGCCGCCCTTTATGGCCACACACACCCGGAGACCCACCATGAAGACCGCCGAGCGCACCCGCATTGCCTTTACACGTTCCGGATTGCCGGACCGCGTGCCCATCCATTCCTGGCTGGGCCTGCCCTTCATCCGCGAGAACCTCAAGCCCAAACACATGTCCATGCACGAAACCCTGCAGTGGTGGATCGACGATCCCATGGGCAGCCTGGTGAAGTGGCAGGAGAACCTGGGCATGGACCCCATGATCACCACCTACAGCCAGCACGTGGGTGGTCAGGAGGTCTGGCCGCGCATGCTGTTGCCGCGGCCGCTTGAAACCGACGACTGGAAGGAAACGATGACCATCCGCGCCCGGGGCGAGGGCTGGCGCGAGTTCGAACACCGCATCTGGACGCCGTCAGGCGAGCTGGACTATAACTACCGCGTGGAGGACGGCTACGGCACCGCCACGGACGAATATCCGCTGCGCGGCAACGAGCCGGAGAAGAAGCTGGAGGCCTTCCGCCACTTCCCTAGCGCCGAGCTCTACGACATGACCATTCTCAAGGGCATGGTCGACAAGGTCGGCGACAACGCCTGGTGGCTGCACCATATCCCCGGCCCCTGGGACATGGCCACCCACGTCCGGGGGCTGGTGGACATCTCCATGGACCTCAAGAAGAGGCCGCAGTTTGTCCACGATCTGATGCGCTTCTGCACCGACTGGCTCAAGGTGTACTACAAGCGTCTGGGGGAGACCGGCATTCACTCCATCTCGATGAACGAAACCTGGGTGGGCGTGGGCCTCTCGCCCAAGGTTTACCAGGACTTCATCAAACCCTACGATGTGGAAGCCGTGGCGGCCGCGCACGAGGCCGGCTATCTCGTCAGCTTCCACAACTGCGGCCGCGGCAACCGCTTCCTGGAGGATATGGTCGATACGCATCCGGACGCCCTGGAGACCATCACCCCGCTCAAGACCTCGGGCGATTTCGATCTGGCCGATGTCAAGAAGCGCGTCGGCGATCGCGTCTGCCTGTTTGGCGGCTTCTACGAGCACGTGCTCAAAGAGAACGACGAAGCGCTGGTGCGGGCCGAGGTGCGGCGCTGCATCGATGCCGCAGCGGCAGGCGGCGGCTACATCCTGCGCTCGACAGGCCAGATCTTCCACGCCAACCCCGGCATGATCGAGGCCATGTGTGACGAGGCCCGGAAGTATGGCGTCTACAACTAGCTCACACGCCGGTCTCCAGGCGCGCAGGTGCGTCCGGCGCACCGGCAGGCCTGGCGCCTTCAGCCTGGCTTCTGAAAGGAGGAGCCGACCGTGAAACTGAAAGGGAAGGTTGCGCTGATCACCGGCGCTGCGGGTGACCGCAGCAT
Organism: Chloroflexota bacterium; assembly: GCA_029782215.1. Lineage (GTDB taxonomy): Bacteria > Chloroflexota > Anaerolineae > J102 > J102 > SSF26. The sequence continues at coordinate 62,232 of JAKOVD010000142.1, forward strand.
CGGTCGCGGTATCGCCCTGGCGCTGGCAGCGGAAGGCGCGAACGTCGTGGTCAATGACGTCGCTAAAGCCGACAAGCTGCGCGAGCGGGTTGCGGAAATGGAGTGGCTGGGTGTCGAGGCGATGCCGATCGTCGCCGACATCACCGACGAAAAGCAGGTGGACGACATGGTCGCCAAGGTCGTCGACCGCTTCGGCCATCTCGACATCGTCTGCCCGAACGCGGGCGTCGTCACCTGGGAGCCGTTCCTGGACATCACCCCGCGCAGCGTGGACTTCATGCTGGGCGTCAACCTCAAAGGCACCTTTGATGTCTGCCATGCCGGCGCGGCGCAGATGATCAAACAGGGCCACGGGGGGCGCATCATCATCACCACATCGGTGCATGCGGAGATGCCCTTCGCCGACATGGCCATCTATGGCTCCACCAAACATGCGCTGAATGCGTTTGCCCGGGCTCTGGCAATCGAATTGGCGCCGCACAACATCACCGTCAACCAGATCCAACCGGGTTGGGTGCGGTCAGCCATCAATGACCCATCGCCGGGGGTGGGCTCCATCCAGGGAATGCGCGAAACCCTGCAGATGATCCCGTTGGGACGGCCGGGCAAGGCCTATGAGCTGGGAAGGGCCGTGGTGCATTTCGCCAGCGATGACGCCAGCTATATCACCGGCACCTATCTGCGGGTCGACGGCGGCCTGATCCTGAGCAAGTACTGAGCGAGGCAACCATGACACAAGAACAGGGATCAGCAAATCGCAGCCAGATCGCAGGCAAGAAGATACTTGTTGCGAACATCGGCAGCCGCCTGGGACAGAATCTCGCCCTCGAGTTGGCGGCTGCTGGCGCTGACATCGTGGGTGCCCACGCGGGCGCCCCTGACGAGCTGCCGGCAGACTTGTTGGGGCCCGGCCGGGTGATAGGCTACGACCCCGCCCAGCCTGCTGAGGCAGGCCGGCTCATCGCCGGGATGGTGGACGTGCTGGGACGGATCGACGGCGCCGTCATCGTTCCCCACGAGCAGTCTGCGACGCTCTTCATGAACCAGCACGAGCGCGACTGGGACCGGGCGCTGAGTCTGAACGTGGCCGGTCTCTTCTACGTCGGCCAGGCGGCGGCGCGGCAGATGGTGGCGCAAGGCTCCGGCGGACGCATCCTCTTCATCACAGGCGTGGCCAGCGAGATGCCCTTCCACAAGGCGACAATGTTCGGCGCCACCCAGGCGGCCATCAACACCATTGCCCGCGTGGCCGCCATCGAGCTGGGCAAGCACGGCATCACCGTCAATGCCGTGGCGCCCAGTTGGATCGAGCTGGATGGGGGAGTCCTCCATTTTGCCGGTGCGGACTACCCGCAAGCCAGCGTTGAGGGGCGGGCGCATCTGGTGGCCGGCACACCGGTGAGCCGCATCGGCACAGTGCGGGACGTCGCCAACTTCTGCGCCTTTCTGCTTTCCGACGCCAGCGGCTATATCAGCGGCGCCTACCTGCCCATCGACGGCGCCTACGCCATCACCAAAACGGCAGGCAACACGCCCTACCCGGATGACGAGCCGTGGCTGCCCTACGCTTCCGGCTATGACCCTGCCGAGCACGACACGTGAGGTTAAGCCATGTCCGAGCTTATGCCGGGCCTCCACCAGATTCCGCAGATACTGGGGCCCCGCTACCTGTACCAGTACCTGCTGGTGGGCAATTCCCACACACGAGGCGCGCGCAGCCTGATGATCGACACAGGCTGCGCCGGCGCCCCCGACGATGTCATCCTCCCCTACTTCCGCCATGTCAGGTTCGATCCGGCATGGCTCGACATCATCCTGATCAGCCACGCTGACGTCGACCACATGGGGGGCAACGCCGCCATGCGCCGCGCTGCGCCCCAGGCTCTGCTCGCTTGCCACCGTCTTGATGCCCGCTGGGTCGGCAGCCGCAAGGCCATTCTTGCCGAGCGGTACGGATGGTACCGGCAGTTCGATATGAACTACTCGGAAGACACCTGGGCCTGGCTGGAAGCCAACATCGGGCCGGATGTCCGGGTCGATCTGCAGTTGTCGGGAGATGAGGTGCTGCTGCTTGACAATGACCGGCCGCTGCGCTTTCTGCACCTGCCCGGCCATTCGCCTGGCCACATGGGGGTGTATGATATCGCCAACAAGGCCGTGATCATCACCGACGCCGTGCTTTGGAAAGGGCTGCTGGACATGGAAGGCGCTCTGATCAGCCCGCCGCCCTACTTCGTGATCGAGCCCTACCTGGAGGCCATTGATCGCGTGCTGGCTCTTGACTTCGACCACCTGTTCACCGCGCACTACGACCCGATCTCGAGCGAGGCGGCGCGTGCTTGGCTGCTGGAGAGCAAGACGTACGTGCAGCACACCCACGAGACCATGGCCGGCATCCTGCAGGGGGCAGGCCGCCCCATGACGCTGCCGGAAATGCACGCCGAGGCCAACGCCGCCATCGGACCGTACACGGTTTTTGCGATCGAGTTCGCCGGACCTGTCCATGCCCACCTGGAGCAACTGGTGGCGTCTGGCCAGGCGGAGCGAGTCACGGTCGACGGCCTTCCGGCCTGGCAGGCGGTATGAGCGCATCCCAAGGCGGTGAGTCGGACCGCCGCCGTCCTGCGGACGACGAATTCGTCATGCCCAGCCTGCGGCTGGACGGTCGCGCCGCCCTGGTCAGCGGCGGCAGCCGGGGCCTGGGACTGGGGATGGCCCTGGCCCTGGCCCATGCAGGCGCCGATGTCGCCCTGGCCGCGCGTTCGACCGGCCAACTGGAGGAGGCCGCTGACCTGGTGCGGCGCACCACCGGCCGGCGGGCCCTGGTCTTGCCGGCAGACGCCAGCCGGGTGGAAGAGGTCCGCAGCATGGTGAAGACGGCCGCGGCGCACTACGGGCGGCTCGACATCCTGGTCAACGGCGCCGGCATCAACATCCGCAAGCCATCCACCGCCTATACCGAAGCCGACTGGGATGAGGTGATGGCCGTCAACCTCAAGAGTGTGTTCTTCGCCTGCCAGACGGCGTGCGAGGTCATGCGCGAGCAGGGATCGGGCGTGCGACTTCCCCAGGGAAAGATCATCAACCTCGGCTCGCTCTCGTTCGAGATCGCCGTGCCGAATGTGGCCCTGTACGTCGCCAGCAAGGGCGGTATGCGCCAACTGACCAAGGCGCTGGCAGTGGAATGGGCGAAGTACCGCATCAATGTCAACGCCATCGCCCCGGGACGCTTCTGGACGGTCATGACCGATCCCGTCTTCTCCGACCCGGAGCTCTACGACAGCGCCGTCGGGGTCATCCCCTGGGGGCGTCCCGGCGTTCCCTCCGACCTGGCGGGAGCCACCGTGCTTCTTGCCTCTGACGCTTCCGACTACATCACAGGCCAGACCCTTGTCGTCGACGGCGGCTGGCTGGCAAGCGGCGGCGTCAAGGGTTAGCCAGGTGCGACGCACCTTCGAGGTGCCTCGCATGTCCTCGACTCAAGCAGAGGAAGACACCATGCCAGATACCATGCAAGCTCTCGTCATGACGGACATCAAACAACACAGGCTGATGCAGGCGCCGGTGCCGGCCCTGCCGGGGCCTGGCTGGACGCTGCTCAAGGTGAAAGCCGTGGGCGTGTGTGGCTCCGATCTGCACGGCTACCTGGGACATACGGGCCGCCGCATTCCACCCTTGATCATGGGGCACGAAGCCGCCGCAGAGGTGGTGGAAGTGGGCGAAGCCGTCACCTCCGTGCAGCCCGGCGACCGGGTGGCGCTCCTGCCGATGTACGACCAGGGCGGCAAGGGTCTGGAGAAGGACCGGCTGGTGTTAGGCATGAGCTGGCCGGGGTGCAATGCCGAGTACGCCACCTGGCCGGCCGCCAACCTCTACCGGCTGCCGGAAGGCCTCGCGTACGAGCAGGCAGCCCTCGCCGAACCGCTTGCCATCTGTGTCCATGCGGTGAGCCTGGCGCCCATCCGGCCCTATGACACGGCATTCATTGTGGGCGCCGGTCCCATCGGTTTGCTCACCCTGGCTGTGCTGCGTGCGACCGGCGTCAGCACGATCGCGGTCAGCGACACGAGCGATGTTCGCCTGGAGCGCGCCCGCCGCACCGGCGCCGACGTGCTGATCAACCCCCTGCGCGACCACCCGCGTGCCATCGTGGACGGTTTCACGGGCGGCGAGGGCGTGGACATTGCCTTCGAGGCGGTGGGCGCGGGAGTCACTTGCCAGCAGACGCTCGAGGTCACACGCGATCGCGGCACGGTGATCTGGATCGGCAACAGCGCCAGGATGGTGGAAATCAATATGCAGATGGTGGTCACGCGCGAGCTGCGCGTGCTGGGCAGCTACGGCATGACGCCGCAGGACTTCCGCCGCACCCTGCAGATGCTGGCCGATGGCGCCATCCCGGCTGAACACATCATCGATCGCCGCACCCGCCTGGCGGAAGGCGAGTCGCTGTTCGAAGAACTTCTGGCAACGCCGGAAGTCATCAAATGCGTCATCAACTTTGATTGAAGTGCGGCGCACCTCAGAGGTGCGCCGCACTTTCTCTCCAGGAGATCTGTTTATTATGCCAACTCTTTTTGGAACCGAATTCAGCCGCCGCGAGCTGCAGCGGCACATCGGACGTATCGACCAGGTGGCCGGCGTGCGCCTGGTGACGCTGGGTGACGGCGCCGAGCGCGGGGTGCGCGTGCTCGAGTTCCGCACCGGCAGTGGTTTCGAGTTCGACGTCATCGTCGACCGGGCTTTCGACGTCGGCCGCTGTGAATACCGGGGCATGGCCCTGGGCTTCCAGTCGCCGGTGGGCTTCGCCGGACCCTGGTACTACGAGCCGGACGGGCTGGGCTGGCTCCGCAACTTCGGCGGCGGCCTGCTGGCCACCTGCGGCCTGGACCATACCCTGTTCCCGGTCGAAGACACCGCCACCCAGTATTTCTACCCCGGACGTCCGACCGCAACCTATGGTCTGCACGGGCGCATCTCCAACCGGCCCGCGCGCCTGACCGGCTATGGAGAGCGCTGGGAAGGAGATGAGTGCATCCTCTGGGCCGAAGGGGAAGTGCTGCAGGCCATGGCCATGGGCGAGGCGCTCCTTCTCAAACGGCGCATCGAGGTGGGCGTGGGCGAATCACGGCTGCGCATCAACGACGAAGTGGTGAACGTGGGTCCCTATGTCACGCCACACATGTATCTCTACCACGTCAACGTCGGCTTCCCGCTGGTGGATGGCGGCGCCGAGGTGCTCGTGCCGGCGGCCAGTGTGACGCCAAACGGCGACTATCCCGTCGACGGATGGACCCTGCTCGAGGAACCCAGCCCCACCTACTCTGAACGCGTCTACTATTTCGAGCCCACCGCCGAAGCCGACGGCACCGTGCCCATGGGACTGATCAACCGCAGGCTGGGCCTGGGCATCTACGAGCTGTTCCGCAAGGAGCAGATGCCCATCGCCTGGGTGTGGCGGCAGATGGGCGATGGCAACTACGTCGTGGGCCTGGAGCCCTCCACCAACCGGGTGGCAGGACGGCTGGATGCCCGCCCCCGCGGCGAGCTGATCGAGCTGGCGCCAGGGGAGTCACGAAGCTACACCCTCGAGTTGGGCGTCCTCGAAGGCGCTTCCACCCTCGACCAGTTTGCAGCGCGGGTGGCGGCGCTGGCGCGCTAGCCTGCCGGCGGTTCCGCCGACGCCTGGCCGCTGGCGATGCCAGCGGTGAACCACATGGCGTTGGCAAACCGGCGGCTGAAGTTCGGATCATCGGTCAACTCAAGATAGCGCGCCTGGCTGGCAACTTGCCGGGCGCGCTGCCGCGCCTGCTGCGAGAGTAGCGCAACCGTGGCGCCGACCACGGCAGCAGTGCCACACACCACCACAAGCAGTTCGTCTGGCTGTTCAGCGACTCCGTTGTCGTCGGAAGTGGATCTCAGGCGTCTGCGCAGGCCGTAGGCGCCGTCAAGATGCGGCGGCAGCCTGTCGCTTGCGGTAGGCCCGGATCCAGGTCATGCCGTAGTCGTCCCGGCCCATGGACAGGTCGGCGGCGGAGATGGCAATGCTGACCTCGGGCACAAGCGGGTTGGTGATGGGACAGGTCATGCCGGCATGGATGGCCATGGCCATGAAGGTGGCATTGATGTATTTGCGGTCGGGCATGCCAAAGGAGATGTTGCTGGCGCCCATCGTGATGTTGCTGCCGAACTCCTTGACCACCAACGCGATCGTGTCAAGCGCAACACGGCCGGCGCTGCTTTCGGCCCCCATCGTCAGGGCCAGCGGGTCGATCACCAGGTCCTCGATGGGGATGCCCAACCTGGCGGCGCGCTCGATCATCTTGGCGGCCACCTTGAGGCGCTGTTCGGGCGTCTCGGGAATGCCGCTGTCATCCAGGCAGAGAGCGATCACAGCGGCACCGAACTCCTTGACCAACGGCAGGACGGATTCGAGTTTGCGCTCTTCGCCGTTGACCGAGTTGACGAGCGCCTTCCCCTGGTAGACCGCCAGCGCCGCTGCCAGCGCCCTGGGATCGGCGGTATCGATGCTCAAGGGAACATCGGTGACGGCCATGACTTCGGCCATGACCTGGGTCAGCAGCGCCGGTTCATCGGCGCCGGGCACGCCGGCATTGACGTCGAGCACGGTGGCGCCGGCCGCCACCTGCGTGAGGGCGTCCTGGCGGACGATGTCGAAGCTTCCCGCCCGCAGCGCCTCGAGAACGGCCTTGCGACCGGTGGGGTTGATTCGCTCACCGATGATGACGGTGGGAAGATCGCGGTGGATTTCGACCGTTTTGGTTTGGGACGACAGGATGGTCTTCAAGTTTTCGGTCATGATGTTGGCCTCAAGGGGATAGCGATCCGCGCGCGCCGGACGGTACAGCTACACAGGCCGCGGCAACGACATCTGGTAGTTTGCTTACAGAGTCTAAGCGCGGTCCGCCCCCACCTCAAAATCAAGCCCCCAGCAGCCGAGCGAGGAGGGGCTTCCCGTCATCCGGTGCCGCGCACAGTCACTTCTTCATCCCCAGTTCCGCCTTGCGTCTGTCCAGCATGACCTGTGGAATACGGGTCAGCTCAGCAGGGTCAAAGGCATTCAGCAAACCCCAGGCCATTTCCAGGGTGTCCTCGATCGTACGGTTCTCGTAGCCCTGGCCGAGAAAGCGCGTTTCGAAGGTCTGGGCAAAATCGAGAAACCGGCGGTCCTCCGCGTTCAGGCTGGCCTCGCCGATGATTGCCACCAGCCGCCGCAGATCGCGCCCGCGCGCGTAGAAGGCATAGAGCTGGTCAGCCACCGCGCGATGGTCAAACCGGGTCCGCTGTTCGCCGATCCCGGCATTCATCAAGCGGCTCAGGCTCGGCAGCACATCGATGGGAGGGAAGACGCCCCGGCGGTGCAGTTCCCGGCTCAGCACGATCTGGCCTTCGGTGATGTAACCCGTCAGATCGGGCACCGGATGGGTGATGTCATCGTCGGGCATGGTCAGGATGAGCAGTTGGGTGATGGAGCCACGATGCCCCTTGATACGCCCCGCCCGCTCGTACAGTGATGCCAGGTCGGTGTACATATAGCCGGGATAGCCGCGACGTCCCGGCACCTCCTCACGGGCCGTGGAAACCTCGCGCAGCGCCTCGCAGTAGTTGGTCATGTCGGTCATGATCACCAAGACGTGCAGATCGCGATCGAAGGCAAGGTACTCGGCAGCGGTGAGTGCGGCGCGCGGCGTCAGCAGGCGCTCAACGGGGGGATTGTCGGCCAGGTTGAGGAAGAGCACGGCGTGAGTCAGGGCGCCGCTAGCTTCAAACTGCTGGCGAAAGAATGTGGCCTCGCGATGGGTGATGCCAAGAGCGGCGAACACGACGACGAACTCACTGGCTTCATCCGAGCGCACCGTGGCCTGGTTGGCGATCTGGGCTGCCAGCTCGTTCGCCGGCAGGCCGAAACCACTGAAGATGGGGAGCTTCTGGCCCCGCACCAGGGTGTTGAGGCCGTCGATGGCGCTGAGTCCGGTCTGGATAAAATCAGAGGGGTGGGCCCGGGCAAAGGGATTGATGGGCAGACCGTTCACATCGCGCAGCGCCTCGGGCACCACAGGCGGCCCCCCGTCGAGGGGATTGCCGGATCCGTCGAAGATGCGGCCGAGCATTCCCAGGCCCACGCCGATGCGTGCGCCCCGGCCGCTGAACTGGGCCACGGTCCGATCCAGGTCCAGCCCTGCCGTGCCCTCAAAGACCTGGACCACGGCGCGGTCGTTGTTCAACTCCAGCACCTGCCCCAATCTCTGCCTGCCATCGGGAGCAGTGACGAAGGCAATTTCGCCAAGCCCAACGCCCTGCACCCGGTCAAAGACGAGGAGCGGCCCAGCGGCATAACGTCCGGTGCGATAGGTGGTGGTGATGAGAGCAGGAAGGTTGGCGGGTTGTGTGCTTTCGACGGTCATGAGGGCTTCCACCGGTCGATGTCGGCGTTGATGGCGGAAATGTCGGCATCCAGGGTCTCATCAGGAAGCTCCCGCAGGCGACCCAATCGCCTGCGCATGTCTTCACTGTCCTGGAGACTGATTTCGAGTGACTGGCCGGCGCGGACAAAGGCCTCCAGCGCCGCGTGGTAGTGCAGTAGGGTGTGCAGCATGGCGTGCTGCTTGGCAGGCGGGCAGAAAGCATCGCCTCCGAAAGCAGACTGCTGCAGGAAGGCTTCGCGCAGCAGCCGCCCCACCACGAGCAGGGCCCGCTCACGCTCACTGAGAGCGTCGCTGCCCACCAACTGCACGATCTCCTCCAGCTCATGCTCTTCCTGGAGCAGCTTCTGCGCCTGCGCACGGAGCTGCGGCCAGGAACTATCCACATTGGCAGCAAACCAACCGTCCAACTGGTAGTGCGTGAAACTGGTAATCCAGTCGATGGACGGAAAGTGACGGCGGCGCGCCAGATTGACGTTGAGAGCCCAGAAGGTGCCCGCCAACCGGAGACTGCTCTGCGTCATGGGCTCCGAGAAGTCGCCTCCAGGGGGTGACACTGCGCCGATGAGCGTCACCGACCCCGAACGGTCCTGACCTCCCAGCACCTCGACCGTCCCCGCGCGCTCATAGAAACCAGCCAGCCGGCTGGCCAGATAGGCGGGATAGCCCTCTTCACCGGGCATCTCTTCCAGGCGCCCGGAGACTTCGCGCAGGGCCTCGCCCCAGCGGCTGGTGCTATCAGCCATCAAGGCCACATGACAGCCCTGGTCCCGAAAGTACTCGGCGATGGTCAGGCCGGTATAGACGCTGGCCTCGCGCGCGGCGACCGGCATGTTGCTGGTGTTGGCGATGAGCACGGTGCGTTCCATCAGCGGGCCGCCGTGCTTGGGATCCTCAAGCTGCGGAAACTCGGTCAGCACCTCCGTCATTTCGTTGCCGCGCTCGCCGCAGCCGATGTAGACGACGACATCGGCGTCGGCCCACTTGGCAAGCGCCTGCTCGGTGACCGTCTTGCCCGTGCCAAAGCCGCCGGGAATGATGGCGGCGCCGCCCCTGGCGATGGGAAACAGCATATCGATGATGCGCTGGCCCGTGACCAGGGGCACAGCCGGATCCAGACGGTGACGGAAGGGACGCCCCTGGCGCACAGGCCAGCGCTGTCCCAGGCGCAAGGGCAGGCGGCCCCCGCCCGCCGGCTGCAGGTGGCCGATGACCTGCCGGATGTTGTACTCGCCGCTGGTCAGGTCGGCCAGGGTTCCGGCGGGATAAGTAGGCGGCACCATGATGCGATGGACGAAGAACTGGCCCTCCGCCACCGTGCCGAGCACGCTGCCGGGTTCCACGTGATCGCCGGGGGCAAGGGCAGCCTCAAAGCGCCACTTCCGTTCCCGGTCAAGGCCGGGCAGGCTGACGCCGCGCGCGACATAGGGCGCCCGCGGCACGCCGGCAGGATCCATCTCCGCCAGCGCCGGCAGCGGCCGCTGCACGCCATCGTAAATGCTGCCGAGAAGGCCGGGGCCAAGCTCAACCCAGAGCGGCGCCCCGGTGTCCCAAACCGGGTCTCCGACGCGCACGCCGGACGTGTCCTCATAGACCTGGATTGTAGCAATCTCGCCTGAGAGGCGAATGATCTCGCCGATCAGCCGCTCCCGGCCGACCCAGGCCACGTGATACAGCAGGGCCCCGGTCAGGCCGTGAGCTTCGACCACTGGCCCGGCAGCGTGAGTGATGACTCCGACAGGGGTGTTGCCCAGTGGGCGACGCTGGCGCGTCGGATTTCGGGAGCTGGGAGGATCGTTTTCAGGCATCGCAGGGGTAGTTGGCGTGTTCGGGATGCTCTATTGGGATGGGAGTTCGCCCTCGCCGCGGAAGCTGATGCTATAGCCGATCACCCGCCGCAGCATCTCGGTCAGTTGCTGGCGCCGGGAGACCTCACCGCGCCCCGGAAGTCCATCCGGCAGCGGAATGACCAGGGGACGATAATCCGTCTGCACTTGCTCGCGCAGCTTGGGTGAGAGCTGATTGTAGTAGGGTGCATGCAGCGCAATCACGCCCTCGACATCTTCATCCATCTGCACGCGCAGCAGACGCTCGGCCTCGACAAGGTCGGCAGCCACGCAGGTGCGGGCGCCGGTCAGGGCGAACCCTGGCGCCAGATCGGCGGGGATGATGACGGTTAGCTGCGGCATCGGCAGAACTTGTCCATGATTGCTCAGGTGGACGGCAGCAGCCAGCTCCGGCGGGCGTCGTCCCGGTCCAGGTTGCCGGCCACTGCTTCGGCAATGAGCCGCAGATTGCGCAGCTCCGCTTCCTTGGCGGCAAGATAGGCAATGAAGATGCCCGGCCCCAAGGGATCGGCGGCGGCAAACAGGCCGATCCGCCAGCGCGCCAGGGCAGCTTCCCAGGCTTGCTGCAGATCGGCAGTCCGGTTGCCATCCCAGGCCGCAAGCGCCGGCAGCCAGAAGGCGGCGGGCGCCACGCCGGCAAGCGCCTCGACCATCTCGGCCGGGACGCCGGCGTTCTGCAACTTGTCCAGCGTTGTCACCGGCAGGGCACCGCCACGCAGCCAGGGCGCCGGTGTCTCTAAGCGGATGCCTCGCAGGTCCAGGGCCAGGAGAAGATTGTGCAGATCGAGGAAACGGGCCAAATCGAGGCGCAGGAGGATTGCCTCATCGTCAGGCAGGGAGGCGATGGCGGCCATCGTCGTCTCGGCCCAGGCGGCGTCAAAGGCGGTCTCGATGACGGCGACTTCCATCTCTGCCGTCAGATGGCCGGCAAGACTGCGCGCCAGGGTGGGCGTCGGCTTGTTCCACTGCACCAGGAGGTCGACCAGCGCCCGGACCGTCGTCTGCCGCGCCAATTCGGCCAACTCGCCTTCCCGGAATGGCGGCGCCGGCACCAAGGCCAGGAACAAACGGTTGGGATCGGCGCGACTTGCCACACCCCGCAAAAGGGTCACGGTGTTGTGACGGGCATAGGGAGCCAACTGGATCGTGAACGCCTCGGCCGTGTCCCCCCCGCAGAAGCCTCCGATCCGCTGCAGCGTGGCGCTCTGGTCGATCTGGAGCGCTCGCAGCACGGCGGACAGGCCCGTCTGCGTGACAAGTGAGCTTTCCAGGGCATCGCGGTAGCTGCTTTGCTCCAACCCGGCAACCAGGGCCGTGACATCCGGCGCCGCCAGCAAGGGCTCGTAGGCGTCCCGATCGAACAGGCGCGAACGCATGGCCCGCAGGCGGGCATTGACGTAGTCATAGCCGGCGTCAATGCCCGTCATGCGCCGCCTTCACGGGAATCCGCAGCCACGCTCATGGCCTCCATCAGCAGAGGGCTGAGGAGCGGGCGCAGGTCAGGAAGGGCGCGGTCGAGCCGGCTTTCCAGGGTGTTCATCGTAACGATCCGGCCATCCTCGCTGCGCACCACCACGCCTCCCCAGGTGTCAAGGTCCTCCACCAGGGCCGCGTGCAGACCCGGTGCCATCGGGCCTGAAGCTGCGCCGAGCAGCGACGCCGCCAGGGTCGCATCAGCGGCATTGACGGCGACGGTCTGGGTTCCGGTGGCAGCTTCCAGTGCTTGGCGCAGCAGCGCCGCGAAGATGGCAGGGTAGTCGGGTCGTGAGCGCGACTCGGCCAACCTGGCCTTGGCGTTGGTCAGAATGGCCTGGAATGCCTCTTCCTGGGCTGCCACCAGCATCCGGCTGACGTCCAGGCGCGCCCGATGGAGCATGCGGCTGCACTCATTCTCACCGGCGACGGTAGCCTTCTGCAGGATGGCCTGCCGTCGTTCCTCGGCCTCTGCCCGGGCTACCTGCAGCCGGGCACGGGCATCGGCGTCGGCCTGACCCAGGATCGCCGCCACCTGCGTTTCGGCGTCATCGGCAATCGCCTGCAGGATGGCCTCGAGAGCCATGTCATCACCCTCCGGTGCCGCCGAGCAGAAGCAAGATCATCGCAGCCACCGCAAAGCCAAGGATGACCATGGTCTCGGGGATAGCGACCAACAGGATGATCCGGCCCATGATCTCCGGCTTCTCGGCTATGACGCCGGCGCCAGCAGCGCCAATGCGTCCCTGTGCATAGCCGGTGCCGATGGCGGTGATGCCAACGGCGAGTCCAGCGCCAACGGCGAGCAATCCGATATCCATCACTGACCTCCCATGGGTTGGAATGGCTCTCCACCCGATTCATAGAACTTGGTGAAGAACTCGACGTAGTGCAAACGCAAGGCATGGATGGTGGGGCTAAAGGCCCCAAGGGCGATATTGAGAGCGTGGAAAAGAACGGCGATGAGCACGCCGACGAGGACGCTGCCGGCGCGTCCGGCCATGATATTGCCAACCATCGCCAGGTAGACCGAAGCCAGACCGATGGCGGCCAGACGAAGGTAGGAGAGGATGTTGCCGACCGTGCTCAACAACTCGACAGGCGCCATCAAAGCCCCGATGGGGCCCAGCCCGCGGATGAGCAAGACGAGCCCCACGATCACGACCACGAGGCTGGGGGTTGCCCAGCCCGATGGCAGGCGTTTGGTCAGAACCCCCGCCAGCAGGAAGAGGCCGACCAGTCCCACCAGCATGCCGCCACGCTCCCACAGCTCGGACGCATGATGGAGGCGCCAGGCCTGCCACACGCCCAGGATCAGCCCCAGGCAGACGTGGACCACACCCAGCGCGATTGAGAAAAGCAGCAGCGCCGGCAGTGCGTCCGGGGCACTGCGCTCTTTCCACAACGGCTGGAGCCCGAACGCATCGTGACCGACCGTACCGAAGAACTCGCCGAAGGCGAGGCCCCAGGCAATTCCCCAGAGCGAACCCAAGATAATGAAGTAGGTAAGGTCACGCAAACCGCTGCCGGCCGCAAAACGGCGGTAGGCGACGAACCCCGCAGCCAGCATGAGCAGGCTGTACCCGATATCGCCCAGCATCAGGCCAAAGAAGAGCGGCATGAACAACGCCATCAGCACTGTGGGGTCGATGGTGCCATACTCAGGCAGGGCGAGCATGCGTACAAAGAACTGGAAGGGGCGCACGACGCGGTTGGCTTCCAGGAGCACCGGCGCGGCATGAGCTTCGACCTCGGAAGGCGCCAGCTCATCGATCACCAGGTCTTGGGGCAACCGCTGCTCCAGCAGGCGCCGCGTGGTCGCCACGTCGCGCTCAGGGAGCCAACCTACCAGCACAAAGGTATGCTCGGTCTCGCCCAGATGGGCGCGGACCCGCAGTTGTTCAAGCCGCTTCAAGACGGCCAGACGGTAGCCCAGCCACCGGGCCTGGTGCTGGCGTCCCGCCTCGGCCAGGCGGGCATCGAGCGTGGCGACCTCACCCGGTATCTGCTGGAGACGGCGCTCGATGTGCGCCAGGGCATCGCCGAAGGGGACGTTGCGCAGCGAATCCGGCAGGCTGACCTGGTTGACCTGCGCCCTTCCCAGCAAACCCTGCATCTGCACGGAATAGGCGCGGGGATAGATCAGGAGGGCGCCGATGGTATCGGCATCCACCTGGTCGGAGACCAGGGTGCAGCGTTCGCCCGCCACCGCTCGCATCTCGGCTTCAAGCACCTCAAGGACAGCGGCGTAGCGCCTGTTGATGAGCAGAGCAACCGTCTCGAAGTCGGCGAGATCGGTCATGGCCGGAGTGAGCCGTGACAGCTTGCGCAGGGTCGCCGCATAGTTCGGAAGAACGTCGGCGTCATTGGCGAGGGCTTGACGCTGCTGCGCCAGGCTCTCCAGGCCGGGAGCATTGGCATCCAGGTCGGCTTGCAGCGTCGCGACCAGGCCAGTCACTGCCACCGCCGCGGGCGCCTGAGCCGTTTGCGCCGGCAGGAGCGCCAGCAGAGCATCCAGACGGACGAGCAGGTAGCCCAAGGTCTCCAGCTCGCGCTGCTCAGTCGCGGGCACATAAGCGGGCAGGTCAGGGTGGAGGCCCTGAGCATCGATCAACTGGATACAGGCCAGCTCCTGCAGGACGGCCAGCGTCGGATCGAGGTCTCGCTTCAGGCCCACAACCTGCAGACGCGACATCTTGACGATCATGGCACGCCCCCTTCGCCCCCAGGATCGCCCTGGGGAAGGACAAACCCGGCGACGCGGCGTGATGCTTCCTCGATCCGGACGCTCAGGTTCGCGGCCAGCAGGTCCGCTTGGTGCTGCCCCGACCGGCGCAGCGCCTCAGCCTCCTGCGCAGCCTGCGCCAACAGAGCCTGGCGCCTTTTGTCGGCTTCGACCCTGCTCTCGGCCTCGGCCTGGGCGATCAGGGCGACGGCTTCGGCCTCGGCACTCCGCCGTTTCTCTTGGGCAGTCTGCCTGGCGGCTGCCACCCGCGCCTCTGCCGCCGCTTCAGCCTCACGAATTTGACCCAGCAAGTCAGTTGCCATCATCAGGAATCCTTGTGAGCGGCCAATTCACTGTGACGCTGATGGTGCGCCTTGACGCGCTTCAGTCGATAGACATCCTCGCGCTCGCGCTCGGCCAGGCTGAGCTCAATCGTGCGCAGTTGGCTGCGCAGGCGCGGGATGAGAATATGGTCAAGGGCATTGACCCGGCGCGTCGTCTGGCGGATGGCCTCGGCCAAACGACGCAGGCGCAGCTCACGGTTGGCAACCTCGAGCAGCGTTTCCAGCTCGGCCTCAAAGGCCAAGGCGACATTGTCAAGGCGGGGGCTGCTGTGCACAGGCCAGTGCGGGCGGTCGTTTGGGGCGCGCATCAACGCCGGCGGCCGCATACGCAGCACCGTGACGCCCATCACGCGCGTGCTGCTGACCGGAACGTCGAGCTGCTGCTGGTGCGCCAGGCCCAGGCTGGCAACCACCTCCGGCCCATCCAGGGCGGTCGCCAAGGCCAGACTGCGACGTGCGGCGGCAGCGGCGCCCTCCAGCGCTTCCGCTTCGGCCAGGACAGCCCCGGCGCTGCTCAATAGCTCCTGGAGCAAAGCTTGCTGCTTCTGCCTCAGGAGTTCCGTTCCCCGAAGTGCGAGCTGTATCTGTGCTCGCTTCTGGTGCAACTCCGAGCGGGTCGGAGTTACTTGTTCATCGCTCATGAGAAGCCATCCGCAGCAACCAGGAACGAGGCGGCTGTAAGAGCACAGCTCGCCGGCGCACGCAAAGGCATCAATTGCCATGATAGCACGACCAAAAAGGGATGAATATGACGCGCGTCATGGTGCGCTGCGTCACACGAATGGCGGTATGGCAAAAAGGGCCGGCCGCTTGTCTCACCATCTGCCGCCGCCCCTGGAAATTGGCCGGCAACAAGGCGTCTGCTAGAATGAAGGTGTTTCTTCGGCTCTTTACCCGTCCCCAGCCGCTGCTTTGCCAGCCCTCACGATCAACGTCGCTCGCGTCTTCGTGGGGGCTTTGTGTTTTCCAGGCTCCTGGCCTCGGCCATCTCGCTGCTCATCGCACCTGCACCATGGAACAGTCCCTTCTATCGTCTGCCGATGCCCCTGCCAGCGGCACTTTCGCCACCCAGCAAATTCCGGAAGCGCTCACCTTTGACGACGTCCTCCTCGTTCCGGGGTATGCCGATCGCCTGCCAGCGGACGTCGACGTGCGGACCAGCCTCCACCCGCGGCTGACGCTGAACATCCCGTTGATCTCGGCGGCCATGGACACGGTCACCGAAGCGCAGATGGCCATTGCCCTCGCTCGCCAGGGCGGCATGGGCGTGATTCACCGCAACCTCGATGTGGAGGCGCAGGCGCGGGAAGTAGACAAGGTCAAGCGGTCGCAGTCGGGAATGATCGTCGAGCCTGTGACCCTGGGACCCACAGCCACGCTGGCGGAAGCACAGGCCATCATGGCCCACTACCACATCTCGGGTGTTCCGATCACCGATGAAGCGGGCCGGCTGGTGGGCATTCTCACGAATCGGGATATTCGCTTTGCCAGGCACGAAGACCAGGCCGTGAGTGAGTTCATGACGTCGGAGCGCCTGGTCACGGCCCCGATCGGCACTACCCTGGCACAAGCTCAGGAGATTCTGCACAAACACCGCATCGAGAAGCTGCCGCTGGTGGACGACAAGGGCTTCCTCAAGGGCCTCATTACCTATAAGGACATCCTGAAGCGCGCCGACTATCCCAATGCCACGCAGGATGAACAGGGCCGGCTGTTGGTCGCGGCGGCAGTAGGGGTGGGAGAGCGTGCGCTGCTGCGCACCGAGGCGTTGGTGGCCGAGGAGGTGGACGCGGTGGCCATCGATACCGCCCACGGTCACACCCAGGGCGTCCTCGAGACGGTGAGGATGCTCAGGCAAACGTGGCCGGAACTGGTCATCCTGGCCGGGAACGTGGTCACCGCTGAGGGCGCCCGCGCCCTCTTCGAGGCAGGCGCTGATGCCGTCAAAGTCGGTGTGGGCGCCGGGTCCATCTGTACGACCCGCGTGGTGGCAGGGGCCGGTATGCCCCAGATCACGGCGATCATGGAATGCGCCCGCGCTGCGGCGGAGTTCGGCCGGCCGATCATCGCCGACGGCGGCATCAAGTACTCTGGCGACATCACCAAAGCGCTGGCGGCCGGCGCTCATGCCGTCATGTTGGGGAGTCTGCTGGCAGGCCTGGAGGAGGCGCCGGGTGAAATCGTCATCTACGAGGGGCGCCGCTTCAAGGAATACCGCGGCATGGGGTCCGTGGGCGCCATGCGCGGGCGCGCTGCCGACCGCTACCAGACCTCACAGGGAACGCCCGGGACGCTGGGAGGCAAGCTGGTGCCGGAGGGCATCGAGGGCCAGGTGCCCTATAAGGGCACCCTGGCTGATTATGTCTTCCAGTTGATGGGTGGGCTGCGCAGCGGTATGGGCTATGTCGGCGCCGAGAGCCTGGAAACGCTGCGGCGCCGGGCCCGCTTCGTGCGCCTCACCAACGCCGGCCTCATCGAGAGCCATCCCCACAGCATCATCGTGACCAAAGAAGCGCCGAACTACCAGGTCCAGAGGTAGATGCACTTCCGTATTGAACTCACCCCTCATCCTGACGCCGCGGATGGGCGCGGGGAAGCGCTGCGGCAGGCCTGCCGCGTCCTGGGTATCGAGGACCTGCCCCCGGTCGCTGTGAGTGATCTGCACTTCCTGGCTGGCGAGCTCTCGCTGGCCCAGGCTGAAGCGCTGGCCCAAGCCATCCTCCTCGACCCCATCGTCGACGACCTGACGGTGGTCGTGCTGGACAAACCCAGCGACACGCCACACGCCACACGCAGCGATAGCC
Organism: Chloroflexota bacterium; assembly: GCA_029782215.1. Lineage (GTDB taxonomy): Bacteria > Chloroflexota > Anaerolineae > J102 > J102 > SSF26. Next base: position 79,869 of record JAKOVD010000142.1, read on the forward strand.
AACCTTCCATCGAGATCACCTTTCTCCCGGGCGTCACCGACAGCGTGGCCGACAACCTGCGCGCGGCCGCCCACCGCCTCGGCTATCAGGGAGTGACGGCGGCGGCTTCAGGCCGCTGCTACCGGTTTCTGGGGAGCGTGGCGCCGGAAGCACTGGAACACATCGCCGGCGATCTTCTGGCGAACAGCACCGTCCAGCGCTATGTGGTCAACAAACGCATCGAGCCGCCCTTCGTGCACCTGCAGCAGGAAAGCGGCCGATCGCTGGCCCTGTTCGAGAGGATTCCGGTCCGCGGCCTGGACGACAAGGCCCTGGGCGATCTCAGCCACGAGCGGCGGTTGAGCCTGGATGTGGCGGAGATGCGCGCCATCCAGGCGTACTACCAGAACGAAGGTCGCGAGCCGACCGACGTGGAGTTGGAGACGCTGGCGCAGACCTGGTCGGAGCACTGTGTGCACAAAACCTTCAAGGCGGAGATCTACTTCAGCGAGGCGAAAGACCAGGGGCGAGAAGCGGCGGGCGACGGTGAGGCCGCCGCCGGCACCACGCCGCTCGTCATCGACGGCCTGCTCAAGACCTATATCCGCGCGGCGACCGAACGTATCGCCAAGCCGTGGGTGCGGTCGGCATTTGTGGATAACGCCGGCATCATCGTCTTCGACGAGGACTTTGACCTGGCCTTCAAGGTGGAAACGCACAACCACCCCTCGGCGTTGGAGCCGTTTGGCGGGGCGAACACCGGCGTCGGCGGTGTGATCCGCGACATCCTTGGGGTGAGCGCCAAACCCATCGCCAACACCGACGTGCTCTGCTTTGGGCCTTCGGATCTACCCGCCGCCAGGCTGCCGGCGGGCGTCCTTCACCCGCGCCGGGTCGCCGAGGGTGTCATCCACGGTATCGAAGACTATGGCAACAAGATGGGCATTCCGACGGTCAACGGCGCCGTTCACTATCATCCCAGTTACACCGCCAATCCCCTCGTGTACTGCGGCTGCCTGGGCATTCTCCCCCATGGCCGCCATCGCTCCCTGCACGAGGCCCAGGCAGGCGACCACATCGTGGCCATCGGCGGGCGGACGGGCCGGGACGGTCTGCGCGGGGCCACCTTCTCCAGCATGGAGATGGACCACACCACGGGCGCCATCGCCAGCACGGCTGTGCAAATCGGAAACCCCATCGTCGAAAAGCAGGTGCTGGAGGTCATCCTGGCGGCGCGCGACGCAGGGCTCTACCATGCCGTCACCGACTGCGGCGCCGGCGGCTTCTCCTCGGCAGTCGGCGAGATGGGTGAACACGTGGGCGCCCATGTTCAACTCGAAGGGGCGCCGCTGAAGTACCCTGGGCTGCAGCCGTGGGAGATCTGGCTTTCCGAAGCGCAAGAACGCATGGTGTTGGCCGTCCCCGCCGAAGCATGGGAGCCCTTTCAGGCGATCTGCCACCTTCACGACGTCGAGGCCAGCCTGTTGGGCGCCTTCGATGGCTCCGGGCGCCTCACCGTTGCCTACGGCGATACGGTGGTCGGGGAACTGGACATGGACTTTCTGCACAACGGCATTCCCCGCCGCCGGCTCACCGCCCTTTGGTCGCCGCCTGATCGCACAGAGCCAATCTTCGCCGAGCCAGCCGATCTGACCACACTGCTTCTGCGCCTGCTGTCTCATCCCAACATCCGCTCGCGGGCGCTCATCCTTCACCGCTACGACCACGAGGTGCAGGGAGGCACGGTGGTCAAGCCCCTGGCGGGTGCAGCGCAGCAGGGCCCCAGCGATGCCGCCGTGTTGGCGCCGCAGCCGGCGGCAGGCGGCAGGTCGCCCGTTCCCGGTGTGGCGCTTTCAGCCGGCTTCAATCCCCGCTATGGCCTGATCGATCCCTATGCGATGGCGTGGGCCTGCGTGGACGAAGCCTTCCGCAACGCTGTTGCCGTGGGCGCCGACCCCGACCGCATCGCCCTCCTGGACAACTTCTGCTGGGGCAACCCCAACCTGCCCGACCGCCTGGGGAGTCTTGTTCGCTGTGCTCAGGGCTGCTTCGACGCCGCCCTGGCCTACCAGGCGCCCTACATCTCGGGCAAAGACAGCCTCAACAATGAATACACGGGAGAGGATGGCCACAAGCATGCCATCCCCGGCAGCCTTCTCATCTCCGCCGTTGGCATCGTACCTGACATCCTCCAGACTGTGACCAGCGACCTCAAGGCCGCCGGTGACGTTCTCTACCTCCTCGGCGAGACTCGCGCTGAGCTGGGCGGCTCCGCCTGCTATGACCTGCTGGGAGAGCTGGGCGCCTCTGCTCCCCAGTCCTATGCCGATCCTCTCGCCCGGATGCGCTCTCTGCACGGCGCCATCACTGCCGGGCTCGTCCGCGCCGTGCACGACCTCAGCGAGGGCGGCCTGGGGGTTGCCCTGGCCGAGATGTGCATCGGCGGCGGCCTTGGGGCCGAGATCGACCTCGCCCAGGTCCTCGCATCATCCCGGCTCTCCCCAAGATCGTATCTGTTCGCAGAGTCGCTGGGCAGGTTCCTGGTCGAGGTGGCGCCTGACCGCTGCGCCGCTTTCGAGTCTGCCATGGCCGGCCAGCCAAAGTCGCGCATCGGCATCGTGACGGCGGCGCCCCGCCTGCGCGTGACCGGGTCCGGTGGGCTGACCCGCGTGAATGCCACGCTTTCCGATTTGGTCGCATCCTTCGACGGCCAACTGCACCCGGAAGGCTGACCCATGTTGACCCCTCCCATCGCCATCCTTCATGCCCCCGGCACCAACCGCGATCTCGACGCTGCTGCTGCTTTTGAGCAAGCTGGCGGCGCGCCGGAGATCGTGCACATCAACGAGCTTCTCAGCGGCGCCAGGCGCCTCGCCGACTACGCTCTGCTCGTGATACCGGGAGGCTTTTCCTACGGCGATGACCTCGGCGCCGGCAAGCTGTGGGCCGTGCGGCTGCTGCACGATTTGGGCGGACAACTGCATGCCTTTGCCGGCGCCGGCAAGCCCATCCTGGGCATCTGCAACGGCTTTCAGGTCCTGGTGAAGACAGGACTGCTGCCGGGGCCTTTGCCTGACGCCCTATCCGTCCCGCCCGTGGCCCCGTCCGTGACCCCGCCTGTGGCCCCGCCTGTGGCCCCCCACCCGCAGCTCGCCACCCTTACCCGCAATGCCGCAGCGCACTTTGAATGCCGTTGGGTGTGGATGGAACCGAACGCCGCCAATCGTTCGCCCTGGCTGGCCGGACTCGAACGGATCCATTGTCCTGTGGCGCACGGCGAAGGCAACTTCGTCGCCCGCGATGCCGACACGCTGCATGCCATCCTTTCCCAGAATCTCGTCGCCTTCACCTACGTCGATGCCGGCGGGCGGCCCGGTCCCTACCCGGTCAACCCCAACGGGTCGGCGGCAGGCATTGCCGGCGTCACCAATGCCGCCGGCACGATCCTGGGCATCATGCCTCACCCGGAAGACCACATCTTCCCCTGGCAGCACCCCGGCTATCACGGCGGCGCCGCCGGCAGCACAGGGATGATGCTCTTCCGGAACGGCGTCCACCTTGCCAGTCAGACCTGCGCCAGGTCGCTTGCCACAGCATCCGGCTGGCGCTACCCTGCACCTCACTCATCCAGCGAGAGATCTTCATGACCGTCACCGCAATCGTCGGCGCCCAATGGGGCGACGAAGGCAAAGGCCGCATCATCGATTACCTGGCCCAGAAGGCCGATGTCGTCATTCGCTTTCAAGGCGGCGACAATGCCGGGCACACCGTCATCAACCAGCATGGCAAGCACGCCCTGCACCTGATCCCCAGCGGCATTTTCAATCCCGCCACGCAGAACATCATCGGCACCGGCTGCGTGGTCAACCCGCAGTCATTGTTGGGCGAGATGGAGAGCCTGACGGCATCAGGGGTCAATCTTGATAATCTCTGGATCAGCTCACGGGCGGCGATGCTTCTGCCCTATCACCGCACTTTGGATGTCCTGGAAGAGGGCGCACGCGGCAAAGACACCATCGGCACCACCAAGCGGGGCATTGGTCCCGCCTACGCCGATAAGGCGGCCAGGACCGGACTGCGCATGGGAGATCTGCTGCACCCCGAATGGCTGGAGATGCGGCTCGACAATGCCTTGACCACGGTGAACCGCAAGCTGGAGATCCTCGGCGGCGAGCCCGTGGATGGGCAGGAGATGGTCGAGCTGTGCACGACGTTTCGGGAGAAGCTGGGAGGGCGTATCGTCGACACGGTGCCCATGATGCGCCGGTCGCTGGAGATCAAGGCCGACATCCTCCTGGAAGGGCAACTGGGGGTGATGCGCGACCTGGACTGGGGCATCTATCCCTATGTAACCAGCAGCAACCCCACCGCCTCCTACGCCGCCAGCGGCGCCGGGCTGCCGGCGCGGGTGATCGATCGCGTCGTGGGCGTCGTCAAGGCTTACAGCACCGCCGTGGGTGAAGGACCGTTTCCCACCGAGCTGTTCGACGCCGACGGCCAGAAGCTGCGTGAGATCGGGCAGGAATTCGGGGCCACGACCGGCCGGCCGCGGCGCTGCGGCTGGTTCGACGGTGTGGCCATCGGCTATGCCGCCTGGCTGAACGGCATGACCGGTCTGGCCATCACCAAGCTGGATGTGCTCGACGCCTTTGAGACCATCAAGATCTGCACCGGCTACCGGCTGCCCAACGGCGAGATCATCAAGGACTCCATGCCCGCCACACCACTCCTCCACCAGGTCACCCCGGTCTATGAGTCCTGGGCCGGCTGGCTGTCCTCGACGGCCGGCTGCCGGACCTGGGACGACCTGCCCAAGGAAGCGCGCGCCTACATTCATCGCCTAAGCGAGCTGGCAGGCATCAAGGTGGACTACGTGTCCGTTGGCCCCGAGCGCGAGCAGATGTTCGCGGTCTGAGGACAAATTGCCTTCGTGTTGATGCGGGATTTCCGCTCTCTCCAGGTTCATGATATGCTGGAGCGTGCTTACGTTGTAAGCACACACCAGCATGGAGGCCGAACGCCATGGTGCGAAAGATTTTCCGAACCGGCAATAGCATGGTAGTTTCCTTCCCCAAGGAACTGCTTGATTCGCTTCACCTGAGTGAAGGGGCGGAAGTCGAGGTGGAGATCGACAAGGCCCGCGGAGTGATTCTGGTTTCTCCGGTCACCAGCCACAGTGGAGGAGTGGACGAGGACTTTGCCCGCCAGGTCAGTGAATTCCTCAACCAGTATCGACCCGCCCTCGAGGCCCTGGCGCGGGCATGATCTACCTCACGGTCGAACAGGTCCTCTTCATTCACATGAGGGTCATCGCCGTAACGGGGGGAAGTGAGGATGTGCGTGACCTAGCCCTGTTGGCCTCTGCCGTCGCCCGTCCCCAGGCCACGTTTGACGGTGAATATCTCTATCCCGATCTGTTTGTCAAGGCGGCAGCGCTGCTCGATTCCCTGGTACGCAACCATCCCTTCGTGGACGGCAACAAGCGGGTTGGCATCACAGCGGCAGGTCTGTGTCTGCGCCTGAATGGCTGGCGACTGGCCGCTGCGAATGATGAATTGGAGGCATTCACGCTGCAGGTTGCCCGGTCTGAACTACCCCTGGAAGCGATGAGCTCCTGGCTGCATGCCCACGCCATCATGAATTGATGGCTTCGTTCGGTGAATTCATGGACGGCTACGACACCTACCAATCCCCCTTCACCTGGCGCTATGGCTCGGAGGCCATGCGGCAGGTCTTTTCCGAGGTCCATCGGCGCCGGCTGTGGCGGCGCATCTGGGTGGCTCTGGCGCGCGCGGAGGCCTCGGTGGGCCTGGTCACCCCCGCCCAGCTCGCCGACATCGAGGCCCATGCCGGGGACATCGACATTGCGCGGGCGCTGGAAATCGAACAGGTCACCCGCCACGATGTCATGGCCGAGATCAGGACCTACGCCGAGCAATGCCCGGTGGGGGGCGCGGTCATTCACCTGGGCGCCACGAGCATGGATGTGGTGGACAATGCCGAGGTGCTGCGACTGGCCGAGGCCCTGGACCTGGTGCTGGTCCGGCTTGCCAGCCTGATCCGTACCTTTGCCGACCTCACCGAGCGCCACGCGGACCTGGCGCTGATGGGCTATACCCACCTGCAGCCCGCCGAACCCACCACCCTGGGTTATCGCTTCGCCCAGACGCTGCAGGACCTGGTGGTGGATTGGGAGGAACTGCACCGGGTCCGGCGCCAGCTCAGGGGCAAAGGCCTCAAGGGCGCGGTCGGCAACCTGGCATCGTACGAGCAGCTTGTGGCGGGCTCCGGCATCACCGCCGCCGAGCTTGAGGCGCGGGCGCTGGCCGACCTGGGCCTGGAGGCTTTCCCGGCCACCACGCAGACCTATCCGCGCAAGCAGGATTGGCTGGTGGTCAATGCCCTGGCCGGCCTTGCGCAAACGCTCTACCGCTTCGCCTTTGACCTGCGTGTCCTGCAGTCCCCCGCCTTCGGCGAGCTCTCGGAACCATTCGGCAAGGGCCAGGTCGGATCCTCGGCCATGCCCTTCAAGCGCAATCCGATCAGTGCCGAGAAGATCGACAGCCTGGCCCGCTACGTGGCGGCACTCCCCGGCGTGGCCTGGCAAAACGCCGCCCACAGCCTGCTGGAACGCACCCTGGACGACTCCGCCAACCGGCGCAGCCTGCTCCCCGAAGCCTTCCTGGCAAGCGATGAGCTTCTTCTCACCAGCCAGCGTCTGGCCGCCGGCATCCATGTCTGGCCGGCGGCCATTACTCGCAACCTGGCGGCCTATGGGGTCTTTGCAGCCACCGAACGGCTCCTGATGGAAGCGGTCAAAGCGGGAGGCGATCGCCAGCATCTGCATGAGGTTATCCGCGAGCACAGTCTGAACGCCTGGGCTGCGGTGCGGGCAGGCCAACCCAATCCGCTGGCCGCGCAGTTGGCGGCCGACCCGGCTTTCAGCGCTCTGCTGCCAACCGCGCGCATCGAAGCTCTGCTGGATGCGACCCACTACGTCGGCGAAGCGCCGCAGCGAGCGCGGCAGGTGGCGGCGATGGCACGGAGTGCGGTAGAGGTCATGTCATGAATGGTGCAACCCAGGCAGGAGAAGTCAAACTCAGTCCATTCCCCCATTGCACCTTGCCCATGTCTTTGTTGGCTTGGCTATCCGGTGCTAAAATCAGATTATGCGAGAATCTGATTTCTTGCCTGTCTATACTGAGGTGCTAGCCATGGAAACCTACGCAGTCCGACTGCGGGCACGTGGACAACTTACATTGCCTCAGAGTGTGCGCGAGGCGTGGGAAATCGACGCCGGAGATGTCCTCACACTGGCCACGATCGACGGGATTGTCATTCTGACTCCGAAGCAGCCGCTTCTTCCCCGTTTGACCGAGGAATTCAGCGCCATCATGGACGGTGAAGGCGTATCGCTCGCCGATCTCCTTCAAGGGCTGGAAGACGAGAGGAGGGAACTGCAGATCGAGCGCAAGGGTCATGCGTAGGCTCTTCGTCGATGCCAACGTGCTCATCGCTGGCGCGGACTCTCGTTCCGGCTCCAGCAATGCGATCTTATGGTTGGTTGAGCTTGGCCTCTTTCAGCTTGTGGTGTCAAGACAGGTCCTGGACGAGACCGAACGCAATCTGCGGAAGAAACTACCCCGAGCTTTGCCCAATTTCGCGGCGCAGATGGCGCAGATCCACCTGGAGATCGTGCCTGATCCACCACCCGAAGAGAGCGAGCGCTGGCATGGGGTTATCGAGGAAAAGGATGCCCCCATTCTGGCCGCGGCGGTGCTGGCAGCACCGGATCGCTTCGTCACGCTGAACGCAAGGGATTTCACCGCCGGCGTGGCTGCACGGAGTGGTCTCCTGATCCAGACGCCGGCCGAATTGATTCAGTCTGTTCGTGCCTTGATAAATGAAGGCCTGGCCAACGATTCATAGTCGCCTGGCCATTCTCCGGTTCCACGAATGCTTTGCAGCCATGCTTACTTCTTCCCAACTCCTCGCGGCCGTTCCCGGCGCCCTCGACACCGTTGACCTCACCGGCTTTGGACCCAAGGACCAGGGCAAGGTCCGGGACATCTATCGACTGGGTGATCGTCGCCTGCTGATCACGACCGATCGCGTCAGCGCCTTTGATCGCGTGCTGGGCTTGATCCCCTATAAGGGACAGGTGCTCAACCAGCTTGCGGCCTGGTGGTTCGAGCAGACGGCCGACTTGGTCGCCAACCACGTCGTGGCCGTTCCCGACCCCAACGTGATGCTCGTCCACGAGGCCCAGGCCCTGCCAGTGGAGGTCATCGTACGCGGCTACATCACCGGCGTTACCAGCACCAGCCTGTGGACCCTCTACAGCCAGGGCGTGCCCCGGCCCTACGGCCTTGACCTGCCGCCGGGGCTGCGTAAGGACGCGCCGCTGCCCGAGCCGGTGATCACCCCGACGACCAAAGCCGAGAAAGGGCAGCACGACGAACGCCTGACCCCCGACGAGGTCGTGTCACGCGGGCTGGTGGCTCCTGACCTTTGGGCTGAGGTGCAGCGAGTCGCTCTCGCCCTCTTCCGGCGGGGACAGAACGTGGCCCGTCAGGGTGGGCTGGTCCTCGTCGACACCAAGTATGAGTTTGGGCTCCTGGAAGGCAAGGTGGTGCTGATCGATGAAATTCACACGCCCGACAGCAGCCGGTACTGGATTGCGGACACCTACGACGCCCAGATTGCCGCCGGACAGGAACCCGAGAACTTCGACAAGGAGTTCCTGCGCAAGTGGTTCGTCGACCAGGGCTACCGCGGAGAAGGACCCATTCCGCCCATGCCCCCCGATTTCGTCGTCCAGGTGGCTGCACGCTATATCGCCGCCTATGAAAAGCTCACGGGGCAAGATTTCGTGCCGGGCGAGTTGCCCGCCGCCGGCCGTATCGCACGCAGCCTGGCAGATAAGCAACCACTGACGACCGACCGCTGACCACCGACCACCGGATTCGAACTCCGCCCCTCCTATATCGCTACCCGTCACCCGCTACCCCCTCGCCATGATCCGCCTTCTCACCAACGCCGACCACGACCTCGCCTATGGCTTCTGTGCCTGGAATCCGGCATTGAACCTGTACTTGCTCGGGAACATGGAAACCCTCGGTCTGGAGGCAGACATCTGCCAGTATTGGGGCAGTTTTGACACCCACGGGCAGATCAATGGCGTGCTCAATCGCTATATGGATGGCTGGAACATCGCCGACGCGTCGGGCTGTAACTATGAGGCTCTTGGCAAAGTGGTGGACGAGCACCCCGCCGGCGCCGCTCGCCTGCAGGACAACGTCCGCCACATCGCCAGTTTTCAGCCCTACCTGCGGCGCTATACCGCGATTGAAGATGTCTCCGAGTTTCTCTGCGACCTGTCGCCTGCGGATTTCAACCCTGAGTGCAAACCCTGGCCGGCGCGGCGGGCCAGCATTGCCGACTATGAGGCGCTTTGCCGCTTCTACGCCGATGCCGCCGACATGCAGCGCACGCCGCGCGGCATCGAGCGCCCGCTGCAGCATGGACGCATCTTCATCGTGGAAGAGGCTGGACAAATCGTGAGCGCCGTGCTCACCAACGCCGAGACCAAGACGTTGGCCATGATCGGAGGTGTCTACACGCCCCCTTCAGAGCGCGGGCATGGCTACGCAGGCGCCGCCATGGTGGCGCTCTGCCGCTCACTGATCGCTGACGCCCTGCGTCCCGTCCTCTACTACCATCATCCTGCTGCCGGGACCATCTACCGCCGCCTGGGCTTCCGGGATCTGGGCATGTGGCGGGCAGTCCGTTTGGAGGTCCGATGATCGTACCCATCTTAATGGGATCAGCTGCCGATCTCGATCATGCGCAAAAGATTGCCAGGGCTTTGGAAACGTTTGGCATTGCCAGCGAGATTCGGGTCGCTTCCGCCCACAAAACGCTTGAGCACCTGATCGAGGTGATCGCGGACTACGAGGCCAGGAACGAGCCGCGCGTCTACATCACCGTCGCCGGGCGCTCGAACGCCCTGAGCGGGGCCGTGGATGCGCGCGTGAGCGCACCGGTGATCGCCTGCCCTCCCTATGCCGATGCTTTCGCAGGCGCCGACGTGTTCTCGTCGCTGCGGCTGCCGTCCGGGGTCGCCCCGGCCCTGGTGCTGGAACCGGCCAACGCCGCCCTGTTGGCCGCCAAGATCCTGGCCCTGGTGGACCCCGCCCTGGCGGCACGCGTGGCAGAGGTCCAACTGGAAGGGCGGCAGAAGGTGATTGACGCCGACAGGAAGCTGCGCCCTTCCTGACAACCGCGCCGAAGCATGGTCCCAAAAATGGCATTTTCGGCAAAACAATCGTTTGACAATTGGCGGCATACCGCTATACTGTTGCGCACTTTAGAGGCTATCGGCGCATCGTCCGAGGCTTGCTGAGAAGTGGCGGCAATGGGGCTCGCCACCTGGTATATCGTATCTCCGTACTTGCTGTCTTCGTTTCACTCACTCGTATCACCCAATCGACAAGGAGAAGAAGCGTTATGAAGCATCTCAAGTGGATCACGCTCGCTTTGCTGGTGATCCTCGCTCTGGCTCTGGCAGCTTGTGGTGGCGGTCAGGCCACACAGGCGCCTGCAGCTACACAGGCGCCCGCGGAGCCGACCAAGGCGCCCGAAGCCACAAAGGCGCCAGAGCCCACGAAGGCTCCCGAAGCCACCAAGGCCCCGGAAGCTACTGGCGCGTTCACGTGCGATGACAAGGTCGGCTGCATCGACATCAAGCCGAACGACCCCATTGTCCTGGGTTACGGTCTGGTGACGACTGGCGCCAACGCCTCGTTGGGCACCGACTCCAAGCGCGGCGTCGAGATTGCCATCGACGACGCCAAGGGCGAACTGCTGGGTCACAAAGTCCAATTGGTCGGTGAGGACACCGGCTGCAGCCCCGAAGGTGGTCAGGCCGCCGCCAGCAAGCTGGCCTCCAACACCGCCATCGTCGGCATCATCGGCACCTCCTGCTCCAGCGAGGCGCGCGTGCTGGCCCCCGTCGTCAGCAAAGCCGGTAAGGTCATCATCTCCCCGTCCAACACCGCCCCCGACCTCACCCTCCCTGACAAGCGCGCTCCCGGCTACTTCCGCACCGCCCACAACGACAAGGTGCAGGGCCGCGCCGCCGCTCAGTTCGCCATCGACCAGGGCATCAAGAAGGCCGCCACCATCCATGACGGCAGCCTCTACGCCGAACAGTTGGCCAACGTCTTCGCCGAGAACTTCAAGGCGCTTGGCGGTGAGATCGTGGCCCAGGAAGCGGTCAACGTCGGCGACACCGACATGAGCCCGGTCCTCACCCGCATCGCCTCCCTCTCCCCTGAGTTGATCTACTACCCCATCTTC
>JAKOVD010000061.1 GCA_029782215.1 Chloroflexota bacterium
CAGCCAGAAGAACATCAACTGCTCCATCGCCGAGAGCATCGAGCGCTTTGCCCCGGTGGTGCAGGCCGCGCACGCCAGGGGCGTGGCCGTGCGCGGCTCGATGAGCTGCTCGGTGGGCTGCCCCTACGAGGGCGACATCGCGCCCGAGCGCGTGGCCTACCTGGCCGGCTTGATGAAGGGCATCGGCGTCGACCGCGTGGATGTGGCCGACACCATCGGCGTGGGCACGCCGCGCAGGATCCGGGGCGCGATCGAGGCGGCGCTCGTGCACTACGACATCGACCACGTCAGCGGCCACTTCCACGACACCTACGGCCAGGCGCTGGCCAACACGCTGGCGGCGCTGGAGGTGGGGGTGTGGAACTTCCAGTCCTCCGTCGCCGGCCTGGGCGGCTGCCCCTACGCCAAGGGCGCCACCGGCAACGTCGCCAGCGAAGACCTAGTCTACCTGCTGCACGGCATGGGCATCGATACGGGGATCGACCTGGACAGGCTGGTCGACGCCGGGGCCTTCATCAGCGCCCAGCTCGGGCGCAAGCCCAACTCGCGCGTGGCGACGGCAGTGCTGAACAAGCGCGCCGGTTGAACAACACATGACCCATGGGAGCGCCGGCGTCCCGCCGGCAAAAGGCTGGCACTCTCGCGGCTACGTGCCGCACCTGGATCATCCGGGTTTGATTCAGTCCATCACCTTCCGCCTGGCTGATGCTCTGCCGACATCCGTGATCGAGCGCTTGCGGCAAAGCGAGCCTGATGACCGGCGCGTGCTGGAGCGGCTGGAGGACTATCTCAACGCCGGACACGGCGAATGCCTGTTGCGTGACCCGACCCATGCGCAAGTCGTGGAGAACGCGCTGCTGCACTTCGATGGTCAGCGCTATCGCCTGCTGGCCTGGGTGGTCATGCCCAACCACGTGCATGTGCTGATCGAGACACAAACCGGGCATGCCGTGGCCGATGCCGTCCAGTCCTGGAAGTCCTTCACCGCCAAGGCCATCAACCAGGCACTGGGGCGCCATGGCGTGCTGTGGCAGCGGGAATACTTTGATCGCTACATCCGGGATGAACGGCATTTGCGAGCCGTGATGGAATATATCGACCACAATCCGGTCAAGGCCGGCTTGGTCAAGACGACTGATGATTGGCGTTTTGGCAGTGCGAGGTTGTCAGGAATGCCGACGATGGGAGCGTCGGCATCCCGCCGGCAAAATTCTTAAGAGCCGGCAAGATGCCGGCGCTCCCACATACACCATGAACACCACGAGCTTTCCCGAATCCGTCCAACGTGTCATCACGGCCCTGCAAGCGGCCGGCCACCCGCACGCGCCGCAGTTGCTGGACGATGCCGCGCGCACCGCCCAGCAGGCGGCCGACGCGCTGGGCATCGCCGTGGGGCAGATCGCCAAGAGCATCATCTTCCGGCGCAAGAGCGACGACGCGGCGGTGCTGGTCATCACCTCGGGCGACCGGCGGGTGGACGAGAAGAAAGTCGATGCCCTGGTCGGCAAGACGGGCCGCGCCGACGCCGACTTCGTGAAGGCCCGAACCGGCTTTTCCATCGGCGGCGTCTCGCCCGTGGCGCATGCCACGCCGCCGGTGGTGCTGATCGACCGCGATCTGTTCCGCTTCGACGAGATCTGGGCGGCAGCCGGCCACCCGCACGCGGTGTTCCGGCTGCGCCCGCAAGACCTGGCAGGGCTGACCGGCAACGCGCCCGTGGCCGACGTGGTGCAGCCTGCAAGCTGATGTCGAATGCTGCTAAAAATATAGCTGATTGGGCAGATTCCGCGCTGGCCAGAGTCGATTTTGACCCTGATTCTGGGGCGGCGCCCGTGCCTTCGCCCTGCATCCAGGTCTGCCGCATCAGCCCCGTGACAGGCTGGTGCGAAGGCTGCCAGCGCCGGCTGGAAGAAATCGGCGCGTGGGGCAGCCTGGGCGAAGACGACAAGCGCGCCGTGTGGCGGCGCATCCATGCAAGGCGCGCGCAGGAGCAACCCAAG
>JAKOVD010000154.1 GCA_029782215.1 Chloroflexota bacterium
TTCACGTCGCTGTTGCCAATGTCGATTTGACCCTGGCACACCTGCGAACGCCCGGCGCCCGAACCGCCCGCCGTCACACTGATCTGCACGCCCTTGTTCACCTGCTGGAACTGCGTCGCCGCCAACTGCATCATCGGCAGCAGCGCCGACGAACCCGCCGCTGTCAGCTTCCCACTCAAACCAGGCACCGGCGTCGGCGCCACCGCCGAAGCAGCAGCCGCAGGCGCTTTCGTTGGCTCAGCGGCCTGAGCCTGCGCGCCCGACGCTGGCACCGGCACGAAGCCAAGCTGGGCGAATTCGGGACTGTTCTGGAAGTACGGGCTCAACACGTATCCCAGGAAGGCCGCCGCCACTTCGTTCGGCGCTCCCTTCGTAATCGAATAGCCCGGCGCCTGGATCGGCCAACTGCCATTCTGGATGTCCTCGCGCGTCGGCTTGACGTTGTCGATCGCAAAGGCCAGTACGTCCGGGTTGTTCAGGTAGGCGAAGCCCAGGTACGAGATGGCGCCCGGCGCCTGCTTCACCGTCTGCAGCACCGTCTCGCTGTTGTCCTCTTCCGAGGCCCCCGTCGTGAACTTCGCATCGTCGCCGTCGTACAGGTAATTCGCCATGTTCTTGCGCGTCCCGGAACCCTTGGCGCGATTGATCACCACGATCTCCTGGTCGTCGCCACCCACATCCTTCCAGTTCGTGATCTGACCCGAGAAGATGCCCTGCAACTGCTCCTTGGTCAGGCTCGTCACGCTGCCAGGCCCCTGCTTGTTTGCCACCGGTCCAAACGCCTGGATCGCCACCGCCGTCTCTACGGCATTGCCACAGTTCAGGTCGGTCTTCTCCTTGTCGCTCAGCTTCACGTCGCTGTTGCCAATGTCGATTTGACCCTGGCACACCTGCGAACGCCCGGCGCCCGAACCGCCCGCCGTCACACTGATCTGCACGCCCTTGTTCACCTGCTGGAACTGCGTCGCCGCCAACTGCATCATCGGCAGCAGCGCCGACGAACCCGCCGCTGTCAGC
>JAKOVD010000155.1 GCA_029782215.1 Chloroflexota bacterium
GGCTTCTGCAGCAGGTCGCCCGTTCCGCCCGTCTTCGACAGCCATTCCGAAGGCTGGATCGAAAACGCCGAGAACGCCGCCTTCGACAGGAAGGCCGGGTCCGGCTTGCACAGACTGAACTTGACCGTCAGCTCGTCGACGGCCTGAATCTCCTTCAAAATGCCGCCGTACTCGCAGTCCTTGGCCTTCATGTCCATCAAAGCGACGGCTGGCGCCTTCGTGGGTTCCGGAGCCTTGGTCGGCTCTGGCGCCTTCGTGGGTTCCGGGGCCTTCGTGGGTTCTGGGGCCTTCGTCGGCTCTGGCGCCTGCGTGGGCTGTGCAGGCGCGGTCGTCGGCGCCGCTGCCGGCTGCCCGCCGCATGCCGCTGCGAGGACGGCAACGACCGTCACGACAGCGAGAATAAGCAAGATTCTATGCTTGTTCATGATTGTCTCCTCCTAGAGAGATGGAAACCTCGAACGTTTGGCCCCATTTGGCCAAACAAACTCCACGCCGCTCAGCCGGCCAGGGTCACACTTCCACGGCGACCCGGTCTGCACTTCGTAGCGAAAAGTCTCTATCTGGATGGGGAATGAGAATTGGCTTCCCTGCGCATGTAGCGCCGGTCAATGACAAACGCCAGCCGGGGTCAATCCTCCGCCCGGGCAACCCGAGGTTCATAGTGTAGGGAAATTTCATGAGATGGTGCGCGATTATAGGAGTCGGGGCCACCTTTGTCAAACAGCTTACGGAAAATACACCCCTTGAATGGCTTGAGTCATCTGTGCCGGGATGCTAGAATCAGTGACCTGCCGTGCAATCCCGCCCCCACCTCCCAATCTTCATGAGTCGTTGCCATGAACACTGAACGCGTTGGTTTCGTCGGCCTGGGCAGAATGGGCCTGGGCATGAGCCGTAACCTGCTGAAAGCCGGTTTTCCCCTCATGGTCTGGAACCGCACCGCTGCCAGGGCGGAGCCGCTGGTTGCCGAAGGAGCCCAATTGGCCGCCACCCCCGCGGAATTGGCCGGTGGGAGCGACATCATCATCACCTGCGTCAGCGACACGCCTGACGTGGAGGCGGTCATCCTCGGTCCCGGTGGCATCCTGGAGGGCGCCCGCCCCGGCAGTCTGGTGATCGACTGCAGCACGATCAGCCCCAGCGCCAGCCGCGAGCTGGCAGCCCGGCTTGCCGGCCACGGCATCGGGATGCTGGATGCGCCTGTGAGCGGCGGCAGCGAGGGCGCGGCCAAGGGCACGCTTTCGATCATGGTGGGCGGCAGCGAAGCCGATTTCCGGCGCGCCCTGCCCGTACTCCAGGCGATGGGCGCCAACATCAACCACATGGGCGATCACGGCTCCGGACAAACGACCAAACTGATGAATCAGATCCTGGTTGTCGGCAATGCCCTGGCCATGAGTGAAGCCCTCCTGTTCGGCCAGGCGAGCGGCATCGACCTGGAAAAAGCGCTCGAAGCCGTCAAGACGGGGGCGGCAGGAAGCTGGATGCTGAGCTTCCGCGGTCCACAGATCCTGCAGCGTGATTGGCGTCCCGGCTTTTCCGTTGACCTGCAGCAGAAGGACCTGCGGCTGGTCCTGGAAGCAGCCGACGGGCTGGGAACCCCATTGCCCGGAACCTCCCTCATCTTTCAGTTCTATCGCACCCTGCAGGCGCGCGGCCTGGGCGGCGAGGGCAACCACGCCCTGATCAAGGCCCTGGAACACCTGGCTGGATTTGAGGTGGCTTCGGGCACGAACGCTGCCACCTGACCCCCGCTTTCCGGGGGAGGCCTGCGGCGGCACCCCGGCCTCCCGGCTGGCGCGACACGTCTTCAGCGCTTGGCCGGAATGACGATCCAGGCCACGACGTACGGCAGGAATCCGGGCAGGCCGCCCGGCAGAAGAAGGATGAGAAAGAGCAGCCGGAACCAGAAGGCGCTGATGCCGAAGAACTCACCCAGGCCGCCGCAGACGCCGGCAATGATGCCATTCTGGCGTCGCAACTGCTTGTAGCTGGTATTCATGGGGTCTACCTGAGGGAAGGAGATGGATGGGAATGGGCACCGTCACGGGCCGCCCATCACAGCCCACTACGCAGAGGAGGGCGGTGCGGTTTCTCCCGGCATACCCTCGGCGCGCCTGCACTGGGCTTCCAGCTCGCCGGCGGCCAGGAAACCGGCCGCCGCCCCGGTCTCGCCGATCTTGTACGAGGCAAACACCATGGCGCTGCGCATGGCCGACACCGGATCACCCGTGGTCAGATAGCCGTGCAGGAAGGCAGCGAAGAGCGCGTCGCCGGCGCCGATGGTGTTCACGACAGACCGCGTTCTCACGGCGGGAAAATGCACGATACGGCCTGACTCCCGCACCGCCAGCAGGGCGCCGCGTTCCCCCAGGCCAATCCCGATCAAGGCGGCGCCATAGCGCTCCTGCAGCCGCCGCACCCATTCCTCAGGTGCGCAGGGAAGCAGCTCGTCGCTCATGAACAGGATGTCGGCGGCTGCCATGAAGTCGCGGTTGTAGTCGTCTTCCAGGTCGGCAATCGTGTGGACATCGGTGGCGATGGGAATGCCGGCCTGTTTCGCCAGACGCAGGTAGGGACGCGCGAAATTGATGTTGCAGAGCACCGCCAGGCCGCAGTTCCCCAGGGCCTTGACCATGCGCTCATGCGGGTAGGCGCGTTCCTGGATGTCCTTGAGATCGGTGTGAATCATGCGGCGCCCGCATGGATCATACAGGATCACCGACTGCGGCGTCTCCTCCAGCAGCGCCGCCACCTCCCTGTCATCGATCCCCAACTCCGTCAGCGTCGCACGCACCTCCGCGCCGGCCAGGTCCTTCCCCACCAGCGCCGCAAACCGGACGGAATGACCCAAGACCGTCAGGGCCTTGGCAAGGTTGAAGCCGACGCCCGAAACACTACTTCGCACACCGAAGAACGGAAAGCGCACCGGCTCATAGGCGATCGGAAAGCCGCTGACGCGCAGCGTCGTTTCCATGTTGATCAATCCGGCGACAAGTACGGGCAAAGGGTCAGGCATCAGGACCATCCCAGCGACGAGTGTCGTCCCATTGTAGCCCAGACCGGCGGCCGGCCTGATGAAGAGACAGCCGCCTAGCGGGAGGCGCCCGTCACCGGCAGGCGCCCAGGGGGCGGCGAAATGTCCCCCTGGTAGCGCGGAAGCAGGCGGATATGCCCCTCCGCGTTGGGCGACACAACGCCCACCGCAGACCAGGACGCTCCGGCTGCGAAGAACGGCCGCCGCCACGGCAGGTCCTGGTCAACCGTGACCTGAACCTCGCCGCTGCCGTCGTCCAGCCAGAAGTTGTTTGCCAGGAAACCGGTGACGCGGCCGGCCACCAGGACAAGCCGGCCTTCCTGGGCGGCGGTGACACTCCCGGTGCGCAGATAGTGGGGCCGTACGATCGGACCCGGACCAAGCCGCACCAACCAGCGCGGGCTGGAGACGGTCAGCTCACGCTGGCCGTAAACCTGCGACAGCCGGCCGGTCACACGCAGGCGATCGCCCAGGTGCAGTTCGGGATAGCTTCCTGTTCGCAGATACAGTCTCAGACCGGCGTCTGCATCCTGAACGTAGGCGACGCGTTCGCCATACAGCCCCGGTGGCGCCGTCACCTGACCCTCGACCGTCAGGCGTGTGCCCAGGGCGAGCTCGTAGGCCCGCCGGATCGATTCCACGCCCACCCCCAATCCGGAATCAGCGTCCGCTTCCTGCTGCGAGGGCGTTTCGGTCGGCGGCGCCGGGAAAGGCCGGTTCGGCTGGCCGGGGGTGACGTCGCCCACACCCCAAGTCCCCGTTCCGTCGGGGTACCGGCTGAAAGAGCGATCGTAGCCGGGTGACTGCGTCCAGGTGAAGCTGTCGGCGATGCGCCCATCCGGCCGCACCAGGTAGAGGTCGCCTTCGGGGTTCGGCAGCACGAGATGGCTCTGTCGCTGGAAGACGACGACATAACCCAACGCCGGCGCGAGGGCGCCCGCCGGGAAGCGGTAGCTGAATCCCGACGGCAGGCCGTCACGGCCCAACGGTCCCCGGCCCAGGCTCCAGCCGCTCAAGTCGACCACGGCGCCCTGCCTGTTCGCCAGCTCAACCCATTCATCGTGAAAGTCGGCCGTGCCATCGCTGTCCCAGTCGACGTCGCGCGGCGCAGGCAGAACCTCGTTGAGCATCAGGGCGCCCTCGGCCGGGGTGGGATAGGGCGTTAGCGTCGCCGTGGCGGTCGGCGTCGCCGTCGGGGTAATGGTGGGTGTGGGACCGGCATTCGGGCGGCCGGGGCTCGGCGGATAGGTCTCCGTCCACTCGCCGCTCCCATCCACCGTTCGCGACCAGGCCGCATCCGCATGGCTGCCGGCATAGTCAAAGCGATCGACCTCGACCCGTCCCCCCGGCCCCAACAGGCGTACATGGTCGCCGTCATTGTTCAGCGTCACACCGCTTTGTAAATGGAAAAGCAGCAGGAACCCGTGCGGACCCAGCACGGCGCCGGCAGGCAAAACGTAGGCCCGGCTGCCGCCCTCAGCGTCGTCCACCTGCCAGCCGCTGATGTCCACGGTCTGGCCAAGCGCATTGAACAGCTCGATGTACTCGTCGTCGCTGTTCACCTGACCATCGCCGTTGAAATCCACGCGGCTGGGAGCGGGCAGCAGCTCATTCAGCCGGATGGCCCCCGGCGCCAGGAGCGTCGCCGTCGGGGTCAGGCTCGGCGTTGGGGAAGGCGAAGTCGCCGGGGTGGCGGTCGCTGTGAGCGTCGAAACCACCGGCGCCGTCGCCGTGACGGTGGGCGTCGGCGTGGGCGTCGCTGGAGACGGCAGGTTGGGGCTGCCAGGACTGGCAGGGTAGTCCTGCGTCCAGACGCCAGCGCCGTCGACGGTGCGCGACCAGGACGTGTCCGGCCGGCTGCCGGAATAGACGAAGCGATCGATCTCGACCTCGCCGGATGCCGCCAGGAGCCGGACGATGTCGCCGTCATTGTTCAGCGTCACGCCGGTTTGGGCATGGAACAACACCAGGAACCCATGCGCCGCCAACAGGGCGCCTGCCGGCAGGACATAGGGCCGGCTGCCCCCTTCGGCATCGTCCAGCCGCCATCCTCCAATCTCCGCCGCGGTCTCGTGCGGGTTGTACAGCTCCACGTACTCATCGTCACTGTCCGCTCTGCCATCGCCGTTGAAGTCCACGTGTTGGGGCGCCGCCATGACCTCATTGACCATGACCAGCCCCGGTGGCGGCGGTGTGGCCGTCGGCGCAGGGGTTCCTGTCGCCTGGCCAGGAGTCGTCGTGGGTGTGACGGTCGCTGAGCCGGTGGGCGTCCGTGTGGGACGGCGAGGCGTCGCCGTGGCGGTAGCGGTCGGAGTGGGCACGGGCGCCATCCAGAAATCGTTGCCGGGGTAGGCGCCCGTGGCGAGGCCGCCCAGGCGGATGCGTTCGGGCGGCCGGGCCGTCCCAAATTCGCTGGCAGCGCCGGCCCACTGGTACCCCAGCAGCGGCGCCGGCCGCAGGGTATAGAAGCGGTAGAGCGCCGCCGCCGTATCGAAGGCGAGCGTGTAGCTGCCATCGCCGGCTGTGCTCGCATTGGCCAGCCACCGGCTGGGCGTCTCCGGGTCATCGCCACCGTAGAGGCCGATATAGAGCCCGCGCGGGGCGGCCGTGACCCCCGGCCGTTGTCCCAGGTAGAGATGGCCGCTGAGCGTCAGGAACGCGGGCCGGTTGGCGTGACCAGGCGTACGCGGAAGGCGATCCGTCCATGCTCCGTCGCCATCCCGCGCCCGTGACCAGGGAATGCCCTGGTAGGAACTGGCGTACACATGGCTGTCGCGCACCGTGCCATCGGACGCCAAAAGGCGCACGGTGTCCCCGGCATTGTTCAGACCCAGCGCGCCCTGCAGAAGGAAGTACCCGTGCGCGGCAATGCTGCTGCCCGCGGGCAGGCGATGGGCGCCGCTTCCACCCTCGATATCGTCCACCTTCCAGCCTGCCAGATCGACGGTGTTGACGGACGTGTTATACAGCTCCACGTACTCCTCGGCGCCCGGAACAGGCGCCGGCAGGTATTCGTTCAAGACGATACCGGCCGGAATGGCGGTGGCCTGGGGGGTGGGCGATGGCGTCGGCGTCGGTGTGGCGAGGGTGGGCGGCGGGTTCGACCGGCCCGGACTCGGCTCCAGATCCTTACGCCACACAGGCCCGCCATCAGGATAACGTGCCCAGGGCGCGTCGACCCCGGGAGCACCCGCGAACGGCAGGGCGCTGACCGTGTGGCCGTCGGGCCACAAGAGCCGGGCGCTGTCAGTCCCTTCATCGTTCAAGTCAAAGCGGTGGATCACGACGAGCAGGGCGCCCGCACCGATGACGGCGCCGGGTTCAAAGACATAGCCCCCGCCGTCCCTCCCATCATCAAGCTTCCACCCTTCAAGGTCCACGGCGACCGGACCCGCATTGTAGAGCTCGATGTATTCATCGCCGGCATTCACGGCCCCATCGCCGTTCCAATCACGGCCGGGATGGATCATCACCTCGTTAAGCACCACAGCGCTGCTGTACGGCCTGGGCGTGGCAGTCAGCGTGGGCGTCGGCTTGGCGGTGGGAGGCGGCGGATTGGCGCCGCCGGGGCTGGGAGCCAGATCGCTGCGCCAAACGGGTCCCCCATCGGGTGACCGCGACCAAGCCACGCCCAAACCCGGATCGGTCCCATAGTTGTGGCTGTCAACCAGATCACCCCCAGGCGTCATGAGCCGCACGATGTCGCCGTCGTTGTTCAGTCTGAAGTTGCGCACGAAGACGACGTACCCTCTTGCTGCTATCCCGACCCCGGCCGGGATTCGAAATGCCCCTCCCTCCAGTCCATCATCGATCTGCCAGCCTCCCACCTCAACCGCAAAGGGATTGGCGTTGTACAGCTCGACATACTCATCCCCACTCAAGGGATGGGGCATGTATTCATTCAGGTAGATGGCGCCGGGAAGAGGCGTCGCCGGCGGCGTCGCGGTGGGTGCAAACGTGCTTGCCGGGGTTCGCGTCGCCGTGCTGGTGACGGCAGGAGGCGCACCTGTCGCCGTCGGCGTCGGCGTAGCGGCGTCATCGAGGCCGAAAAACACATCATCCCAATACACGAAGGGGTTCTGACCCGGCGCCGGGTCAAGGACGAGGCGCAGTTGGACGCACTGCGCCTCCGCAGGCGCGACGGCGGAACCTCCCAACTGCTGCCAGGCGCTGGTCTGATCGAGGTCGAGATGGGAACTGCTACCCACACCCAACTGCACCCCACCGCATGTGGGCTCGCCGTACCATGCCGCCTCGATCCGCACGGCCCGCGCCGCCGGGCTGGCCCCCGGCAGGAACGCCCAGGCCGCAAGGCGATAGGTGTTTCCCGCGCTCACCGGGATGTGTTGGACCAGGTTCACAGGGTCGTCGTTGGCCCCATCCTGCTGGCGAGCAGCCCGGCTGCCGGCGTGGATGGGTTCCGGCCCCGCCACGACCTCCACACTGCCACCACGCGTTTCCCAGGGTTCGACGCCGTCCTCCTCAAAGCCGGCATTCGCAGCCAGATTCTCCCGGCCCAGACCGGCAGGGAAAGCAGGCTCAGAACGAGGACGCAGCCAACACAGGCGGCGCCCGCCAAACTGCTCCACCACTTCATGGCCACTCTCAGCAGACAATTCAGAGAGCAGAAAAAACGACACTATCTCACTGCACGCGCCCAGATTGTATTTGACGCTACCTAGACTGTCAAAGTAAAAGCCTGCACAAACGGCGTTCCCCAGCCCCTCGCCCCTGACAGCGACCGGCGACCCTACGGCTCAGCGACGACAAAAGGATCAGCCGCCCCGGCGAAGATCTGGTCGAGAATCCGCATCTCTCTGTGCTCAACGAGGTGGAGAAAATCGCCAGCGCCGCCCATATGCCTGAAGGCGCTGTAACCCCGTTCGAGAAATCCCTGTAGCTCGTACCAGCCTCCACGATGGGCCGGACCCCGCGCCAACCGCAGCGTCCAGCCGATGACGGGCAGCCGTGTCAAGCGGTCGAGCCCGTGCCCGACCTGCACAAGCAGTTGGATCTGGTAGGCGCGGCTGGCATAGTTATCGCAGATGCGGTAGCCCTCCGCGTACTGTTGGGGCGTGATCGAATCGTGTACCCCAAGCTGGTCGACCATCACCTCCAGCAGCAGGGCGTCGAGCTCTTCGGTCAGTGCGTTGATCTCAATGGCCTGGGTCAGGACACGCAGCAGGCTGGCGGGCAGAAAACGCATCATGAAATCATGGATGCGAACGATGTCATGATTGCGCTGCGTAAAGTCCTTGGGCGCGTAGATGTCATCCAGAAAGAAACGGCAGGCCGGGGCGTAGCGCTCGCTGCGGAGAAGGTCGGCATGAGTGTTGGCCAGGCGCTGCGATTGCCACAGCCGGAACATGGCCATCTCCGGAGACAGACCCTGGCCCTCGATCCTGCGGTGGCTGATATCCTGCTGGCGACGAAGCTGAACCAGGAGCCGCGTGGCGTCCTGGGGTGTCGGGATGTCACTCATGCCTACGATTATATCCAGCCCCGGCGTCTGCTGCATAGGGTTGCATGACATGTTCCGATGACCTATGATCGGCCCATGTCACCTCCGGGAATCACCGGTCCGGTCTACGGCGCCGTGGCGGCCAAAGTTGCGGAGTGGGCCGAGTCGCACCCCGACATTCGCGCCGTAATTGTCGTGGGCTCCTTCGCCCGCCCTGGCGGCATGGCAGACACCTGGTCGGACCTTGACCTGATCGTGTTCGCCGATGATCCCGCTGCCTTTGTCGCCGATTCCACCTGGCTACAGCAGTTCGGCGCTGTCCTTGCTCCCAAGCTCAGCGATCACGGTCGCGGCACACCGGAATGGCTGGTGTTGTACGAAGACGGAAGCAAGATCGACTTCATGTTCGCCGCCGCAGGTGGCAACCTGGCGCACATGCTGGGGGCGTTTCCCTACCAGGATGTGCTGCGCCGGGGTGTACGCGTCCTTGTCAACAAGACACCTTCGCCAGGTTCGCTTCCGCCGCCCGCGCCGCCCGCTCCCGAGGTCAGACCATCGGCAGACGCCTTCGCCAATACCATCTACGGCGCCCTGATCGCCGCGGACAAGACGGCGCGGCTGCTGCGCCGGGGTGACCCCTGGCGCGCCAAGATGCTGTGTGACGCCGAGATCAAGGGCTACCTCCTGGACATGCTGGCCTGGCATGCCCAGGCCACTGAGGGTCATGATACCTGGTACGACGGTCGTTTTCTCGACCACTGGGCTGACCCACGAGCCCTGGCAGCCCTTCCCAGCTGCTTTGCCGCCTACGAAGCCTCTGACCTCTGGCGGGCCACAGAGGCAACCCTTGACCTCTTTGCCTGGCTGGCAGCCGAAACAGCGCAGCGATGGGGATTCGTGCTGCCGGCGGCCGCCATCGCCGCCACAAGACGACGTCTGCGGCAAATGCGCCCCGCGGGCGACGCCGCAGACGGGGCCTAGAGCCAACCGGCGCCGCGCAGCAGATCGGTCAACGGCCTGGATCCAGAGAACGCTTCGATCAGGGCCAACACAAGCCCACAGGCAATCGCCGCCAACACCACACCAGCCAGGGTCATGACCACCACCTGCATGGGGCTGCGCCGTGACGGCGGTGTGGTCATGGGCCACTCTCCGGGCAGAAGAAGGACCCCGCCACAGACCCGACCGCGACCGGAAGCGCCCAACCTCTCATGCCGCCTCACCGGCCAGCTCCTTCCAGACCCACCAGTCTCCTTTCTCGCCCTCGATGCGCCCTCCCGGCAAAACCTCCCCGGCCGCAGCCAGACGCTCAAGCGCGTTGTCGACCTCGCCCTGCTTCCACTGGAACACCTTGCGCACGTGGGCGGCGGTCGCCGCGCCCACCGACGCCAGGTAGAGGCCTGCCAGGCGCTGGCGCGCAGCTGCCCGCGTGACGGCACGCGCCCGCACGGGCAGGTCCGGATACCAGCGATGCGTACAATCGTAGATGAAGCTGTAGCGCCAGGCGCCCGTGGCAGCCACGCCAACGGGCAAGATCTTGAAATCCCGCTGCAAAGCCACCAGGGCATTCTCGAAAGGGGTATTGCTGGCGGCGCTTGTCAGGTGGATCTGGCGGCGCATGTTCACCGTATCGAGGGGTCCCGTCTCCAGCAGGGCCTCGTAGATCAGCCTGGCTTCGTGGGTAAGCTGCCCGTCCCGGTACTGGTCGAGGTAGTCCTGCTCTGGCTCGCCGTAGTTCTCGCTGAGAGCGTAAAACACAGGCGCCAGGTCCAGGGCGATAAGGGTCGCCCGGCCGCGCAGGACCTTGGCATAGTACCACCAGCGCTTATCCAGGGATCGGTCTTTCCAGCCCCAGGTGATGTGACCAGGGTCATCATGCTCATCGGCCACGGGCCGGTCGCCGGCGACGGCCGCCCACAGGCTGGGAAGCACCACCCCGGCAATCGGCCAGAAGTAGACAAAGCCGCGCTCGGCGACAAAGCCCTGCGCCTCCTGAATCGTGCGCAGACGACGCTCAGAGCGCAGCCGGAAGGTGCGCTCGCGGTACCGCTTCAGCCGGGCTGGATCAAGCGCAACCGACATCAGGGCTCTACCTCGGGCGCTCCTACGAGTCCTCCTCCTCTTCGTCCGCCTCCTCCACCCAGTCTGGGTACTGGAGCGGCGCATCGCCCACCGATTCGACCAGGAAGGGATATTCACGGTCGTCGGGGGCATTGGGATTGATGGCGCTCACCTTGACCTTGAAGCGCCACTCATCACCATAATCAAACAGATACATAAACTGTCGGCCCTTGTGCAGGTCGAGCGACTCAAGCGTTGTGTTCCACCCTGCACCGGGCTCTCCTACATCCAGGCCCTCGCCATCCCCGAAGAGCGGCCCCAGCATTTCGGCATCATCCACAGTGCGCAGCATGGAAAACAGGGCGTCGGTCAGGAACGACGGAAGGCCCAGCTCGCGCTGGAGGGCGTCGGCGAGTTGCGCTTGCTCTGCGCTGCTCATGCTCTTGATGTTGTCAAGAAACGCCTGTCGTTCCTCAGGAGTCGAAGGCATGTCATCGGGCAATTCGCCGGATAGATCATTGGCAACCCGGCGAGTCGCCGCGGCGAAACCACCCTCAGCCGCGTCGCCCGCTTCGTCTTCCCCTTCTTCGTCGTCTTCCTCAAACGTCCAATCGTCCTCCAGGGCATATTCAGGCCCTTGATACTCTGTGGAGGCGTCCCAGGCTTTGCCGCTCATAAAGAATGAGTACATGTGGTCGGCATCCCAGTCAAAAGCATCCTGAATGGCGAAGTGCAGATCTTCCAGCGTCTGCTCAGCGCTCAGTTCCAGCTTGCGCCAGGTGCGGCCAGTCCCGGGAAGTGAGACATGAAAGGTGTAGGTCTTCATCGTGAGCCTCGGTGATCAGGAACCGGCAGCCCCCGCCAGGCGCAGGGCTGCGGCGACAGAAAAGACGATCAACATCTGCCCGGGTCCATAGGTCAGCCAGATGACGTCGCCGATCTGGGGAAAGGTCAGCCCGCTGAACAACCGCCCTGCCAGGATGAGATCGCTGAGAAGGAACAGGCAGGCGCCCACGGCCAGGGGGATGAAGACCGCAGCCTGCAACGCCAGGCCGGTGGCGAGGCCGGCGGTGCTGGCCAGAAGCAAGGCGTAGGGAAGCGCCGCCCAATGCAGAAGGCTAGGTTTCTGGCCGCGAAAGACCACCAGGTACCACCCTACGCAGCCCACGACCAGCCAGATCGCCAAAGCCGCCCAGCGCGGTCCCGGCGCATCCAGCCCCATCTGGTTGCCGAAGCCCAGGAAGGCAGTCACGTACAAGACCTGGCAGACGGCGAAAGCGCCGATTCCGGCCAACACATGCGGCTCGACAGGCAGCAGGCGCGCCATGAACAGGTCGCCAACAAGCCCGCAGGTCATGCCCAAAGCCACCAGCAGCGCATAGCGCTCCACCGCGGCCGAGCTTCCCTGGCTGAAGGCAAACCAACTCCACCCCGCCACGACCAGCACCAACGACGAGGCGATGCGGGTGGACAGCGGCATCCGCCGTTCGTCCTCCCCTCCGCGACCGTACAGGAACCCGCCAAAAAGCAGGAGCGCCCACAGCACCAACAGGAGGAGAAGCCACCCTTGTTCGGCAGACTTCAGTGTAGTGGGAACCACACCGAAGAGGATAGCACACGTGGCAGAGCACAGCAACGCCGCAGGGTCTGGGGCCAGGAGGGCCTGAAGCACGTCAGACGACCGGCTGTTCGGACCCAGAAGATGCAGGCGGGTCCCAGCGCGGCTCCGCCACCCCCCAACGCATGGCCACCCAGGCCGAAAAATAGAACAAGGCGCTGATCGCAAAAAGCAGACTGTAGCTGATTCCGGCCAGCCAGGCGCCGGCCAGCGGCCCGACCAGGCTGACCGCCCCCACGGCGGTGTTGGCCATGCCGGCATAGGTGGGCCGCCGGTCATGAGGGGCAAATTCCAGCACAATCAGAATGCCGGAGACCACGATGGCGCCCGAAGTGATGCCCATGCCGAAGAAGACGAGGTCGTACCAACGCGCTGACGGCGCCAGCCAGGCCACGAGAAAGGCGATCATGGAGGCCAGCGCGCCCAGCTCCAGCGACAGCTTGTGCCCGTAGCGATCGGCAAGCAGGCCGAAGGTCAGGTTAGCGGTGGTTTGGCCCAGCAGGATCTCGGCCGTATAAATGCCCACCTTCCCATCTGGGATGTTGAAACGCTGCACCGCCGCCACTGTGACAAAGGCAGTGCCCATGCTGCCCAACACCAGCAGCAGACGTGCGAGCAGATAGCGCCGGAAATTGGCATCCTGCTGCACCAATCCCGGCAGCGCCGCAAAGAACTCCCGGTTGCTGCGCCTTGGCGCCTTCGCCGCCCGCAGGGGTTCCCTGGCGCCCGCCAGAAACACCCAGCTCAGGGTCACGCCGACGGCGGCGAAGATGAAGATATAGGTGAAATTAACCGGAAACGGATAGGTATTGAGCAGGCGCGTGGCCATGAAGGCGCTGAAGATGCCGACGGCGGCGCCCAGGAAAAGGGTGACGCCCATGAAGCGCCCGCGCACGGCCACCGGAAAGCAGCGCGCAATCAGCTCCTGCCAGGAGGGCGCCACCACGCCCGCTCCCAGGCCATGCCAGCCGTAGCCCAGGAAGAACACAGCCAGCGCCAGGGCCGGCGAAACCAATGCCAGCGGCGCCGCCAGTACGATGATCCACATCGGCAGGCGTTCCAGGAAAAGGCCAAGATTGACGACCACCGCCTTCTTGCGCGGCAGCCGCTCGATCACGTTGGCGGTAAAGAGCTGTGGAAGAAACCAGGCGCCCTGGGCGATCATCGCCGCCAACCCGATAAAGAGGGGATTGGGGGTCAGCTTGGTGATAAACAGAGGGACGATGGTGGTTGACGAGAGGAAGGATATGCCAAACCAGAACCACACGCCGTCGAGCAGGTTGAAGGCGAAATTCCAGCGATAGTTGCGCCAGACCTCACCTTGCAGCTCCTCATCGGTGCGCACAGGTAAAGGGCGGTCAAGCTCCAGTAACCGCCTCATCACCCCCCGCCGCCTTACTTGCACCGTCATAAGCTGTTCGCGCCGCCCTCTCCTAATCCATTGCCTTGGACGGCGGCGGCAGTGTCGCCAGGAAGTCCGCCGCAAAGCGCTCGACGTAGGCGGCCAACAACGCCTCCACGCGGACAGGGTCAGGCGAAGCGACCAGGAGGCCGGCATGATGAAGCTTCTGCAGTCGCCAGACGATCTCCGGCTCCGTATAGCCTGACAAGTCGGGCCACTCCTGCCTGGCCAGGCAGTTGATCAGTCCGCCGTAATCCTTTCTGACCGGCGGCAGCACGTATGGCTCCCCGCGTGCATGTGCCACCTCAAGGCGCGCCCATTCCGCCCACGGATTAAGGCCAGAGCCCGCTTCGACAAGCCGGTCCAGGTTGGCCCCGCCCACCCGCGCAGCCATCTCCAGGAAATAGTACCTGCCATCGGCGTGCGCCCGGATGAATTCGGCGTGCGTCACGCCGCGCACCATGCCCATCGCCGCGATAACCTCGCGATTGAGCGCTTCCAGGAGCTGCTCCTCGGCGGCGCCGCGCGGGAGCGTGCGCGACATGAAGACGCCGCCCTCGTGCATCACGCTCATGGGGGGCCGGCCGTACTGGTGTGCTGTGGCAAACACGACCTCGCGCTCCGAAACGATGGAGTCGACATGGAAGACGTCTCCCGGCAGAAACTGCTCGAGCACGTAAAAAGACTGGCGATCGCCCAACACGTCCAGCGCCCGCCAGAACTCTTCCGCATCATGGATCTTCTTGATCCCGATCGAACCCGCCTCCGAGCGCGGCTTCAGGACCCAGGGAGCCGGAGTGCGCGCCATGAAGTCGCGCAGGCGATCGTAATTGAGCACGTGCACAAAGTCGGGGACGGGGATGCCGTTTTCCCGCGCCTGCATCCGCATCGCCAGCTTGTCGCGAAAATAGCGCACCGTCGTCTCGCCCATACCCGGGATACGCAGGTGCTCGCGCAGATGCGCCGCGGTCTCGACATCGAAATCGTCCAGCGGCACAATGCGGTCGATCTGCCGGTCACGCGCCAGGTAACTCACGCTGTGGACCAGGTCGGGGCCGATGCTCAGGTCCGGCATCAGAAAACGTTCATCGATGCTGTCCATGGGCCAGGGCTCGTCCACCAGCTTCTGGCGTGTCAGCAGCAGTGTACGGCAGCCCAACTGCTTGCACGTTTCGATAAAGCGCGCCCCTTTGAAATAGCTGGCGATGCAGAGGATGGTCGTGGCTGCCGATGAGGTCATGTGCGAGCTCCTGCTGCGGATGGGACCAGCACCACACAAGCGCCGGTCGCCGGCGGATGACATACCGGTCGAAAAATGGGCGGAAAGGATTATAGCATATTTACTTTTGAGGTTGCTTGGACTAGAATCGCGTGATCTACACTGCTCAAATACCTTTTCCTGTGTTCTTGCCGATGTCCAACTATCAGCAGACCCTCGAGGCGATCCACAGCTACGTCGACTACAGCCGCACGCGGCAGATTCCCTATAACACCAGCACCTACAACCTGGACCGCATGCGGGCGCTGTGTGGTCTGCTGGATAACCCGCAGGACCGCTTCCCCTCACTGCACATTGCCGGCAGCA
The DNA here is from genome assembly GCA_029782215.1 of Chloroflexota bacterium. Classification (GTDB taxonomy): domain Bacteria; phylum Chloroflexota; class Anaerolineae; order J102; family J102; genus SSF26. Next base: position 15,165 of record JAKOVD010000155.1, read on the forward strand.
AGGGCAAAGGCTCCACGGCGGCGATGACGGCGGCTATTCTGCAGGCGGCAGGCTACCGCACGGGACTCTATACTTCGCCCCATCTGCACAGCTTTCGCGAGCGCCTGCGCATCAACGGCACGCTGATCTCCCAGGACGACCTGGTGAGCCTGTGGGAGGAGATCCGGCCGCTCGTCGAATCCCTGCACCGGACGACGACCTTCGAGATCATCACCGCCCTGGCGTTCCTCTACTTCAGTCGCCCGCCCGTAGATTGGGCCGTGCTGGAGGTTGGCCTGGGTGGGCGCCTCGATGCAACCAATGTCGTCCACCCGCGCGCCTGCGCCATCACACCACTCAGTTACGAGCACACTGATCTGCTTGGTCACACGCTCAGCCTGATCGCCTTTGAGAAGGCCGGCATCATCAAGCCCGAAGTCCCCGTTGTCGTGGGGCCGCAGGCGCCCGAAGCCATGTCCGTCATCGAAAGCGTCGCCGCTGAGACCGGCGTCCAACTGTGGCGGGTTGACAACAGCGACGAGGCGCACTGGCGTTGGATCGTGCACGAAGCGACCCCCACCGGTGTCCGCTTCGACATCATGGGTCCGACCGATGTCTACAAGGACCTGTGGGTGCCGCTGGCGGGCCGCCACCAGGCCGCCAATGCGGCGGTGGCCGTCGCTCTGCTGCACGCCCTCGAGTCCGCTCCCCCGCCGGCAGCCGTCCGCCAGGGTCTTGCCCGTGCCTATTGGCCTGGACGCCTGGAATCGATCAGCCTGCAGCCGCATATCGTAGTCGACAGCGCTCACAACCGTCACAGCGCCGAACAGATGCAGTTGGCCCTGGCCCTGTTTCCCTACCGGCGCTTGATCCTGCTGTTCGGCGCTTCCGCCGACAAGGATATCCACGGCATGCTCGAGGTCCTGGGACCGGAAGCCGCTACCGTCATCGTCACCCGCAGCTTCCATCCGCGCGCCTCCGACCCCAACGAGCTTGGCGATCTTGCCCGCAGCGTCCTGCCGGACACCCCTGTCCACGTGACCTTTGGCGTTCCCGAAGCCCTCAAGCTGGCAAGCGACCTTGCGGGTCCGGACGACCTGGTCCTGGTCACAGGTTCCATCTTCGTCGTTGCCGACGTTCGGGAAAGCTGGAATGCACTTCACCCCGAGGCGTTTCCCCCTGATGATTGGGTTCACGTCGCCGAGCCTATCACCGGTGATGGCCTACATGCCCACACCGGTCCCGGCGGCGTCCCTTCTGCCGACGCCTCACCCCTGCCCTCGTCACCCAACTCATGAGCCCACGTGATTTTGACCGCTTTGCCTGGCATTTGAGCGAGGAACTCTCGATCCTCAACGCCGCCATGCAAAGCCTTGCGTCTTCTTCCAGTCGTGCTGCTGCCGAGGACGAGGACGCCGGCGCCCTGCGCGAGTATCCCGTCCTGGCTGCGGTCGACACCGTGGTTTTTCCGCGGTTGGCCGCTCCTCTCTTCATCGGACGCGAGATGTCGCGCCGCGCCCTCGAAGTGGCGCAGGATGAGGACATTCCTCTTCTGGTCCTGGCGCAGCGCGACGCCAACACCGAAAACCCCGGCTTCAAAGACCTCTACTCCATTGGCACCGAGATCACCGTAGGACGCGTTCTGCGAATGCCCGACGGCACGCAGAGCCTCTTCTGCCACGGTGAACACCGCGTCGAGGTGGTGGAGGTCATCTACGAGCGCCCCTATCTGCGGGTGCGCGGCCGCCGCCTGGTGGAAGCCGGTGAGCCGCAGGCCGACACGCCGGCCATGATGCGCGCCGCCCTGGCGCTGTACGAGAAAGTCATCGACCTCAACCAGAACATCCCTGAAGAGGCGCTGGTGGCGGCCATGAACCTGGAGGAGCCAGGCTGGCTGTCTGACCTGGTGGTGTCCACCCTGGGCATCTCCGTCGCCAAGCGCCAAAGCGTGCTGGAGATCGTCGACCCGATCGAACGACTGCGCGTTCTCGGCATCCTGCTGGCGGAAGAGCTCGACGTCCTGGAGCTGGAGAATCAGATCCACGAGCAGGTCCAGCAGCAGATGGACCGTTCTCAACGCGAGTACTTCCTGCGTGAGCAGATTCGCGCCATCCAGGAAGAGCTAGGCGAAGGCGACGAGTTCGACCGTGATGTCAGCGAGCTGCGCGAGCGCGTGGTCAACTCAGCCATGTCTGACGAGGCCAAGCAGAAAGCGGAGAAGGAGCTGGGGCGGATGGCGGCCATGCCTGCCATGGCCCCGGATATCGCCATCATCCGCACCTATCTCGAATGGCTGCTTGACCTGCCTTGGGGCGAACCCGAGCCCGACACCATCGACCTCAAGCACACAGAGGCTGTGTTGGATGCGCATCACTATGGCCTCGAGAAGGCCAAGGAGCGCATTGTCGAGCACGTGGCCGTGCGCAAGCTCGCACCCGTCAAGATGCGAACGCCCATCCTCTGCTTCGTCGGCCCGCCCGGCACCGGCAAGACATCCCTTGGCAAATCCATCGCCGAAGCCCTGGGACGCAAGTTCGTGCGGGTTTCATTGGGTGGCGTGCGCGACGAGGCCGAGATTCGCGGCCATCGCCGCACCTACATCGGCGCCCTTCCCGGGCGCATCATCCAGACCATGCGCACGGCGGGCGTCGTCAATCCCGTGTTCATGCTTGACGAAGTCGACAAGCTTGGCTTCGACTTCCGTGGTGATCCATCGGCGGCGCTGCTGGAGGTGCTCGACCCGGAGCAGAACCACGCCTTCAGCGATCACTATCTGGATGTCACCTACGATCTCAGCCATGTCTTCTTCATCGCCACGGCCAACAACCCCTACGCGATTCCTCCGGCTCTGCTCGACCGCATGGAGATGATCGAGTTTCCTGGCTACTCAAATATCGAGAAGTGCCTGATCGCGGCCAAGTTCATCATTCCTCGCCTGCTCACAGAACATGGCCTGGACAACGTCGGCATGCAGTTTGGCGAAAGCTCGATCAGCCACATCATCCAGAACTACACCTATGAGGCCGGGGTGCGCAACCTGGAGCGCGAGCTGGCCAACATCTGCCGCAAGGCCGCCCGTCGCGTCGCCGAGGGCAAGAAGCCTCGCCGCCGCATTACCCCGGCCAACGTCCACCTCTTCTTGGGCCCACATCGCTACTTGCCCACCCGGATCGAGGACGCCGATGCCGTCGGCGTCGCCACCAGCCTGGCCTGGACCGAAGCCGGTGGCGATCTGATGCCGGTGGAGGTCATCATCATGCCCGGCAAAGGCAGCCTTATGCTCACCGGGCAGTTGGGCGAGGTGATGCAGGAGTCCGCCCAGGCCGCGCTCTCCTATGCACGCGCACATGCCGCCGACTACGGCTTCGCCGACTTCGACTTCGAGAAGTTCGACATCCATATCCACGTGCCCGAAGGCGCCATTCCCAAAGACGGACCCTCGGCAGGGATCACGCTGGCCACGGCGCTCATCTCCGCTTTGACCAACCGCCCCGTCGACCGGCGCGTGGGCATGACCGGCGAGATCACGCTGCGCGGACGTGTGCTGCCGATCGGCGGTCTGAAAGAGAAGCTTCTTACCGCCCATCGCGGGGGGCTCAAGCTGGTCATCATTCCCGAGCGCAACGAGAAGGACCTGGTCGACATACCTCGTCCCGTCAAGCGGGCGCTTGACATCAAGCTCGTGTCGCACATCGACGAGGTTCTCGCCCTGGCGCTCCTGGAACCGGTCATCCCTGGTGGGAGCGAAGCTCCAGCCAAACCCCGGCGGAGCAGGAAGCCTAAGGCAAACGGCGGCGCCCCCGCCGCAGGCGCTGCCGAACCTGCCAACGTGCCGGCGACGTAGACCATGGGCCGTACTATTCTGATCGCCATCGGCGTCATCCTCATCGTCTTCCTGGTCGTGTGGGCAGTGAAGCAGACGGGGCTCCGGTTATTGGGCGGCAGCCCCGACAACCTGCCAACCAACCTGGCTGCCGTCATGCCCCAAGGCTGGACGGCGATCGAGGAGCTGCAGCCCGTCAACATCGACCATGACACCTTTGCCGAATCCACCCTGTACTACTCCTACGACACGGGGCAGATCGGCGGCGTCATCTATGATGCCCAGACCACGCCGCTTGGCAACCAATCCGTTCCTGTCCCCAGCCAGTCACCGACCTACCTGGTGCCCTACCGCCTCTTGCCCGATTACGTGGGCACCAAAACAACTGGTTATCTAAGCGACGCCACCCTACAGTACGTACAGGTCTTCATGAATCCGCGCCAGGACAATAAGGCCGATGTCACCGTGTCGCGTGACCGGCTGCTGGTCCGGGGGATTCGCAACAACCTTGTCAACCACTACTCGATCTTCTGGTGGATCGACCCCCAGGTAGGCTATGGCGGCGCCACCACCAGCACAGCCGGCTGGCTGAGCCTTTCGGATACGGCGCCCAACAACTGGGATGCCTGGAGCCAGCAGGTCTATATCAACCAGGTGTGGAACTGGGAACCGCTTGCCGACCGCTCCGCCCTCTGCCGGCGGACGCTGCTGGCACTCAACGACAACGACCCCGCCACCACACCCAATCCCCCCGTCTTTGTCAAAGACCCCGGCACGGGCGATCTCTTCTTCTGCACCGGCCAGGTGCCGGCCAGTCCGGCCTTCCCGGAGGCGCAGGTCCTCTCCTACCTGCGCGATGGCAATCCCAATCGCCTTGACCCCGGCTACAAGGATGCGCCGAAATTCACCAATGCCAAGGTGTACCGCATCACGGAGCCTGCCGATCTCACCGAAATGCACGATAACCAGATCATCGTCACCGGCGAGGTCGACTTCACCGCCTCAGAACAACCCTACGCCATGTACTGGGCAGCGAAGATGGTGCCGCCGCAGGACGTAAAACAGACGGTGCGCTGGCAGATTACGGGCCTGACACCTCGCTAGACGATATGGCCAGCGCTGTGAACCGCGTTCTTGCTGCCGGTGATCTGCGTGCGCTGCTGGAAGCTGGCCCGACCGAACGTGTCGCCATCCTCGACGCCCGTTCCAGCCCGCGCGCGCTCGCCGAGACGCTCGCCGCCTTTGCCAACGCCCGCGGCGGCCTGATCATCCTGGACGCGACACCGGGCGACTTGGGCGAAACAGAAGGTCCAGGGCAGCAGGCGCTTGCCAGACTGGACGCCGCCCGGCTCATGCTGGAGCCGCCCCTGATCGCATCGCTGCCTGAGATGGTCGAGGGCGAGGGTCGCTTCTTCTGCGCGGTGCAGGTCCCGCCGGGCTTGCCCCACGTGTATGGCCTCAGAGGGCAGTACTTTGTGCGCGATGGACGCCACAACCGGCCGCTCCAGGCGTTCGAGCTGCGGCGCCTGCTCATCGACCGCAGTGAGACCGGGTTCGAAGCACAGGTGCTCCCCGGCGCTGCTCCGGCTGACCTGGATGCAGATCGCGTAGCCGCCTACGCAGAGCGCCTCGGCAGCGGGATCGCTCCGGCGCCCAATGTGCAGCCGAAAGAGGCGCTGCTGCACAGCCGGGGCTGCCTGACCGGCGCTGCCGATGGCCCGCACCCTACCGTGGCCGGCCTGCTCTTGTTCGGCCGCGACCCGCAGCGCTGGCTGCGGTCCGCAACCCTTACCTGTGTCCGCTATCCGGGCGCCAGCATGGGCGATGAATTCGTGCGCGAGGACATCGGCGGCCCCCTTCCGGACCAGGTCCGCCGGGCCGAAGTCTTCGTGACCGGTAATATGCGGCAGGGCATGCGCATCAGTGGTTTGGTCCGCCAGGAAATGCCCGAATATCCCGTGCCGGTCGTCCGGGAGGCTATCGTCAACGCCATCGCCCATCGTGACTACAGCATTCGCGGCGACAACATCCGCATCATGATGTTCAGCGACCGGCTTGAAGTGAGCTCGCCGGGACGGCTGCCCGGTCATGTCACCCTCGACAACCTGGTCGAGGAGCGCTTCAGCCGCAACGAGGCCATCGTCCAGGTGCTTGCGGACATGGGCTTCATCGAGCGCTTGGGCTATGGCATCGACCGCATGATCAGCGTTTGCCAGGCGGAAGGGCTGCCCCGCCCCCAGTTCGCCGAAACCGCGGGCGGGTTCAAGGTGGTCGTCTATGGTCATGGCCCGGAGTTGGTGGGCGCGGCACCGCCGGCCAGCCTCTGGTCGCATCTGCACCTCAACCCGCGCCAGGAGCAGGCGCTGCACTTCGTGCAGCAAAACCGCCGGATCACCAACAGCGACTATCAGACCCTATGCCCTGACGCCAGTCCCGAGACGCTGCGCCGCGACTTTGCCGATCTCGTCGATCGTGGCATTCTGCTAAAGATAGGTGAAAAGCGCGCCACCTACTACGTGCTCAAATAAGGTTGTGTTGTCCATGAGCCCTCTACAAGAGACCATCAATCAGGACCTCGTCAACGCCATGAAGGCGGGCGATGAGGTGAAAAAGCGCACCCTGCGCAGCATCAAGGCCGCGATCAGCCGGACCGAACAGGAACGCAAGGCGGCCGTCATCGCCAAGGTCAACAAGAACCAGTACACACCGGAAGCCTACGAGGCCATCGTGGTCGAGAAGACCAGGGAGCTGCCGCCCTTTGCCGACGCCGATGTTATCGCCGTGCTGCGCAAAGAAGCCAAGCAGCGCGAGGACAGCATCGACGCCTACGACAAGGCAGCGCGTCCCGACCTGGCCGAGGCGGAGCGCGCCGAGCTGGCGGTCATCCAGAGCTATCTGCCGCGGCAGCTTGATGAAGCGGCCGTGCGCAGCGTCGCCCAGACCGTCATTACCGAGGTGGGCGCCGCCAGTCCCAAGGACATGGGCAAGGTCATGCCCCTCGTGATGGCCAGGCTGGCAGGGCAGGCAGATGGCCGCCTCGTCAGCCAGGTGGTGCGCCAGCTTCTCGGCGGCTGAGAGCAGCCCGGCAGGCCTAACATGATGGCTGACGAACGCGCCACAGCTTCCGTCTTTCCGCAGTTGGCAGGAGAGCCCAAGGGTTTCTTCCAGCGCTGGAGCCGCGATCCTGGCCGATGGCGTGCACGCGTCCATCTCCTGGTTTTCGCCATCGCCGTGACCGCGGTAGTGGCAGTGGCCGACTTCATCGATTGGCCTACGGGCTTCAATCTCCGGGTCAAGGCAGGTGACATCAGCGCCGTTGACATCCGCGCGCCCCATACCGTGACCTACCAGAGCGCCATCCTCACCCAGGAGGCGCGCGATCGGGCGGCGGCAGGCGTCCCGCGCATCTTTGATCCCTTGCAGACCCGCATTGCCCGCCAACAGATCGCGCGCGGCGAGCAGGTATTGGACTTCATTCGGCAGGTTCGCGGCGACACTTTCGCCACCCGCGATCAGAAGCTGGCCTGGCTCCAGAGCATCGCCGACGCCCCCCTGGATGCGCGCGCGGCATCGAATGTCCTCGACCTGACCGAAGAGCGCTGGCAAGCCGTGGCCGCCGATACGAGCCGCGTGCTCGACCAGGCCATGCGCAGCGAAATCCGCGAAGGCGGCCTGCCGGCCGCCCAACGCGCGGTGCCCAGCCTGATTGCCCTGGGGCTTAACGATCAGGAGGCGGGCATCGTCAGCGCTCTTGTCACAGGTCTGCTGCGCGAGAACACCTTCCTGAATCAGGAGCGCACACAGGCAGCCCAACAGGAAGCGGCAGCCAAGGTGCAGCCCGTGGAACGCACCATCGCCGCCAGCGAGATCATCGTCCGGGCGGGCGACCGCCTGGACCCCCTGGACGTCGAGGCCCTGAATGCCTTGGGCCTGTTGAGCGCCCGCCGCACCTGGCAGCACGTTGTCTCCGCCCTGCTGCTGGGGATCGTGATCTCCAGCCTCCTGGTCGCCTTCGTGACCGCCCACAGTCGCTATGTCTGGCGCCAGACCTTTCGGGTGGCAGTTTTGGGCAGCCTCTTCTGCGGCTTTGTCATCCTGGCCAAGATGATGGTGCCGATGCACACGCTGATGCCTTACCTGTACCCGATGGCGGCGATGGCCATGTTGATCGGCGCCCTCATCGACCTGCCCGTGGCCACTGTCGCCACCCTGCTGGTGGGCCTGCTCGTCGGCATCTTCACCGAAGGCGACATGGAGATCGTTGTCTATGCCATCGCCGGGGCCATGGTGGGCGCCATCGCCCTGGGCCGCGCCGAGCGTCTGAATGCTTTTGCCATCAGCGGCATCTGGATCATTGCCATTCTGCTGGCGGTGCTGACGCTGTTCCGGCTGCCACTGCCAGCCGGCACCGACACACGCGGCTTGCTTGAATTGACCACCGCCGCCGTGGTCAATGGCATCCTCAGCACCAGCTTCACCCTGGTCATCTTCTACCTGCTGGGGCAGGTCTTTGGCCTGGCGACCAGCCTGCAGCTTCTCGAGCTCTCGCGCCCGACGCACCCGCTGCTTCGCCAGCTTCTGCTCAAGGCGCCCGGCACCTACTACCACACCCTGATCGTCAGCAATATGGTGGAAGAAGCGGCGACGGCCATTGGCGCCGACCCCCTGCTGGCGCGCGTGGGCAGCTACTACCACGACATCGGCAAGACCGTCCGCCCCTACTTCTTCGTCGAGAACTACGTCGACAGCACGAACCCTCACGAGCGCCTGGATCCCTACACCAGCGCCCGCATCATCATCAGCCACGTCCAGGACGGCATCGAGCTGGCCCACAAGTACAAGCTGCCGGAAACGCTTATCGACTTCATCCGCGAGCATCACGGATCCACCCGCGTGGAGTATTTCTACCATCAGGCCTGCCAGGAAGCGGACAATCCGGAAGAGGTGGACGAGAGCGCTTTTCGCTATCCCGGTCCCAAGCCGCACAGGCGCGAAACAGCGATCCTGATGCTGGCGGATGGGTGTGAGGCGACCGTGCGGGCGATGAATCCGCGCACGCCAGAGGAAACGGCCGAGCTCGTGCGCAGCGTGGTCAACCGCCGCCTCATGCTGGGTCAGCTCGATGATTCCCGCCTAACCCTACGCGACCTCAGCGAGATCTCCGAAGCCTTCTTGCGCGTGCTGCGCGGTATTCATCACCCGCGTGTGCGCTATCCTGACGCAACCACTGCCAAGGCAAACGGCCAGACGGCCAGCACGCCCCAGCCCGCTGCAACTGCTTAAGCCATGACCATCACCATCGATGTGGCGCGACCCTATGTCAAGCTGGTTTCAGAGCCACGGCTGCAAGCAGCCCTGGCCGCTGTGCTCGCCTTTGAACAGGCTGCCGGTGACATCACGCTTGTGGTCACCAATGACGAAGCCATCGCCGATCTGAACCACCGCTTTCTTGGCGTGGAAGGACCCACCGACGTGCTCAGTTTCCCGGCGCAGGACGAAGCAGACTCCCCCTTTGCCCTGCCTCCCGACCTGCCCCCTTATCTGGGCGACATCGTCATCGCCTACCCCTACACCGCCCGCCAGGCGGAGCAGTTGGGGCATCCGATCCAGGATGAGATGGACTTGTTGGCGGTCCACGGTGCGCTGCACCTTCTGGGCTATGACCACGACGAGCCTGGGGCCGAGGCCGCCATGTGGGCGCGTCAGGATGCCATTCTCAGCACCCTGACGCGAGACTAAACATGCTGGCACGCGAGCTAAGGCGGCTGCTGCGCGCGTTTGCCTATGCGGGGGCAGGTCTTTCGCATCTGTGGGGCAATGAACGCAACGTCCGTATCCATCTGGCGCTGACAGCGCTGGCCATCGGCGCAGCCCTGTGGCTCGGTCTCTCGACGGTCGAATGGGCCATCCTAGGCCTGACCATCGGCTTCGTGTTCAGCGCTGAAGCCATGAACACCGCCGTCGAAGCCACGATCGACCTCGTCAGCCCCGACCGCCACCCCCTGGCCAAGGCCGCCAAGGACACGGCGGCGGCGGCCGTTCTCATTGCTGCCGGCGCCGCCGTCATCGTCGCCGCCTTCCTCTTCCTGCCCCACCTCCTCGCTCGCCTCGGCGCCTAGGCCGCAACCGGCGTTGTCCATGAGCCCGCCTCTCCAGTTCGCCCCCATCGATCCGGCCCAGACCCATGAGGAGCTGCACGTCGCTGCTGCCGCCAGCGACCCCATCGGGTATGAAACGCTGCGCCGCATGGCCACGGTGGCGCGCTACAACGACTGGATCTACGAGGAAATCGCGCCCTACGCCGGCAGACGTGTGTTGGAGGTAGGCTGCGGCATCGGCAATATGACAGACTATTTCGTCAGGTCAGACCTGTTGGTGGGGGTCGACCTGCTGCCCGCCAGCGTCGAGCTGACCAGGCGGCGGCATCTCAAGTATGACCATGTTGAGGCCATCCTCGGCGATATCACGGACCCGGACCTGGCTTCTCAGCTCCAGACCTATGCGTTCGACACGGTGATCTGCCTGAACGTGCTCGAGCACATCCCCGACGACCAGACCGCCCTGCGCCACATGTACGCCGCGCTCGCTCCGGGCGGGCGCTTGCTTCTGTTCGTGCCGGCAGGCTCGTACATGTACGGCACCCTGGATGTCGCCCTGGGCCACTGCCGGCGCTACGATCATGCCATGCTGAGCGAGCGCGTCGCTGCCGCCGGATTTGACGTCGAGCGTGTGAACTATCTCAACCTGGCCGGCATTCCCGGCTGGTGGCTCAACAGCCGCGTGCTCAAACGCGATCTGCTGCCCCACGGTCAGCTCAGCCTGTTCAATCGCCTGGCGCCGGCGTTCATTGGCGGCGAGCGCCTCCTGCGGCGCATCTGGGATGTGCCGGTGGGGCAGTCGCTGTTGTGCATCGCCCGGCACGACCCCCGCTAGAACAGCACTGACCCCTCAGCCCGTCCTGGACTGCCGGCGCTGGCGCACTGCCTCAAACAGGATGACACTGGCGGCCACGGCCGCGTTCAGGGACTCGACTTGGGCGGACATGGGAATGCCGATGGTGCGTACACCGGGCCAGTGCTTGGCCGCCGCGGCGCCGTGCGCCTCGCTGCCCACGATCAAGGCGCTTGCCGGGGTCCAGTCAACCCCGGCATAGTCCAGCGCGGCCGAAGCATCGGCCAGGAAAAGCTGGCAATTCCCCAACCACTCCTGCGCCTGCGCCAGGTCACGGGCATGCCTGATCGCCACGCGGTAGTGCGCCCCCATGCCGCCGCGCAGCACCTTGGGCGCCCAGGGGTCCGTCACCCCTGGCAGCAGAATGACCTCGTCGACCCCGGCAGCGGCCGCGCTGCGCAGCAGGGTGCCCAGGTTTCCGGGGTCCTGCAGCCCGTCCACGATCAGGCCCAGCCCCTCGCGCCGGGGCGGTATGTCCGGCCAGGGAGCCACTGCCACCACGCCCTGCGGCGTCACCGTGCCCACCAACTGCGCCAGCAAGGACGGCTCCAGGGAAAGCGTTTCCGCCCCTGCCTGGCGCGCCCGCGCCAGCACTGGAGCCAGGGTCCCCGCCGCCGCCGGATCAAACAAAACAAGCGCCGGGGGATAACCGGCGCTTGTGCTGTCTTCGATCAGCCGCACCCCCTCCAACAGAAGGAGGCGCTGTTGTTGGCGTCCTCGCCGCGTCAGGAGAGCGCGGGCGAGCTTGAAACGGGGATTGGCAGCACTGGTGATGTCCGCCGTTCCCATCCTTAGCTGGCGGATGTCTTGGCCACGTCCACCACGGCGGCGAACGCGTCCGGCTGGCGAACCGCCAGGTCGGCCAGGATCTTGCGATCGAGCTGCACGTCGGCCTTCTTGAGACCGTCCATCAGCCGGCTGTAGCTCATGCCATGAATGCGGCTGGCGGCATTGATGCGGGTGATCCACAGGCGCCGGAACTCGCGCTTGCGATTGCGGCGATCGCGGAACGCATACATCAAGGAATGAATCATCGACTCATTGGCGGTGCGATACAGCCGATGACGGGCGCCAAAGTGACCTTTGGTCAGATTTAGGACTTTCTTGTGGCGGGCATGTGTGGTAACGCCACGTTTTACGCGGGTCATTCGTCCTTCTCCAGGAACCGGCTAGGGTTCAAACGCGGAATGATTTGCTATTTGAGAGTGGGGGCCAGGCGCTGGATGCGCTGCTTGTGGCTGCCGTTGTCGTCGGTCACCAGTTTGTCGAACAGGCGCTTGGCGCGCTTGGGCGTCCGGCGCTTGAGGTGGCCCTTGCCCTGCTTGCTGCGGCGCAGTTTGCCATTGGCCGAGTAGGTGAAGCGCTTGGCGGCGCCCTTGTAGGTCTTGATCTTTGGCATGATGAATAAGAGACTCCTGACAAGTAAAGAGGGGCTCCTCAGATGAGCAGCGCCCTCTTTGACCGTGATGTGCTGGATAGGTTCGAAAGACTACCGGCGGGGCGCGATCACCATCAAGAGGCTGGGGCCTTCGAGATTGGGCTGCATCTCGATCTCACCCACATCGACCAGCTTGCTGGCGAAGGAGGAGAGGATCTCGGTGGCCACTTCGGGATGGTAGATTTCACGACCACGAAAGCGAACACGCACCTTGACCTTGTTGCCTTCTTCCAGGAACCTGCGGGCCTGGCGTAGACGGACCTCGGTATCATGCTCGCCGGTCTTGGGACGCAGCCGCACCTCTTTGACCTCGATCTGCTTCTGGGCCTTGCGCGCCTGGCGATCCCGTTTGGCCTGCTCGTACTGATACTTGCCGAAGTTCATCAGCCGGCAAACGGGCGGCTGTGCATTGGGTGCAACTTCGACAAGATCAAGCTCTCGGGCCTGCGCCATGCGGAGCGCTTCGGGGACCGACATGATCCCCAACTGCACGCCCTCATCGTCGATCACACGGATCTCAGGGGCACGAATACGCTCGTTGACGCGAATCGAGGAGGTTATGCTGCTTTCCTTTGGACTGGTCTTCTTGACGATTGGACGCCTCGCTTCAAACGTTCAGGCAACGGCGATACGATTGGCAATCAAACGCCACGCCGCGCACAACCATACGCACAAGGCACACACCTTGCCTCGGCTGTGAACGTCGAGGATACCATAGCCCGCCAAAACACGTCAAATGCGCGTCGCCTTTCAGACGAGAAGGTGAGACACACCGGCCTCCGGCGCCGGCCAGACGCTGGTGTGTCTCACCCGGAACACGCAAAGCCCGGGCGCAGGCTAGATGGCGATGCGTTGGGCAGCCGCCTCCTGTACCCTGGCGACCAGGTCGACGACGGTCATGGCGCCCAGGCGCTCGCCGTTGCGCAGCCGCACATTGACAAGGCCGCTTTCGGCCTCCTGGCCGCCCAACACCAGCATGTAGGGAATCTTCTGCAGTTGGGCGTTGCGGATCTTGGCGTTGATGCGGTCGTTGCTGTCGTCCAGGGCCACGCGCAGGCCGGCCTGTTTCAGCTCCGCGATGACCCGGTTGGCGAACTCGTTCTGGTCGGCGGTGATGGGCAGGACCTGCACCTGCACCGGCGTCAGCCACACCGGGAAGATACCTCCGTAATGCTCGATCAACACGCCGAAGAAGCGCTCCATGCTGCCCATCAACGCCCGGTGGATCATGTACGGCCGGTGCTGCAGGCCGTCGGCGCCGATATAGGTCAGGTCGAAGCGCGCTGCCATGTTGAAGTCAAACTGGATGGTGCTGAGCTGCCAGGGCCGGTCGAGAGCGTCGGTGACGTAGATGTCGATCTTGGGGCCGTAGAAGGCGCCATCCCCCTCGTGAATGGCGAAGGGCTTGCCCGTCCGCCGCATGGCCTCCAGAAGCGCGCTTTCGGCCGCGTCCCAGTCTTCCTCAGCGCCCACGCGCTTCGCAGGCCGTGTGCTCAGGTACATCTGGAAGTTCTCAAAGCCGAAGTCGCGCAGGAGGTTCATGCTGAACGCCAGCACGCGGTCGATCTCTTCCGGCATCTGCTCGGCTGCGCAGAACAGGTGGGCGTCATCCTGCGTGAACCCGCGCACGCGTGTCAGCCCGTGCAGCACGCCCGACCGCTCGAAGCGGTAGACCGTGCCCCATTCCGCCAGGCGCATGGGCAGGTCGCGGTAGGAGCGGACCGAGGACTTGTAGATGCTGAGGTGGAAGGGGCAGTTCATCGGCTTCAGGTAGTATTCCTGTCCCTCGATCTCGATGGGGGAATACATGTTGTCCTTGTAGAAACCGAGGTGCCCGCTGGTCTCCCACAGCACAGAGCGGCCGATGTGCGGCGTGTTGACGAACTGGTAGCCGCCCTCCAGGTGCATCTTCTTGGCGTGTTCTTCCGCCAGGTAGCGCATCAGCGCGCCCTTGGGGTGCCAGAGGATCAAGCCGCCGCCCACCAGCTCGTGGTTGGTGCTGAACAGGTCCAGCTCCTTGCCCAGCCTGCGGTGGTCGCGCAGGCGCGCTTCCTCCAAACGGGCCAGGTACGCTTCCAGCTCTTTCTTGCTCTTCCAGGCTGTGCCGTAGATGCGCTGCAGCATGGGCCGCTTCTCGTCCCCGCGCCAGTAGGCGCCGGCGACGTTGAGCAGCTTGAAGCCGTCAGGCGGGATCTGCCCGGTATGCTCGACGTGCGGGCCGCGGCACAGGTCCTCGAACGTATCCTGCCGGTACGTCGAGATCTCGACGGCGCTCTCGGTCTTCTCACCGTACTCGTCGACGCCGCCCGCGGCCAGGCCCTGGATCAGCTCGACCTTGTAGGGCTGGTCGCTGAACAGCGTCTCGGCCTCGGCAGCGCTGACCACCCGCTTCTGGAACGGAAAACGGCCTGCCACGATCTGCCGCATGCGCTTCTCAACCGCCTCGATGTCCTCCGGACTGAAGGTCTTCAGGGAGCCATCTTCGTTGCGGCCGAGATCGAAGTCATAGTAGAAGCCGTCCTTGATCGGAGGCCCAATGGCGATCTTAGCCTGGGGAAAGCGTTCCAGCACCGCCTGCGCCATGACATGCGCGGACGAATGCCGGATCTTGTAGTAATCGTCGTACTGCTGGGACTGACTATCGGGTGAAGCCATGAGTACACCTCATTGCGTGATTATTGAAGTCAAAAACCTGAGACAAGACGCATCAAACCAACAGACCCGTTGACGAAAGCGTCAACAGCAACAAGTAGAAAAGCCACAAACAGGATGAAGGCAATTACGGCCTGCACACAGCCAAGAGTACCCCTGGTCACAAGATCGATGGCTGAGGGACCTGGTTGAAGACTGGCTTGCCTCGGCTCGAACATACGATCAAAGTGCCTACCACCACTTACCTGGACACGCCGCGAATAGATCGCGATGACAAGACAAATGAACCCGAAGACGGCCGTACCAGGAAGGGGAAACACGCGATCAAGGAACGTCTGCAAAGTGTCTGCCATACATCACCTCTATCCATCAAGGCCTTCAAGGAAGGGTCCGACGCCGAAGCCAATCTGTGGCCCGTTGCTTGACAATAGAACAAATGTTCTGTATGCTGTATCTGGTGATTTGAACTCGACAACAGTCGAGTCACCACTGACACAGCCTAGCCCATCTATCGAGGAGTCCGGAGCCAGTTCATGGACACCCATCCTGGAAGCAGCCTGATGGACCTTTTTGACGACCTCTGCGGTCCCCTCAACCTCATCGACCGCCTCGAAGGCCTCCTGATGGCCCTGCGCTACGGCGACTACCGGCACGCCGGCAAGAACGGCGTTCTTGGCTATGCAGGCGAAGTCGCCAGCAGCCTCACCGGCGCCAACACCTTCCGCTTTGCCCTGCTGCGCTCGGGGCCGCATAGCCTCAACGAAGTGGAAGCCCTGCTCAAACGCTACGGCGTCCCCATCGTCGGGCGCACACATGACGCCACCTGCATGTACTTCAGCGTCAAGCGCAGGCAGGCGCGCTGGGCCGAGTACGTCATGCTCCAGGCTGGGGTCGAGCTGGCCAACGCCGCCTTCGACAACCGCAATCCCGGCTACGTCGGCACGCACGCGCCCGGCTACATGCCTGCGCCGTGGAGCGAACGCCCACGGGCGGGCACATCGGTAGCCAATCCAGATCATGGCCGGCAGCGGTCTTCTGGCAATGGGGGAAATAGCCCAACCTCGCAGGAAGGGACACAGGTCTCCGCCCAATCACCGGCCGCCAGGGCGAGTGGAGGGGGTGGCTGGACGGAGCGTTTTGTGAACGCTGTCGATCGCCTGGCGGGCATCCGCTAGTGGCATCCCGGCGTCCGTCCAAGTGGGGCAGCATTCAGTAGGCGATCATACCAACACTGTATGCTGGCGTCAAGATGACGCCAGGTTTGTCAAGGTGCGCCTTGTGACCGGGTGAAAACAAAAACCCCGCAGTCCATTGGGACGCGGGGTCGGCGTGGTTCCACCCAATTTGACGGCCGTGCGGGCGCATGCTGGCGCACGTACTTCCGTCCTCATTAGTGGGCCGCTAACGGGGCCAGCCGTGGCGACATAGTGGGCTGCGATCCTGAAACCGCAGGCCGTTCCGTCGCCCGCTCACGGGGGGTTTTTGCAGTCGTCGTGCGATGGCGGCTTTCAGCCTGGGACCGCCACTCTCTGGCGCCTGTGCGCCTGCTACTCGTCCCGGTCAACGTTTTCTGGATTTGATGGAGGTGGGCGGTACAAGACTTGAACTTGTGACCTCCACGATGTCAACGTGGCGCTCTAGCCAACTGAGCTAACCGCCCAAGGAGTTTCGATTCTACCGCAAAGTGAAGCGCGGAGCAAAAACTGCCCGGCGCTCGCGACGTCAGGCCTCCGGCACCGCCCCGTCCTCGTCCAGGCGGTGGAAGATGTACTCCTCGACCGGCTGCCCGTTCCGCAGGTGCTCTTCGACGATGCGCGCCAGCGCCGCCTCGTCCACATGGTGGTACCAGATGCCTTCCGGGTAGACGACCATCAGCGGCCCACCCCAGCACACGCCCAGGCAGGAGGTAATGCTGCGCTTGACGCGCTCGGGGTTGTCGTATTGGCCCAACTCGCCCAACTGGCGGCTCAGGGCACGGTAGAGGCCGGCACTCTGGCGCTGGGGATCGCAGTATTGGCCGTTGCAGATAAAGACGTGGCGGGCGTAAGGAGCCTGCGAGGGGGCGTCGTCGGAGGGTGAGGGCATGGCAGGAGTCGAATCCGGCTGGGAGGTTCTGGGCACTGAGGATAGGCCAGCGCCAGGGCAGTGTCAAGTCAGTTCTGTTACCATCACATCCGGGAGGTCGGGACCTCCCGGATGTGCTTTCACGTTTCCCCTTGTTGCGCTATGATCCTCCGCGTGCAAGTGGAGGTGCGTCGTGAAGTGCTGTAGCCAATGCGCGGGCATCGAACGGCAGTTCGACCAGGAGACCGCCAGCGAGGAGCTGGCGGACTACCATCGCGAGGGCCTCACGGGCACCTCGCGCGCGTTGGTGGAGGATCTCATCGCCGCGGGCGTGGAGGGCGCCACTTTGCTGGACATCGGCGGCGGTGTGGGTGCGGTCCAGCACGCCTTGCTCGCGGCGGGCGCGGCCAGCGCCGTCCACGTCGACGCCTCATCGGCCTACCTCAAGGCAGCGCAGACGGAGGCGGACCGCCGCGGGCTGGCAGGCCGCATTCGCTTCTGGCACGGCGACTTCGTGGACCTGGCGCCAGAGGTGGCGCCGGCGGACGTCGTCACCCTCGATCGGGTGATCTGCTGCTACCACGACATGCCTGGTCTGGTTCGCGCCTCGGCGGCAAGAGCGCAGCGGCTCTACGGCCTGGTCTACCCCCGCGACGCCTGGTGGACCCGGTTGTCTTCGCGCCTCGTCAACGCCGGCTATTGGCTGCGACGCACTCCGTTTCGTTTCTTCGTGCATCGCACGAGCGCCGTCGATGACCTGGTGCGGGCGCACGGCTTCCAACTGCTCAGCCACCGCCACACCTGGATCTGGCAGGTCGTGGTCTACGTCCGGGAACCGGCCTGACCCCGGTTGCGGCCGTTCTGACTCTGCAACCCGGACAGGCGATCCTGCGTAGAGCACTTCAACGGCGATGTTAGCGCCATTTGGAGGAACTATGGCTACCGAAAGAATGAACACCCCCTACGACTCCCGCCCCAACCAGCTCCCGGCCAACGGCAGCCAGCCCAATGCAGCCGCGGCCCCGCGCACCCTCTACCGCCATCCCACGGACAAGCGCGTGGCCGGCGTCTGCGGCGGCATCGGCGAGTACCTGAACATCGACCCCGTCCTGGTGCGGCTCGCCTGGATCATCCTTGCCCTGCTCACCGTGGGCGGCCCCGCCCTGATCGTCTACGGCGTCCTCTGGCTCTTCCTGCCCGTGGGCACGCAGAAGGGCGGTCTTCAGCAGCCCGCCGCCATTGACGTCCGCCAGGCCAACCTGCGCTGGGCGGCCTGGGCCCTGGTCGGTCTGGGCGTGCTCTGGCTGCTGGCCAACCTGGGCATCCTCGGCCCCATCTGGCACGGTTTCTGGGGGATCATGCGCATCCTCTTCTGGCCCGCTATCCTGGTTGCTGCCGGCTTCTTTCTGCTGCGCAGCCAGGCGGGCGGCTCGCTGGTCCAGGATGTCAAGGACCGCATGCCCGGCGGCGATGCCGTCAAGCAGACGATCCGTGACACGCGCCAGCGCATCCCGCTCAAGCGCAGCCGCAGCGACCGCATGCTGCTCGGCGTCTGCGGCGGTCTGGCCCGGGTCGTCAACGTCGACACCGCCATCGTCCGCATCCTGTTTGCGCTGTTTACGATCTTCAGCGGCGGCATCGGCGTGATCCTCTACATTGTGTTGGCGCTGATCATGCCGGAAGGCGACCCCGAAGCGATCCAGGGCGAGGTGGTGGAAGTGCTGGACCCGGAGCCTGCCGTCCGGGTGTAATCACACAAACGGCAGTTACATCAGCGGCGCCAGGGCAACCCGGCGCCGCTGCGCGTCTGTCAGGTGTGTTGAGGTGCAGCGCACTTTGAGGTGCGACGCACTTCGTAAGTGCGTCGCACCTGGTAGCGGACACTCATCAGCACCAGCTTGCCGTCGCCGTCGTAGCGGAAGGTGGCGGTCTTGCCGCCGGTGAGATGATTTTCGGCGTCGCAAGCGAGACCTCTATCCAAAGTAGTTTTATGCTTTCCCAACATTGAGGAAGTCAGGGTCATGTTCTGGCACCATTCGCGCATGTACTTGCAGGATGCGCGAATAGTCGCCCAAGGTGATGGGAATTTGATCCTTGTCAAAGGATATGCCGTAGTCTGAAATTTCACCATTCTGGCGAGCATTTGCGCCTCACAACCGGTGGGACGGTCGCCAGAGGCTACTGTCGAAGAACCCAGTTCACTATCAGCCAGATAGCGATCGGTCCTATCATCAAGGCGACCCCGAGGCAAAGGACATAGGCGGCCGCCAGTCTGACCACCCCAGGAAGGGCGAGGGTCTTGTCGAGGTCATCAGCATTCTCCGCATTCATCCTGCGTGTCGACCTCTCGATCATGTTCACGAACCAGCCTATCCCCAGGTCCCGCACGTGCGTCGGTTCGCGGATCCCTGTGTCTCAATGATTGCTGAGACAACTTCCGCTGTGAATTTAGTGTACCATTCAAGCGTGGAGAGTGGTTCATGTCACACGATCGAGTTGTCAAACCTAGTCCGAACGGCCACCTGGTGGCCGACACAGACAGCACGACGGCTATAGAAGTCGTGCCGAAGGCCGAGCGACGTCGCTTCAGCGCCGAATACAAGCTGCGGATTCTCACGGAAGCCGACGCCTGCACGAAGCGCGGCGAGATCGGCGCCCTTTTGCGGCGGGAAGGACTCTACAGTTCGCATCTGGACAAGTGGCGGGAGCAGCGTCGGAAAGGAACGTTGCAGGCCCTGGCGCCGCAGAAGCGGGGACCAAAGCCTGACCCGCAGGCAGCGGAGATCGCCCGGCTGCGCCGCGAGAACGAGCGTTTGCAGCAGCGCTTGCAGCAGGCAGAAACGATCATCGAGGTGCAAAAAAAGTTAGCGGCGCTGCTTGGCCTGCCGACGAGCGAGGGCGACGCGCAACCATGATCGAGATGGCAACGGAGTTAGCGGCGTCCCAAGGCGTGAGCGTGGCATGTACGGCGCTGGGCGTAGCGCGCAGCAGCCTGTACCGGATGCGTTCCCCGAGGGTGGAGCCGGAGCCAGCAGCAGCGACGGTGCGGTCGGCGCCACCACGAGCACTGAGTCAGGCTGAGAAGGAACAGGTACGCGAACTGCTCAACAGCGAGCGCTTCCAGGATATGGCGCCCCGTGAAGTCTACGCCGCCCTGCTGGACGAGGAGCGTTACCTGTGCTCGGTCAGCAGCATGTACCGCATTCTGGCCGCGCATGCCGAGGTGCGGGAGCGACGCCACCAACTCCGACACCCGGTGTACCGGAAGCCGGAACTGCTGGCGACCGGACCGAACCAGGTCTGGAGCTGGGACATCACCAAACTGCGTGGTCCCAGCAAGGGCATCTACTTCTACCTGTACGGTGCGCCGTGAAAGCGGCACAATTCAATGCGGGCTGGAATGCCCGACAGCTGCCTCCCCAATGTGCAGTTGTGGTCATGGTGGCAGGCGTGTGGCAAGAGCATGCCACGGGTCTGGAGCCCACCGGGAATGTACCTGTGAGGACGAATCACGCGTCCAAGAGGCAGGGCTAATCTCAAGGACGTCCTATGACCAGGAGACGAACACACGCAAGCGTCGTCATAGTAAACACCCTGCTAAACGTGGTTGGGGGTGACATGGGAATAGCAGCCAGGGCTCGTATATCCCTGACTGACGACATCATTGGATGTTGGCCTGCCGTGAAGTGGGGAGTAGCGACAGGATGGCCCCGGCGTAAAGTGTGGGTCTACGGGACGTATGCAAAGATGAATTGTGCTGAACACGGGAACCTGTCCAGTCTCGCCCATAGGCATATGGGCTGGATAGCTGACGTTGAAGTGGACTGGCAGGGACGGAGGCGTCGTAGTAGTTACCCGGAGAATAGACAGAGCCAAAAGCCCTGCCCTACGACCGGGTCACGGCGGTTGGGAAAGCCAACCACAGGGCGAAGGACGCCAGTCACATGGAGTATCTGGGAGGGAAGGCCCCTCATCCTGATAGGAAAGGGGGTGGTCGCCATCAACACGACACCGCAGTCGACGGCGCCGACGACGAGAGCGGAGGCGCTCCGGCAGCGGATAAAACGAACCCAAGAGATACTCGCGTACCTGAACGGGCCTACCCTGACAGGTACGATATGTGACGGAAAGCCGGATGCGCCGAAAGGGTGCACGTCCGGTTTGGCAGGAGGGGTGGGGAGACGTGCCCATCGCAAGGTGGATAACGCGCCCCACTCCTACCTTACTCATCCTCGACATCTACAGTCGCTGCGTGGTGGGCTGGATGATTGCCGAAGTGGAGGCAGCCGAGTTGGCCGAGCAACTGATCGTTGAGGCCTGCGCCCGGCAGGGCGTACAGCGGGCGCAGCTAACGATTCATGCCGACAACGGCAGCCCGATGGTGGCCAAAACGGTGGCGGTGTTGCTGGCCGATCTGGGGGTGGCGAAGAGTCACTCTCGGCCGCACGTTTCCAACGACAACCCTTACTCCGAGGCCCAATTCAAGACGCTCAAGTACCGGGCCGACTACCCGGACCGCTTTGGCAGCGTCGCCGATGCCCGCAGTTGGGGACGTTCGTTCTTCCGTTGGTACAACGAAGAGCACCACCACACCGGGCTGGGCTTGCTAACGCCGGCCGCCGTGCACACGGGGCGGGCCGAAAGCCTGCGCCAAAAGCGCCGGGTCGTCCTGGCGCAAGCGTTCCAGGCTCATCCCGAACGCTTTGTCAACGGTATTCCCCAACCGGCCAGGCTGCCGGAAGCGGTCTGGATCAACCCACCCCAGTCCGCTGCAGCTACGGCGACGCCGGCGGGGGAATCAGCCGATGGCCAGTGGGCGGACGCCGAACCGGTCGTTTCGCCCGGCCTTGTCACAGCCGTTGCACAGCCCACCGCTTTACGCTACGCTGCTACCGGCAGAACGGAGGATAGAGCAACGCTGCGGAGCGACTCGAGCGCCGTTCCTGCTGACGAGACAGATGGACAGAGCTGCTCACAAGGCGCTCTGTCCACTTCTCTGCAACCCCCTTCTGTTTCGTCTCCGAAAGCGATAAACCGAAACGCCTGTGGCGGCGAACTCCAGTCGAAGCAAGCCTCCTTCCCACCTCCGACCGGAGACCGTCAGCCCATCAATCCCGTACACTAAACTCCAAGCTGAGTTGTCTCAAAGTCATTGAAACATTCCGCTGCCCAGTCAGCCCAGGTTACGTACTTATCAGTCCACACGTTCCACTTATCAACTGGCTTGAATCTCCACCCTTCCGGAAGTGCAGCCGCTTGCGAACGCAGCAAGTCATTCACTGCAATTTCAGGAACGCGTTTTCCCCCACCTTGCCCACATCCAGCCAGCAGCAGCAAGAGTACGGCAGGCGTGAGTATTCGCAGTAATAGCGCTGCATTACTTCGGCGTAGGCGCTTTTCCATGTTTCTTACCTGACAGCCAACCCAGGTGTCTCCAGGACGCCCAAATAGACATCGGCGAGGGTGGTGGCGCTACCGTAGTCGGTCCACAAGCTCGTGCCGAGAGCAATGGATGCTGTATGATTGGCCCCAAAAACTGGACCAGTGGCTTAGGTGGAAAGACGGTATACTGACCACCGGCAGGAGGTCCGGCAATGGCCATCAAACGACGACAACACAGCCCCGAATTCAAGTTTCGCGTGGCGCTGGAGGCAGCCAAAGGGCTGAAGACGACAGCCCAGTTGGCACAGGAGTACGACATCCATCCGAACCAGATCAG
>JAKOVD010000156.1 GCA_029782215.1 Chloroflexota bacterium
CAGAAGCCCCTTGCGGGCACGGGCGCCCAGGAAGGCCAGCCGCTGCTTGCGTCCCTTGCCCAGCCGCACCTTGACGGTCCCCGACTTCAGGTCCACATCGCTGACGTCCAGGCCGACGAACTCTGCCGCCCGGCAGCCGGTGTCCAGGAGGCAGAGCACGATGGCTGCATCACGGCTGTGCTTGCAGGCAGCCAGTAGCCGGTTCACATCGATCGGCGCAAACGCCGGCAGGATCACCTTCTCCTGCCTGGGCATCTGCACCTTGCGCATCGGGCTTGTATCCAGTAGTTCCTCACTGACCAGGAAGTTGCCAAATGCCCTGATCGCCCGGGCGGCAGCATGCACGCTGGCATCGGCCAGGCCGCGGCGCTGCAGTCCCACAAGGTAGCTGCGGATGTGATGCGCCGTGATCCCTTCCGGCTCCGTCACCCTCTGGTCCGCCAGAAAGGCCAGGAAGGGCTCCAGTTGCTGGCGGTAGAACCTCAGGCTTGTAGGCGTGAGGCGTCGCGCTTCGGCATCGAGCAGAAACGCATCGAGCGCTAGGCGCAGCCCCGAAGGCGCCTGGTGATCACGGATTTTAAGGATAGTAAGCTGCTTAGAAAACATAGCTCCAACCTCGACTGGTTGGAGCCACTAGATGTAGTAGGTTGGCATCTCTGCAACCACTATATATTGTAGATGACCCGCCAAGGACTTGAACCTTGAACCCGCTGATTAAGAGTCAGCTGCTCTGCCAATTGAGCTAGCGGGCCAGAACTTTCCGGATTATAGCCAGCCCTGCCTGCGGTGTCAAAGTTGAAGGTTGAAGGTTAGCTTGCCCCATGCCCCCGGCACGTCTCGAAAGTTGCAGGTTGCAGGTTAGGGGTCTCACATGGCATCCGCCACCTTCAACCTTTAACGTTCAACTTCAACCCCTTTCATCTTGACACGCCCGCCCTCCTGGCATAGCCTACACCCTATGAGCCAATCCCCTCCCCGCGGGCGCGTCAGCGAAAGCACCTTCCGCGTCCGCTATGCCGAAACCGATGCCATGGGCATCGTCCACCACAGCCGCTACCTGCCCTGGTTCGAGATCGGCCGCACCGACTGGATGCGCGGGGCCGGCCTCACCTACGCCGAGTTCGAGGCGATGGGCTTCTACCTGACCGTGGTGGAGGTGGGCGTGCGCTACCTCAGGCCCGCGCGTTATGACGACCTGGTCACCGTCCGCACCTGGCTGGCCGAGGTCCGCAGCCGCGCCCTCCGCATCGAGTACGAGGTCGTCGACGAACAGGGCAGCGTGCTCGTCACCGGCTTCACCAGCCACATCTGCATCACCCACGACGGCGCCCCTGCCCGCCTGCCCGAAATCCTGATCCAGGCGTTTGAAAACTAAAACGTTCGAACGTTCAAACGTTTCAACGTTCGAGCGTTATTCCTCCGCCGCGGCCGCCAGCTCCGACAGGTGTTCGACGGCGTCCTCCTGCAGGGGCGGCAGCTCCTCCAGGCTGGTGAGCCCGAAGTATTGGAGGAAGGCAAACGTGGTTCCGTAGAGGATGGGGCGCCCGGCCTGTTCCAGCCGGCCCACCTCCTCGATCAGCCCCCGGTTGAGCAGGGTCTTCATCACGCCATCGCTGTTGACGCCGCGCACGGCGTCCACCTGGGGCCGGGTGACGGGCTGGCGGTAGGCAATGATCGCCAGCGCTTCCAGCGCCGCCCGTGACAGCTTCGTGCTCAGGTCCAGACCCAGGAAGGTCTCGATGACTTCGGCAGCCTCCGGCGCCGACACGAGCTGGACGACGTCGCGCTGCCGCTGCAGGCGAATGCCCCGCGGCCGCAGGGCGGCATCGATCATCTCCAGCCCCTGCTCCACCCGTTCGACGGGCACGTTCAGCGCCGTCGCCAGGCGGGCGACCGGCGCCGGCTCCCCGGCGACGAAGAGCAGAGCCTCCAGCAGGACCTGCAGCCGGGCGTCGTCGATTCCCGCCCCTTCCGCCGCAGGGACCTCGGCCTGCTCTGCCGCAGCCTCTTCTGAAGCCGCCGGCACGGGCGCTTCCGCTTCCGGCGCCTCCTGTGCGGGCGTCTCCAACTCAGGCGCCGCCTCTGTAGGCGCCGCCTCCTCAGGCCCCATGTCCACCGGCAGCGTCGACTCAGCCAAGGGCGGGATAGTCGCTGTGATGGATGCGGACGTCAAGCCGTCCCAGCCGCAAGCCCATGCGCTCCTCCACCACCTCGCGGGCCACCAGCATGATCTCTTCCGTCTTCATCGGCACCTCGATCTCCGGCCGCGTTTCCACGTTCAAGGTCACGTCCACGGTGTCCCCGCGCGGGCGCACGATCGGCTGCACCGAGATCACGTCCGCCATCTGGTCGAGGTGCCAGGCCAGGCGCTTGCCGATGCTCTCGGCCGTCACCTGCGCTTCGCCCGAAGGCGTCCGCATCCGCACCAGGGTGGGACCCTGGCGCCGCGGCAGCTCGGCCGCCAGCAGCGGCAGGAAAATGACCAGGGCGGCGATGGCCGCCGCCACGCGGGCGATGGTCAGGTTCGTGGGCTCAAGCTCCTGGTAGCGGGCGACCGCCTCGGTGAGGCGGACGATCTGCTCCTGCAGCCAGGTCAGCGTCGTGATGGGGGCAAGCGCCACCGCCATCACCAGCACGAACAGGCCCAGGATGATCACAAAGGCGACCAGACGGTTGAAGACGTTCATAGCAGAAACTGAGCGGATTATAGCGGCAGGCAGGAAAAAGGGGAATTGCGGAAGGTGGATTGCGAATGGCGGCTTGCGCGCAGCGTGATGCGTACTGCGTACTGCGTAACGTCCAGGAGACGTCTTCCGTCCACCTGCCACCTGCCACCTGCTACCTGCTACCCGCCACCTGCTACCTGCTACCTGCTACCTGCCACCTGCTCAAACCAGGAACAGCACCACAACCACAATCAAGGCAATGAGGGTCAGGAGCGCCCCCCAGCGCAGGCTCGCGGGCTGGAAGCGAAACTCGACGGTGTGACTGCCGGCCGGCACGGGCACGGCCCTGAGCAGCAGGTCAGCCCGCTGAATGGGCGTCTCGACGCCGTCGATGGTGGCTTTCCAGCCGGGATACCAGGCGTCGGCCAGCACGAGCCAGGCCGGCGCCGGGGTGTTGGCGGTCAGGCGCAGGGTTTCGGGGTCCGGCTCCTCCAGCCAGCCGACCTCGCCCCCTGCACTGGCGGCGGTATTCGCCGAAGCGCCTTCGCCGCCCGCCAGGAGCACCACCTGGGCCGGGTCGAAGGCGGGATCGGCCAGCCTCGCCAGCGTCGCCTGGTCGCTCGGACTGGCTTCGACCTGGGGAACCAGGAAAGCCCGCGGCAGGACGCCGTCGTTGCGGTAGACCTTGACGTCGCCGGAGTGGATGCGGGTCCAGCCGTGCCGGGAGACGACGGGCGTGGCGTGGGCGCCGCTGACCTCGTCGATCTGCGCCAGCCCGCGCACGAAGAGCCGGACGTCGGGCCGCAGCAGGCGCAGCCGCAGGGATGCCGGCACGCCTGCTTCCGGCAGGTGGAGGCGGGCGACGGCGTCCTGTCCGGGAGCGTCATAGCGCCAGCGCACAGCGGGCAGGCTGCGGCTGTGGGCCAGACCGGGGACGTCGTCGGCGCCCTCGAAGGTCTCCAGCCCGGCGCGGATGGGCAGCGTGAGCTCGCGGCCATCCCGCAGCCCCACCACCAGCTCCGCCACCGGCGTTCCGTCCGGCAGCGCGGCGCCGTTCTGCAAGTAGCTCACCAGGCCGAACGCCGTCGCCGGGAAGTTCGCCAGGCCGGCCACCTCCAGGTCGGGTTGGTCGGCGGTCAGGGCCTCGCCAAAGGCCAGGTCGTAGTAGACGCCGTCCTGCCAGGCATCGAAGGTCTTGTCGGTGATGACGTAGCAGACGTGGAACAGCGAGAGCAGGCGGGCGTCGGGCACCTCGTGGAGCTGCTCGCGCAGCCGCCCGTCCGCCACGACCCGGTCGGCGGGCAGCAGGAGGCCCATCGCCTCCACGAACGTGCGCGTGGGCAGCAGGCCGCCGTCAAATCCATCCAGCGAGGGCAGCCGCGCCAGCATCCCCAGGTTCGGCGCCAGCACCTCCTTGGCCTTGGTGGCGACCACCAGGTCGTTGAAGGCGCGGTCGTCTAGGAAGGGCGCATAGATGGTGCGCAGCTCGCCCAGGTCGCCGGGGTCATAGGTCGTGGTGCTCAGGCTCAGGGTGCGGCAGGAACCGCCGTCCGGCCCGGCATGGGCCGTCTCGGCGGCGATGCGCGCCGGCGCCGTCCGCCAGGAGGTGATGGCCTGGGGCGCCGTGGGATGCTGGAGGGGCAGCACCCAACTGGCGGCATAGAGCTCCACCGCCAGCAGTCCCAGCACCAGGGCCACAGCGGCGGTGCGGTCCCGGCTGCCGCCGCGGCGGTAGACCGCCCAGGCCAGCCCCAAAACAGCCAGGGCCAACGCCCAGCCGGCCAGGGTCCAGACGTTGGGCCAGGTGAGCAGGGCTAGGGCGCCCATCGCCAGCGCCGCCGCCGCCAGCCCCAGGCGCTGCCAGCGTCCCGCCGGCAGTCGCAGCCGCCAGCCCCGCAGCAGCCGCTCCGCACCCAGCGCCGCCAGCAGGGCAACGCCCAGTGTGGCCCCCTGCAGCCAGCGCGCCGGCACGCGGAAGTAGCTCCAGCCGGGCGCCAGCCGGTAGAGCAGGTAGTCGAGCGGGGTGTAGGCGCCGAAGGCAAGGACAATGCCGATCACGACCAGCGCCAGGGCCTGCAGGCGCAGCCGCCGCCCCAGCCCGCTGGCCACGCCCACGGCCGCCAGGGCCAATCCCGCCAGGCCGGTATAGGCCACCCACTCGCCGTAGGCGTCGGTGGCCAGGGCCTGGCCCAGGTCACGGGCATAGTGCGGCAGCAGCGTGAACCCCAGCCGCCAGGGCGGCAGGCTCAGCGCCGCATGGTCGCGGTAGGGCAGCCCTCCCTGGCGGTAAGAAAGGCCCGACAGCTCATAGGTGGGCAGAAGCTGGGCGGCGCTCAACCCGGCCGCCAGCCCAAATAGGGCCACAAGCGCCGCCAGCGCCGGTCCGGCGACCTGCCAGGCCTGGCGCAGAGTCAGTGTCCGCCGGCGCAGGCCCTGCCCCAGCCGCCACAGCGGCGCCATGAGCGCCCACAGCCCGAACAGCACCGCCTGGTTGTAAAAGGTCTGCGAATGGCCGGCGAGCAGGGCCAACGCCCAGGCCAGGGCGCAGGCCAGCAGCCAGCGCCGGCTGCGCCGCGACCGGAACAGCGCCCAGCCCGCCTGCCAATCCACCGACTCCCAGGCCAGCAGCGCCCCCAGCAGCCAGGGGACCGTGGCAGCGCGGTTGGGATGGGCCAGCAGGCCGGTGGTCCACCCGTTGAGGCTGAGAAGCAGCCCTGCCGCCAGCGCCGCCAGGGGACGCACGCCCCCCGCCCGCCTCACCAGCGCATAGCCGAACACCCCCAGCAGCCAGGCGTGCAGGGCTGCCGAGAGCACGATGCCCTTGGCCGCACCCACCGGCACAAACAGCCAGCGCAGGGGATAGAAAACCGACGCCTGCAGGTTCGCCAGGAAAGGAGCGCCGGCGAAAAGATAGGGATTCCACAAGGGCAGGCGGCCCGCCGCCAGGGCGGCGTTCACCTGCTCCCAATAGGGCGTAAAGTAAAAGAGGAAATCGCCGCCCGCCGGCGTCAGATTGCCGAACAGAACGCGGCCGTAGACCGCCAACACGGCCAGCGCCAACACGGCCACTGCCGCCAGGTCGCCTCGCCGCTGCCGCAAGCTCATGGCCCGTCCGTCCGGTCGAAATGGTAGACCGTGAAGCGCACGGCGCCGTCGGCGCCGCGCACCACCAGCCGGGGCGTCAGGGCCAGGTGGTAGGGCGCCAGGGCCGTCTCCAGGGCGGGACGCTCCGCCTCCTGCCAGGCCGGGAACACGATGGTCCGGTCATAGCCGAAGGGGTCGGCCGCCAGGTCTGCCGTGACCATGCCCGGCGCGGACCAATAGACGCGGCCCGCAGGCCCGTCCCACAGGTACCAGTCCCACTGCCAGCCCAGCCAGCGCTGGTAGAGCACCCCCCGCCGTGCGGGCACGTGCTCGTGCAGATAGGCGGCCACCGTCTCGATGCCGCTGTAGGCGCCGTGGTCCCCCCCCACCGGGATGCGCGCCCAGGTCGCCTGGCCCGCCCCCCAAAGCAGGGCCAGCGCCACAGCGCCCATCACCAGCAGACGCGGCCCCTGCCCCCACCGCCAACGCATCCAACCCACCTCCAGCCCCCTCGCTGCCAGCAGCGCCAGGATCGGCGCCAGCGGCAGCAAATAGCGATCCCATGCCTGGAATGTAAACACCACGTGCCCCCCCAGGTACAACGCCGTAAACCCCGCCAACAACCATGTCCACCGTAGGGGCGACCCCCTGTGGTCGCCCTTCCTGTGGTCGCCCGGCATCGCCCTCGTACCCTCGCGTAACGTCTCCCCTACCGCCACCGCCGCCAAACCCAACAACACTACGGTCCCCACCGTCCATCCGCCCAGCCAACGCCACACCTGCACCCAGGCTGCCAGGCGCTCCGGCCACGCCGCCACCGGCGCCAACCCGAAACCCCCATAGGTATTCCAGGCCTGCTGCCAGAAATTCGGAATCTCGGCCGGCAGAATCCGCCAGCCATCCCACTGCCACACCTTGAACCAGATGTAGTAGAAACCTAGTGCCGCCGCCGCCAGCGCCACCACCGTCCCCGCCGCCCGGCTTCCCAGCACTGCTCCCACCCGTCCTCCGTCCTCTCTCCTCCTTACTCGATCCTCCGCCCACCGCCACCACACCGGCGGCGCCGCGATCAGCAGGGCGCCCACCACCAGCGGCGCCAGCAGCACGGCGTTCTGCTTGGTGGCGAAGGCCATCCCCAGGGCCAGCCCCGCGCCCAGGCCCAGCCCGTACGATGCCAACAGCAGCGCCAGCAGCAGCCAGGCCGTCAGCATGGGGTCGACGTAGAGGGTGGGCGCAAAGCTGATGGCAAAGGGCGCCAGCGCAAACAGCGCCAGGGCGATCCGCGCCGTGCGCGGACCATACATGCGCCGCGCCAGCGCCCAGAGCAGCAGCAGCGCCAGCAGCGAACACAGCTCGTTGAGCAGCCGTCCCGCCGTGAGCGTGGGACCAAGCCAGGTAAAGAACTTCGCCACCATGTAGATGAACAAGGGCGGCTTGTCGACGGCGACGTGTTCCAGCATCGGATCGATGCCTGATGAAACCAAACGCGCCCAGTAAGCATAGAGGGCCTCGTCCTCGCGGACCGGGAACCAACCGAAGGCCCAGAACCTCGCCAGCATCCCCACCGCCAGCCATCCCGTCAGCCACACGGCTTCCTGCCACATCCAGGCGGCCGCCGCCGACAGCCGGCCCTCCATTATGTCACGTTGAACAGACCCACCCGCCGCGCTGCCTGCATCCCGGACCTTCCCCTCGAGGAGGACGGCGGAGACGCGGTCTCCGCGCAATCCGGCAGAAAACCTTTCCAGGGGCGCCAGAAGCTTTTCTCCGTTCAACATGGCCCTGCCCGCATGTCCTGGATGGCCAAGGCCGATCCACTGCCGCTCAGTCTACAAAGCGGTACTTGATCAGCGTCCACACGGCCGGAAAACCATCCCGCCAACTGATGTTCTTGCCCTCTTCGTACTCACGGCCGGCATAGCTGATCGGCACCTCATAGATGCGGTGGCCGCGCTTCAGGATCTTGGCCGTGATCTCCGGCTCCAACTCAAAACGCCGCGCCCGCAGCGGCACCCCGGTCAGCACCTCCCGCCGGAAGCACTTGTAGCACGTTTCCATGTCCGTCAGGATCGAGTCGTAGAGCAGGTTGGTGATCAGGGTCAACATCTTGTTGCCGAGCATGTTGCGGAAGTACATGGCCTTGCGCGGTCCGCCCAGGAAGCGTGACCCGTACACCACCTCCGTCTTCCCCTCCAGGATGGGGGCCAGCAGCATGGGGAAGTCGCGCGGGTCGTACTCCAGGTCGGCGTCCTGGATCAACAGGATTTCACCGCTGGCCTGCTGGATGGCCGTGCGGATGGCAGCGCCTTTACCCTGGTTGCGCTTATGGTAGAACGCCCGCAGATGGCCCTCCGCCGCCAGATCGGCCAGGATGGCGGCGCTCTCGTCAACGGAGCCATCGTCCACGGCCACGATCTCCTGCACCAGGTGCACGCGTTCGGACGCCGCCTCGCCTTGCATCGGCATGATCTCAAGCTGCAAGTCAGCCATCGTGCGCACGTGGGCCACGATGCTGCGCAGCGTGCGCGCTTCGTTGTACACCGGCATCATTACCGTATAGCGGATGGTTCGCTCATTCATAACATCTTCCATCAGTTTGGCGTCAAGGCGCAGTGGATTCCGTGGTGAATCCTCAGGCTTTCTTGGTCACGCAGTAGCGGTAGCTCGTCCACAGGGCGTCGGCGCTGGTGTCCGGCTGCACGTCGACGACCCGTGCGCCGCAGTCGGCCAGCAGACGCTCCACCTGCCAGCGGGGAACGCCGTACATCTCCATGATGGGCTGATCCCCGTAGCGCAGCTTCTGGTAGGCTCGGAAGAGGGCCGTCGGCTTGAGCGGCTGCAGAAGCCGCTGCTGCCAGCGCTTCGCCTGGGCAGGAACCTGGAAGATCAGCACGCCGCCCGGCGCCAGCACACGTACAAATTCGGCCATGTAGGCCTTGCTGTAGCGCGGCTGCATATGCTGCAGCGTGATGTTCGAGTACACAAAGTCGAAGGTGGCGTCGCCAAACAGAGACAGGTCCGCCCGTTCATTGAGGTGATAACGGCAGCGGTCCGCCGCCTGGTTGTAGTGATCGGCCAGCGCCAGCATCGCCGGACTGATGTCCACGCCGTGGACGGCATCAAAATGCCGGGTGAGCGCCTGGCACAAACGTCCCACCCCGCAGCCGAAATCCAGCGCCGTTCCTCGCCGCAGCGTCAGGCCCAAGCCGGCAATGTAGTCGAGCACCGCATCGATCTCGCGCACGCCGGTGGCAAAGAACTCGTCGATCTGCCAGCGGTTTTCGGACTTGTCCGGCCAGGCCAGGATGCCCCACAGGGGATCCGAGCTGCCAAACTTGTTCCAGTTCTCCTGCAATTCTTCGAGCTTCATACGACGACTGACTTGATCATGGCAGACACAACAGTAGGGGCGCGAACGTGTCACGCCCCTACTTGAGCAGGCATTTTAACCCAAGGCCCAGGCGCCAGCCAAACCGCCGGGGCAGCGCTGCAGCGCCCACGCCGGTGGCGGCCAACCCTAAATCGTCCTGGAGCGGACTGAAGGTCAGGCGGCGGAAACGCAGCCCTACTCGTTGGCGTTGATCTGCTGCGCCAGGATGATCGCCTCGGCCACGTCGCGCATCGGCTTGCGGTAATTCATCGACAGCTTCTGGATGCGGCGGAACGCCTCGGCCTCGGACATGCCCTTGGCGTCCATCAGCAGGCCCTTCGCCCGGTCCACCAGCTTGCGGGTCTCCAGGGCGTCCTTCAGGTCATCGGCCTGCTTCTTGACGGTCTCGAATTCCTCGAAACGGGAAAGCGCCGTCTCGATGGCGGGCGGCAGGTCGGCCTCGGTAAACGGCTTGACCAGGTAGCCGACCACCCCGGCGCTGCGCGCCCGGTCCACCAGGTCACGCTGGCTGTAGGCGCTCAGCAGCAGCACCGGCGCGATGCCCTCTTCGGTCAGCACGCGGGCGGCATCAACGCCGTCGAAATGCTCGCCTTCGAACCGGATGTCCATGATCACAAGGTCCGGTTTGAGCTTTCGGGCCGACTCGATTGCCGATTGGCCATCGCTTGCCTCGCCCACCACAAGGTAGCCGGCATTGGTAAGCATTTCGCGCAGATCACGCCGGATCAGGGACTCGTCGTCGCAAATCACGATTCTTCTGCGTTTGGGAGACATGGGCTGCGTCATACGGGACCTCCGGGGACGCCTTTGGGGAAACAAACGATGGCTTCGGTGCCGCCCTCAGGGCGGCGCTGAATGTCAAATTGGCCTTTCAGGTTATCGTGCACCAAGGTGCGAATGATGTCAAAACCAAGACTGCTTTCTGTCTCAAGCGAAAAGTCAGCCGGCAAGCCGCGTCCGTTGTCCGCGACCCGCAGCTCCACCGATGAGCCATGATCGAAGATAGATACGCCGACACGCCCGCCGATCTTGCCCGGGAACCCATGTTCCAGAGCGTTCAGGAGCAGCTCATTGACCACGAGCGCGCCCGCCGTCGCCTTGGCGGTCGGCAGCAGCACATCGTCGGCGTGTTCGAGGACCAGCCGGATGTCACGCGTCGGGCCGACCGCGCTCTGCGGCAGCTCGCGCAGTAGCCGCGCCGTCACATCCCGCAAGTTCAGCACCTGGTCTTCCCCTTCCGAAAGCGATTCGTGGATGGCCGACATGCTCAGGATGCGGTTGATGGACTCGTAGAGAAGCTGCTTCGCCTCCTCCGTCGCTGCCCGCCTGGCCTGCATGCGCATGATCGAAACCAGCATCTGCAGATTGTTCTTGACGCGATGGTGCACTTCCTTGATCATCACCGCCTTCACCTTGAGCTTCAGCTCCTTCTCGCGCTCCTCGGTGACATCCTTGATCAATACCATCGCCCCGTAGCGTCCCGGCACGCGCGGCGCCGCCCACAGGCGGTCCCAGCCCTCCAGGTCCGGCTTGCCCAACAGCGGCACTGCCGACCGCTGCAAGATGCGGCCGCGGACCGTTTCCTCCGCATACTGGCAGCGGGCTTCATCCCAGGCCCTTTGCACCAATTCCAGGTCTCCGGCCGCGACCTCGTCCAGCGTGCGCCCGCGCAGGTCGTCCAGGTATCCCAACCGGCGGTAGACGTTGTTCGCCTGGCCGCTCAGATAGCGATACCTCGCCATGTAGTCGACGAAGATGATGCCGTCCTGCTCGTCAAACGGCGGCACGACCTCCGCCCCATTGAGCTGGCCCGCCGCCACCATTTGCAGGAAGCGGTTGAGCGCTCGCTTGAAGGAGGCTTCGCGGCGCCGGTGCCGCTCGCGCTCGATGACGTTCGTGTAGACCACCAGGGCGCCCAGCGTCTGCCGGTCCGCGTCCAGCACCGGCCACACTTCCTGGCTCATCTCCGGCCGCTGTTCTGGCACCTCGGGCTCAGTGCGCACACGCCGCAGCCCGCTCACCATCGTCGACCACAGCCAGGGACGCTCCGTCGCAGTGTAGCAGCGACCGATCGGCGTCTCGGGGTAAAGCGAGGCCATCGAATGCGGCTGGGCGTGGATCACGACACCGAAACAATCGTCGCCGACGGGCACCTGCAGAAAGACGTCCGAACGCGAGACGTCTGCCGCCAGCGACAGCGCCGCGCGCACACGACCCAGCAGCTCCCCCTGTTCGGGTTCGAGGCGATGGAGCCTCTCGCCCCACATCTTCTCGTCAATGTACAAGTAACTCAAGTTCACTGCGGTCTTCGTTGATCCACAGGGTTAGATCGGAAGGGAAGGCTAAAAAGGGGGGCCGATGGCTTGGTGTTCCATCGGCCCCACTGGTCGGGGCGGGGCGATTTGAACGCCCGACTTCTTGAACCCCATTCAAGCGCGCTACCGAACTGCGCTACGCCCCGGCAGCGACTAGGAGTATAGCCAACTGGGCGGCGGCTGGCAAGTTCGGGCAGGTCCAATCAAGAGACGACGGTGTAGAATAGGGCGGCGGTGGAGTTGAGCCTGCCGCCGTCGCCAGGTCACCCCTATGACCAGCCAACTGATCATCACGCTCACCATTCTGTTGGCGTCCGTCGGCCTGCTTCTGACAGGCCGCCTGCGTCCCGACCTGATCGCGCTCCTGGTTGTCGTCGCCCTGGGCATCACCGGCGTTCTCACCCCGCGCGATGCCTTCTCGGGCTTCAGCAGCTCGGCGGTGATCACCATTGTCGCCATCTTCATCCTGGCCGAGGGCTTGCACATCACCGGCGTGGCTGACCAGGCCGGGGCCATGCTCCTGCGCATCGCCGGCAGCACGGAACGGCGTATGGTGGCGACCATCATGGTGGCCGGCGCCTCGCTGTCCCTGGTGATGAACAACATTGCCGCCGCCGCCATCCTGCTGCCGGCCATTTCCGGCATCGCCCGCCGCACCCAGGTCAATCCTGCACGCCTGATGATGCCGCTGGCGTTCGCCACCATCCTGGGCGGCATGGCCACGCTCTTCACCACCACCAACATCGTGGTCAGCGGCGTGCTGCGCGGGCGCAACCTGCAGGGCTTTGGCGTCCTGTCTTTTGCACCGGTCGGCATCCCCATCGTGATTGCCGGCGTCGCCTACATGGCGGTCCTGGGCCGGCGGCTTCTTCCGGCTGCAACCACCATGGACCAGGCGCATGCGGCCTCTGCTGACGGCTCGGACCTGATCGAGGTCTACCGGCTGAGCGAACGTTTGTTCCGCGCCCGCGTGGGCGCCGGATCGTGCCTTGCCGGCAAGTCGTTGGAGACGAGCGGCCTGCGGGAGGCCTTCGGCGTTAACCTCGTGGGGCTCGTTCGAGCCGGCCGCTTCCTGGCCCTTCCCCCGGCAGACCTCGTTCTCGCAGAGGGAGACGTGCTGGTGCTGTCGGGCAAACAGGAGAACCTGGCCAGCCTGGACCCTAACCACTGCCTCGAAGTCCTGCCCGTCCAGGAATGGCAGGAGAGTGACCTGGCCACGCCGGAGCACGTGGTCATCGAGGCCGTCCTTGCCCCGCGGTCATCCCTGCTGGGCCAGACGCTGCGCACCAGCCATTTCCGCGAGAAATACGGCATGGCTGTGCTGGGCATCTGGCGGGCAGGCAAGCCGCTGCGCAGCGGGCTCAGCGATCTGGCGCTGGCCTTCGGCGACGCCCTTCTTCTCCAGGGTCCCCCCGAACGCATTCCGGCGCTGCGCACAGAGCCGGACCTGATCGTGCTCGACCGCGGGGAGGTAGAACGCGCCGCCGCCAGGGCGCCCCACAAGGCGCTGGCGGCGCTCCTGATCATGGCCGGCGCCGTCATCCTGGCCTCCATCTACAACTCGCTGGTCGGCGAGATCATGCTCGGCGCGGCGCTGCTGACGGTCCTGTTCGGCCTGTTCACGCTCGACCAGGCTTACGGCGCCATCGAGTGGCGCAGCGTCTTCCTGGTGGCCGGTATGCTGCCGTTGGGCCTTGCCATGACCACCAGCGGCGCCGCGGCCCTGCTGGCCAACGCCTTCGTGAGCTACCTGACGCCGCTGGGCCCCCTGGCCTTGCTGGGCGGCCTCGTCCTCGTCACCATGCTGCTTACCCAGACTATGGCAGGCGTGGCCGTGGCCAGCATCATGGCGCCCATCGCCATCCAGGCTGCCGACCAGGCGAGCCTCGATCCCCGCGCCCTGGCGATGGGTGTCGCCCTGGCCACCTCTATGGCGTTCATCACACCCCTCGGCCACCCCGTCAACGTCCTCGTCATGGGCCCCGGCGGCTACAGCTTCCGCGACTACCTGCGCGCCGGTCTGCCGCTCACACTGCTTCTCTTTGCCCTCATCATGGTCCTGCTCCCCATCTTTTGGCCGCTCACCCCTTCCTGAAAGCGACACGCCAGGCGGAGAATCCGGCGCCTGGCGTGTCTGAGGCGAGAAGGAGGTATCGACCGAAGGAACTAGTTGCAGGCCTCGAAGGCAGGCAGGTGGTTGTTGAGCGAGGCGGCGCGCAGGGTGGTGAACACACGCTGCAGCTCAGGGTTGGTCGTCTTCGCCAGCAGGTCATCGTACAACTTGGCATCCTCCTTCTCCACGTCCACGCCGGTCTGGCAGGCATTGGCGAACGAGGTCCATGTCGGCGCCGGACTGAGCCCCGGGTTCGCCGGCGCCGCCAGCTTGTGACGGG
The DNA here is from genome assembly GCA_029782215.1 of Chloroflexota bacterium. Classification (GTDB taxonomy): domain Bacteria; phylum Chloroflexota; class Anaerolineae; order J102; family J102; genus SSF26. The sequence continues at coordinate 13,850 of JAKOVD010000156.1, forward strand.
TCAGCACCTGACTCAGGGCGGCGACGTGCTGGGCTTCCGACTGGGCAATGCGGCTGAACGGGACCACGCTGCCGAACTGGTTGATCGCTGCCTTATAGGTGTTCAGTGCCAGGTACTCTTCCAGCACCGCCTGGTTCAGCAACTGGACCTCGGCCGGCGTGAGCGCCGTCGTAGACCCGACATAGGGCCGGGTGACTGCGGCGCGGCCGCCCACCGATCCACCGGGCCGGCCGCCGGGACCTCCGCGTACGAAATCGCTGGCCGAGGCAATCGGCGCGGGCGCCAGCGCAAAGGCTGAAACGGCAAAGGCGACGACGACGGTGGCCAGCGCCGCCATCTTGAGGATTCGGGACTTCATCTTGGCAATCTCCTTGGGTATCGTTGGGTGTCTGTTAGGGTCACGGCTTGCGGGTCCTGCCCGCATCGCCTTGAGATGCCCGCATCATGACAGCCAATCATGCAAACCCTTCGCACATCCTGTGCAGTTCTTGTGGAGACCGCCCCTGGGAACGCCGAGCCCCAGCTCGGCGCCTTTCCCCCCTCGTCAGCCAGGACTTGCCGGCTCGCTGCCACCGTGACCCACCCGCCGCCTGAAAACCTCAAGCACCAGTAGAACCCCACCTACGCCAAGCACGATGACCGCCGCCACATAGCCGGCCAGCGACCCGGCGACCAGCAGCCACTGCCAGCCTGTCGGCCCGATCTCCCCCGAGGCCAGCCCCGTCGCCACTGCCAGCGCCTGCCCCCCAACCAGGAACACCACCATCAGCCCCAGGCACCCGCCGATCAGGCGCCTATGCGCGTGAGCGCGCAGCGACGCCCACAACAGCAGCCCCCCGCCGGCAAGCGCGGCCGGAAAGAGCTCCGCAGGCATCAGGTAGTCGAAATGGAGGTCGCCTGCCCGCAGCGATCCACCCGCCGACAGCGCAAACGTCATGACGATGGGCAGCCACACCAGCACCGTACCCACCAGCGCCAAAAACCTTGTCAACCAACCGGACTTCGCCATCTCGTCACCTCCCTGTGATGGACGCAGGTGGATGATACCGTCTCATCCTGCGCCTGCTTAGCCAGAACGGGGTCAGCGGCATCCCTGCTACCTCTCGATTGTAGCATCGTTTGACTTCCGTGCCGCGCTCAGGTAGGATGCTCCGTGGGGGTGGTTGTGTCCCGGTGGGCGCCCCGGTCTTCAAAACCGGTGGCGGGCGCTGCGTAGGTGTCCGCTGTGGGTTCGACTCCCATCCATCCCCGCTCTGGCGAAATGCGGATTGCGGATTGCAGACCTCCAATCCGCATTTCCAAATTCGCAATGCTATAATTCCCGCCATCTCCTTGCTAACCGGTGGCTATGACCATCCAGGGCATTAACCTCAACTACGACGCCGGTCCCTTGCGCATCGAGCGCATGGCCGCCCGCCCCTACCCCGATCTGACTCGTGTTTGGGCGCGCGTGCAGTTGAGTCCGTTTGAGGCGCCGCCCAATGTGCGGCTGGTGTGCCTCGACGCCGCCGGCAAAGAGGTCGCCGAGATGCTGCTGGTGGAGTGGCGCGACCCCTATATCTCCCTCACGATGCACCTGCGCCATCCGGTGCCGGGCGCCAGCTATGTCCTGCGCGCCGAGGTGGCGCGCGATGGGCAGCTCCTGGACAGCCAGGACACCCCCTTTCAGCTCGTTTTCGAGGAATCCGTCGGGGACTAGACCGCTTCCCCTCTCGCTGCCAGAGGTGCTGTGATGACTCGTCGTGGACCCTCCCTCACGCTGGGCGTTGAAGAGGAGTACCAGATCATCGATCCGGAGACTCGGGACCTGACATCGTATATCACGCACTTCCTTGACGAAGGCGTCATGGTGGAGCGGGAACTGAAGCCAGAGCTGCATCAGTCCCAGGTCGAGCTGGGCACCAACGTGTGCCATACCCTGGGAGAGCTCTATGAGGAGCTGGCGCGGCAGCGCGGCACCATCTGCTACCTGGCCGAGCGCCGGGGCCTCAAGATCGCGTCCGCCGGCACGCATCCCTTCTCGCAGTGGATGAAGCAGGAAGTGACACCGCGCGAGCGCTACTACGGCGTGATGCAGGAAATGCAGGTGCTGGCCCAGCGCCTGCTGATATTCGGCATGCACGTCCATATCGGCATCGAGGACAAGAACTTCGCCATCGACTGCATGAACGTCATGCGCTACATGGTGCCGCACATCATGTCCCTGGCTACGTCTTCCCCCTTCTGGAACGGGCGCAACACCGGCCTCAAGTCCTACCGCTCCGTCATCTTCTCCGACTTCCCCCGCACCGGCATCCCCGACAGGTTCGACGACTGGTCGGAGTTCGAGCGTTTCGTCGCCAAGCTGGTGACCACCGGCTGCATCCCTGACGGCAGCAAGATCTGGTGGGACCTGCGCCCGCACCACACTTTCGGCACCCTGGAATTCCGCATGTGCGATGCCTGCACCACCATCGACGAGGCCGTCGGCATCGCCGCCCTGCTCCAGGCCATTGTGGCCTGGCTGTGGGACCTGCGCCAGCGCAACATGACCTTCCGTCTCTATCGCCGCGACCTGATCGAGGAAAACCGCTGGCGCGCCGTGCGCTACGGCCTCGATGGTAAGCTCATCGACTGGGGTAAGGAAGAGGAAGTGCCCGCCCGCTGGCTCGTGCGCGAGCTGATCCGGCTGGTTGATCCTTATGTCGAGTCCCTCGGCAGCCGACCCTACATCGAGAAGCTTTACGCCATCCTCGAGCAGGGCTCCAGCGCCGACCGCCAACTGCGCGTCTACCAGGAATCCGGCGGCGACCTGAAGGCCGTCGTCGACCACCTCATCGCCGAAACCGAGCGCAACGTCATCCGGCCGGAAGGGTAGCAGGTCGCAGGCCGCAAGTAGAGGCGCTGTTCTTTGCCCGCGCCATGTTGATGCGTCGTTCGTAGGGGCGGCCCCCCGTGGCCGCCCTCTCCCCGTGGCCGTCCTCCCCCTGGGGCGCGGGTGACGTGTCGCTGCTTGCGGGTCACCTGTTCATCAGTTCGACAAGGCGCCTTTGGCCTCCAACGCGTCGATCTCCGCCCAGACCTCCTCGTGTGAACACAGGCGACCTTTGCCCTTCGCGATTCGCCGCTCCATCATCTGGATGGCCCTGACGTCCTCCGCCTCGTCAAACGCATCGGCGACAAACGTCTCCAGCGCGGAACGTATCACTTCTGACACCGTCTCGACTCTCGCCAGCATGGCTGTATGTGAGTGGTCTACTCCCGCACGGGCGTATTGGCAACGGGATGTCGTAGGCAGCGACACTGGCCATCACACAACCGTTGGCCACCTGCCACCTGCTACCCGCTGTCTACTTCACCATCGGCAGGTACACCCGCTGTGCCCCCACCACGCCCAGGATGAAGCTCACCCGCATGCCGCCCAGCTCGCCGACGGCCAGGTCGCCGTCGGGGCCAAAGGCAAGGGACCCTGGCTGGCGGAAGCTGCCGGGCGAGCCGTCGTTGGGGCCGTCCCACACCGCCAGCACCGGTTCGTCACGCCGGGGGTCCAACAGGTAGACGCGATCGCCGGCGGCCAGGGCCACGTGTCCAGAAGCATCCGCCGCCAGCGCCCTCGGCTCGTCGCTCGTGATCCCGGCCAAGGGCAGTGTGGCCGTCGGGGTCAGCTCCCAACCATTGAAGCCGAACTGCCGCAGCTCCCGCGCCCCTGTGTCGAGCAGCCAGACGCTGCCGTCCGCCGCCACGGCCAGCGGGCCGGGGGCGGTGAGGCTGTCGGGCGGGTCGGACTGCGTGGGGTAGGCGGATACGGGGTTTCCCTGCAAATCAAAGATGCTGATCTTGCGCAGCGAGGGCTCGCTCACCAGCACCCGCGCTGCATCGCTGTTGCCCAGCCGCGGGTAGACGCTCAGGCGCAGGCTGTCGAAGGCTGCTTCCGCCGTGGACTCGCCGGTCAGCGTCCCGCCGACGGCCAGGGCCGTGACCGTGCCGGATAGGGGGACGCGCAAGGCCTCTCCCCACGCCAGATGGCCGTCCAGGTAAAGGTTCAGGCGCTGCTCCTCCCAGGTGGCGGCGACGTGGTGCCACTCCCCTGCCTTCCAGCCCCCCACATCGCCCCAGGCGGCCTTGTCCAGGTCGTCGAAGTCGGTGGCCCAGGCGTAGAGGCCGCCCCCTTCCTGGGCGATGCGGAAGAGGAAGCATGGCTCTGTCACCCTGAGCGCAGCGCCGGGTCCCCCCGCATTATCACTGCGAGCGGAGCGAAGCAGTCCCCAGGACACATTGGCGATTGCTTCAGGGCTGCCGCCTTTCGCAATGACAGAATGGTCGCCCTTCGCAATGACTTGGGAGGGCAGTTCCGGCAGACAGACCGGATCGCTGGCCTCGAACAGCACGTGCGGCGTCGAGCCGGCGCCGTCCCACTGCGGGCGCACCCAGAACTCCACGCCGCCGCGCCGGACGTCAAAGCCCGACGGCGGGTACTGCAGGCGGGCGGCGCCCGCCATCATCACCGCTTGCCCATAGCGCCCCGTTACATACATAAGGTCCTCGGCCAGCGTGGGCTGGATGCCGCCGGGGTCCGCCGGACTGCCGTCGAACGGCAGCAGCAGACCGGCGGCCGCGTCGGGCCGTGCCAGCGCCAGATCGACGGTGAACGCCGGTCCCGGCAGCGCCACGCCCACAGGCCGGTCGAGCAGGGTGGGGCCGGTATCGACACGGCCGAACCAGTTCACCGGCTTTTCCTGGGCATCCACGACCCACACTCGCTGGCTGCCGGGCAGCGCCACGCCCATCACGTTGCCCGGTCCCGGCACGGCTGTCGAGGCGCCCACGAAGCCGATGTGCTCGCTGCCCACGCGGCCCACCCACTTGAGAGGCTGTCCGTCCCGCGGAGGCAGCATCTCCACCATGGCGCCGGGATGGCCATCTACCGCCAGCACCTGGCCGGCGGCAAAGCGGCCGCTGGCGGCCGCTTCATCCCCCGGCTGCCAAACCAACCCGCGCGGTGAGTAGAGCACCTCGGCGCGGGCGACGTTGCTGAAGCCGCTCTCAGCCCCATCCGGGCCTACGGCGGTGACGGCAAACCGGCTGGCGCTGCCCAGCAGAGTCGTGTAGTCGCTGCCGGTGAGCCCCTCCGCCACCCGTTCGAAGGGATAGTAGTCGGGCCACACACCCTCGTAGATGTTGTAGGTGGCGGCGCCGGCCGACGGCTGCCAGGTCAGGTGGGCGCTGTTGCCGGCGGTTCGCACCTGCAGCGATGGCGCCAGGGGAGTGTCAACCTCCGCCGGGAAAGGCCCCGCCACCGTCAGGGTGACGGTGTTCTCGCCGGACCAGCGGGCCTTGTTCAGCTCGGTGATCGGCAGCCAGGCGTAGGTCTCCTGCCCATCCCTGGACAGTCTCAGCAGGAGCTGCCCGTTGCGGCCGACGACGTCGATCGGGCCGTATGGATTCGGGCGCAGCGTGTGACCGGTGGCGGTCGTCACCCCCGGCGACACCGGACGGTCGGGCAGACGGAACAGGCCCGCCGCCGAGGTGGCGCCCGTGATCACCGGCGTACTGCCGACGACATTGGCTGCACTCTGGTAGACCTGCACCATCACGTTGGCGGCGGGCTGGCCGCGATTGTCGAGCACCTGCACCCACACGTCGTCCGGCAGGTCATAGAGATACTCCCCGAAATAGCCGCGGCGGTAGCCGCTGTCCGAGACCAGCCCGCGCGCCGTGTGCGGGCTGTAGTGGGTGCCATCGTAGGGACGCACGTCGTCGCCGCCCATCAGGTCTGGGTAGAGCCACTGGTACCCCGCCAGCAAGGGCAGGCCTTCCTGGTCCTTCACCAGGTTGCCGGCGCTGGGCGATACGTTGAGCTGGTAGAGGTCGATGATGCCGAGCTGGTGGGTTAGCTCGTGGATCAGGCCCCAGTCGATGCCAGGGGCAAAAGTCCGGGCATAGTTCAGGGCTGACTCCCAGGCCTCATCGGCGGGGGTATCCTTGTAGTTGTGCTCCGGCCGGAAGGTCCAGCGCCCGTCATACGCAAGCTGGCCAAACACGGTGTCGCCGCCGACGTCGACCGTCGGCGTGATCACGTCGATGCGCACGCGATCTGGGATGCCGCCCGGCGTGTCCGTGAACACCGCCGTGGCCAGCCGCTGGTTCATCTGGTTGAACTGCGCCTGCAGCCAGTCGGCAAAGGAATAGGTGCCTGTGAGATTCTGCACCTCCGCAAAAGCGGTCACGAAGTAGGGATGGACCAGCACTTCCAGGTAGTGGGCGTCGGTGCGCGAATCGAGGCGGTCATTGCTCGCCGGGTCCCCCGGCGCCGCTGCCATCTGCAGGGTGACCGTGTGCGCCCCCGTCTGCCAGGGCCAGCTCCACTGCACCTCGGCCGTTCCGCCTGTCGCCAGCGCCGGCAACGCCCCACTCGCCTGCTCCACCCCGTCCAGGCTCCAGGTGTAGGGACGTTCGGCTGCCACGGTGGAGCCCTGGTTGGCCACGTGCGCGGTGAATGTCACCACCTCGCCGGGATCAGGAAAGCGCTTCGCCCCCTCGGTGCCGGGGCACAGCTCGGGCACGCCCTGCGAGTAGTCCAGGCAGTAACGCTGGTAGCGCGGCGTCCGGCTGATGTACTGGATGCTGAGGTCGAGGGCAGGCGCCTTTGGCTGCGCCGTCCGCTGCTCATCCACCGCGGGACGGGCAGACGCGCCTGGCGGCGTTGGGCCGGCCTGGGCTGATGCCGGCCACCCCATCCCCGCGAACAGCGCCAGAAGCAGCGCTCCGCCCGTCGCCACGACTGCGGCAAGACGGCGGAGCGCCAGACGAAATGACATGTCAGCGAAGGTAGGGCAGGGCCTACCTCTTGATGACGACGGTGGTGCCGATATCAGCCCAATCCCAGAGCACCTTCATGTTGACGTCGTTGAGCATGACACAGCCGTAGGTGATGCGCGTGCCCACCAGGCCCGCCCAGGTGCGTGACCCGGTCTTGGCATTCCAGGGCAGACCGTGGATGCCGTTCTCGACGCGTCCCGACCAATAGATGCCCAACCAGTAGGGCATCCAGATGTTCCAGGTGGAGCCAAAGGCCTTGCGCAGCTTGCTTTGCACGCGAAACGTACCGGTGCTGGTGCCCCAGCCACTGCGCCCCGTCGAACAGGTCCACGTATTGAGCAGGCGCGTGCCCTCGTAGCGCCAGCAGCGCTGCTGCGAGATGCTGACCACGATCTTCTTTTGGCCGCGGCGCGCCGCCGGATCGGCGACGCCGCCTGCGACCTTCAGCTTCTGGCCTACCTTCACCAGGCTGTCGCTGGAGATGTCGTTCAGCTTGGCCAACGCCTCCACCGAGACACCCTGCTGCGCCGCAATGCTGGTGAGGGTGTCGCCCGGCCGCACCACGTAGAGGTTGTCGGCGACCGCGGCGGTTTCGGCGCCGGTCGGAATCTTCAGCCGCTGACCGACAAAGACCGTGTCGCCGCGCAGTCCGTTTGCCGCTTTGAGGGCCTCGACGGTGACGCCGTTTTGGCGGGCAATGCTGCTCATGGTCTGCCCGCGGCGCACCACGTAGACGCCGCTGGCGGCAGCCTGGCCTGCGCCTGTGGAGATCACCAGCCGTTGGCCGGCGTACATCCTGTTCGGATCACGCAGGCTGTTCTGCTGCATCAGCGCCTGCATCGTGGTCCCATAGCGCGCGGCGATCGCGGCCAGCGTCTCGCCGCTCTGCACAACGTGAATGACCGGGGCATCAACGCTCGGCGCCCTGCTGCTTTGCGGCGCCACCTCGTCGGCCCACGCCGTCCCCGGCCGCGCGAGGAAGAGGGCCGCCAACACGAAAACAATGCCAAGAACAAGCGGGGGGAGTTGTCGTCGCATCATTGCTTTAGTGAGGGTATTGAGCTAGAATGGGGGAAAGATGCGCAACCGTGCGGCCCAATCACCGCACTCTTGCGACATTATACACCATTTGTCAATAACTTGTGTAAGTCCGCAAACAGTGATGGTGGGCCATGGATCATGTTGGCATTCTCAAAAACGCATTCCACACCACATGGCGCTATCGCGCCCTGTGGATCCTGGGTTTTCTATGGGCGCTCGTGGGCGGAACCGGGGCAGGCTATGGCTTCCCCGGCTCCACCAGCAACTACAATTTCGGCGGCAGACGGCCGCAAAACCTGCCCTTCGGCGGTGACCTTGGCGCCAACATCGGCCTGGTCGTGGGCTTGCTGGTCCTGGCGTGCGGCATGTTCCTGATCCTGGGCATCCTGGCTCTCGTGCTGCGCTACACGCTGCAGGCGGGCGTCTACCGCAGCCTGCACGCCCTGGATGCGGAAGGCGTAGCGCCCGGGGTCAAGCGAGGCATTCGCGAAGGCTGGAACCGGCGGACATGGCGCGTGGTCCTGCAGGACCTGCTCGTCGGCATACTGATGGCGCTCGCAAGCCTGCTCACCCTCGCCCTGGCGCTGTCACCCCTGCTCCTGCTCATCGCCGACAACCGCGCTGTGAAAGCCGTGGGCATCGCCGCCGCCGTCGGCCTCGGCCTCGTCTGGCTTCTCCTCTTCATCATCGCGGCGACGGCGGTCAGCGTGCTGAGCCAGTTGTGGTGGCGGGCCGCAGTGGTAGGCGACGAAACCGCGCTGGACGCCATTGGGTCCGGGTGGCGTCTCGCCCGCCGCTACCTGGGCGATGTGGCCATCATCTGGCTGCTCATGCTGGGCGCCGGCCTGTTGTGGGGACTGATCATGATTCCCGTAATGCTGCTTTTGGGCGGATTGGCCGCAGTCTTTGCCGCTGGACCCGGCTTTCTCATCTACCAGACCACCCATGCCGTGTGGCCCGCCCTGCTGTGGGGCGTTCCGGTCGGGCTGGTGATCTTTGTGGTTCCGCTCGTCTTCCTGGGTGGACTCTACCTGATCTTCCAGGCCTCCGTCTGGAACCAGGTTTACGACCAATTGAGGGCGCGCATCGCGTCGAGCAACGCGCCCTCCCTACCCTCCTAGCCGGAGAGGCGCCGGCCCGGCATGTCAAGCACCGGCAGGTGCTATTCGGTCCGCGGCGCTTCCGGGTCTGCGTCGCGATCCACGTTGTATTCCTTCATGGCGCCGGTGACCTGGTAGATCACGCGCTCGGCGACATTGGTGGCCAGGTCGCCGAAGCGCTCGATCTCGCGGGCGACGCGCAGCATCTCGAACTCAGAGGCGATCTGCTCTGTCTCGCCCGCCGTCGCCATGGCGCGCAGCACCTGCCCAAACACCTCGCCGTAGAGGTAGTCAACCTGGTCGTCCTGCGAAGCGACCAGCTTGGCCAGGTCCACGTTGTTCTGGGCGTAGGCGAGCATGGCCTGGTGCAGCATGGTGAGGACCATCTGGCCCATCGGCTTGAGCTGGTTGGGACGGCTCTCGACGGGATATTTGACCAGATGCGGAACCACCTTGGCCACGCCTTTGGCCTGGTCGCCCATGCGCTCCAGGTCGACGATCATGTTCATGGCCGACAGCACCAGACGCAGGTCGCGGGCGACCGGCTGCTGGGTCACGATCAGGTTGAAGCAGGCGTCCTCGATCTCAAAACGCGTGCGGTTGACCTGCTCATCGCGAGCCTGAACGGAATGGGCCAGGGTGATGTCCAACGTGTCAAAGGCCTGCAGGGCCATGGCGAACTGCTCTTCAACCGTGGCGCCCATCTGCAGGATCCTGCTCTGCAGCTCATTGAGTTCTCGTTCGTAGCGCACGCGCGTCGTCATGGTGGCCTCCTGTCGCCTGAGAAACAGATAGAGTGTGTGTTGGTCGGTGTGGGAAACGCTTGAAGAGGCAGCCTGCGTGAGCGGCGCCAGGGCTAACCGCGGCGCCCCGTTACGTAGGCTTCGGTCAGCGCTTCGCGCGGGGCGCTGAACAACTGCTTGGTCTGGTTCATCTCCACCAGTCTGCCCAGCCAGAAAAAGCCGGTCTGATCCGAAACCCGCGCGGCCTGCTGCATGTTGTGGGTGACGATGACAATCGTGTAGGACTTGGCCAGCCGGCGCATCAAGTCCTCGACCCGCAGCGTAGCCACGGGATCAAGGGCCGAGCAGGGTTCGTCCATGAGGATGACATCGGGCTTGACGGCGATGGTGCGGGCGATGCACAGCCGCTGCTGCTGGCCCGGATTCAGGTTCAGGGCGGAGTCCTTGAGCCGGTGCTTGACCTCGTCCCAGAGGACCGCACCTACCAGGCTCTCCCGGACGATCTCGTCGAGCTCATCTCTCTGCGGGTTCCCCAGCACACGCGGCCCAAAGGCCACGTTTTCGTAGATGCTCTGGGGGAAAGGATTGGGACGCTGAAACACCATGCCGACCCGCTGCCGCAGGTCGGTGACATCCACATCCGGCGCATAGATGTCGTTGCCGTCGAGGAGGATCTTGCCCTCGGCGCGCGCACCGCGTATGGTGTCGTTCATGCGGTTCAGAGAGCGCAGAAACGTTGTCTTGCCGCACCCCGAAGGACCGATCAGGGCCGTAATCCGGTTGGCCTCGATGGTCAGGTTCAGATCGATCAGCGCCTGAAACTCGCCGTAGAAGAAATTGAAGTTGCGAACCTCGAGCTTCTGGGTCATACGTGGGTTCTCAACCAAAGCGGCCTGTGACATAGTCTTCCGTGCGCTGGTCCTTCGGGCGCACGAACATTTGGTCCCCCGGTCCCACCTCGATCAGCTCCCCGTCGAGCAGGAACGCCGCACGGTCGGCGACGCGTGCGGCCTGCTGGACGCTGTGGGGCACCATGACGATCGTATACTCCTTCTGCAGCTCGCCGAGCGAATCCTCGACCGTTGCCGTGGAAAGGGGATCGAGGCCCGAGGTCGGATTGTCGAGCAACACGACCTCCGGTTGCAGCGCCAGGCTCCGGGCCAGGCAGAGACGCTGCTTTTGGCCGCCTGACAGGGCAAACGCCGAGCTGTCAAGCCGGTCCTTGACCTCGTCCCAAAGCGCCGCCTGCTTCAGGGCCACTTCCATCCGCTCTTCCAGAACGATCCGGTCGCGCAGCCCGGCCATGCGCAGCCCGTAGGTCAGGTTGTCGCGGATGCTGCCGGGCAAGGGTGTGGGAATGGCAAAGACCATGCTGATGCGGCGCCGCAGATCGTACACATCGACGTCCGAGTCGAAAATGTCGGCGCCGTCGAACAGGATCTCACCCTGCACCTGCGCGCCCACCGTCAGGTCCGACAGGCGGTTCAGCAGGCGCAGCAGGGTGCTCTTGCCGCTGCGGGATGGTCCGAACAGCACCGTGATCTCGTTGGGGAAGATGTCCAGGTTGATGCCGCGCAGCGCCTCGGTGCCGTCGGCGTAGGTCAGGTAAAGGTCACGAATGGACAGGATAGGCTCGGCCATGTCACCACTCGCGACGGCGGCGCATGCTGCTGCGCACGATGCTGGCCAGCAGCGTCAGGGAAAGGACGATCAGCAGCAGCACGAGGGCGGTGCCGTACTGGAGCTGCAGCGGCATCCCTGGCACCTGGGTTGCGATCACGTAGAGATGGTAAGGCAAGGCCATCGTCTGATCGAAGATAGATCGGGGAAGCTGTGGTAAATAGACGGCGGCGACCGTGAAGAGAATGGTGGCTGTTTCGCCGGCCGCACGCCCAAGGCCCAGGATGAAGCCGGTGATGATGCCGGGCATGGCATGGGGCAGCACCTGGAAGCGTATCGTCTGCCACTTGCTGGCGCCCAGACTCATGCTGACCGTGCGGAACTGCTGCGGCACCGAGAGGATGGCCTCTTCCGAGGTGCTGATGACGACCGGCAGGGTGAGCAGCCCCAGCGTGAGCGAGCCTGCCAGGATGGAGGTGCCAAAACCCGCAAACAGCACGAAGGCTCCCAACCCAAAGAGCCCGTAGACGATAGAGGGGACGCCGGCCAGGTTGACGATGGCCAGCCGCACCCAGCGCGTCAGGCGGTTGTCGCCGGCGTACTCGGCCAGGTAGATGGCGGCGGCAATGCCCAGCGGGAAGGCGGCGATGGCCGTGCCGAAGGTCAGGATGATCGTGCCGACGATGGCCGGCATGATGCCGCCCTCGCGCAGGCCGTTGCGCGGAGGCTGGGTCAGGAACTCCCAACTGATCGCCTTGATGCCGTGCCAGATCACGTAGCCCAGCACGGCCACGATGGGCACGACGACCACGAGCGAAACGATGCCCAGGGCGACGATGGTCAGGCGGTTGCTGCGCTGCCTGCTCACAGCTGCCCTCCCCGGCGCCGGGAGCTTTGCGTGCCCACAAACCGCGTGGCGAGGGAATTGATGGCGAACGTGATCAGAAAGAGCACGATGCCGATGGCGAACAGCGTGTTGTAGTGCAGCGTCCCCTGCGCCACCTCGCCCATCTCGGCGGCGATGGTCGCCGTCATCGTCCGCACCGGCTGGAAGAACATGCCCAGCCCAGGGGTCGGCACGTTGGCGGCGTTGCCTGTCACCATCAGCACCGCCATCGTCTCGCCGATCGCCCGCCCGATGCCCAGCATGATGGCAATGACGAGCCCCGAACGCGCCGCCGGCAGCACCACCCGGAGGATCGTCTGTGACTGGGTGGCGCCGATGGCCAGCGAAGCATCGCGGTACTCCTTCGGCACAGCGTACAGCGCATCCTCAGAGATGCTGATAATGGTGGGCAGGGCCATGTAGGCCAGGATGATCGACCCTGTGAACGCCGTCAGGCCGGTGGGGGCGCCCAGGCCCTGGACCACATTTGCCAGCACCACCCACCCCAGAAAGCCCAAAACGATGGACGGCACGCCGGCCAGCACTTCCACCAGCGGCTTAAGGATCTCCTTCTGCCACTGGGGGGCCACTTCGCCGATGTAGATGGCCGTCGTCACACCCAGAGGCACAGCGATGATAATGGCGCCGAACGTCACAAGGAGCGAGCCGGCGATCAGCGGCCAGATGCCAAAGTCATTCTCGATCGGGTACCAGCGGGAGCCGAACAACTCACGCAGAGGGATGTCGAGAAAAGCCGAGATGCCCTCGCGCAAGAGAAAGTAGAAGATCAAGCCGATGATGATGATGGTCGAAATGCCGGCCACACGGATCAGCGTTTCGATGACCTTCTCACGCAGACGCAGGCGGGGCGTTCGTCCCAACTGCACCCTGGTTCGCTCCTGGGGGACCTCAGACGCCATCGCTCATTTCTCCTGCAAGGGCACGAAGCCGAGGTCGGCCACGATCTTCTGCCCCTCCGGGCCTCGCACCCAGTCGACATAGTCGCGCACGGCGCCGCTTGGCTGCCCGGCGGTATACATGAAAAGCGGCCTGGCGATGGGATAGGTGCCGTCGGCGCCCGTCTGGACGGATGGGAGAATATGGGGCGAGTCGCTGTTCTTCGCCACCGCAATCAGCCTCTCGTGCTTCGGATCGACGTAGCCAAGACCGTCATAGCCGATGGCGCGCGGATTGCGCTGGACCTCGCTTGTGATGCCGACCGACGAGGGCATCAGCAGGGTCTGGGGCGCAAAGATGTCCTTGTTCTTGGAGTCGCCCTTGCGGATCACCTGCTCCAGGAAGTAAACGTGGGTGCCCGAGTTCGTCTCGCGCGACACCAGGACAATGGGCTCATCCTTGCCGCCCACGTCCTTCCAGTTGGTGATGCGGCCGGTGAAGATGTCCGATAGCTGGTCGATGGTCAATTCCTTTACCGGGTTGTCCAGATGGACCACCACGGCCAGGGCGTCGATGGCCACCTGGAACTCGACCGGCTCAACCCCATTCTTGCGAGCGGCCTCGACCTCCTCATCCTTCATCCCGCGCGAGGCATTGGCGATGTCCACCGTGCCGTTGATCAACGAAGCGATGCCCGTGCCTGAGCCGCCGCCTGTGACGGCGATGTCCACGTCAGGCTTCACCTTGCGGTAGGCTTCCGACCAGGCCAGGGCAAGGTTGACCATCGTGTCCGAGCCCTTGTTCTGGATGGCCCTTCCTCCCGTTCCGGCGCTGCCTGCCTCGTGCGCTCCTCCTGGCCGGCAGCCAGCCGCCACCAAAGCCAACAGCACGACCAGGACCCAGACGAAACCCTGGCGGCGCAGATACGGGTTGAGAGACGAGACGCGGCGGGAACTCATGAATACCAGCGAACAGCCAGGAGAGCCTTCTGGAGTGCAGCCCACAGTATACACGATACGCCTTGGCCGCCAGAAGCCTGGCAGGCCATCTCCACGCCCATGCGAAAACGGGAGGGAATCACCATCTCCCTCCCGGTAGCTTTCTGGTCAAGGCAGAAAAGCCAATCGCTGGAAAGTCTTCATTCTAGGTTGAGAGCGCAATCGCCTTGCAGGCCATGTCTGCGCTTGCCGTCTGGCGTTCCTGCCTTTCGTGCACGATTATCGCGCCAGGCGTTTAAGCGGGTGCAAAGAGCGCGTTAAGCCTTCACAAGCTCAAGGTGAAGATCCGTTAGCGTCTCAGGCAACGTCCTCCTCCCAGCCTGCATCCTCGAGCCTGCCGGTCACACTGTAGATGACACGCTCGCAGATGTTCGTCACGCGATCGGCGGCCCGCTCCAGGTTGTGCGCTGCCATCAGCAGCAGGTTCGCCTGGCGGAGCTTGGATGTGTCCTGGATGATCAACGTCATGAGCTCGGCGTAGACCTGGTCATAGAGCCCGTCGACGACGTCATCCTCGGCGATGATCGCCCTTGCCACGTCGGCGTTCTTGTGGATAAAGGCCTCAAGGGCCCGGTGCAGCATGCTGCGCGTCTTGTCGACCATCTGCGGTATGTCGATCAGGGGCTTCATCAGGGGCTCATTGCCGATGCGAATATTGACCCTGGCAATGCCCTTGGCATAGTCGCCGATGCGCTCCAGCTCGTTGACGATGAACAGCACCGCCGCCAGGGCGCGCAGGTCACCCGCCATAGGCTGCTGGGTGGCGATCAGGGTGAGAACCTCGGATTCGATCGCATAGCGTCGCTCATCGATGCGGCGATCGGCTTCCACCAGGCGCTGAGACCCTTCCAGGTCGCGGCGCTTGAGCAGATCCACGGCCTCGCCCAGGGCCGTGTTCACCTCATCGCCGAGCACGAGGATGTCCACCTGCGCCTGGTGTATTTGTTGCTCGAAATTCTTACGGGACATGAGGCGTGTCTCCTTGCCGTGAGGTCAATTGAACTAAGGTGAAGAGGGTCGCCGGAGCTGCGGCGCTTAGAGTTGCATCAGGAGCCAACCGGCCAGACCGCCGCCCAGCACCAGCCAGGTGGAATTCACCTGCCAGCGCAGGGACACCAACGCCGCCACAATCGCGATCGCGATCGCCTGCCACGAGACAAGGGCGACCCTGGAGAGCTGGAGCAAGACGACGATCATGAGTCCGATGGCGCTGGCGTTGATGGCATCGAGAAAGGCGGACATCCAACGCGAGGCCCGCATACGCGGTAGAAGCGGATTGAGGGCCAGCACGAAGATGAAACCGGGGAGGAAGATGGCCACGGTCGCCACCACGGCGCCCTGCCACCCCGCCACCACATAGCCGATAAATGTAGCGGCGGAGAAGACGGGGCCCGGCGTGATCTGGCCGGCGGCGACGGCGTCCACCAACTGCTGCGAGCTCAGCCAACCCAGCGTCTCGACCGGTCCACCCTGCAGAAAGGCGAAGAGGACGTAGCCGCTGCCGTAGAGCACGCTGCCGATGAAGAGAAAGTACAGGCCAACCTGCCAGACCGGGACCTGGCCCGGCCCAGTGCTCGTGGTCTGCGGCCACACGCTGGCGATGGAAGCCGCGGCAGCCAGCAGGCCGGCCACGACGGCCAACAAGACGAGAACCAGGGCCACCGCCGCCAGCAGCCCGCGCGGGTCACGGAGCCCCTCGCGCCCTCGCAGCCAGAGCATGCCGGCCAGGCCCCCCAGAAACAGGGCGATCACTTCGTGGAGCCCCGCCCAGACGGCCACAACGACGGCAGACGTCACCGCCACCAGCTTCCAGTTCCTGGCCGCCTGCCGCCCCAACCGGATGATGGCGCCCAGGATGATGACCAGCACGACCGCGCGGACGCCGGCGAGCAGCTCTTCGACCTGGGGCAGGGCGCCGTACCGCACGTACAAAGAGGCCAGGAAGCCGGTGATCAACGCCGCCGGGAGAATGAAGCTGGCCCCGGACACCACCAGGCCGCGCACCCCTGCGCGTTCCAGGCCGATGTGCAGGGTCATCTCGGTCGAGTTGGGGCCCGGTATCAGATTGGTGGCGCCAATCAGGTCCAGGAAGCGCTGGTGCGTCAGCCAACGGCGGCGCACCACCACCTCATCCTCCATCATGGCGATGTGGGCGGCGGGACCGCCGAAGCCGGTGATGCCGAGTCTAAGGAAGAGAGCACTGAGTTCGGCGAGTGGACTGGCCATCGGCGGATTTTGGGCGGGCGCCGGTGGCCAGGGCCCCGGCTTGGACGCTCAAAGCGAAGCGTCCAGTGCGGTCAGGTAGGGGATGATCCGGCTGCGCATCTCGTCGCGGACCTGCCGGAACACGGCCAGGCGCTCCTGCTGCGAACCCGTTGCCCTGGCCGGGTCCTGGAAGCCGATATGTACCACTTTGCCTTCGCGCAGCCACAGCGGGCAATTCTCCGCAGCATCATCGCAGACGGTCACCACCAGATCATAGACCTGATCGCCGAGTTCGGCAACTGATTTGGACCTCTGGGTGGAGATGTCAATGTCCAGATCAGCCATCACCTGCACAGCCAGGGGGTGGACGTAGCCTGCCGGCGCTGTTCCTGCCGACAGGGCGCGCCACTGCAGGCCCAGGTCGTGATTGACGAACCCCTCGGCCATCTGGCTGCGGCAGGAGTTGCCCGTGCACAGGAAGAGGACGGTGCGAGCGCTCATGCTTGCTGCTCCAGCCAGCCGCGGATCTCGGCATCGATGGCGTCGCGGACCTCCCGGAACTTCGCCAGCGTTTCGGCTTCGGAACCGTGGAATTTCAACGGATCCTCCAGCGCCCAGTGCAGACGCTTGCTGATGCCCATGAAAGTTGTGGGGCAGTTCTGCTCAGCC
This sequence comes from Chloroflexota bacterium, assembly GCA_029782215.1. GTDB lineage: Bacteria > Chloroflexota > Anaerolineae > J102 > J102 > SSF26. The sequence goes on from JAKOVD010000156.1 coordinate 30,807, forward strand.
CAGTCGCACACGGTGATCACATAGCCGAAGTGCACACGACCCAGGTATTCGCTCACATTCTTGGGGCGTTGTTCCCCCAGCTCCAGACCCACTTCCTCCATGACGAGGCGGGTATACGGGTTGATGGCCTCGTCCGGTTCGATGCCGGCGCTGTAGCTCTCGTAGCGGTCGCCTGCTTGCCTCCGGAGCAGGGCCTCCGCCATCTGGCTGCGGCCCGTGTTCCTGGTGCCCAAAAACAACACTCTTGCCTTCTGCATAGTATGTGGTCCTCGTTAAGTGGGTCTCAACCGAAACGGCCGGTGATGTAATCCTCGGTGATCTTGCTGGCGGGATTCGTGAAGATCTGATCGGTGGTACCGAACTCCTCGAGATAGCCGCTGCGATCAGCGGTCACCGTGAAGAAGGCCGTGTAGTGGGCGACGCGCGCCGCCTGCTGCATGTTGTGCGTCACGATCACGATGGTATAGCGGCTGATCAGGTTGGCCATCAGGTCCTCGATTTTCAGAGTGGCGATGGGATCAAGGGCCGAAGCGGGCTCATCCATCAGGATCACGTCTGGCCTGGTGGCAATGGCACGGGCAATGCAGAGGCGCTGCTGCTGCCCGCCCGAAAGCGACTGCCCGCTCTCGCGCAGTTTGTCCTTGACCTCATCCCAGAGCGCCGCTCCGCGCAGGGCCTCCTCCACCATGTCGTCCATGTTGCCCTTGTGCCCGGCCAGCCGGATTCCCCAGGCGATGTTCTCATAGATGCTCTTGGGAAACGGGTTCGGCCTCTGGAAGACCATGCCGATGCGCCGCCTGACTTCAGCAGGCACGACATCAGGATCATAGACGTTCTTGCCGTGAAAGCGCACCTTGCCCTCGATCCGCGCCGTGCCGACCAGGTCGTTCATGCGGTTGAAGCTGCGCAGAACCGTGCTTTTGCCGCAGCCGGAAGGCCCGATCAGGGCTGTGATCTTGTGGCGCTCGATCTTCAGTTCGACATCGCGCACTGCCTGGAAGCCCCCGTAGTAGACGTTCAGCCCTTCGGTCTCGAGCACGTATTTGCCGTTGCTGCCCGCAGGAGTCTGTGCGCCGGGGGTCCTGGCACTGGCAGGTGAGTTGGTCTGCATAGTCGGCTCATTCATCTTTGCTTAGCCAAAGCGCCCGCTGACATAGTCTTCGGTCCGCTTGTCGCGCGGATTGGTGAAGATCACCTGTGTTGGCGCGTGTTCAACCAGTTGTCCGGTCCGGCTTTCATCGGTGGTGAAAAAGCCCGTGAAGTCAGAAACGCGGGCAGCCTGCTGCATGTTGTGGGTGACGATAATGATCGTGTACTGTTTGACCAGCTCTCCCATCAGGTCCTCGATGGCCAGCGTGGCGATCGGATCGAGGGCGGCGCAAGGTTCGTCCATCAGGATCACTTCGGGATTGACGGCGATGGAGCGGGCGATACACAAGCGCTGCTGCTGCCCGCCAGAAAGCGCCATCCCGGAGGCGTTGAGCTTGTCTTTGACCTCATCCCAGAGGTAGGCATCGCGCAGCGCCTTCTCCACCCGATCCTTGATCTCGCTCTTGGGCATACGTTGCGCGTCCAACCGCATACCGTAGGCAACGTTCTCAAAGATCGACATGGGAAAGGGGTTGGGACGCTGGAAGATCATGCCGACCTTCTTGCGCAGCGTCGTCAGGTCGGTGAGCGTGTTAATGTCGCTGCCGTTGAGCAGCAGCTCGCCCGCGCTGCGTGCGCCGGGTGTCTGGTCGTGCATGCGGTTGATCGCCCGCAGAAAGGTGGACTTGCCGCAGCCAGAGGGGCCGATCAACGCCGTCACCTGATTGCGCGGTATCGTGATGTTGATATTCGCAAGAGCCTTGAAGCTGCCATAGTAGAAGTCGAAATGGCGAGCTTCGACCTCCACATCCGCTGATCCGCTCGTCTGTCGCTCGTCAATCGTGGTTGAAAATAGAGTCGATGGGGTTGCTAACATGTCGTTCTTACCTTACCAGGACCTCAAGCGCCTGCCTTCTTACTGCCGCCGGCACGGGGCGGGATGGCGCTGCCGCTCAAACGCTTCTGCAGCCGGCCGTTCAGCACGGCAACGAGGATATTCACCCCCAGGACGATCAGCATCATCACCGCCGCCGAGCCGTTGGCCGCCTCCTGCGCCCTGGGCATACCCGGTACGCCCACGATCTTGATCACCCAGATGTGCACGGATAGCGTCTCGCCCGTGGCCAGCGGGTCCAGGCTGTAGTAAGCGTTGGGCGAGATGGTCGTGCCCATGGTCAGGATCAGAGGCGCCGTCTCCCCCAGGATGCGCCCTGCAGTCAGCACGATGGCGGTCAGGATGCCGGGGATCGCCGACGGCAGCACCACCTTACGTATCGTCTCCCATTTGCTGGCGGCCAGCGCCAGACTACCTTCGCGGTACGACATGGGGACGGTGCGAATGGCGTCCTCGGCCACGCGCACCATCAAGGGTAGGTTAAGCAAGGCCAGCGTGAGCGAGCCCGCCAGAATGCTGTAGCCTAACTTCATCTGGGTGAGAAAGACAATGGCGCCGAACACACCGTAGACGATGGAAGGCACAGAAGCAAGCGATTCCGTGCTGAACCTCATCAGGGTAGTGAACCGGCCCGGGCGTGCATACTCGCTCAGGTAGATAGAAGCGCCGATGCCGCTGGGTACGACGAACAGCAGGGTCAGAAACAGGACGTAGAGCGAGCACCAGATCTGCGGCCCAATCCCGGGGTCTTTGAAAGTCCCAGGGGTGAGCAAAAACCGCAGGCTCAGGACGGGAAGACCAGCAATCAAGATCGACGCCACAACGCCGAAGAGCACGATCACCAGCAAGAGCGCCGCCACCCACATCAGCCCCGTCACGAAACGATCGGCGATCATGGCCCTCACCAGCGAGCGCGTGGGCCGGCCCGTGAACACCTCGCCGAAGCCCGAGGGATCGGGAAGGGACTCAACGCTCATAGACCGCTCTCCTGCACCACGACGGGCTGAGCAGCGGCGGGTTCTTTGACCGCCCGTGCGACGGCGGCAGAACGCGGCTTGTTTGTGCGACCAGAGATCGAACGGACACCGGCAATCAGGACGAACGCGATGATCAGCAGCATAAAACCGACCATGATCAAGGCGCTGCGATGGGTGGGATCGGCTGCCTCGGGGAGCTGCGTGACAATGGCCGACGGCATCGTCGTGGCCCCGCTCGTCAGGTTCTTAGGGATCCTCACCGTAATGTTGCCGATCACCATTTGCACAGCCATGGTCTCGCCCACGGCCCGACCCAGGCCCAGGATGACCGCCGTCAGAATCCCCTGCCGGCTCGCAGGCAGGATCACGCCCGCCAGGCTCTGCCAGCGCGTGGCGCCCATGGCCAGGGCTGCCTCCCGCAGCGCCGAGGCGGACGACCGCACGGCATCCTCGGTGATCGTCACAATGGTCGGCTGGACCATGAAGATCAGGACGATGGCCGCCGGCAGAATGCCCTTGCCCAGGGGGGCGTGAAAGACCTCGCGCACCAATGGCACCACGATGGTCAGACCGAGCAGGCCGAAGATGACGGAGGGAAGCGCGGCGAACAGCTCCACCGTGCTCCGCATCACCCGCCGTATGCGTGGGGGCGCAGCCTCGACCATGAAGATCGCCACCAGGATCGCCAACGGCACGCTGATAAGGAGCGTCAGCAGAGTTGTCATCACCGAGCCGTAGAGCAGGGGCAGCACCCCGTATTCGCCGGTGGTTTGGTTCCAGGAGGCGCCGAAGAAGAATTCCTGGGGCGACTCCACCTGGAAGACCTTGAGACCCTGCGCGCCGATGAAGAGCACCAGCGCCAGGCTGGCGACAACAAGCAGCGCCGCCGCCGCGAAGAAGATGGACTGGTAGAGGATTGCTTTCCTGCGAACACTCGTCGCATTCATACGCGCACACCGGAATGTGGAAAGGCAGCAAGCAGCGGTTCCCAGGTACCTGGGAACCGCTGTCTTGAATGGGTCTGTCCGCCGTTACTTCGCGGGCACCGGCACGAAGCCAAGCTGGGCGAACTCGGGACTGTTCTGGAAGTACGGGCTCAACACGTATCCCAGGAAGGCCGCCGCCACTTCGTTCGGCGCTCCCTTCGTGATCGAATAGCCCGGCGCCTGGATCGGCCAACTGCCATTCTGGATGTCCTCTCGCGTCGGCTTGACGTTGTCGATCGCAAAGGCCAGTACGTCCGGGTTATTCAGGTAGGCGAAACCCAGGTACGAGATGGCGCCCGGCGCCTGCTTCACCGTCTGCAGCACCGTCTCGCTGTTGTCCTCTTCCGAGGCCCCCGTCGTGAACTTCGCATCGTCGCCGTCGTACAGGTAATTCGCCATGTTCTTGCGCGTCCCGGAACCCTTGGCGCGATTGACCACCACGATCTCCTGGTCGTCACCACCCACATCCTTCCAGTTCGTGATCTGACCTGAGAAGATGCCCTGCAACTGCTCCTTGGTCAGGCTCGTCACGCTGCCCGGCCCCTGCTTGTTTGCTACCGGCCCGAACGCCTGGATGGCCACTGCCGTCTCCACAGCATCGGCGCAGTTCAGGTCGGTCTTCTCCTTGTCGCTCAGCTTCACGTCGCTGTTGCCAATGTCGATTTGACCCTGGCACACCTGCGAACGCCCGGCGCCCGAACCGCCCGCCGTCACACTGATCTGCACGCCCTTGTTCACCTGCTGGAACTGCGTCGCCGCCAACTGCATCATCGGCAGCAGCGCCGACGAACCCGCCGCTGTCAGC
>JAKOVD010000169.1 GCA_029782215.1 Chloroflexota bacterium
TCCACGCGCACGGCGTCCTCGTTGTTGGCGCGCACGCAGCCCACGTCGGTCAGGGCCACGAATGCCAGGTGGGCCAGCGGGGCGGCGCTGAAGGTCATGGCGGGTTCGTTCGCACCCTCTTAGGCCTCGGCGGTGAGCTGCCCGCGCCGCGCCAGCCAGCGCCCCACCAGCACCACGAACAGCGCGCCCATCGCGGCGGCCCCGTAGTGCAGCCACGGATGGCCCTCCAAGGTGCCGATCAGCGTGGTGTCGCCCACGATGGTTTCGCCCGCCACCCAGCCGATCAGCGCGGCGCCCAGCACCACGATGAACGGAAAGCGCTCCATCAGTTTGATCATCAGCGTGCTGCCGAAGATCACCAGCGGAATGCTGATGGCCAGGCCCAGGATCAGCAGCACCATGTTGCCATGCGCCGCCGCGGCGACGGCGATCACGTTGTCCAGGCTCATCACCAGGTCGGCGATCAGGATGGTGCGAACGGCGGCCATCAGGCTGCCGAACTCCTTGTGCTGGCCCTCGCCCTCGTCGTCGTCGCTCAGCAATTGCACGCCGATCCACAGCAGCAGCAGGCCGCCCAAGATTTGCAGATAAGGCAGGGTCATCAGCTCGGCCGCCACCACCGTGAGCAGAATGCGCAGCACCACGGCGGCACCAGCACCCCAGAACACGGCCTTTTTCTGCTGCGCCGGCGGCAAGGAGCGCGCCGCCAGGGCGATCACCACGGCGTTGTCGCCCGACAGCACGATGTTGATCCAGACGATCTTGACCAGGCCGATCCAGAAGTCGGGGGTAAGCAGAAGCTCCATGTCATGTCTCCGGGCGCGCGCCGATCACCAGCGCGAAAAAAAGCCTGCGCAGGTCAACCGTCTGGCAGGCATGGGCGCGCTTGTCGCTGGCCAGTCTAACGCAAGCACGCCCCGAATGCGTGCGTGAAACTGCGTAGTCCGAGCCTTGCGGCCAGCGATCAGATGAGCGCCTTGAGCAGCTTGCCCATCTCCGACGGGTTGCGCGTGACGTGGAAGCCGCATTCTTCCATGATGGCCAGCTTGGCGTCGGCCGTGTCGGCGCCGCCGGAGATCAGCGCGCCGGCGTGGCCCATGCGCTTGCCCGGAGGGGCCGTGACGCCAGCGATGAAGCCGACCACGGGCTTCTTCATGTTCGCCTTGCACCACTGAGCCGCCTCGGCCTCGTCGGGGCCGCCGATCTCGCCGATCATGATCACGGCGTCGGTGTCCGGGTCTTCGTTGAAGGCGCGCATCACGTCGATGTGCTTGAGGCCATTGATCGGATCGCCGCCGATGCCCACGGCCGACGACTGGCCGATGCCCAGCTCGGTGAGCTGCGCCACGGCCTCATAGGTCAGCGTGCCGGAGCGGGAGACAACGCCGACGCGGCCCTTCTTGTGGATATGGCCGGGCATGATGCCGATCTTGATCTCGTCGGGCGTGATCAGGCCCGGGCAGTTGGGGCCCAGCAGCAGGGTCTTCTTGCCGCCGGCGGCCTCCTTGGCCTTCATCTTGTTGCGCACTTCGAGCATGTCGCGCACCGGAATGCCCTCGGTGATGCAGATCGCCAGGTCCAGGTCGGCCTCCACGGCCTCCCAGATGGCGGCAGCCGCGCCTGCCGGCGGCACGTAGATCACGGACACGGTGGCGCCGGTCTGCTTGGCAGCCTCTTTGACCGAAGCGTAGATCGGGATGTTGAAGATCGACTCGCCCGCCTTCTTGGGGTTCACGCCGGCCACGAAGCAGGCCTTGCCGTTGGCGTATTCCTGGCATTTCTCGGTGTGGAACTGGCCGGTCTTGCCCGTGATGCCCTGGGTGATGACGCGCGTGTTCTTGTTGATGTAGATCGACATGGTGTGTGCTCCTGGGCTTAGCGGACGGCGGCGACGATCTTGGTGGCCGCCTCGGCCATGGTGTCGGCGCTGATGATGGGCAGGCCGCTCTCGGCCAGCATCTTCTTGCCCAGCTCCTCGTTCGTGCCCTTCATGCGCACGACCAGCGGCACGGAAAGCTGAACCGCCTTGCTGGCCGTGATCACGCCGGTGGCGATGGTGTCGCACTTCATGATGCCGCCGAAGATGTTGACCAGGATGCCCTTGACCTTGGGATTCTTGAGCATGATCTTGAAGGCCTCGGTGACCTTCTCGGGCGTGGCGCCGCCACCCACGTCCAGGAAGTTGGCCGGCTCGCCGCCGAACAGCTTGATGGTGTCCATGGTGGCCATGGCCAGGCCGGCGCCGTTGACCAGGCAGCCGATGTTGCCGTCCAGGCTGATGTAGGCCAGATCGAACTTGCTGGCCTGCACTTCGGCCGGGTCTTCCTCGTCCAGGTCGCGCAGGGCCACGATCTCGGGATGGCGAAAGAGGGCGTTACTGTCGAAATTGAACTTGGCGTCCAGCGCGATGATGTTGCCCTTGCCGTCGCGGTTGAGCGGGTTGATCTCGACCAGGCTGGCGTCGGTGTCCATGTAGCAGGTGTAGATCTTCTGGCACACGTCCACGAACTGCGCCACCGAGCCGGCAGGCATGCCCACGCCGCGCGCCAGCTCCTGCCCTTGCGCGGCCGTCATGCCGGTGAGCGGATCGACGAACACCTTGATGATCTTCTCGGGCGTCTTGTGCGCCACTTCCTCGATGTCCATGCCGCCCTCGCTGGAGGCAATGAAGGCCACCTTCTGCGTCTCGCGGTCGGTGACGACGGACAGGTAGTATTCCTTCTGGATGTCGGCGCCCTCTTCGATGTACAGGCGCCGAACTTTCTGGCCCTCGGGCCCGGTCTGGTGCGTGACCAGCTGCATGCCCAGGATCTGGCCGGCCAGCGCCTTCACGTCGTCGATGGTCTTGGCGACCTTCACGCCGCCGCCCTTGCCGCGACCGCCGGCATGGATCTGCGCCTTGACGACCCACACGGGGCCGCCGAGCTTTTGCGCCGCCTCGACGGCCTCCTGAACGGTGAACGCGGGAATGCCGCGGGGGACCGGCACGCCAAATTGACGCAGGATCTCCTTGCCCTGGTACTCGTGGATTTTCATGAGGATCTCTCGGAGTGAAACGGGAACACCCGCGTCTGCCGCATCGAGGTGGCGGGCACGGCGCGCATGCGGGAACCGAATGGCTCCGTGAATGTATCATGCTGCGGCGCACCAATGGCAGCGTGTCAGGCTTTCTGGCCCCTGTCAGGTGCGGTGCAATTTGCTCAAGACCCAAGGACCGCGCGCATGGCACGAATCTTCATCGACGGCGAGGCCGGCACCACCGGCTTGCAGATCCGCGACCGGCTGCAAGGCATGGCCGGCGTGAGCGTGGTCAGCATCGACCCGACGCGCCGCAAGGATCCGGATGCCAAGCGCGAGATCATCGCCACGGTCGATCTGGTCATCCTGTGCCTGCACGACGACGCCGCGCGCGAGACGGTGGCCATGATCGACGCGCTGCCGGGCGGCAAACCCCGCATCATCGACGCCAGCACCGCGCACCGCGTGGCGCCCGGCTGGGTGTTCGGCTTTCCGGAACTCGCGCCCGGGCAGCGCGCCGCCGTGCAGGCCGCCGAGCGCGTGGCCAACCCGGGCTGCTACGCCACCGGCGCCATCGCGCTGCTGCGCCCGCTGGTGGACGCCGGCGTGCTGCCGCCCGACTACCCGGTCACGCTGCCCTCGGTCAGCGGCTACACCGGCGGCGGACGCACCATGATCGAGGCCTACGAGGCCGGCCACGCGCCGCCCTATGAGCTGTACGCGCTGGGCCTCAAGCACAAGCACCTGCCCGAGATCATGAAATACGGCCGCCTCACGCGCCGCCCGATCTTCATCCCCGCCGTGGGCAACTTCGACCAGGGCATGCTGGTGGAGTTGCCCCTGCATCTGGACTTGCTGCCCGGCCGGCCCGGCGCCGGGCGGCTGCACGACAGCTATGCGGCCCACTACGCCGGCGGCGATTGGGTCACGGTCGAGCCGGCGCACGAGTCGGGCAAGCTGGACGCCGTGGCGCTGAAAAACACCAACCAGCTGGAAATCCGCGTGTTCGGCAACGAAGACGCCGGCCAGGCCGTGGCCGTGGCGCGACTGGACAACCTGGGCAAGGGCGCCAGCGGCGCGGCGGTGCAGAACCTGCAGCTGATGCTGGATTTGAACTGAGGAGCTCAGAGGCTGAGGGTTTTTTGGGCACGCCCGAGGAGCGCGTCCAAACGCGCCCAATCAAAGCGCAAAGCGCAGTCGTAGCTCGGGCTACGGCGAGCATTTGCAACGCCGAGTGGGTGCGTTTGGGCGTGATCAGCGGGCATGAACAAAAGACTCTCGGCCTCTCAGTGCGCGTTGCGCTCCAGCGGCAGCAGCAACAGCGCCGAAGCGTCGGCGAACTCGGCTGCCGTTGCGCTGCCGGCGCGCGCCAAAATGGCCTCCAGCAGCGGGTTGAGCAGGGGCAGCAGCTCCCCC
>JAKOVD010000206.1 GCA_029782215.1 Chloroflexota bacterium
CCATCGTCATGGTCAGCGGAGAGGCCAAGCCGCCCTACAAGCTCTTCGGCGCCAAGTAGCCGAGCCACCAGCGAGGCCTAACCCTTCGCTCGTGGGGACTGCCACCGGCAAGGCACTTGGCCCGCGCACCGGCCAGTGTCATCATCCGCTGCGCGGGCCAAGCGCCTTCCCGGCGTCAGCCCCTCAGCTCAAACGTTAGGCATCACAGGCAGCCGCCGCAAGTGCCTCGGATGGCGCCAAAGGCGCCGAGTGTGTAAACTCCCGCACAAGGAGTTGCACATGGCCACGAATCTCGCAATCGATCCAGATCTGCTCGACCGAGCAGTTCAAGTCAGCGGTGAGCGCACGAAGAAGGCCGCGGTCACGCTAGCGCTACAGGAGTTCATCGCCCGCCGAGAGCAACGACGCGTGGCCGATCTCTTGGGCAAGCTTGAGTGGGACAAGTCGTTCGACTACAAGGCCGAAAGGTCCCGCCGCAAATGACCATTCTGGTCGACACAAGCGTCTGGTCACTGGCGCTTCGGCGTGACGCTGAGGCTTCCGAGCCTGAGGTGCACCACCTCAAGGATGCCCTGCTTGGTTCAGAGGTCGTCGTCACAACAGGTCTGGTTCTCCAAGAACTCTTGCAGGGCTTCTCCGGTCCGAAGGCACAGGCCCAGATCATCGAACGCTTTGCGGCTCTGCCGTTGCTTCAACCGGACCGCGACGACCACATCGGTGCGGCTACTCTGCGCAATACCTGCCGCCAAGCCGGTGTCCAGATCGGCACCATCGATGCGCTGCTTGCCCAACTGTGCGTGCGCCATGACCTGACGCTCCTCACCACGGACAAGGACTTCACGCATGCCGCCAAGCACTGTGCGCTTCGCGTCTGGCCAGCCAGGCCACGAGCAAAGCGGTGATGCCTAACCCTTCGCTCAACCGGACACGCCACGGCATGGCACCCTGGCCGCGAGGCGCTGCGTCACATCATCCGCCTCGCGGCCAGGGTGCCATGCCGCAGCGCGCCGGTTAGCTCAAACGTTAGGC
>JAKOVD010000032.1 GCA_029782215.1 Chloroflexota bacterium
CTCCACCGGGCTCAAGAGACCCATGAGATAGGCTTTGGCTCTGCTACGGGCCTCACTCCGGACGAAGCGCCCGCCGATACGTTCCATGACTGACTCCAATTCTTGGGACCATTGTTCGACATCATTCATGTTGATGTACCTTCCATCGCTGACTTGTGACGTCGCGATTATACACCAACATCTACAACTGTAGTACTAGAAAACCCATGGTACGAACATCTTGGTGCGCTTCATGTATGTCACATAGGCGGGGCCGAAGTAATCAATGTTCTCGCGTTCTTCGAGGCGAGCCGTCGTGGTCAAAAAAAGGGTGCAGAGCAGAGCCAGCCCGGCATCAAGCCAGGACGGGGACTTGAAGAAGATGCCCCAGCCCAGCAGCAGGAGCGAGCTGTATAGGGGATGGCGGATATACCTGTAGACGCCCGCGGTCACCAGGCGCGACGTCTTCTCCATGCCTAGCAGGGAGGGATCGTCGCGCTGCAGGTCTTGCCCGCCGGTCTTGCGGAGCAGCCTCACTCCCAGGATGACCAACGCCAGCGAAAGCATTAGCAGGACCCACGAAACCACTTGGTGCCACGCGAGCGGGTCAAGGAACCAGCCCTGCACATTGAGAAGGAACATCACCAGGAGCGTTTCCCAGGCAAGGAAGCGATAGAACCCATGCGAGCGAACGCGCCGCAGCGATTGGCGCGAGACGACGATGAGGACAGTGGTTGCGGCGACGAACAGGATGACGCCGGCCGCCTCAGCACTGCTCATGGGGTTGCCAGCAGCACGGCTCAGCCTATGCCTTGTGAGCTGGCTCGTCCAGGCCGCTGCTCCCTCCCGGCTGCCGGCTCTCCCGTCTGCAGCAGAAGCTCAGGAGAATGCCTGTGACAATCAAGGCCTGCCAGTGCAGCGCCAGCCGTGAGGAGGGACGCCCACACTCCCAGCCGGCTCGACGCCCACCTGGCGGGGTCTGCCGCACCGCCATGCACAGCTTGAACAGGATCAGACATTGGGTAGATGCTCCTCCTGGTTCAGGATTCGAGTGGCCCAGGCCCTTGCGCGGTCCACCTCGCCTTCCTCCAAAGGTCCTTCCGTGCCCTTGACAATGAAGCCTTCGGGAGGCGCCACGATCTTGCCGCCAGCATTGGCGAGATTGGACGCAATCTTGGGCGCGGCGTAGCCGAAGCGGTCGAAGATTTTGCCGAAGACACGCGACGCCCCCGTCAGCTTGTCCATGTCGGTTCGCGTGTCGAAAGTGGCGAACATGACGCCTGCCAACCCGCCCTTTGGGATGCGTTTGAGGAATTCGTGCATCGCGGGCGACGGCCGGGAGCCGTGAGTCGGGCCTCCCACCAACAGCAGGTCCAGTCCCGCCAACCGGTCGGGGTGTGCTTCGCCCACCCTGACCACGTCGACGCTTCCTGTCGTTCCGAGCGCGTCGGATAGACCAGCAGCGACGGCGTGTGCGATCTGGGCGGTATTCCCGTATAGCGAATCATAGATAACGAGAACAACCATGGTTCATTATCCATCCTTGAGCCGGCTCGTCTCATGACGCCGCGGCCATTGCCTCAACTCGAAACACCGGATAGCCCGGCGCTATCTTCTCAAGTCCGGAAAGGGGAGCGTCCTTGTCGACCGGGATGTGTGGCCGGGCGCCGGGCGCGCGCTGGAGATAGGCCTTCAGGACCACCTCTTGAATGCCATCATTGCCTCTCAGGCTGCTTGTTTCAAGGCCTCGGCGATGCCTGTGGCCCAGGAGGTTATCATTTTCCAGTCACGGAAGTCACCGACCGCCGATTTGGCGTTCTTGAACATCCAGCGCTCAAGGGGATTCAGCTTCTGCAGATCGACGGCGCCGTGAAACAGAGTGTTGTCGCGCGGCCTGATGCGATCGGCAACCGCCTGCAGTCCCTTCGGAAAGCCCCAGCCTTTGGCAAGCTCCACCGGATCTCCCTCGCCCAGAGGTCCGCTGCCAAACAGCCAGACCTGTTTCGCGGTCAGCGCCTTCTCGTTGTGCTGCAGAAAGTTCGCTGCCTCCTTGCGCCACCGGCCCATGTAGAGGGCGCTGCCCAACACCACGGCCTGATAGGGGGCCAGGTCCTTGACCTGGCCAGCAGGCATCACGTCGGTCGCCAGACCTGCCTCTCGCAAGGTCTGGCCGATCCTCGCGGCAATCTCTGCCGTTGCTCCGTACTTGGTGGCGTAAGCTACCAGGACTCGAATTTCCATGCGAACCTCCACCTATGCATCTTTGCTATCTCTTAACACCAATAACGAAAGGTGATTGAGTGTGTTATGAGGTGTTCCAGATAGATCTCCATGCTAACATGGAGATGCGCAAATGGTCACATTCGGTCCAGCGCCTGTGCCATACGGACGGGCGCACCTACAGCAAAGACCCTGCCATCGCTCGCCCAACGGCGCGACAGAGCACTGGGCTGAGCCCACTTCGAGGCGTGGAAACACACGTGATGAGCGCCCTCGCCACCGATCTGGTGGCGACCAGCCGGCGTGCCGGACAGGACGGGATACCGACGGCGAACCACCAGGCGCCGCCGGGGCACGTTTGTGCAAACACGCGCGGATTCAGGACAAATAGGTCTTGAATCAAACGGTTTTTGGTGCTATCATTTTCATAGGTTTTTCAGGCGCGGTCACCAGGCAAGGAGGTGCATGATGACGACGCAACTAGCGGGGACTCGAAGGTCAGTAGCGCAGCCTGCTGCCAAGACGCATGTCGCGACATCAGGTCGCCTGCTCTACATCGACAATCTGCGCATTCTGCTTGTCACCATGGTGATCCTCATCCATGTCGCCATCACCTACGGGGCAGCAGGGCAGTGGGGTTACTACGTCGAGCCGGGAGAGATGAACACTGTGGCGGTTGTGGTCATCTCCATCATCGGCGCCATTGGGAGTTCTTTCTTCATGGGCCTGTTCTTCATGATCGCGGGCTACTTCACCCCGCGTTCCTACGATCGCAAAGGCCCGCGGGCATTCACGGTTGACCGGCTCATTCGCCTGGGCATCCCTCTGCTGGTTTTTGCCGTTGTCATCGATCCGCTGATCAATTACATCCGGGAGTTCTACTTTGGCTTCCGCGGCTGGCCCTGGCAGTTGTTTCCCGGCACCATTCCGGTTGCGCCCGGACCGCTGTGGTTTGTCGAAGCCCTGCTGATCTTCTCGCTCGTCTACGTGCTGTGGCGGCTGGTGTTCCAGCGCGTCCCTCCTCCCCCGCCCCCGGATGGTGAAGCCAGGGCCCCCGCCGACTGGGCCATCGCCCTCTTCGGCCTCGCCGTTGGCCTGGCGACTTTCCTGGTGCGCATCTGGGCGCCGGTCGGCTGGTGGCTCGAACCCCTGCACCTGGAGCTCGCATCCTTCGCCAACTATATCGCCCTGTTCACCATCGGCATCCTGGCCTATCGGCATAACTGGCTGGTCGGGCTGAGCGATGCCCAGGGCAGAACTTGGGCATGGATCGCCGCTGTTCTGGTGGTCGCACTTGTCGTCATCGGCCTCTCGTCCGGGGCGCTTTCCGGAAGCAACTCGGGCTTCGACGGCGGCCTTAACCGCTGGTCCTTGCTCGCCTCGGTCTGGCAGCAGCTCATGTGCATCGCCATGGTGGTCGTGCTCCTGGTTGGGTTCCGCAAGCGTTTCAACCATCAGAGCGGCTTGGCCAAGGCGATGTCCGACTCCACCTATGCCGTCTACGTGCTCCACCCGCTCATCATCGTTCCGCTTGCCGTCGTCCTCAGCCCGATCCACATGGAACCGGCGCTGAAGTTCCTGCTGGTAGCGCCCCTGGCAGTGGCCCTCTGCTTCCTTGCCGGGTACGGCGTGCGCCAGCTTCCCCTGGTCAGACAGGTCTTGTAACGGCGCCAGTCGGCGCTGATGGCAGTCTCACAACCGGCGCTGGAGGTCGCGTGGGTCGCGATGACGCAAAATCCCGACTCTTCCCTCACGGGCGTGGCGGAGACGCTGCTCTTCCCACTTGAGGTGCGGGCGCTCGAAAGCCAGCGGCCCGATGCGTTGCTCAGGGATGAGGTGGCCCTGGCCCTGGTGGCACAGTTGGACCCCGGGTTCACACGCCTCAAACAGATCCGCATGGACGAGAGCGATCAGGTGACCCTCATCCTCCGCAACCGCGAGTTCGACAACCTGGCGCGAGGTTTCCTGGAGCGCTGCCCCGACGCAGTCGTGGTCCACGTTGGCTGCGGCCTCGACGCCCGCTTCCAGCGCGTGGACAACGGCCAGGTCGACTGGTATGACCTTGACCTGCCGGAAGTGATCGCCTTGCGCCGCCAGCTCATCGGCGGCGAAGCCGGGCGCTATCACCTCCTTGCCAGCTCGTTTCTTGACGGCGCCTGGATAGAAAAGGTGGGCATTCACCGCCCACGCCCCTTCCTGTTCCTGGCCGAAGGGGTCTTGATGTACCTCGAGCCGGCCCAGGTCAGGACAGCCGTGCACATGCTGCGCGGCAGCTTCCCAGGCTGTGAGCTGATCTTTGACGCCTTCTCGCCTTTCCTGGTTCGGGCCAATAACCTCCGGTTCACGCTCTCCCGCAGCGATATTCGCAGCCCCTACCACTGGGGGCTCAAGCGCGGCAGCGATGTTGAAGGCTGGGACGAAGGCATCCGGCTGCTCGACGCCTGGTTTCCTTTCGACCAGCCCGAGCCCCGGCTTGCGAAGGTGCAGTGGGTGAAGCACGTCCCCTTCCTGGCCAGGGTCATCGGCATCTTCCACTACCGGCTTGGCGAGATGGTGGTGTGATGCTGACATCCATCGCCTACACATCGGCGCCGCGGCCATCCTCCGCCCGTCAATGGGACGGAAAGGAGATCTTCCATGAGTTGTTCAACAGGTATCGGGGGCGCCTTTCTGAAAGTGCCTGCGGCACTGACCCTTTTGATCGTGCTTGCCGGTGGTCTGGCAAGCTGCGCCCTCGGCAGCGCCCTCCCCGCCGGAACGGGCGAGTACTGGCCGACTGAAGGCTGGCGCAGCGTGACGCCAGAGTCCAAGGGCTTCGATTCCGCCAAGCTCGCTGAAGGACTGCTGGCCATCCGGGACAACCTCCCCGTCAACAGCGTTCTGATCATTCGGGATGGCTACGTGATCGTCGACGCCAATTTCTATCCCTACGACGGCGCGCTCCATGACCTTGCCTCGGTCACGAAAAGCGTCATGACCACTTTGGTGGGCATTGCCGCCGACCAGGGCAAGCTCAAGCTCGACCAGCCCATGCTCTCATTCTTCCCGGACGCCGCTCTCACCGATCGCAGCGCGGACAGGGAGAAGATCACCATCCGGCACCTGACCAACATGGCCAGTGGCCTGGAGTCGACCGGGATAGCAGGAGGTGAGGCTACGCTCCAGCAGATGCTGGCCAGCGACGATTGGGTGCATTTTGCCCTGGATCGCAAGGTGGTCTCTGAACCGGGCACCCAATTCGTTTATGACAGTCCGGGGATGCATCTGCTCTCGGCCATCGTGCAGAAGGCGACAGGAATGACGGCGTTGGACTACGCCCGGAATACCCTCTTCGAGCCGTTGGGCATCCACGAGGTCAACTGGCCGTCCGATCCCCAGGGCGTCACTCATGGTTGGGGCGACCTCATGCTGAGTCCCCGCGACGCCGCCAAGATCGGCTACCTTTTTCTGAACAAGGGGCGCTGGGACGGGAAGCAGATCGTTTCCAGCCAGTGGGTGGAGCAGGCGACGCAGCGCCACATCGTGGCGCCTGACGGCGAAGGCTACGGCTATGGCTGGTGGACGGCGCCCGAGAACAATGGCGAGTACTATGCCATGGGGCGCGGTGGCCAGTACATCCGCGTCATTCCTGCGCTTAACGCCGTGGTCGTGGTGACGAGCCAGGGAGCGGAGTGGGATCAAGTTGTTCCCTATTTGGAGCAGGCGCTGGTCGACACGGAGAAACCACTCCCGGCCAACCCGGCCGGGGAGGACAAGCTCAAGGCTGCTCTTGCTGCCATCCAGCAGTCTCCGCCGGCCCAGGCCGTGTCGTCCCTGCCTGACGTGGCGAAGACGGTCTCTGGCGTGACCTACGAACTTGCCAACAACTCCTATCACGTCAAGAGCATTCGCCTGGATTTCAAGGACCCGGCGGAGGCGGTGATGACCCTCACGTTCGACGATGGTCGCGATCCATGGACGGTGCCGGTCGGGTTGGATGGCGTCTACCGTTTCTACCAGGGCGAGAATGGCCGGCCTGCCGGTTGCCGTGGCCGTTGGGAGGACGCCGACACCCTCAGCATCGATCTGAACACCATCGGCAATCTGAACGCCTATGACATTCGCATAGGCTTCAAAGGCGACCATATCAGCTTCTCCGCCTCCGAACGGACCGGTGGATCGGGCGTCGCCGCCATCGGGAAGCGTCAGCCCTGACCAGGAAGATCTGAGATGAAGGACACCGAGCGACTCGATGCCATCCTGAGGTTCGCCCTCGCTGGCCTCATCTTGGCGATCGTCAAAGTGGCGGCGCTGGCCCTCCTCTATCGGTATGTTGTGCGTCCCTGGCATCTGCGTTGGATGGCCAGCGACGAAGAGGTGAACCGGTCTCTGCCCGGAGATGACCTGGTGCCCCACCCCACGATCTCCCTCACGCGGGCGATCACGATCGAGGCGCCGCCCGCAGTCGTGTGGCCCTGGCTGGTGCAGATGGGATACCGCCGCGCCGGCTGGTACTCCTACGACCGCTTCGACAACGACGGGGTTCAGGTCCGCCAGATCCTGCCCCAGTTTCAGGAGCTGCACATCGGCGACATGATGTAAACGAACGCGAACGGCGGGTTCAGGGTGGAACAGAACGAGCCCGGACGGTTCATCGTGGGCTTGATCCGCGGCGCCGAGACCGGGGCGTACGGTGGCCTCGCAGACACGTAGAGTGGACAGCGTTGCGGGGTGTTCGCTTGAGAAATGAGCGTGGTTGGCCCTATAATGATGTGTACTGGGGATTGCCAGATGCCACAGAACACCAAGATCGTCGTTGTCATGCCGGCCTACAATGCGGCCAGGACGCTTGAACGGACCTACAAGGATCTGCCTGCCAACGTCGTGGATCACGTCATCCTGGTGGACGATGTCAGTCAGGACGAGACAGTTGAGATCGCCCAGCGCCTGGGTCTGAAGGTGATCGTGCACGTTCAGAACCGGGGCTACGGCGGCAACCAGAAGACGTGCTACCTGGAAGCGCTCCGCGATGGGGCAGATGTGGTGGTCATGCTCCATCCCGACTATCAATACGACTCTCGTCTCGTGCCCCAATTGGTGGCGCCAATCCAACAAGGCACCGCCGACCTTGTGCTCGGATCGCGGCTCCTGGGCAGCGGTGCGCTGGCGGGCGGGATGCCGATGTGGAAATATGTCTCTAACCGTTTGCTCACCATCACCGAGAACATCGTCTTGGGACAGCACCTCTCCGAGTGCCACACCGGCTTCCGCGCTTACAGCCGTCGTCTGCTGGAGACCATCCCCTTTGTTCTCAATTCGGAAGAATTTGTCTTCGACACCGAAGTCATCGCCGAGACTGTCGCCTTTGGGTTCATGATCGCCGAAATCCCGGTGCCTACGCGATACTTTGCCGACGCCTCATCGGTAAACTTCCGTCGAAGTGTCATCTATGGGTTGGGCACCCTGGCAACGATGGCGCGCTTCATGCTCGATCGCTGGGGAGTTCGCCGGTCGCCGCAGTTTCGCCGGAACCTGCGCAGTGTCATCAGCCGCTATCATGCCGCAGCCATCTTCCGCGACCTCCCGGCCTCGGCGGAACAGCATCAACTGCCGTTCCAGGCTGCGTGACGTGTGGTCCGGGACCCTCAGGCTGGTAGCGCCAGGGTGGGAATCTCAGGGCAGCGCCGCCTTTCCGCTGCCGAGCTGCGCCACCGCCTCGATCCCTGGTTGATCGCGGCGGCCGCATTGGCCCTGATCCCGGCCCTGGCGATGACCAGGCCGGGCATTCCGCACACTGCGGACGGCTACGTCCATCTCCTGCGCACGCTGGAGGTCCGGGAGTTGCTGCAGTCCAGGGTGCTTTATCCCCGTTGGGCGCCGGACTTCTACTTCGGCTACGGTTATCCCTTTTTCAACTTCTATGCCGGCGGCGCCCATTGGCTGGCGGCAGTGGCTGCAATGGGCGGGTTGGGCGTACTCGGCGGCGTAACGGCGCTCCAGATCACAGCCCTGTTTCTCTACCCGGTAGGCGCCTATCTGGCCGCCCGTGCACTCTATCCGGCCGTCAGCGGGACCGCACGGCCTGCGGCCCTGGCAGCCGCTGCGGTCTATCTTTATGCCCCCTTCCGGTTCCGGGAGCTGTTTCAGCAGGGCAACCTCTCACAGCTCGTGGCCCTGGCTCTGCTGCCCTGGTGTGCCTGGCTGCTGGCCAGGGCCACGATCCGCGCCGACCTGCGGTGGAGCGCTGCGGCCGGCCTGGCGTTGGGCGCCCTTGTCTACGCACACCACCCGAGTGCGTTTCTCGGCTACCCCTTCCTGGCAGCTTATGCGGTCACCGTAGCCCTGATCGGAGCGGGAAGACAGGGACGATGGCTCGGACGTCGCCTGGCGGCAGCGCTGGCTCCGTTTGGCGTAGGCGTGCTCCTCAGCGCGCCATTCTGGTTGCCGTCGCTCGTGGAACTGCGCGATGCCGGCATTGCCGCCATCGCCGCTGGAATGTTCAACGTCCGGGTCAACCTTCTGCCCCTAGCCGAGCTTCTTGCACCCGCCCGCGTCCTGGATGACACAGCCCTGAACCCACCGCAGCCCAACAGCCTGGGCAATGCCCAGGCGCTGTTGGCACTGGCAGGACTGGCCGCAGCGCTCGCCTGGCTGCGGGCGCCGGGAGGGAAGGCAGATAGCCTCAGTGCAGAAATCCCCTGGACGGAGCGCCAGGCAGGGTGGACGCTGCTGTTTGTGACAGGCCTGCTGATTCTGGCCCTCTTCCTCATCCTGCCCTTTGCAGCGCCCGTTTGGGAGGCGCTGCCGCTGGCTCGTTTCATCGCCTTCCCCTGGCGCCTGCTCGGTCCCGCCCTCCTGTGGGCGGCGCTCCTGGGCGGCGCCGCGCTCTATCTTGTTCCCAGCCGGCTGCGCACGCCTGCCCTGCTGGCGCTGCTCGTCCTGATCCCGCTCAGCGTTGCCACCTACCTGTTCCCCCGTCCTTTTGCGCCGGTCGCCGAGCCCACTACCGCCGATATCGCCCGCTACGAGCTGGAGGGAGGAGCGCGTGCGACCGCCAGTGCCAACGAGTACCTGCCGCGATGGGTGGCAGACCCCAACCCCCCTACCAACATGGCCGAGGTGATACGGGAGGGCAGACTGCCTGATCCCCTCGATCGCAGCACCTTGCCTTCAGGTAGTGCGGCGGTCTGGACCGCTCACAGCCCCCTGTCCGACGACTACCAGCTTGACCTGCCTGCGACCGCGCCGGTAACGTTGCGGCGCTTTTTCTTTCCCGGCTGGCGCGCTGCGATCGACGGCCAACTCACCCCGATCACAGCGTCCTCCCCGTACGGGCTGATCGGGGTGACGGTACCGGCAGGGAGACACAGCCTGGAGGTGAGCTTTGGCGCCACATCACCTCGCCGCGTGGGCGCGGGGCTTGCCCTGGCCGGCTGTGTGGCCACCGCCGCTCTGTGGTGGACGGGGACGAGAAGGCGCATCATCAGCGGCCGCAGCACCGAAGATACCGCCCCAGGCTGGCGCCCGGCCCTGGTTGCCCTGGGAACGATTCTCGTCGTGACGGCCGCGGCCGCGCTGGTGATCGGGCCGCACACCCACTTGTTTCGCACCCGATCTCCGGTCGAAGCGCCTGCAACCATGCAGCATCCAGTCCACGCCCGTTTTGCCAACGACGTCGAGCTGATCGGGTACGACCTGGACGACCACGCGCCGCAGCAGGGGGGGACGCTGGCAGTGCGCCTCTACTGGCGGGCGCTGACGCCGCAGGCGGCGAACGTCCGGCCCTTTGTCCACCTGGACGCCGTCACCGGCGACGAAACCTGGGCCAACGAGACCAAGGTCCATCCCGGCGACAAGCCCAGCAGCCGCTGGACGCCTGGTTTCTACGTGGTAGACGACTACCGGTTGCTCCTGCCGGCGGAAACACCGCCGTTGGCCGCCAACGTGCGCACGGGACTGATCGATCCCAGCGCGAAGTTGGTGCCTCTGGCCGCAGGCGGCGACACCCTCACACTGGCGGGCGTCACCATCCGTGAGCGTCATCCGATGAGGCTGGAAACGGCGCCGGGACATGGACAAAGCTACGCCATTGGCGACAGCATCAGGCTGGTCGGCCACGCTATCACCACGAGGAAACCGTCCCCCGAGAGCGACGCCACTGGCCCATCGCTGGACGTCACCCTCTACTGGCAGGCGATAAGCAGACCGCCAGCCGATTACACCGTGTTCGCGCAGGTGTTCGACCGCAGCGGGCAAAAGATCGCGCAGGTTGACGGCCCACCCGTGGGAGGTCGCTATCCGAGCAGCGCCTGGACGCCCGGCCAGATCGTGGTCGACAGCCGCGCCATTGCGCTGCCGAAGGGCGTCGACCCCGCCGGCGTGCAGGTGGCTGTAGGGCTGTACACCCCAGCCGACGGCGTGCGCCTGCCCATCACAGACGCCCAGGGTGCACGGCTTTCCGACGACCAGGTCTTGCTCATGCTCGACCCTTCGTAGGCCTTGCGGTCTCTCATCAGGTGGCTGCACTGCCAATCTCAGACAGCGTGCCAGGCGCGTTGCAGGGTAGGACTGCGCTTTTGCGGTGCATGGGCTGGCGTGGCATGATCGGGGGCGCCAGCAAGTGCTTGCGGCCGGAAAGACCGTGAAACGGAATGGCTGGTGAGGTGAACACAATGTCTCATAGCTCTGCGTCAAACGCCAGCGCACCGAAGCGCCGCAGCCGGTGGTTGCTGTTGCCGCTAGCCGTGTTGGCCTGCCTGATAGTCGCCGTGGCGGCCGGGCCCGCTTTCATCCAGGCGCACCCCGATGTCATCACCAATGCCGTTGACTGGGTGCGCGAGGCCGTGGGTCCCCAACCCGTGGCGCTTGTCGAGAGCGTTTACTATCGGGAAGTCGACCTCGTGGATCGCCTGCGCTATCGTATGACCGGCCAGGGACCCGAGTGGCAGCTCAACGATAAAGTCGTTCGCGCGGCGCCCCCGGCCCAAGCCGCACAGCCGGGCATCCATCCCGCCCCGGCCGCGACCCCAGCACCGGCCAAAACCCAGCCCAAAGCTGCCGGCGCCGACAGAGGAGTTCACGCCATCGCCGCGCCTTCCGGCACGAAACGAGCCCTGCCCACCGCCCCCGCGGCAAACCCGCAACCCGCGCCGGCAGGACCGCCTGACGCCCTGCAGCCGATCATCGCCGATGGCGCCGCACCCGGCGAGGGCATGTGGCAGCCCCTGACAACGCTGGGACAGCCGCCCTCGGAATCACCGCTCCTCTGGCAGACCTTCATCCGGCCCGACCCCAGCCGCCCCTTTGCGGCGGTGGCGTTGGTCGCCATGGACCTCAGCCGCAGCCAGCTGCACCTGGTGGCCGGAGCCAAGGAGCCGGTGGCGAATCCCCCGCGCACGGAGGCGCGACCCGGTGTCATTCCCCGCGACGTTCAGACCAGCGGCCAGTTGCTGGCGGCGTGGAACGGAGGCTTCAAGGCGGTCAATGGTCACTACGGCATGATGACGGATGGAGTCGTCTGGCTCCCGCCGATCGAGGGAATGGGCACCGCTGCCGTTGACAACAACGGTCACGTGCTGATCGGCGCCTGGGGCAGGGGTGTGGACCCCAAGGGGCCTTGGCAGGCCTGGCGGCAGAATAATCCGCCCCTGATCGAGAACGGCGTCGTCAATCCTGACGTGATCAAGCAGGCAAACACCATTCGCTGGGGCGCCGCCCTGGACGGCACGGTGTCCATCTGGCGATCGGGGATGGGAACGACCCCGGACGGTCGCTGGCTGATCTACGCTGCGGGCAATTCCCTCTCTGTGCAGACGCTCACTGAGGCGCTCAAGGCAGCGGGCGTCAACAACGCCATGCAGCTCGACGTCAACATGAGTTTCGAGCGCTTCGACACTTTCAGCGCCCAACCGCAACCGGTCCCGAAATCAAGTACGCACGAAACCCTCCCGGTGACGGCCGTCAAGCTGATCAAGCAGATGCAGGGCAACAGCGCCCAGTGGTTATTGCCCTACGATCGGGACTTCTTCTACCTGACCTACCGGTCGCCTTCGTGAGCCACCTGCTGGAGACTATTGTGTCGTCCTCTACCGGGCTGTCGCCGGGCCCTCCGCGCCCGTCCCTGGCAGGCTGTTGGCTGCGAATCGGCAGGCGGCGCTTTCCCAAACGCCGGAGCGCTACCTGGTGAGTCGATAGACCAAGGTCGTGCGCCGGGGATCCGAGAAGGTCGCCAGGTACTGGAGTTCTGGCGGCGCCGTCGCCGGGTCTCCCAGCGCCGCCAGTTGGGGGCGCAGTTGGGCCAGTTCCCAACTATCGGTGACCACATACCGGACACCGTGCGCCCGAGCATAGGCCAGCACCTCCTCCCAGGTGGCGTTGGGAAAGGGCACGTCCGGTCGATCGGCGTAGAGAGCGACCTCACTGTTGCGCGTCATCACCGGCGCCCCTAGTTCGGCATGCTCTCGCAGCCACCGTCCGGCCGCCTGATGTGAGGGTACCAGGTCGGCCTGGCCGGCGCGAGCAGCGTTGAATTCGCCCCAAACTCCGCTCAACAGGACGACGGCAATGACAAGCACGGCCCACACCTTGCCCAGCCATTTCACCCGCGGCCAGAGATTGGCCAAAACCTCGCCCCAGTCGATGGCATGCCAGGCTCCGCGGCTGACCCAAACCAGGGCCAATGGCACGAGGGGAACCAGCAGCCGCGGCTGCGTGTGGAACAGCGGGATGGCGGCCAAGGGCAGCAGGGCGCTGATCCAAAAGGCCTCGGCACGAGCACGGCGGCAATCCCAGAAGCGGCCGAGTAGTCCCAGGACAATCAACGCCAGGGCCAACATTCCCAGCAGCGGATTCAGAAGCGCCAGGGGCACCTTGGCCAGGTTCAGGTAAAGACGGTGTGCAAACCCGTTTGGGTCCGTTCGCAGGGCGTTAAGCAGGCTGGCATCGAACCGTTCGGGCGACAGCCACATGATCTCTGAACCTGTGGAGTCAAGCGCGGCGGCGTAGTCGTTGCCCTGACCACTGCCCTGTTCGGTAATGCGCATCCCCAGGGAAAGGGTGATGTCGGTCTTGCCGCTCACCAGCAGCCGGCCGCTTTGCCGGGAGAGATAGGCCCAGTAGGGCGCCGCCACCACCAAGAAAGCCAGCACGAACGCCAGTAGCGGCAGCCAAGGACGCCGTCGCCAGAGTACGATTGCCAGCACCAAGACAAGATACATTGCCCACCAGATCATGCCTTCAGGTCGGCTCAGATAGGCGAGTGCAAACGCGAACCCGGCGGCAGCCCCGGGGCGCCAGCCCGGCCGCGTAAGCAGGCGCCACGTGGCCCAGAGACCTGCCAGCAGGAAGGCAATGAAGACCGACTCGGTGACGCTGCCCCAGTAGAGCGGCCAGACGGCCAGGGCAGGGGAGACAGCCGCCAGCACGCCCGCCAAGACGGCGATGCGCCTGCTGCCGGTGACTTCGTAGCTCAACCCATACAACAGTCCGCAAAGCATTGCTCCCGCCAGCACCTGCCAGACCGCCAGCGCCCCATCCTCGGGCGCACCTGCGGCCAGGGCCGCCGCGGCCAACAAGGGCACAGCGGGCGGGGTCATGATCTCCGGCACGCCGAACACCTGGTATCCGTCCCCGCGGCGCAGGTTGCGTGCCAGGATCAGGTAGTCCGGCTCGTCCCAGCGTACGGTACGCGGTTGCAGAGCCCATGGCGTCCGGCACACCACTGCGAGCATCACGATCACAAAGGCGATCAGCAGTGTATTTCTCATGGCAGGTTGATGTTGCAGGTACCATTTTCGCGCTGGCAGACGCCGGGCGGCAAGAGCCGCAAACTGGCGAGACCGTCCATGATGGAAGGAGCTTCATGCCCCATCTGCGTGAGTTGCTTGTGCTGTGCCTCTTGCATAGAATGGTCTCAACATCTCCCATAGCACCCTTTGGCCCTGCCAACATGCCCCGGAACGTGACAGCTCCGTGGATGCGGCGGGGCTGATTTTTGGAGGTCGTTTCGTGATCCAAGTCTCGCATCTCTCCAAAGCTTACGGCGATATCCAGGCCCTCGACGATGTCTCTTTCGCCATCGAGGGCGGTGAGATCGTCGGCCTCCTCGGTCCCAACGGCGCCGGCAAGACCACGCTGATGAAGATCCTGACGGGCTTCCTGCAGCCGGATGAAGGCTCGGCCGCGGTCGACGGCAAGGACGTCCTCACGCAGCGCCAGGAAGTCCAGGCCCTGATCGGCTACCTGCCCGAGAACGCGCCGCTCTACCATGATCTCTCGGTGCAGGGCTACCTGAGACTCATGGCCGATCTGCGGCAGATTCCCGTCGCCGACCGGCCCGCATGCATCTCGGAAGCGGTGTACGCCGCCGGCTTGGAGGACCACCTCACCCGGCGCATCGGCGAGCTGAGCAAGGGCTACCGCCAGCGCGTGGGTCTGGCCCAGGCCATCCTGCACCGACCGCAGCTCCTCATCCTCGACGAGCCGACCGTCGGCCTTGACCCCACGCAGATCATCGAAATCCGGCATCTCATCCGGCGGCTGGCGCGGCGCAGCACCATTCTCCTCTCGACGCACATCTTGCCCGAGGTCGAGCAGGTGTGCGATCGCGTCATCATCCTGATGAACGGCGATGTCAAGGCCGACGCCCGCCTGGCCGACCTGGCGGCGGCCGCCAGCGCCGTCCTGGTACTACAGGAAACCACAAGCGGCGTGGAAAAGGCGCTGCGCGGCCTCGACGGCATCGGCGAGGTGCGGCCGGAACGCTCCGCCGACGGCTTCCCTGCTTTCCGCGTCGTTTCGCGCCAGCAGGACAGCCACGATCTGACGCCTGCCATCTACCAGCTTGCCCACACGCGCAACTGGCCCCTGCGCGAGCTTCGCCGCGAAACGCGCACTCTGGAATCGGTATTCAACGAATTGGCGACGACTGCGGAGTGATGCGTAATGCGTACTACGTACTACGTGAGAATAGACACGTAACACGCAACACGCAACAATCATCGTATCAAGCCAATTCTCACGCATCACGCATTACGCATTGCATAGTACGCATTACGCAGGATTTCCCACACACTGGGCTGTCAATATCTCCTTCCCATGAAACAGACCCTTTCCATCACCCGCAAAGAACTCGCCGCCTACTTCGGCTCGCCGATGGCGCTGATTTTTATCGGCGTCTTCCTGGCCCTGGCGCTTTTCTCGCTTTTCTGGGTCGATGCCTTCTTCGCCCGCAGCATCGCCGATGTCCGACCCCTGTTCAGCAGCCTGCCTGTGCTCCTCATCCTCCTGGTGGCGGCCCTGACCATGCGCCAGTGGAGCGACGAGGAAGAGACGGGCACCCTGGAAGTGCTGCTCACCCTGCCGGTGAGCCCCTGGCAGTTGGTGCTGGGTAAGTTCCTGGCCGTCATGGCCATGGTGGCCGTGACCTTGGGCCTGACCCTCTTCATCCCCATCACCGTGTCGCTGTTGGGCAACCTGGACTGGGGGCCGGTGCTGGGCGGCTACCTGGCGGCGCTGCTCCTGGCCGCCGCCTACACCGCCATCGGTCTCTTCATCTCCTCACGCACCGACAACTCGCTGGTGGCGCTCGTCCTCACCATGGTGGTATCGGGCTTGCTCTACCTGGTGGGCTCGGCGACGGTGGTGGACAACGCGCCGCCGGCAGTAGCCTCGGTCCTGCGGGCGCTCGGCGCCGGCAGTCGCTTCGACAGCATCCTGCGCGGGGTGGTAGACCTGCGCGACCTGATCTACTACCTGTCGCTGACGGTCTTCTTCCTGGTGCTCAACGCCGTCTCGATCGACAGCAAGCGCTGGAGCCACGGCGCGAACACCCTGGGCTACCGCCGCCGGCTGTGGCTGGCCACGGCCCTGGTGGGCCTGAACTTGCTGGTCCTCAATCTCTGGATCGCCCCGCTCGCCGGGCTGCGCCTCGACCTCACCCAGGGTCGCGAATACAGCCTCTCGCAGCCTACGCGTGACGTGCTCAATGGCCTGAACGAACCGCTGCTGATCCGCGCGTATATCAGCGAGAAGACGCATCCGCTGCTGGCGCCGCTCGTGCCCACCGTGACCGACATGCTGCGCGAATACGAGATCGCCGGCAACGGGCGCGTCCAGGCCGAGGTGGTCGACCCCACGAAGAACCCCGACCTGGAGAAGGAAGCCAACCAGACCTACGGCATCCGTCCCACGCCCTTCCGCGTCGCCGGTCGCTACGAAGACACGATCATCAACTCCTACTTCGACATCCTCATCCGCTACGGCGACCAGAGCGAGGTCATCAACTTCCAGGACCTGATCGAGGTCGATCCCCACCCGGATGGCACGCTGGATGTGCGGCTGCGCAACTTCGAGTATGACCTGACCCGGGCGCTCACCAAGGTCGTCCAGGGCTTCCAAAGCACCGACGCCGTGCTGGCCGCCCTGGACAAGCCGGCCCAGCTCACGCTCTATGCCTCGCCCGCCACGCTGCCGCCGGCGCTCAAGGCCGTTCCGGCCACCATTGCCCAGGTCGCCGGCGATCTGGCAGGCAAATCGAAGGGCAAGCTGGTCTTCACGCAGGTGGACCCCACGGCTGCGGGCAGCACGGTGACCCCGCAGTGGCTGCAGGAGACCTACGGCATCCAGCCCTTTGCGGTGTCGCCCTTCTCGCCGCAATCCTACTTCCTGCACCTGGTGCTCCAGGCAGGTGACAAGACGCAGATCGTCTACCCAGGGGCCAATGCCAGCGAAACGGAGGTGCGGACGGCGATCGAATCGGGTCTGAAGCGCAGCGCTTCCGGCTTCCTGAAAGTCGTCGGGTACTGGGCGCCGCCCGAAACGCCCACGCCCGATGCCTTCGGGCAGATGCAGCAGCCGCTCAGCACCTACCGCGGCATCCGGCAGCAGCTCGGCCGCGAATACGAGGTGCGCGACGTGGACCTGAGCACCGGGCAGGTGCCGGCCGGCATCGACACCCTGGTGCTGGTGGCGCCACAGAATCTGACCGACGTCGAGCGCTTCGCCATCGACCAGTTCCTGATGCGCGGCGGTTCGGTGGTGGCTGCCGCCGGGCACTACCTGCTCGGCCAGGACCAGATGTCAGGGCAGCTCACCCTGTCGCCGGTGGCCAACGGCATCGAGCCCCTGCTGGCGTCCTACGGCATCACCCTCTCCAACAGCATGGTCATGGACCTGCAGAACGAGCCCTTCCCGGTGCCGGTGGTGCGCAATGTCGGCGGCGCCCAGGTCCAGGAGATCCAGGCGGTGAACTACCCGCCGTTCGTGGATGTGCGTCGCGACCACATGGCGACCGACCATCCTGTCACCGCCAACCTTCCCGCCGTCACCATGAGCTGGTCCTCGCCCATCACCGTCGCCACCGGTTTGAAGGCGACCACGCTGCTCACCTCCAGCCCGCGGTCCTGGGAGACGGCCAACGGCAGCGCTCAGCCCGACCTCACCACGTATCCCCAGGTGGGGTTCCCGGTCGAGGGCAAAACCGGGCCGCGCCCCCTGGCCGTGGCCGTGCAGGGTAGCTTCACCAGCGCCTTCAAGGACAAGACGCTGCCGCCGCCGCCCGCCGGCGCAGCCAACCAGGGAGCCGCGCCGCCCGACGTCGCGGCCCTGCAGGCGGCGGCCGTCCACCAGTCGCCCGAGGCGACGCGCCTGGTGCTCCTGGGCAGCAGTGAGTTCCTTGACGACGTGGTCCTGCAGCTTTCCTCCAGCCTCAATCCCGAAGGCTCACTCCACAGCCTGCAGTTGATGCAGAACGCCGTCGATTGGTCGGTGCAGGACCTGAACCTGCTGGGCATTCGCGCCCGGGGCACCCAGGCGCGCATTCTCCGTCCCCTGTCGGAAAGCGACCAGCGATTCTGGGAGGTCTCGAACTACGTGGCCGGCCTGCTGATCTTGCTCGGCATCGGGCTGGTCTGGAACCTGCGCCGCCGCAACGAGAAGCCGATGGAACTGCTCCCGCCCGACCCTGCGACCGAGGAACAGGAGGTCTGATCATGCTCACCAATCGCCGCATCCAGGTCCTTGCCGTGCTCCTGGTCGTGCAGCTCGCCATCCTGGCCGTGGTCTACTGGCCCCGGCCCACGCAGGCCACCAGCGCGCCTGTTTTCGCCAACCTCAGCAGCGCCGACGTCAACGCCCTCACCATCAGCGACAACGGCGGCAAAGAGGTCAAACTTGCCAGGAAGGGCGACGGCTGGGTCTTGCCCGAGGCAGGCGACTATCCGGCCAAGAACGAGGTCGTCAGCGGCCTCGTCGATAAGCTCGTCGCCCTCAAGACGGGACGATTGGTGGCGCAGACCGCCGCCACCTACGGCCGTCTGCAGGTCGCGGCGGACAACTTCGCCCGCCGTCTCGTCCTGGAGACCGCCAAGGGCGACCAGTACACGCTGTATCTCGGCACGGCGCCCAGCGCCGGCGCTACCCATTTTCGTCTGGACGGCCAGGATCAGGTCTACCTCACCAGCGATCTGGCCACGTTCGACGCCGGCGTCGAGCCTGGCAGCTTCATCGATACCGCCTACCTGAAGATTCCCAGCGCCGATATCGCCACCCTCAAAATCGAGAACGACAAGGGCACGCTCGACTTCACCCGGCAGGGCGACCAATGGGCGCTGGCCGGCCTACCCTCCGGCCAGGCCCTCGACCAGGGGACCGTGCAGACGCTCCTGGCGCGCCTGTCGGCGCTGGCAATGACACGGCCTCTGGGCACGACGGCCGACCCCGCCTGGGGGCTGGCTCCCGCCAAGACCACGGTCACCATCGGCACACAGCCCGCGCAGGGTGAAGGCAAGACCTACACGCTCCTGATCGGCGCCAGGGACGCCGCGGCCAACGCCTACTATGTCAAGTCCTCGGAGTCGCCCTACTACGTGCAGGTCGCAGCCGTCAGCCTGGATGAGTTCACCGGGAAGGGCATATCCGATTTCATCGCCACGCCCACCCCGGCGCCTGCGGCCTCATCCACACCTGCGCCCTGAGGGCCGGTGATGAGCGCCGGCGCGGTTTCGTTTTCGTTTGGCCGCCGCCCGCGCTGGCGCTATGATCAGCCTGGCGAACAGTCCTGGCGGGCGCAAGGCAGCGCTCACCAGCTCCTGCAACGTTCAGCGGGGACGTTCTTTCGGTCCTGCCGGAACCTACTCGATTGTCTGGAGCGAGCGCCACGACCATGAACAAGGATGAATCCACCTCCACGCCCAAACGGGTCTCCGTTCTTGAGCAGACCCACCTGAAGCCCGTGGCCGAGCGCCGGGCGATGGGCAAAGCCCTGCGCCAGCAGACGCCGCGCGCTGCACACGGCGAGTGGCGGCCACGTGCGCAGCGGGCCGATCCCGTCGAGCTGCTGATCGAGAACAGCAAGGGCCGCGCCGAAGAACTCGTCCCCATCCGCTACGGCCGCATGATGGCGAACCCCTTTGCCTTCTACCGGGGGGCCGCGGCAATCATGGCCTACGATCTGTCGTCCACCCCCAACACCGGCGCCAACGTGATGGCCTGCGGCGACTGCCACCTGCTCAATTTCGGCGGCTTCGCCACCGCCGAGCGCAAGCTCATCTTCGACATCAACGATTTCGACGAAGCCGCCATTGCGCCCTGGGAATGGGACGTCAAACGGCTGGCCGCGAGCTTCGTCATTGCCGGGCGAGCCAACGGCTTCACCGCCGCCGACTGCAAGGAGGCGGGTTGGCTGGCGGTGCAGGGTTATCGCCAGACCATGGCCGCCTATGCCGAAAGGCCCGTGCTCGAGACCTGGTATGACGCCATTGAGTGGGACGAGATCATGGCGAACATGCGGGACAAGGAGATGAAGCGATTCTATACCAGGAAGGCGGAGGCGTCGATGGCAGAAAGCGCGCACGAGAAGGAATTCGCGCGCCTTGCCGCTTCGCAGGGGTATCCGGCCCGCATCATCGACCAGCCGCCCCTCATCTACCACTACGGCGATATGCGCGATGAGGCGTTCGCCGGCATGGTGCGGGCCTCCCTACAGGATTACATCAGCAATCTGCCCCTCGAAAGGGTGCTGCTCGTGAGAAGGTACGAGATCGTCGACGTCGCCATCAAGGTGGTAGGCGTCGGCAGCGTGGGCACCCTGTGCGGCATCGTCCTCCTCATGTCAGGCAACCAGGAGCCGCTGTTCCTCCAGTTCAAGGAGGCCCAGCAATCGGTCCTGGAGCCCTACGCCGGGGCCAGCCTGTTCACGCACCACGGCCAGCGAGTGGTCATCGGCCAGAAGCTCATGCAGGCGGCCAGCGACCTGTTCCTGGGTTGGGGCACCGGCGCCGGAGCGCTGCACAGGCACTTCTACATCCGCCAGCTACGTGACGCCAAGATCAAGCCCGTCATCGAGGTTATGTCAGCGTTCAATCTGAAGGGTTACGCCGGGCTGTGTGGCCGGGCGCTGGCGCGGGCGCACACCCGTTCCGGCGACGCCGCCGTCCTCAGCGGCTACATGGGGACAAGCACAGCCTTCGAGGACGCCCTGGCTGGCTTCGCCGTGGCCTACGCCGACCAGAACGAGAAGGACCATGCAGCGCTTGTGGAAGCCGTGCGCACGGGAAGGCTGGCGGCCAACATGGTAGAATAGCGTATCCACCCGGAACGCAAAGCCATGGAGTCTTTGGACGAGTTGACCACGCACGAGCCAACGCCGGACCATGAGGGCAGATCGCTCGCATCCCGCCTGCTGTCGCAGGAGGAACAAGTCAGCAAGTTCGACCGCTGGATCGAGTTCCTGTCTGCGATCGTGCTGGCCCTGGCGACCGTCGCCACAGCCTGGTGCGGTTACCAGGCCTCACAATGGAGCGGGGACCAGACGAACCACATGGCCGCGGCCAATGACGCCCATGTGGAAGCGGCGCGGTTGAGCAATGAGGCCACACAGTACAAGAGCCTTCATGCCAGTCTTTTCGTGGCTTGGGCGGCAGCCGTCAGCCAGGACAACACCAGGCTGTCCGACTTCCTGTTCCAGCGCTTCCCGGGACCACTGAAGACAGCTTCCGAGGCCTGGCTCGCCACAAAACCACTGCAAAACCCCGATGCGCCCGCCTCGCCCTTCGACATGCCCGAATACGTGCTGCCGCAGAATGAGCAGGCTCGCCAGTTGGAACAGACGGCCTCCAAAGAATCAGAGATGGCCGACACCGCCAACGAAGCATCAGACCACTACGTTCTGCTGACCGTCATCTTCGCCTCGGTGCTCTTCTTTGGCGGCATCAGCGGCAAATTCCAGTCACAGATCATCGACCTGGCGATGCTGGCGGTCGCCGCCCTGGTGTTTGTGACCGGCCTGGGCGTGATGCTCACCTTCCCCATCCAATAGACCTTTGTCATCGTCGTAACGACTGAAGTCGCCACTATGAGGGGGAACCGCGGCGCTGCCCGCGCACCCTCGCCTTCGCGTCCTCTTCAGCGCGGTTCTTGGGCGGCGCCGCCGTGGCAAGCGAGGCCAGAAGCCGGGCCGTGGCCGCGGCGATCTCGTCGACGGCGGCATTGAACGCCGCTTCGTTCACCTGCGAAGGCTTGTTGAAGCCGCTGACCTTGCGCACGAACTGCAGCGAAGCGGCGCGCACCTGCGTCTCGTTGGCAGGAGGCTCGAAGTTGAACAGGGGCTTGATGTTGCGGCACATGGGCGCCTCCTTCTGCATCTGCCAGGGAACGGGGGATCGGAGCGAGGGGACGAGGGGCAAACATGGTGGGGTCGAGTTTAGCGCACCTGCAAGCCCGGGCCAAAGGCCATCGCGACGCTGGCGCACAGTGGGCCTGTCCTGACGCGCCGTGCCTGCGCCTGGGCGCCGCTGGCATCGCACGGACATGTGCTGTAAACTACAGTCAAGGCTTTGTCCGGTCTACAGATCCCTGTTTTCACACCTGTGGTTGGGAGCGTCCGCTCCCGGGGATAATTGCATATGACCACGGCACCCACGCTTGCCCCAGTCCCGGCCCCGTCCGGCTTGCTGCGCGGCCGGACTTATCAGATCTACATCGTCGCCTTCATGGGTATGGTGGCGATGATGGACCAGTACCTGTCCAGCATTGAGAGCACCGCCATCCCCTACCTGTTGGCCGACTATCACATCACGGCGGCGCAGTTTGCCGCGTTGAAGGCGCGATTCCTGATCGTGACCTTCTTCGTGTTTGGCCTGAACGCCCTCAACGACCTCCTGGGCCGCAAACCGGCCATCCTGGTGCTCATCCTGCTGATGGGCGTGTCGTCGCTGGGCATCGTCCTGTTCACGCCCTCACTCCTTTGGTTCATGGTCTTCTACGCCGCCGCCATGTTTGCCACGGTGTCGAACATGTGGACCATTCCCGTGGGCGAGGAGGCGCCGGCGGCAAGGAGGGCCCGGTACACCGCCACCGTGTTCGCCATCAGCCTGATCCCGCTGCAGGCCTATGTGCCGCTCTACCTGCTCCAGCACCTGGGCTTGAACTGGCGCTGGATGTACGGCATCACCTTCGTCTTCATGCTGCCGACGCTGGTGACGTGGCTGTTCATGCGGGAGACAGGGCGCTACCGTGAGGTGAAAGCCGCGCGCCCGCAGCCCCTGGGCTGGCGCGACCTCATCGGGCTGAACAGGTTCGCGCGGGCCGATGTTCGCTACATCGCCCTGGCCACGGCCATCGCCACCGGCGTCCTGATCGTCATGACCCTGGTGTTCTGGGCAGGCTACTTCTTCATGCAGGTGCGGGGCTATACGCTGGCGCAGTGGTCGACCGTGATGTTTAGTTTGCTGACGCTGGAAATCGTGGGCGGGCTGAGCGGCGGCTGGCTGATGGACCGCTTGGGGCGGAACCGCATGTTCGTGGCCGCCGGGTTGGGCCTGGCCCTGGCCCTGGCTGCCCTGGGCCTGGCGCCAGCCGGCCTGCTCGCCCCCGTCTACGTCTGCGCCGGCTTTTTCATCGGCATCATCTCGGCCTGGCTCTTCGTCTACATCCCCGAGATCTTCCCGACCGAGCGCCGGGGCACCTGCACAGGTTGGGTGATGTCGCTTGCCCGCCTTTCCTATGTGTTGGGGCCGGCCCTGGCCAGCCTGCTCCTGCGCACCTTCCCCACGATGACCGGCTTCTGGGTGGCCGCGGGCCTGTTCATGCTCATTCCGACCGGCCTTGTCCTCCTGGCGCGCCCCTTCGAGACCCGCGCTCTGGAGCTGGAGGAGATCGCCGAGCGTCGTTAGCCAGCGCCGGCACGCGGCGCCAGCAAAACATCCTTCCAGTAGCCTCCACCACCCAGGGGTGAGGAAGGATACAGCCTGACCCGAGGCTTGGCCAGGTAGGCGTTGTCGTGGTAGCGCGCAGGAAAGAGAGGTGCTTCCTGCATCAGCAGGGCGTCGGCCTGCTGGTAGAGCTGCAGGCGCTCGCCCTGGCTCTGCGTACGTCCGGCCTGGTCGATCAGGCGCTCGTAGTCGGGATGGCTCCATCCCGTCAGGGTCTGTGTCGTGCGGAACGCCTGGCGCAGGTAGGCGTCCGGGTCGCCGTAAGTAGGGCCGCCGTTCATGCCCATGAGGTGAGGTGACTCCTGGGAAATGGACCGCCAGTACGCCGTCCACTCCAGGCTGCGGTGGTTGACGGTGATGCCGAGCTGCTGGAGCCAATGGGACGCCTGGTAGTGGGTGACGACGTCGCAGTCGGGCGTGTAGAACTGGAGCATCTCGACTGGCGGGCAACCTCTGCCCCCAGGGTAGCCGGCTTCGGCCAGGAGCCAACGGGCGCGTTCGGGGTCGTAGGGCAAGCCGATGGCGGGCGAATGGCCGGGCATGCCGGGAGGGATGAAGCCGCCATAGGGGGGTTTTGTGATGTCCGCACCGCCCAGGATGGTCGTCTGTTCGCGGTCAAACGTCATGGCCAGCGCCTGCCGCACGCGCGCATCGTCGAAAGGAGGGCGCCTGGTGTCGAAGCAGTTGATGTAGGTGGTGAACAGAGGATACTGCCAGTACTCGTCCGGGTGGCGCCGCCGCGCCCAGGCGAAGCCCTCGCGGGTCCAATTCAAGAGGGTCAGGATGTCAATACGGTCCTGCTCGTAAAGCTCCAGGTAAGTCTGCCAGCCCACGGGCTGGCGGAAATAGAGCGCCTCGACTTGGCCGAGGTTGCCGGCGCTGCGGCCGTGATAGGCCGGATTGCGCACGAAGTGCATGACATCGCCGGCAGCGTCCCAGCGCTCCAGCAGGAAGGGTCCATTGCTGACCACGTGGCTGGGCGTCGCCCAGGCATCGCCCCAGTGCGCGACCATGTGGCGCGGCACAGGTCCCGCCAGCGGGTGCGAGAGCAGGTGCAGGAAGTAAACGGCCGGCTGCACCAGCTTCACCACCAACGTGTAAGGGTCCGGAACCTCCAGGCCCGCCTGCTTGAGGTCGGCGGCGATCCCGCGATCGAGAATCTTGCCGCCCTTGATGTCATACAGGGGATCGCCGCGGGCTAGGGCCCGGCTGGGACCGTGCCGCCAGGCGTAGGCGAAATCGTGCGCCGTCACCGGCTCCCCATCGCTCCAGCGCACATCGTCGCGCAAATGGAAAACGTACGTCCGGCCCCCGTCCTTGATCTCCCAGCGGTGCGCCACGTCCGGCACGATGCTCAGGTCCGGCGTTTCCTCCACCAACCCGCTGAACAGGTCGGGAATGTGGTCGAAGGTGGGCTCGACATTGCGCGGCGCCAATCCCCACACGATTCGCAGCGGCTGCTCCGCCGCGCCCCCCGTCCGCCCATTGGCCGCCTCCGTCTGGCTCCAGAGCCGGAAGCCCTCCGCATACGCCGCCTGCGACTCCTCATAGGCCATGCGCTCGTGGTGCGTCAGCCCCAGCCGCATGTGGATGGCCGCCGCCTGGGCGCCATCCCCCGCTGCCTCTGCCAGCGCCAGCGCTCGCCCATACGCCGCCAGCGCCTGCCCGTCGGCGTACAGCAGCCGCGCCTGGTCCCCCGCCGCCAGGTAATAGGTCAATGCCCGTTCCCCCTCGCCTGCCAGGTCGAAGTGCAAAGCCAACTGCGGCGCGATCTCCCGCGCCTGGGCGAAGTACAGCTTCTCGAGGATGGCCGCCACCTGCCCGTGCCGCTGCCGGCGCTCTGCCTCGCCCAGCCGCTCGTACGTGGCCTGCCGGAACAGGCTGTGCCGGAAGCGAAACCTGTCGAGCCGCTCCCCCGCCACCGTCGCGCTCCCCGCCTCCGCCACCAGCCCGTGCACCCGGTCCAGCTCGCCGCTAAGCAGCGCTGTCACCTGCTCCGGAGCCCGCCCCAGCGCCGCCGCCACCGTCTGCACCAGGAACGTTTCCCCCTCCACGCTCGCCACCCCCAGCAGTCCGAGCAAATCAGGCGCCAGCCGCCCCAGCCGCGCCTCGATCATCCCCTCCGCCCGCATGGGCGCCTCCCCCCAGTCCGGCGCCCGCCGCTGCAGCCATCCCCGCCCTTCCTCCCAGGCAATCACACCCCGTTCCGCAAATTCCGCCAGCATCTCCACTGTGAACAGGGCGTGCCCTTCCGTGTGCGCAAACAGCGCCTCCCTGAAGGCTGCTCCCAGCTCGTTGGGCTCGGCATCCACCAATTCCCCGACAAACGCCCGCCGCTCCCCCTCGTTCAGCCGGTTGAGGTTGAGCGGCTGCACCCCGGTCAGCCGCTTGCACTCAGCCACCAGGAACCTCAGCGGATGCGGCTTCCCCTCGCGGCTGACGTCCACCTCCTCCGGCCGGTACGCCCCCACCACCAGCAGCCGCACCCCGGCCAGCCCCTGCGCCAGGTGGTACAGCAGTGACACCGACTCCGCATCCACCCAGTGCAGGTCGTCCAGCAGCACCAGCAGCGGCCGCCGCCCCGCCAGCCCCGCCAGAAAGGCCGCCGTCTGTTCCTGGAGCTGGCCCCGTCGCAACATCCCCCGTCCCCGCCCCCGCTCCACCACCGTGCGCAGCGCCGCCAGCCAGTCCGGCTCCCCTTCCACCGCCGCCGCCGCCCGCGCCAGCAGCTCCTCACCTGACGCCAGGACGTCTACCAGGTCCGGGGCCCGCCCCACCAGGGCGTCCACCGCCAGCGGCAGCGTCTCCCACAGACGCTGCGCCTGCATCTCGTCCAGCAGCCCCATCTCGTAGCCCCGCCGCGCCTCCCCCGTCAGCAGGCCCAGCACCTGGCGAAAAGGCAGGTAGGGATCGCCGCTGCCGGCAAAGGCGTTGCCCTGCCCCCAGGCCGCCAGCAGCGCCGGATGGCGCACCTGCGCTTCGCGCGCGAAGCGTCGCAGCAGGGCCGTCTTGCCCGCCCCCGCTTCCCCCGCCACGAACATGATCTGCCCCTCTCCTGCCAGGGCTCGCCCCAGCCGGCCGTGCAGCTCCGCCAACTGCGCCTCCCGGCCCACGAAGGGGTTAGAAGTCCGACTTCTTCGGAGAAGTCGGACTTCTGCTGGTTGAACCTCTCTGCGCTCCAGCAGCAGGGGCCGCAGCTCTGCTTCAGGCTGCACCCCCCGCACCCTCCCGGCCCGGATGTCCGCCGCCAGCGCCCGCGTCCCCGGCCGCGGCTCGACGCCGATCTCCACGCGCAGCAGCCGGCTGCACGTCTCGTAGTAGGCCAACGCCTCGCTGCGATGCCCCGTCAGCGCCAGCAGTCGCATCACCCGCTGGTGCGCCGCTTCCTGCCACGGCGCCAGCTCCGCCCAGCGCCGCGCCGCCGCCAGCGCCTCCTCCAGCCGCCCCTGCGTCTCGCCGCAGCCGGCAAGCCGACGCAGCGTCTCCACCGCCTCGCGCTCGAGCTGCGCCCGCCGCAGCGCCAGCCACTCCTCGAAGGCCGCGCTGTCGGTCAGCGAGAACCCCGCCAGCAGCGACCCGCGGTACAGGGTGGCGGCGTCCGTCAGGGTCTGGCGGCAGACCTCACAGGCGGCCAGGGCCTCATGCCCATGCCGGCGGCAGGCTGCCAGCGCCACCTGGAACGCCTCCACGTCTGTGCTCAGGTCCAGGGCGGGATTCAGCTCCAGGTTGTGCTTGTCCCCCACCAGGAACGGCGCCTCGTCCGGCGTGTCCAGCACCCGCCGCAGGTTGTGCAGGGCCTGATTCAGGCTGTGGCGCGCCCGCGCCTCGTCCTTATCCGGCCACAACAGCCCCGCCAGAGCCTCGCGGCGCTGCGGTTCGCGGCCTTCCAGGGCCAGGTAGGCCAGCAGACCGCGCACCTTGTCTGACTCGAAGCGAACCGTGTCCGCGGCGTCCAGCATCCGTCCCGCACGCAGAACAGCAAACCCTCCGAGCAACTGGATGGCAAGGACCGGCATTTGTGGGTTCCTCGCGCACAATGACGTGAGGCCGGCTAACGGCCACAAAAGACTCGTCTTATCGTGCATTATAGAGCGAACAAGGGGAGATTTCAACCGCAAAACCGCCGCCAACCGCCGATCGCAGGCTCCCCGGGAACGCCGAGCCCGCCGGACAGGATGTCCGGTCGCTCGGCCATCGTCACAACAGCGCTGATGACTTGGAAGGACGGAAACCGTGCGGAAGTTCCTGACTCTATTTTGACTGTCCGGCGCGAGCATGGGGTGGGTGTGGATCACGGCGAGGCCGGTCCAGGCAGCCGTGGCCGCCCCGGAAGCGGCTTTTCTCGCAGCAGACGGCTCGCTCCAGCAGCCGCCGGGTGCGCCCGTGACAGCGCAGGAATCCCCATGCCAACGCCACTGAGACTCACCATCGGCCGGATTCTGGCGCTCGCCCTGGTCGCGAGCCTCTTCGTTTCGCCTGTCGCCAGCGCCGCGCCTGCGAGCCCGGCCCCCGAAGCGGCCCCGTTTGTCTCTGCCGCCGCCCTGGCGCCGGGGAACGTACAGACCGACCTTCCCCTGCAGGATATCGCCAGCATCGGAGGAGGGGGACTCCATGTTTGTTCCATCACCAACAGCGGCGGCCTGAAATGCTGGGGATGGAACGCTTATGGCCAGTTAGGAGATGGTACAACCGAGTCAACGGTGTTGCGTCCCTTTCCCGTGGACGTAAGCGGACTCTCAAGCGGAGTTGCACAAGTGGTAGGAGGAGGTTGTCACACCTGCGCCCTGACCACCGGCGGCGGCGTGAAGTGCTGGGGGATGAACAGCTACGGCCAGGTCGGTGACGGCACAACCAGCGATGCGCCTCACCTGACACCGGTGGACGTCGTCGGTCTGGGCAGCGGCGTCAAGTTTCTGGCAGCGCCAACGTCTGGCGACGACGGCACTGCGTTTGCCGGCGGCTCGCACACCTGTGCCCTGACTGGGGCCGGCGGCGTCAAGTGCTGGGGTGTGAACTACTTTGGCCAGTTAGGTGATGGCACCACGACGAATCGCCTGACACCGGTGGACGTCATTGGCCTGGAGGCCGGAGTCAAGACCCTGGCTGCGGGCACCGCCCACGTTTGCGCTGTCGTTGACACCGGCGAAGTGAAGTGCTGGGGCTGGAATGATTCGGGCCAGTTGGGCGACGGCACCAAGAGCCAACACGAAGAACCGGTGAAGGTGGTCGGGCTTGGCGGCGTCGTCGCGGTGGCGGCTGGAGGTTCCCACACGTGCGCACTGACGAACGCTGGCGGCGTGAAATGCTGGGGCCAGGGAGGAAGCGTGGGCGATGGCACCACCGAGGTTCGCCTGACGCCGGTGGACGTGGTTGGACTTGGTAGCGGCGTGAAAGCGTTGGCGGCAGGGATAGGCCACACCTGCGCCATCACTGACGCCGGCGCCGTCAAATGCTGGGGCAGAGGCTTCAGCGGCGAACTCGGAAACGGGTCCTCTGGCGCTGGGGCCGACCGCACCGTCCCGGTCGACGTGGTTGGCCTTGGCGGGGGCGTCACAGCTCTTGCACTGGGGGGAGGTGGGGGAATGGCACACTCATGCGCGCTTACCGATGCCGGCACCGTGAAGTGCTGGGGATCAAACGCGGCCGGGGAATTGGGCGTGAGCTGGACCAATCCGCACACCCTGCCGGCGGACGTACCCGGTCTGGACAGTGGCGTGGCGATGTTGACAGGCGGCGCGGGGCATACCTGCGCCCTGATCGGTGGGGCCCTGAAGTGCTGGGGCTTCAACACTTCGGGCCAGGTGGGGGACGGCTCTACCACTTACCGCAACACCCCCACTGACGTCACCGGCCTTAGCAGCGGCATCGCTATGGTGTCGGCAGGGGCCGACTACACGTGTGTGGTGACGCAGGCTGGCGGGGCGAAATGTTGGGGCGGGAACAACCAGTGCCAGTTGGGCGACGGCACCCAGGGCACTAACCGCAAAACACCGGTGAACGTAACCGGCCTTAGCAGCAGTGTCACGACAATTGCGGCATCGCAGCTGACGCACACCTGCGCCCTTACCACGACGGGCGGCGTCAAGTGCTGGGGTGTGAACCTCTATGGTCAGGTGGGTGACGGCACCAAGACGATGCGCAAGACGCCGGTGGATGTCGTGGGCCTCACAAGTGGCGTCGCTGCCCTGAGCGCCGGCATCTACCACACGTGCGCGCTCACTGCGACCGGCGGCGTGAAATGCTGGGGACACAATGCTTCCGGCCAGTTGGGTGACGGTACGCACACCGATCGCACCAGCCCAGTGGACGTCCTCGGCCTCACCAGCGGCGTCAAGGCCATTGCGACCGAGGGTGATGCCGCCTGCGCCTTGACCGACGCTGGCGGCGTCAAGTGCTGGGGGGGAGACATGTATAACCTGTATGGAAGTACGCCCAGGGACGTGCCCGGCCTGACGAGCGGCGTCAAGGCACTGGCAGGAGGCCGGTACCACGCCTGCGCGCTGACCACTGGCGGTGGCGTCAAGTGCTGGGGAGCAAACCGGTCAGGCCAACTGGGCGACGGCACGATCACGAATCGCCCGGCACCGGTGGATGTCATCGGCCTCACCAGCGGCGCCACAGCCCTGGCGGCAGGCATGTACCACACCTGCGCACTGGTCAGCGATGCCAAGCCCAGATGCTGGGGGAATGACGGTTCGCACATTTACGAGTGGTATGAGTACTGGAGCAGCGCGACGCCAGTGGATGTGATCGGCGCCCAGACGCCGGTCGTGACCGCCAACTACGTCTCCGGCAAGCCCGGGAGCTTGTTCACTCTGAACGGAGGAGGGTTCCCAGTCAGTACACCCATCGCCATCACAGTGAACGGCACAGCGCTCACTACGACAGCCGCCACGACGCCGGGCGGCAGGTTCATCCTGTTCCTGGACATGACCGGGGCGGACGCGGGCTTCTATGAGGTCGCCGTCACCGCGGGCGGCACCGCCTCCACCGTGTTAGCCCTGCACCCGGACGCCCCCCTGCGCGTCCAGGAGGGCGGCGGGACCACCCTGGTCGTGCCGGCCGGGATCGGCATCCCCGCTAACACGCTCTTCCTGCCCCGCCTGCGCTAGTAAATGGAATCTCGCCCGGTCACGCCTCAGGCTGCGCTCCGGCGCTCCTCTCAGCCCGGCCTGGCCGGCGTGACTCACCAGGACCGGGAGCCCCCGCTCTCCTGGCCCATAGCGACCTCCGGGAGGCCCTGAGGCCTCCCGGAGATCCCCCCTCACCTCGGCTGATCATGGCTCGCAGCCTCCAGCATGGACGCACCTCAAGGAAGACGATCATGGACGACGAACGCACTGCCTACATGGCCTTTCTGCTCCGGCTCTGGCTGGAGGATGGCGGCGACGCAGAGGCACCGGACCGTCTCCCCGGCGAGTGGCGGGCGTCGCTGCAGGACCCGCACACGCAGGCGCTGCAAGTCTTCGCCACCCTGGAGGCCCTGTTCGAGTTCCTGCAGCGGGAAACCGCCCGGCGGGCGTTGGGCGAGAACGCCCGCCAGCCGGAAGCCGGACGCGCGAGCCATGCAGCGCCCTTCCCCGGCGCCTGACGGTTCTTCCACCCGCATGGGCGAGATGCGGACGGGCGAATGCCGGGCGCCGGGGAGGCAGAATCGCGTTTCAGCG
This sequence comes from Chloroflexota bacterium, assembly GCA_029782215.1. GTDB lineage: Bacteria > Chloroflexota > Anaerolineae > J102 > J102 > SSF26. Next base: position 31,055 of record JAKOVD010000032.1, read on the forward strand.
CGGCGCGCCGGGAAGCACGGGGTATTTGCCGGCGCGTGAGAACGGCATAACCATTGCTGACGGCGCCGAATCAAGCAAGGCATATGCCGTATGGCATAGCAAAGCTTGGCTGGACGGCAGATGACGGCGCGCCTTCAATCGCGTAAACTGAACAATGTCAACGGCTGGCCCCAATAGCCCGTCATGGCAGAAAGGCGTCATCAGCCCTTGACGATTGCTGTGGCCCGTTCATCCTATGTCATCGCCGCGACATCCCTACCAGCTGCCTCATCCACGCCAGCAAGTGTCGACACCCGCCAACGGCCGGTCCGGGGCGTACGGCGCCGCTCTCGCACGCAGTGAAACAGACGCCACAATGGACGATATCCGGGACAGGAAAATCCTGGTGGTTGACGATGATCCCACCACGCGCCTCCTGGCCGAACAGGTGCTGCGCGAAGCTGGATACCAGGTCTATCTGGCGCAGGATGGGCAGGAAGCCCTGCGCCAGTTCTATGCGGTGCGCCCGGACCTGGTGGTCCTGGACGTGGTCATGCCGCACCTGAATGGCTGGCAGACCCTGACGATCATCCGCAGCCTCTCCGACGCGCCGGTGCTGATGCTTACCGGGCAAGCGGCGGACGAAGACATGGTGCAGGGCCTGGAGCTCGGCGCCGACGACTACCTGGGAAAGCCCTTCAACCCCAAGGTCCTGGTTGCCCGCGTGCGCGCCGCCCTGCGCCGCACCGCGCAGGTCGCGATCTCGATGCAGTCGCCCGTCTTCGAGGATGGCTACCTGCGGATCGACCTCCTGGAGCGCCGGGTATGGGTGAACGGCGAACCGATCAAGCTCAGCGCCAAGGAGGATGGCATGCTGGCCATGCTGGTGGAGAATGCCGACAGGCTCCTCAGCTCACGCCAGATTCTTGAGCGCGTCTGGGGCTGGGAATACCAGGACGACACCGACTACGTGCGCGTCTACATGGCGCATCTCCGGCAAAAGCTGGAGCCCGACCCCAAGAAACCCCGGTACCTCGTGACCGAACACGGCACCGGCTACCGCTTCAACCGCAGAAGTTGACCGCCTTGGTGACCTGCCGCGACCGGAAGGTTGCGGCGGTGCGCCTCAGAACGCGCCTTGGCCAGGCCGCCGTGGAAGCCCGTCCGCTTGTCCCGACAGGAGGTCATGCTCCGCCGAAAAACGACCTCTCCAATACCTCCAGGTCGAGGTGGCCGGCGGAGAAGGTGCGGCCGCTGCGGATATTGGTCATGTGCAGCACGGCCGGGGTGTGGGCCGCGAGCGGGATGGCATGGAAGTCATAACCTGCCTCGCGGTACACGTCGGCAAAGGAACGCCGCGCCAGAGAGGAGACCTCACTGACGACCTTTGGCGCCAGGGATTCCAGCAGGTCGTCCGGCGCGTCGACATACAGTCCGACCTCGCCGCCGTAATAGAGGGCGTCGTTGATCCGCCCCATGGAGGCCAGCTCGTCGTCGACCAGGGGCGGAACGGGACCGGTGCACCAGGCATGTTGGATGCGGTCCAGCTCGAACCCCTCCAGCGCCAGGCGGTGCATGGCCGTCTCGATGCCCCGCGCCGGCACCTGGACGGTGGACACCATGCAGGCATGCCGCGAGGCCAACACGTAGAGGTTCTCGGGCGCCAGGCCGCAGGCCTGCGCCATCACCTGCGCCATCTCCCCCGTCACCGGACGGGACATCTGTACGGTGACGACGCCCTCGTGGTGGGCATCCCGATGGCCGCTGAGCGCCGCGTGGTAGTCAGGCGGGTTGTTGAGGGTACGGGCCGGTCCGGCAAGGATCGGCGCATCCGGCTCATCCACAAGCCGCCAGCCTGCGACCTGGCAGCCCATGCAGGCCACCAGCGGGCGGTCCACCAGCAGGCGGATGGCCGGCAGACGCACGCCGGCGAGCGTGAAGCCCTCGAAGCTCACTTGTCCCAGACCGCCAACGGTGACCAGGGTGAACAACCGCCCTGCCTGCCAGCTTCCCGGCGCTTTCTGGCCCATGTCGATCAGAACACTGCCGTTGGACAGGCGGGAAACCTCCACGCCGAGCGCCTCCGGCGACTCGAGGATGCGGCGGACGATCTTCATGGCTTCGGCGTTGACGCTCAACATGGGATGGTCTCCTCTGGCATGGCTGCGTGTCGGGGCGGGCGCCCATGGCCGCAGCAGATACGGGACTTCCTCGGCGCCATCACAGGGGTGTTTGCTGTCGCTGAGGCCGCAGCAGACAACCCTTGCAGCCGCCAATCATAGACCTGCCCTCCCGAAAGGTGAAAACCTCCGGGAGGGCAGGTGCAACCAGCGATCGCAGTCGGGGAGGACCCCGCTACTACTGGCGGGTATAGACCACCATCAGGGTGCCGTCCCAGCGGCGCAGCTCCAGGCGGTTGCCGTCGATGCGGAAGCTGTTCGCGGAGCGCAGAGCCTCCAGGTACTGGCTCTCCTGGTCCATGACCCCTTCAGGATCGGCACAGAAGGCCATGCCGGAGGTGAGCGCTCCCACGGAGAAGTTCGCACCGCTCACGAAGTAGGGGCCGGAGTAGTTGTTGCAGCCGCCGCTCCCGGTGATCTGGGAGGCATCGAACCGCGCCGTCAGGGTGGTGCCCGCGATCAGGCCGACGACGGCGCCACGGCCGTTGTAGTAGTTGGTCACCTGCCAGGAGGTGCCGTTGAGGGGGTTCTGCGGGGCTGCCGGCGTCACGTTGACGGTGACCTGGCGAGTCACGACCGAGCCGTCTCGCTGCAGCACGCGCATCTCATACGTGGTCGTGGAGGGCGGGCAGACCTGCTCCGTGCCCTGACCCACACGCGGGTAGTTCTGGTAGGGCCGTCCCTGCGGATAGACCCAGACGGCCTGCACATTCTGCACCGACCAGCGCAGCGTGGTGCATTGGCCCTGGTTGATCTGGGTTTGGTCGACGCTGAAGGAGATCTGCGGCGAGGGCGTCGGCGTGGGGGTGGGGCGTGCAGCGGGAGGAGGGGGCGGCGGAGGCGGCGTCACGACCGGCGGGGGCGGCGTGGGCACCACGATGGGCGGCGGCGGCGCCGCCACGACGGGCACGTCGTCCGCATTCTGCGCCGCGACGAAATCCGCCGAGACCCAGCCATTGCCGCCCGGCGCCGAGGGCGCCGACACCACCCACCAGCGGCTGTCGGCGCTGCGGCCGATGATCTCGCCTTCGGTGCCGTAACGGGCGGTGCCGAGCACAGGGAAGTTGACCCCCGGTCCCGACCTCACGTTGACGCCGCTGGGGGCGGTCACCCGGCCGCTGGGAGCGGATGGCTCCGGCGTCGGCACCGTCACCACAAGCTCGCGCTCGAACTGCACGGCAATGGCGCCGTCGGCATCACGCATCTCCAGGAAATTGCCCTCGACCTTGTAGGTGGCGGCGCTTTCCAGCGCGGCGAAATACTCCTCTTCCTGCTGCATGATCCCTTCGGGCTCAGAACACAGCCTGCGGGTGGCGCCGATGCTGCCCACCGAGATCTTGCCGTCGGCAGCCTCATACAGGGCGAAGTAGTCGTTGCAGCCGGCGCGGCCGGTCACGTGGTCTGCGGTCTCGAAGGAAGCGGTGATCTCGGTCCCGAGCAGGACACTGACGACTGCCTGGCGGCCGTTGTTGTACGCCAGCACCTGCCAGGTCGTGCCCGCCAGCTCCTGCCGTTCACGCACAAAGGTGGCGACCACCTTCTTGTCATCAAGAAGCGTGAGCTGGTTGGTCCTCACCTCGAACTTGTTGGCAGCCGCCAGGGCCGCAGTGAAAGCGGCCGCCTGGTCCATGATCGGCTCGGGACAGGCCATCATCGTGGCGGCCTTGGGCTCGCGGAAGCTGATATTCGACCCTCTCACCGTATACGTCGTGGTGTAGCGGTTGCAGCCGTCGGTGCCGCTGGCGGCGCCGCGTGCGCCGAACTGGAGCGTGACCGTGGTGCCTGGCAGCGGCAACTGTCCGTTGAGCGAGCTGAGCACCCAGCTCGTGCCGGCAAGCGGCGGCTTGGCAGCCAGGGCTGGCTGCGCAGCCGCAGCGACCGCCGTCAAAGCCATGAGCAGCAACAAACTGACGCCGATCACGGTCACTCGCATCGTCAAATGTCTCATTTCCACCTCCTGGGGATGGGCGTGCGTAGCAGTAAAGCCTGCACCTCGAAAACCGTACGGCGTGGTATGTACAGCCGGCGCCACAGACGCCGGTGATCGGGCGCGAACCTGACCGGCTGGACAGGCCCGGCCCGCCGCCAGCCTGTGGCTGGAGCAAAGTCTACTCGAAGATTGTTGGCCATGCAAAGAAATTGAGCCAAATGCCAAAGCCAATGGCACACCCTCAAGGGTTACCGAAGGCTTCGATTGCCTCAATGATGATAGGAAAGCTGATCTGCCAGGCGTCCAGGGGGACGTTCTCAGAAACCTGTATCTGCAGGCGGCCGGTGTGGCCGGCAACCTCAAGAATCTCATCGGCCGTGGCGCGGATTTGTTCCGGCGAAGCCAGGTGGACCGATGAGGGAAAGTTGACCCAGAGACGCTTTTCTGGCCACATGGCAACCGCTTCGCGCACCGAAGTATCACAGTCGGGCACAGGCGTGAAAGAATCGAGGCCGCCTACGCGCGACCGGGCGATGTCCTGCCACAGAGGCTTGAGCAGGCCGTCCATGTGCACGTAGAGCGGGGCGCCGCGTTCCGCTAGCATGCCGGCCAGCTCGTCATAAAGTGGTACGCACCAGGTGCGGAAACGTTCCGGCCCAATAGCAGGCGCTGTAAGGTTGTCGGGGATATCGATATACGGCGCCGGAGAGCGATAGGCGATCTCGAATATCTGCCGGGCGCGGCGTTGGAGCAGATCCATCGTGTGCTCGACATGTTCTGGGTGATCGGCCAGGTGCCAGGAAAGCGCTTCCAGGCCTACCCACTCGATCCAAAGCTGCTGCCAGGGAGTTCGCTCACACTCGGCCTTGGGGAAACCATCGTCCCCCAGGTCGGCAGCGTCCTCGTAGTACTGGTCATAGTTGTCGAGGATGGTGGAATCCTCCAGGTAGCTCCAAAGCAGCTCGTAGTCGTGTGCCGTCTCGATGAAGTGCTTCCGCGCCGTGGAGCTGTCGTAGACAGGCTCGAAGACCCGCAGTTCCGTCAGGTCGCCTTTGGGCGTGTGCAGGACATTGCGCTGCCATTTGGTCGCGCCCTCCCAATAGAATTCGCTGTCGAAGCGGCAGTACGGGTGCTCCACGCGATAGATGGGACGATAGCGGATGAGGCCGATATTGCCATGACCCAAGGCGTCAAAAGCCTCCTGCGGCGGGAACATAATGTCGTACATGGCAAACGGCACGCGGTCGTGTTCCCGCCCCTGCACCACCGCCAACATGCGCTCCCGCATCGTCATCGTCTTCATCGCCAGTCCTCCTTCTCATCTTTGATCGAGAACGACTTCGAACCACCGATCAAGCTTTCGTGGCACTTCTCCGACGCCAACCAAGCTTCATCGAGTGTCATAACTCTGTGAGCATCCTACCAGAAGCAACCTGTGCTGTCAACCGGTGGTTTACGATAGCCCAGTGCACAAATTGACAGTTGACAACACCTCGGGACCTCAGTATAATCGTAGACAACTTTACAATGAACCTTAATTGCCGCGTCTAGGCGCTGGGGCGCCTGCCTTGCAGGTTGCCCGCATATGCCCCGCAAGTGCCCCGCGTGACGTCGTCCAGGTCACGACTCTGCCAGATGAAAGGAGGTTGCCTGCCACGCCATTTCGCATCCGATCTCGTGCTCCCGATCTACCCACCCCTCTTTCAATCGTCACAGGAGGAAACATGGCACCGCGAAGGCACCATCTCTGGTTCGTTGTTCTGTTCGTAGTCGTTGTGTCCTTGGTTCTGGGCGCGTGTGCAGCGCCTGCCCAGGCGCCTGCCGCCACCAAGGCCCCTGCTGCTGCCGCAGGGGGTGATTTCAAGCTTGGCATAGTCCACCCCTCTCCCATCACGGACTCGTGGAGCGGGCTCGCATGGGCTGCTGCACAGCGGGCGGAGAAGGAACTGGGCGCCAAGATCGCCAACGTCCAGGTCGGCGACCCGGCGGGCTATGAAAAGGCATTCAGCGATTTCGGCAGTCAGGGCTACAACGTCGTTGTTGGCCACGGCTACCAATATGACGATGCCGCCGCCAAGGTGGCGCCGCAGTTCCCCAAGACCTACTACATCATCGTGAATGGCAGCAGCGTGGGCCCAAACCTGGCCGGCATCAACACGATTCCCGGCTACATGCAGGTGATGTACGCTGCAGGCGCGATGGCCGGCAAGATCTCCAAGACGCATAAGTGCGCCGCCTTCACCCTCGAGCTGCCGGCCACCAAGCTGCCCAACCAGGCCTTCATCGCTGGGTTCGAAAGCATTGCGGGCAACAAGTGCAGCCTTGTGACCCTGAACGACCAGAATGACGTCGGGGCCGCGAAGGAGGCGGCGCTGCAGGCAATGGCCGAGGGCGCCGACATTCTCAGCGCCAATGCCAACCTGGCCGGCTCGGGTGTGTGGCAGGCGGTCGCGGAGAAGGGCGATGACAAGGTCTTCGCCGTCGGGACGGTCGGCAATGTCAACGATCAGGCGCCCAAGAACATGCTCGTGAGCATGACCCAGGACGCGCCTACCTCGATCTTCAATGCCATCAAGGCCGTCAAGGAGGGCACGCTCAAGCCCGGCACATCCATCAACCTCAACATCAAGAACCCCGGCGACCTGGCGGCCTATCCTATCGTCTTCAACGATGGCGTCGACCCCAAAGTCCTGACCCCTGAGATGAAGGCGGACCTTCAGGCGACGATCGCCAAGATCCAGTCCGGCGCCCTGCAGGTGCCTGGCGTGCAGTAAGCATGGTCGGGTCGGGGTCCCGGCGCTGGGACCCCGACCCGGCTGCACGGGGCTGCGCCGCTTACAGCGTCGCCGCAGCCCGCGTCCCTTCTGACCAGCAGACGCAGGGGCGCCAGCGCTCAAGGATCGCCGCCCACCAGCGGGCCGTCTGCCCCTCAGGCCACCCCCCGGCAACGGGAAGGGAAACACCGCCACCATGACTGACGGTACAATCACCAAGGAGCCGGGTTCCCCGCGGCGTGCGGCGCTTGAGCCTATCAGCGCCCTCTGGCGCACGCTGCTGCTGCCGGTCCTGTCGATCCTGGCTGCCCTGCTGGTGGGTGGGATCATCCTCTGGCTGGCGGGATACAGCGTCGGCAACGCCTACGCGGCGCTTTGGGATGGGGTTTTCGGCAACACCCGGAATATCGGCGAGGCCTTTCTGCGGGCCACGCCCCTGATCCTGATCGGCTCCGGCATTGCCATCGCCTTCCGCGCCGGCATCTGGAACATCGGGGCCGAGGGGCAGTTCTACCTGGGCGCCATTGGCGCCACCTTCCTGGGGCTCCATGCCGCCAAACTGCCGCCGGTCGTGGCCGTCTCGCTGGCCATTGCAGCCGGTTTCATCTTCGGCGGGGCCTGGGCGGGCCTTGCCGGTTGGATGAAGGTAAGGCTCGGGCTGAACGAGGTCGTGACCACGATCATGCTCAACTACATCGCCCTGGGACTCGTGAGCTACTTGATCACCGGGCCGATGATGGAGGGCATTCGCGCCAACCCCCAGACCGACAAGATCGCCGCCACCATGCTCCTGCCCCACATCTGGCCGCCCACGCGCGTGCATCTCGGCTTCATCCTGGCCGTGATCGTGGCGTGCATCTGGGCGTTCATTCTCTTCCGCACGCCCTGGGGCTATGCCATGCGGGCCGTGGGGTTCAACCCGAAGGCGGCGCAGCACGCCGGCATCAACGTCGGCCGCCAGTTTGTGTTGGCCATGGTGCTGAGCGGCGGCGCCTCCGGCATTGCCGGGGCGGTGGAAGTCATGGGCGTCACGGAACGGCTCTACGCCAACCTCTCGCCCGGCTATGGGTTCCAGGGCATCGCCGTCTCCCTGCTGGCCAACAACAACCCGTTGGGCGTCATCCTCACCGGCTGGCTCTTTGGCGCCCTGGGCTCTGGGTCGCAGATGATGCAGCTGACTGCGGGCATCCCCGACGTCATGATCTATATCCTCCAGGGGCTGGTGATTCTCTTCCTGGTCTCCTTCCGGATTCTCGGCGCCAGAATCGGGCGCAAGTAGAGGGAGGCACGCTTGGCCATTATCCTGATTCTCCAGTCGCTGCTCGAGGCCACCCTGCGCATGGGCGCCCCCCTGATCTATACGTCGGTGGGCGAGACCTACAATGAACGTGCCGGCGTGGTGAACATCGGGCTGGAGGGGCTGATGTTGATCGGCGCCTGCACGGCCTACCTGGTTGTGTTTGGCACCCAGAACATTCTCATGGCCGTCGCCGCTGCCGCCCTGGTGGCGGGCCTGTTCGGCGTGGTCTTTGCTTATGTCACCGTCACCTTACAGGCCAATCAGATCGTGACGGGCACGGCTTTCAACCTGATCGGGTTGGGGCTGTCGAGCTTTGTCTATCGCGTCGTCTTCGGCGCCATGCCTGCCGCCCGCATCCAGCCCCTGGAGCCGTACGCGGTGCCGCTCCTGAGCCGCATCCCCTTCCTGGGGCCGATCCTTTTCGATCAGAACTGGCTGGTCTACGGCGCCCTGCTGCTCCCCGTTGTGGCCGCCCTGGTGCTCAACAAGACCATGCTGGGGTTGGCCCTGCGCGCCACCGGCGAGCACCCCCGGGCCGTGGCCACCGCCGGCCTGCGGGTGTCCGGCCTTCGCTATGGCGCCGCCATTTTCGGCGCCATGATGGCAGGCATCGGCGGCGCCTACCTGACCATCGCCTGGGCCAATGTCTTTGTGGAGAACATGGTTGCCGGCCGCGGATTCATCGCCCTGGCTATCGTCGTCTTCGGGCGGTGGCGGCCGATGGGCGTCCTGCTGGCCAGCCTGCTGTTCGGTTTCACCTATGCCCTGCAGCTCCGCCTGCAGATTCAGAACATCCAGGTAGCCTACCAGTTCCTGTTGATCCTGCCCTATCTGGCCACGCTCGTCGCCATGATCCTGTTGCGGGGCCAGACGTCGGTGCAGCCCAAGGCCCTGGGGACGCCCTACGAGGAGCGCGCATGACCATCCCCGCTCCGGCCAACCCACTGGCTGGCCCGGTCGCCGGCGCTCCCGGCGTCTTGGGAGCGGCCGGCGCCCCGCGCCTGCGCCTGGTCGACATCAACAAGCATTTCGGTTCGCTCAAGGCCAATGACCACATCTCCCTGGACGTGATGCCCGGCGAGGTGATGTGCCTGCTGGGGGAGAACGGCGCCGGCAAGACCACGCTGATGAACATCGCCTACGGTCTCTACCGCGCCGACAGCGGCCACATCGAGATCGATGGCTCGCCTGTGACCATCCGCTCGCCCCACGAGGCCATCCGCCACGGCGTCGGCATGGTCCACCAGCACTTCATGCTCGTGCCACCGCTCACCGTGACGGAGAACGTCATCCTGGGCACACGGCCCCTCTTCGCCCGGCGATCGGTGCTCTCCGACATGAAGGGAATCGAGAAAGAGATCGATGCCGTGGCCGTCCGCTACGGGCTCAAGGTGGACCCTGCCGCCCGCGTGGCCGACCTGAGCGTCGGCGAGCAGCAGCGGGTGGAAATCATCAAGGCGCTGTACCGCGGGGTGAACCTGCTCATCCTCGATGAGCCGACGGCAGTGCTCACGCCGCAGGAGACCACCGATCTCTTCCGCACCCTGCGCACGCTCACGGTGGCCGGCCTCTCGATCATCTTCATCACACACAAGCTCAACGAGGTGATGGCAGCCGCCGACCGCGTCACCGTGCTGCGGGACGGCAGGGTCGTCGGGCAGCGCCCCATTCGCGAGACGAATCCGCACGAGTTGGCGGAGATGATGGTGGGGCGGGACGTTAAGATGACCTTCGACAAGCCACCGGCGGCGTCCGGCGAGGACATGCTGGCGCTCGACGGCGTCACGGTGGAGGGGGACGACGGGCGCCTGCTCCTGGACGACCTCTCCCTGACGGTGCGCAAGGGCGAGATCGTCGGCATCGCCGGCGTCGACGGCAACGGCCAGACCGAGCTTGCGCTCGCCATCGCCGGGTTGGCCAGGCTCAAGTCCGGGCATGTGCGTCTTGCCGGAAGGGACGTGACCGGCCAGTCGCCCCATGCCATCATCCAAGCCGGTCTGCGCCATATCCCCGAGGACCGGCACACGGAAGGGCTGGTGCTCGACTTCACGGTCGCCGACAACCTGGTCCTCAAGCGCTACAACCAGCCTCCCTTCACCCGCAGCGGCGTCCTGCGGCCAGGCGCCATCCTGGAGTACGCGGCCCGCGTGATCAAGACCTTCGATGTGCGCACGCGCTCGGTCAGTTCCAAGACCTCGGAGCTGTCGGGGGGCAACCAGCAGAAGGTCGTGCTGGGCCGCGAGATCGATCAGGACCCCGTCGTCCTCATCGCCGCCCAGCCCACGCGCGGCCTGGACGTCGGCGCCACTGAGTACATCCACAGCGCTCTGCTTGCCCAGCGCCAGCGCGGCGTGGCCATCCTCCTCATCTCGACGGAGCTGGAAGAGATCATGGCCCTCAGCGACCGCATCGCCGTGATCTATGAAGGGCGCATCGTCGGCGAGCTGTCGGGCGACCGCGCCAACATCCAGAAGATCGGGCTGCTGATGGCCGGCGTACACGGTGCGGGAGGAGACGCCGCCTGAAGGCGGTGGACGGCCCATGGCTGATGTCTACGATGCCATCATCGTCGGCGGAGGGTTCATCGGCAGCGCCGTCGCCTATCACCTGGCCCACCGGGGCCTGAAGGTGCTCCTCTTGGAAGCCAGGAGCCTGGGGAGTGGTTCCTCGGGGGCGTGTGGCGGTCGCGCCCAGGTAGCGGAAGGGCATCCCGGCCTGCACATGGACTTGGTCATGCTCGGCCTGGAGCGCCTCGCGAACCTGGAGGCGGAGCTTGCCTACGACTTCGAGTGGCGCCGCCTCGGCAACATCATGCTCATCCGCACCCAGGCGCACTGGCAGGAATGGACGGCGCAGGTTGCTCACCTGCAGAGTCGCGGCATTCCGGCCGAGATGCTCGATCCGGCGGCGCTGCGGGAGGCTGAACCTGACCTGATCGTCGAGGGCTACCTGGGCGGGGCCTGGTGCCTGGAAGGGCATCTCAACCCGATGAAGTACTGCTGGGCCTTCGCCCGCGGTGCTCGCCGCCAGGGCGCCCTCCTCCATGCCCAGGAGCCGGTGCTTGGCTTCGAGCGCGAGGGCCAGCGCCTGACCGCCGTGCGCACGCCTCTCGGGCGCTACAGCGCCGGCGCCGTCCTCGTGGCGGCCGGGGCCTGGTCGGGGAGGGTGTTGGCCCTGGCCGGCGCAGCGCTGCCCGTGCGTTCCACCAATGCCGAAGCGATGGTTTCCGAGCCGCTCCCGCCGGTGCTCAGGCATCATGTCGGCATGGCCGATTTCTACGAGACCATTCACAACTCACCCCAGGCTGTCTCACTCGGCGTCCTGCAGATGGCGAACGGCGGCCTCTACATCTCCGAATCGGTGGAGATGACGGACCGGATTCGCGAGCTGACCAGCATCTGGGGGCCGCCGGGCATGGCCGCCGAGCTGCTGCGCCTGGCGCCCAGGTTGCAGGGGGTCCGGCTGCTGCGGGCCTGGACCGGACAGAGCCCCTTCCTGCCCGACGCGCAGCCGGCCATCGGCCGCCTGCCGGGGTTCGACAACCTCTTCACCGCCACATGCTTCCACCTGACCATCACGACAACGCCGATCCTGGCCGGTCTGATCGCCGGTATGATGGCCGGCGAGAGCCCCGTTCCCTCTCTGGAAGCTTTCGATCCCTCACGCTTCATCAGGAACTGACACGCAACCATGGAACAAGACATGCAAGGGTACAGCGTCAACCGGGCGGCTGTGACGATGATCAAGGACGCCATCGCCCGCTCCGACGAGATGCAGATCAAAGCCTGGCGCGCTGCCTGCGGCGCCACCCTGGTGGACATGGGGCTGACCTGCCCTGGCAGTTGGAAGGCAGGACAGGTCTTCGTGGAGGCCGGCTTTGGCGGGCTTGGCAAGGCGACCTACGGCATCTTCGACCTGGAACCGTTCCAGGCGCCGGCCATTGAGGTCTGGGTCGACCACCCGGTCATCGCCGTCGTGGCCTCACAGGCCGGCTGCTGGGAATTGGGCTCGGGTCAGTACGCCGAGATCGGCTCCGGGCCGGCCCGGGCCGTAGCCCTGGCCGATCGCTGGTCCGGCAGCGGCTACGTGGATCGGGACGCCGCCGAGGTGGTCGTCCAGCTCCAGACGCGGCGCGTGCCGGATGACGACCTCTGCCGGTTCGTCGCCGCCGCCTGCCGCGTCCAACCCGACCAGGTCTACGTGGTCTTTGCGCCCACTGCCTGCCTGGTGGGCGCCGTGCAGGTGGCCTCCCGCACCGTGGAGCAGGTCATGGTCAAGCTCTTCCTGCACGGCTTTGACATCCACAGCGTCCGTCACGGCTACGGCATCGCCCCGGTGGCGCCCCTCTCACCCGACGAAGGCGAGGCCATGGGCCGGGTCAACGACTGCCTGTTCTACGGCGCCACCACCGTGCTCTACGCCGATGCGCCCGACGAGGCCATTGCGCCGGTGCTCAGCAAGCTCTGCTTTGACGCCAACGCCGGCGAGTTCTGGGGCATGCCCTTCGCCGCCATCTTCGATCACTTTGGGCGGAACTGGTTTGCCGTGCCCGACTTGATCGATTCGCCGGCCAGGGTCATCATCAACAGCCTGCAGACGGGGCACAGCTTTGTGGGCGGGCAGATCAACCGCGAGGTGCTCCGGCGCTCCTTCTTTGGTCTCGGTGCGGCCTGACGGAAACCGGCATGGTGATCGAAACCGCAGAGGAACTGGACGACGTCGCCCAAGCCGAGAACGTTACCCTCGGCGAGCAGATCCGCGCCCGGCGCATCGAGCTCAACCTGGGCGTGCGGGAGCTCGCCCGCATGACCGGTCTGAGCGCGACCTTCGTCAGCAAGCTCGAGCACGGCAAGGCCAACCCCACGCTCGACACCCTGCGCAACATCGCCAACGCCCTCAACACCCCCCTGTTCCGGCTGCTCGTGGGAACAGTCGAGCCCAATCCCGTCGTCAGGCGCCGCCATCGCCGCCGCACCACGATGTCGCCCGGCCACATCAGCATTGAGCTCCTGGTGCCGGATCTGCAGCACAAGATGGTGCTCTTCCAGGTAAGAGCCACGGCCGCGGACGGCAACCTGGTCGGCCCACCGCTGATGGTGCCCACCGAGGAATGCGTGACGGTGCTCAAAGGCAGCTTCCAGGTGCGCGCCTACGGGCAGGTCTACCAGCTCAACACCGGCGACAGCATCTATGTGGATGGGCGCAGCCTGGAGGCCATCCGCGTCACCAGCGAAGGTGAAGCCAGCTTCATCTCCGCCATGACCCCGCCGGCATTCTGAACAAGGGCTGTTCCCATGCTCAGTCCGCGATCAGTTCATTGAGCCCATCGATGACCTGATTTAGTTCCTCCGGCGAAGCGCGGGCGATGAGGTTGCCAAGTCTTTCCACAGATAGCGTACGAACCTGGCCGATCTTGACCCAGGAACGTTTGGGAAGAGCAACACTGCTCAGTTCAAAGGTAAGCGGAAAACCGGCCACGGGCTTCTGACTGGTCAGCGCCAGGGCGATAACCGTCCCCGATCGCTCATTGAAGACATCATGGCTGATGACCAGCACCGGACGCAATCCGGCCTGCTCGTGACCACGAGTCGGGTTCAGGTCGGCCCAAAGGATGTCTCCCCTCAGTATTCGGGCCATGTTTCCAATTCCCAGGTCATTCCTTCTTCGGCGAAAGCCTGTTCAAGCCGCGAGTCAAGTTTCGCACACTCCGCCGCCAATCTTGTGTGCCGCATCCGGTCAAGCTTTTCCTGGATGGCCTGCTGAATGGCCTTGGAACGATTGGGAAAGACGTGCTCTGCAACCATCTGATCCAGTTCGGCCAACAGATGCTGATCGATGGAGACTGCAACTTTGGTCGTCAACATTTCGCGTGCCTCCTGCAGGGTATGACCAATCATCATACCGTAATTGCGGTGAAGACGCAAAGTCACTTTTGATGAGGTTTCTTGGACTGTGACCCGCTAGCAGGTTCTAGAATCGGGCACCGTTCACCGCGCGTGCCAGGCGCTGATAGGCTGCCAGTCGTCCCGTATACAGATCTGCCAGGGCAGGATTGGGAAGGATACGAGTCACGGCAGGCTGCAGCCGGGCAATGGCCTCCTCCAGCGTCGGATAGGCGCCCACGCCCCACCCCGCCAGGGCGGCGGCGCCCAGTGCCGCCCAACTGGCGTAACCGGCGATCACGATCGGCGCCCCGGACACGTCGGCCAGGATCTGCGGCCAGACCGGGCTGCGGCTGGCGCCTCCGGCCAGCCATAACTCCTCGCCGGGAATACCCGCCGTGCGCAGCTCGTCCAGCGCCCACCGCACCTCGTAGGCGCAGCCCTCGAGCACGGCCCGGCACATATCGGCCCGCGTGTGCGCCAGCTCCATGCCGATGAAGCCGCCGCCGGGCACAGCGTTGGCCACCTGCGAGGGGCCGGTCAGGGAGAGAAAGAGCAGGTCATGGCTTCCTGGCCGGCTGCTGCGGACCGCCTCATCCAGGTTGGCGTAGAGGGCCCGGTCGCTGAGCGGGTCCTGCCCCTCTTGCGCAGGCCACATCTGCCGCAGCCACCAGTCCACCGTGGCCCCAAACCCGCCCACGAGCTGCCCACCCAGCCAGCGCTGGGGCACGGCGTGAAAATACAGGTTAACCCAGGCCGGGACCGCCTCCAAAGAGGGACGCTCGACCACACTCATCATCACCCAGGCGGTGCCCGTGGAGAGCATGACCTTGCCCGGCGCCGTCATGCCCATCCCCAGGCCGGCGCAGGGCTGGTCGTTGCCGCCGGCGATCACGGGCGTGCCCGCAGCCAGCCCGGTCAGGGCGGCGACTTCGGGGGTGATGGCGCCGATCGGGCGGCCGGCCCAACCTAGCTCCGCCTGCATGTCAGGGTCGACGCCGCCAATGGCGCACAAGACCTCATCCCAGGCGCCGCTCTGTACGTCAACCATCAGCAGCTCGGAACCCGCCGACAGGTCGGTGGCAAAGCGGCCCGTGAGGCGGTGGTTCAGGAAATCGGGGACCCCGAGCCAGCGTGAGGCAGCAGCGTGGACATCGGGCCGGTGCCGGCGCAGCCAGCCAATCGAGGGCAGCGGCAGGCCCGGAAAAACCAGCCAGCCGCTGCGCTGCCGGATGATGGCGGCCGTGCCGTCGGCCTGCCAGTCCCTGATTATATCCTGGCTGCGGTTGTCCAGCCAGGTGATCATGGGATAGACGGGATCGCCGTTCCGGTCGGCGGGAATGACGGAGCCCGCCTGGGCCGCCAGCGCCAGGGCCAGGATGCGGTAGCCATCCGCCCGCGCCACGACCTTCCGCAGCACCTGCAAGAGCGCCTGCCAGACGGCTTCCGGGTCCTGCTCCACCCAGCCGGGGCGCGGGGTCAGGAAGGGGTAGGACTGGTTGGCGACGGCCACTTCGGCGCCGGAGAGATCGAACAGGATCGCCTTCGTCGAAGAGGTGCCGACATCGACCCCCAGGATGGCGTCTGGCATGGTCATGGTCTCCGTGAGGTGCGGGCAGGCCCAGGCGGACCGGCGAGAGGAAGGCTCAGGCTGGGGCGCCGGTCAGGATGCGCATCGCCTCGTCGACGGAAGCATTTCCATGCACAATGGCGGACACGGCTGCCGCCATTCGCTGCGGATCGTCCGCCTGGAAGATGTTGCGGCCGATGGCGACGCCGGCGCCGCCCACCTCGATGGCGGCCTTGATGTTCTCCAGCATAGTGCGCTCGCTGTTCTTCTTGGCGCCGCCGAGCATGACAACCGGCACATAGCAGGCGCTGACCACGCGGCCGTAGTCCGGAGCATAGGGCGCCTTCACCCAGTCGGCGCCGAGCTCTGCCGCCACGCGCGCCGAAAGGGTGATGTTCTCAGCGGTGGTGAATTCCGGCCCGCTGTCGAAGCCGCCCGGCTGCATCTCGGCCATGACCGGCAGCCCCCAGGCGTGCGCTTCGTCGATGACGGTGGCCAGCGTGTGCAGCGTAGCCTCCTCATGCAGGGCGCCCGGAAAGGCCGAGACCACGACGGCATCGGCGCCCAGGCGCAGCGCCGCCTCGACGGTGTGGAACTGGGCGCCCGGCCCCATCTTGCCGAGCTTGGTGCCGCCGCCATCCAGGCGCAGGATCAGGCCCACCGGGGCGAGTTCGTCCACGTAGCGGGCGGCGACGCCGAAGCTGGTCAGCACGGCGTCGGCGCCCCCTGCCACGATCCGGGAAAGGGTCTCGCCGGGGTGTTCAAGGCCCTTGATGGGGCCATCGATGAGGCCGTGGTCGAAGGCGGCGATGAGCGCCCGGCCATCACGGCGGAAGATGCGGTTGAGTCTGCGCGAAGGCATTTCGTTTTTGTCCTTGATATCGGTGGGGGGGCGGCGCAGTTGCCGCCCCGTTTTGGGCCTGTCAAGCCATGATAGGTGCAGCAGTCCTACTTGTCATTCTGAGGAGCGAAGCGACGAAGAATCTCGCGGTGGCATAGGATGGTTGGAGATTCTTCGCTCCCTCCGGTCGCTCAGAATGACATGGTGGGTGGTTGCCGTTCAGCAACTCCCTCTCAGTTCGTCATCGTGAATTGTCCATCCCACCAGACGCAAAAACGATGGGCAACAGACTCCATCTTATGTCATTTTGAGCGGCATAATCGGCCCTTTCTGAGCACGGCAAGGCAGGAGCGAAGCATCTCACTGCGGAGGTCTCTTTGCCAGCCGCATTGTGCCTTCCATCTGCGTCCATCTGCGCCATCGGTGGATCGAGGAGGTCAAGCCGCAAGACGGATACGGCATGGGGGCGAAGGTGCGGCACGCGGTGATTACCTTGCGTTCGCTCAAATGGGAAAGATGGCCTTGACCCGTTCCAGGGCCTCGGCTTCGGTAGTCGACGGGTAGAATTCCAGACCCACGAACCCATCATACCCCAGCTCGCCGAGCTTGCGGCGGATGTTGGCAAAATTGATCTCACCCGTGCCCGGCTCCTGGCGGGTCGGCACGTCGGCCATGTGGACGGCGTCGTAGAGGCCGGCATACTGGTCCAGCCCCCAGATCAGATTGCCGGAGTCGCGCTGCTGGTGATAACAGTCGAACACCATGCGCAGTTGCGGGTGGTCGAAGCGCCGTACCCAGTCGGCTGCCAACTCGTGATTGTGCACAAGGATGCCGCCCTTGATGTGGAACTCGTTGAGGGCCTCGACCCAGACCTGGACGGGGGTCTGCTCCACCAGCGTGAGGATGCGTTCGGTTTGGCGCAGGGCATTGGCGTACTGCTCGGCCTGAGTATAGTTGGACGACAAGCGGCGGGTCCAGGTCTGGCCGTTGATAAGGTCGACCTGGTTCGAGAACAGGAAAAGATGCTCCACACCGCAGCGCTCCGCCATTTCCAGGCTTTCCGCCCAGGTGCGGTAGGTCAGCTCGTTGTCGCCGGGGTCGACCAGCGAGCCCATCTCATCGTCGAAGGCGGAGTTGAGCACCGCGCCCAGCCGCCGGCACTCGGCGGCCAACTCCGCCATCGGCTGCCCGCGCCAGTACCACACGTCCAGGCGCCGCAGACCCAGCGCGACCATCGGCTCCACCCTCGCCACGATGGGTCGATCCCGGAACCAGAAGTCAAGATAGCCGGTGTATTCCATCACTCACTCCTATCCATACGGATGAAGACGACAAGGAAGCCAGGCCATCAGCGGTCCATCAAGCCTTCGGCCTGCAGATAGGTACAGCATGCGTCAGCCTCGCCAGGAGTCAAGAATGTCGTGTCACCGATGTAAAAGAGAAATCCTTTTCCGCCCAGCTCGTGTGCGATCCTGGCGGCGCCGTCGGGGGTCACGTAGACCTGGCACAGCTTGCCAGCATCACGGATCCGTTTCAGAAGGGGTATCCATGCCTCGGGCGGCGGGGCTCCCGCGCCGGGTATCCACTGAATGCCCCGCAGCCGTGGGATCGACAACAGCATGTCCAGATGCCTGATCTGGCCTTTGCCGTCCAGATGGTAGAAGGCGTACTCCAGGTCGTCGCAGCATGCAACAAGATCCGGCAGTACAAGGCGTTCGAACATGGCTGGCGAGATCATCGTCGCGAAATCGCAGTTCAGCATATAGCTTGTCCCCGGTGCCCACCAGGGGCCCCAACAAGCCGTGCCCGGCCGGGTGTGCGGTGACACCAGACCGTGATACTCGTGGTAGTACCCCAGCCACAAGCCTGTCACTTCTTCGACGAGGCGCTCCACCTCATCAGGCGTATCGTATAGGTCAACCAGAAGCTGCTGTGTTCCTCGCAGTGCAGCGAGCGTGTCCAGGTTGCCGCCGATATCGGGATGGCCGACTACGACGCGATCGCCCCAGGCTGCGGAGGCGGCCAGGGCCACGGCGCTGACGCGCTCGTGCCAGGGGTGGTTCACGGAATAGCCCAGACGAACGTCTCCAAGTACTGACCAGCCCGCCGGGTGAAACCACGTCGTTCCCGTCGCTGTGCTCACCGGCGAGCCAAGAAATGCCGCGAGGATGCCGGGTCCGAAATTCGGATACCACTTGGGGAACGCATCACCATAGCAGAGCAGCGATTCGAGCTGAGGCTCCACGCGGTCGATAATGGCATCGACGGGTATCGTCAGCGGAAAGCGTGTCAGGTGGTCGGCATAGGTGTCAATGGTATAGCTCGGATCTGACATCGCCTCAACAACCACCATGGGGCGATCCAGCTCACCCTGCCACCATGCCGTCCACCGGCGTTCGGTTCGTTCCCAATCGCCATCGTCAAACTGGAGGTAGTTCTTCATGCTCTCACTGCAGCAAGGATGGCAAACCTAGCGCCGTCTCCCATCCCATTCGTTCGGCTTTGATTGAGCAGGCTCGGACAACATGACAATCGCAGGCCAGCATGGTACAGTTGCCTTGCAACTCTGGAAGGATGCACATGGAAGGCCCATCAGCAGAAAACATCAGGTTTGGCGAACGAGTCAAAGAGCGACGCACGGAGCTTGGCCTGAGCCTGCGTGACCTGGCGGAACTCACGGACCTCAGCACCACCTTTCTGAGCGCCCTGGAGCGGGGCCAGGCCAACCCGACGCTGGCCTCGGCGCGGCGGATCGCCTTTGCGCTCAAGGTGCCGCTGCACCGGCTGCTCGCCGACTCCTCTGACGGCGACGTGGTGGTGACGAAGAACCGGCGCCGCCAGATGCTGTTTCCTGACAGCCACGTCCGCTACGAGATCCTGACGCCGCAGCTCACGCGCAAGATGGTGCTTTTCCAGGTGAGTGTTCCTCCTGAGGCGGGCAATATCATGCAGCAGCCGCTGGCCGAGCCCACGGAAGAGTGCATCGTGGTGCTGGAAGGTGAAATCGAGATCCAGGTCGCCGGCCAGACCTACCAGTTGGAGACAGGGGATTCGATCTACTTCGAGAACCGCTTGATGGAGAGCATTCGTGCCACGGGCGGCAAGGCCGCCGAGTATCTGTCGGCCGTCGTGCGCCCGCTCTGAGGAGCCGCTCACACCAGGCGGTGCTGCAGCTCCGCTCCTGCCAGCACGGCGACGATGTTGGTATAGTCGCCCTGGCGCAGGGCGCCGGTGATGGTCATGGCGCCGGCGGCCACGTGGGGGGTGAGGATCAGGTTGCACATCGGGTCGCGGGCCAGCGCCAGCAGGGGATTGTCGGGCTGGACCGGCTCCCAGGTGAAACCATCCACAGCAGCACCGCCCAGGTGTCCCGAACGCAGCGCTTCGGCAAGGGCCAGCTCATCCACCGTGCCGCTGCCCCCGGTCTGGACAAAGAGCGCGCCCGGCTTCATGGCGGCAAAGAAGGAAGTCGACAGTCCCTGGTCGGTCTGCGGCCCCAGGGGCAGCAGGGCCACCACGACATCGCTCTCGGCGGCGACCTCCGCGGCCGAAGCATAGCGGATGCCGTAGGCGGCCTCCACGTGGGGCGGGTAGCGCTTGCGCTTCTGGTAGAGTACTTTGCAGTCAAAAGCCTTGAGGCGTTGGGCCAGCTCGACGCCGATCTCGCCGAAACCCAGGATGCCCACGGTCTTGCCCGCCAGGCCCTGGATGTTCTGCCGGTGCGACCAGTTGTAGGCGAAATGGTCCTCGTCGCAGCGCCGCGGGGGCTGGCCCCAGTCATCACCGTCTTCCGCAACCCTCATGAGCTCGCGCACACGTTTGACCAGGCCCAGCGTCTGCAGCACGATGTGCTCGGCGACGAGCACACAGGTAAACACGGGCAGACAGCAGACCGGGATGCCGGCGCCGCGCGCGGCTTCCAGGTCGATGTCCCAGGTCTGAACGCCCAGCCGTTGGATCAGCCGCAGGTTCTTGCCGGCAGCGATCATGTCGGCGTCGATCACGCCCGACCGCTCACTGATAAAGAATTCCATCTCTGGCAGGAGGGCGAGGATCTCCTCTTTGGGCGGCACCCGGCGCATGACGATATCCAGCTCCGGCGGCGCGCCCTCCAGCGCCCACTGCTGCTGCTGCAGGCCGCGATCGGTGACGAACAGGGTCTTGTGCTTCATGGTCGTGGCATCTCCATGCTTGGGATCGAGAGGGCCAATGTGAACCCGTGCGGCGCTTAGGCCTGATCTGCGGCCTGGGCCAACACCGACAGGGGCAGGGGATGGATCGGTGGTCTTACGGAGAACTGGCCTGCCGCCGCCACCTGGGCCGGATCGGCGTCATCACCGCCCAACTCACGGGTGAGCAGCCGGGTCGCCAGCACGCCGCAGATGCGCGCCTGGCAGTTGCCCATGCCCACGCGCGTCAGTCCCTTCAGCTCGGTGACCGATCCCACGCCATCGGCCACAGCCGCCCGGATCTGGCCGAGCGTCACCTCTTCGCAGCGGCAGATGATCGTTTCGTCGGTGGCAAGGCCGTAAAGGCCGGGGCCTGGCGTAAAGAGCTGGCCCAACATGCGGGCAAAGCGGCGCTCACGCCTCAGGTCCGGCTGCAGTCGCGCCAGCCGGGCGCTGGCTTCTGCCTCTGCCAGGCAGCCCAACTGCCGGGCCGCCGCAATCCCAGCGATTTGTCCCTCAATCCGCGAGAGCTCGGCGCCGCCGATGCCGGCGCCGTCACCGGCTGCGTAGACGCCGGGTAGGGTGGTCTGCATGGTCGCATCGCGGCGGGGCACATAGCCGCCCTGCTCGGGCAGATAATCGTGGGCGCAGCCCAACAGGCGGGTGAGCTCCGTGGAAGGAAGAAAGCCGTAGCCCATGACGACCGTGTCGACGGCGACGGTTTCTTCGCTGCCGGGAACCGGCCGCCAGGCGGCATCGAGCCGGGCGATCACGGCCTCCTGCACTTCGCCGTCACCGTGCACCGCCACCACCGACCAGCCCCGGCGGTAGGGCACGTGCGCCGAACGCAGCGTGCGCAGATAGTCCCAACCCTCGGACAGCCGCGCCCCCTGGCCCACGACCGCACCGGCGTGCCGCAGCAGGTTGGCGCCCAACGCCGCCCCTTCCAGGACAGCCACTACCTCCACCCCCGCATGCACCAGACCCGCAGCCACGGCGAGCTGCAGCGGTCCCGTCCCCGACAACAGGACGCGGCGGCCCGGTGCGACGCGCTGGCTCTTGATCAGTGTCTGCACCGCGCCCGCCGTCATCACGCCGGGCAGGGTCCAGCCGGGGAAGGCGATCGGCCGGTCGTAGGCGCCGGTGGCCAGGATAAGCGCCCGGGCTTCAAGCCGGACAGGGGCGCCGGGCCCGTGGACGGCCAACTGCCAGCCGGCGCCGTCCGGCGCCGCGAACGCGCCCCACACCAGGGCGCCGCTGAGGACGCGTACGCCCGCATCGTCGATCTGCGCCAGCAGACCCCGCAGGGCCGCCTGATGTCTGTCCTGGACGTCCGTTCGGAAGGTCGCAGGCAGTTGTTTGAAATACTGACCACCAGGTCGCGGATAGCCATCAACAAGGATCACAGAAGCGCCGGTCTGGGCGGCGCTGGCGGCGGCGTGCAGCCCGGCCGGTCCCGCGCCGACGACCATCACATCCGCCCGCTCACTCATGGCCCACTTTCGTCCCTGTTTCGATGACGGCGCCCGCCGCCACCGGCGTCAGGCACGCCCGCACGTTGGGCATGCCGTCGACGGTGACCAGGCAGTCGTAGCAGATGCCGATGCCGCAAAAGAGGCCGCGGCCTGCGCCCGTCCTGGCTGTCTGCCGGAAGGTGCGCCGCCCCTGAGCCAGAAGCACAGCCGCCACAGTCTCGCCCGCATAGGCGACGACAGACTGCCCGTCAATGCTGACGGTGATCGGCGTTCCCCGTTCAACCTGGGGGAGGGAAGCATCTGAGCGCGTAATCCGCACAAGCCATCCCTCTTGGGACCGTGACGCGGCCGTGCAGCAAGGCCATGCCGTGTCCCCGGGAGAGCAGCAGCCTGGGCAGGGCGCCGACGCCCCACTGGCAGCACCGCCGCGTCGTAAGTAGGTATCCAATCCTAGCAGAAGAGCACCCGACTGTCAACCACCAGTGGACAGCGTAAACTCACAAATAAGGGCGGCTGGCGCAGCCAATCGCCAAGGAGAGGCTGAAGCGTTCGTTTCTGCCGGGCGCCGGACTGCTCGATAGGAACGTTTAGCGGGCGCGCAGGCAGCGGTGTATGATGAAGGGAAAGGCGGCCGGACCCTGTCGTTCGAACGGCTTTCAGCCCAGGAAGAGCCATGAAAGTCAACCGTTATGCCCTCATTGCGGACAAGGTGCGGGAACAACCGGCGCCGGAAGCCCTGGCTGCCGCCGATCCCGGCCAGAAGGTCGAGACCTGGTACGATCTGGAGGAGATCGAGCTGGAACCACTGCGGCAGTTCCTGGCGCCCTTAGCGCTGCATCCCCTCCTGCTCGAGCGCTGTCTTGCCCCAGCCAACGACCCGAGCGTCCTCTGCATCGACAGGGCGACATTGCTCGCGTTCCCGACGGCCGCGGGGCGGATGGATCTGAGCCCCACCTATGTCACCATGCTTCTTCAAGCCCCTCTGCTGATCACCGTTCGCCACACGCCGGTGCCGGGTGTAGAGGAGTTCGCGCGCAGGCTGCGGGAGGACAAACTTCCCGCCGTTCATCACCTGCCCCAGCTCGTCTATCTGATCATCGATCAGCTCTCGGATGTCAACGTCGACGCCGGAATGGACCTGCGGGACGAGATCACCCGTCTGGCTCAGGACCTGGCGGAAAGGCCGGAAACGGTAAGCGCTGGTGATCTGGCCCGGCTGCGCGGCCGGGTAGACGGTCTGGTCTCGCTGATAGAAAACCAACTGTACTGCATCGCCGGTCTGAGTGCGTCCGACAACGAGGCTCTGCAGGAGCCTCACCGCAAGGCGTATATTCAGGACCTGGCTTCGGAGGCGGAGATTGCACAGCGCTCAGCATACCGCCTGGAGACACGCATGACCGACCTCTACTCTCTCTTCCAGGCGAGCGCGAATGACCGGGTGGAAAAGCGATTGCGCATCCTGACGATCGTCTCCGCTACGACCCTGCCTCTGGCCCTCCTGACCGGAATGCTGGGAATGAATGTGGGCGGTGTGCCTGGCACCGACTCGCCGTATGGCTTCCTGGTGGTCTTTCTGATCATGGCGGCGACCACTGCCGCTGAACTGTGGTATTTCTTCCGCCGTGGCTGGTTCGATTGAGACCCGCATCGCAAAGGCAGCCCGTCCAGAAGCAAGCTGCAGCTTGCGTTTCCGCCTGCAACGGCGAAAATGAGGCTGAAGCGATCACCCAAACAAAGGACATCAAACCGTGCGCACCAACATTGTTCTTACCCTGACCGGCGCCGACCGCGTCGGGATCGTCGACGAAGTCACGCAGTTGCTGTTCGACCTCGGCGGCAACGTGGAAACCAGCCAGATGGCGCGGCTGGGCGGAGAGTTCGCCATCCTCATGCTGGTCTCGATGCCCGCCGAGCAGATCAGCCGCCTGGACCAGGCTGTCCAGCACCTGCTGGCGCGGGGTTACAAGGTCACCTTTACCCAGACCCAGCAGACCTACGCTGAAACGTACGCCGGCTGGATGCCCTACCAGATCGAGGTCGAGGGCGCCGATCACGAGGGACTGATCCATGAGATCGCGCACGCGCTCTCACAGAGCGGCATCACCATCGAAGCCATGGAAACCGGCACCGTGCGGGCAGCCAACAGCGGCACCATTCTGTTCACGATGGCAGCGTCCGTATTGGTGCCTCCCGCCGTCGCCAAGCAGGATTGGATCGGCGCCCTGGAAGAAGTGGCGCACGGCCTGAAGCTCGATCTTCAGGTCACGCCAGCAGCCTGACAGCAAGCGGCCGCCGGCCTAAACCGGCGGCGAAAGCAAATGGAATGACACCAGCACTGGTGCGGCTGCCCGCGTCAGCGACTCTTTAGGACCGGCAGGTACACCTCAAGCGGATCGGTGATGGTGACCGCCGTCCCTGCCACCGTCACCTTCGGAATCTGGATGGCGATGATGTCAGATCCCGCGGTGGCGCCTGCCTGGTAGGTTATCGTAGCGCGTCCTGTGCTCGTGGTCGCAGTTGCCGGCGTCACCACGCCGAGCTGCTTCTTCGAGGTGAAAAAGTTCAGGGTCACTTCGCCACCCACATAGCGGCGCCCCCACTGGTCCTGGACCTCGACTTCAATCGTGCGGCTGGCGTTCGGGGCCACCCGCACGGTGGGCGGCGCCGCGATCACAACCGCCTGGGGCTTCTGGACCCACACTGTGAAGGCGCCCTGGGCGCAGTTGCCTGCCGTGTCACAGCCCTTGACCGTCACATCGCTGCTTGTCTCCACGCCTGACTGCGGGTGGATGTCGATGTTGGCGTTGGCATCAATGCTCACGCCAACGCGCGGGTCCGTGTTGCCAACGATGCTGTAGGTGACCTCGGTCACGGGTCGCGCCAGATCGATGGTGTAATCCCGCAAGTTCCACTCGTTCTCAATGCTGCTGTTCCATTCCACCAGCCGGTCAGGCAGAGGCTTGAACGAAAGCACCCCGGCGAAGTCGCTCACCCGATAGGGCAGGGTGCGGTACGCCATGAACTGCACCTCACCCTTGGGGACAAGGGGGATGAAAATGGAGGGGCGTGGATAGTAGTTGATCGCATCCAGGTAATAGGGACCGTCTACGTTGTGGGCCCGGATCACGTCGCCGTCGAAGCGGAGAACATAGCGGTTCACGCCGATCGCCTGGAAACCTGGGTAGGCCTCGTCCGTTTTGCCCTGCGCCCACTCGATCAACTGCCCATTGCGATCGACCAGGCGGGCGCTAAGGTCGTAGCCGTACTGCGACTGCGCATCCAGGTAGATGGCGAGCTCGTCGTAGAGTCCATCCCCGTCCGTGTCGGTCGCAGCATCGAAGTAATTGCCCACAATGTAGTCGTACCGGCCCTTGTCGGCTCCGGTCGTGAAGTGCCAGGTCCGGGTTTCGCCCAAAGGATTGCCGGCAGCGTCCTGGACGGTGGCGGCCAGGGTGGCCGTATAGGTCGTATTCGCCGCCAGATCGGTGGCAGGCCGGAAAAGACGCCTCAGGCCTGTCTCCGATGGGTTAAGGACCGTGCCGTTCACTCTCTGCCCGGCAGCATCTTCAAGCCACAAAGTCGCCTGGTTGGTGAAGAAAGGCGCCATGTCTTCGTTGAAGTTGACCTGCACCAGCGCCCGCCGCGACACATCCGTGGCTCCGTCCGGTGGATAGGTCGACTCGACGTACGGCGGCGTCGTGTCGGCCTCGGTGATAAAACTGGAGCTGTAGCCGCCGAAACGCACACTGGCGCCCGTGATGTCCTTGAGGGCGCTGCTCAGGCGGATGCCATAGTACCGGCCATTTCGCAATGGCGCCGACGGCTGTAGGGTGAGCAGGCGGCCGTCTTCGCTGAGGTGCAGCGTGGTGCTGATGGGATCCAAATTGGCTAGGATCTGGACGTTCTGCACGGTGAGAGTCTGCGGATCGATGGGCGTATTGAACTGCCACCGCACCGGCGCATGGACGGAGACATCCTTGGCGTACGCCTGCGGCGAAACGCCCAAGACCATGAGCGGGTTGGTGATCGTGACCGCCCGCGTGGCGTAGGCGGTGTTGAAGCCGTCGCTGGCCAGGACCCGCAGCTTGTGGTTGGGTCCCGATGGCAGCAAGGTGGTGTCGAGGCTGTAAGCGGCATCAGGGCCGAGGGCGTTCAGCGGCCTCCAGGAGGCGCCGCCATCCTCGCTGAACTGGAGCTGGTAGGCCAGGGCGCTGGTGTCGGCGTCGCTCCCCGTCCAGGTCACCTGCACCGGGCCGCTGAGGGTGGCGCCTTCGGCCGGTTTCGTGAAGGCCACCGAGGGCGCCGCTGTGCTGCGCATCCTTGTCAGCAGCGTCGTTCCATTGCAGGCGATCTGCAGCGACCGCGCCGCCTCATCCCACGGGACGCTCACGCTGAAGGGCACTGGCCCACTTGCCGTTCCGGAAGGCGCGGGCGACGCGCCGGACGTTGAGAAGAGATCCGGGTCCGATTCCCCATCCGGCGTGAACGGGATGCTGTTTAGGACTTCGTTGGCATCGTCAAGCAGGGCAACGCTGCACGTTCCCTCGCTGGTCGGAACACCGATAGCCTCTGCCGATGCGAAGACAGCATCCAGCCTCGCCGACCCAGCGCCTGTGTCCACTGCCCCGGAGACAAAGAGATAGGAACCGGCGCTTGTGGCGGTGAGATTCTGCTCCGGTATCGTACCCATCAGGTGGGAATAGTCGTCGTTGTGTATCCAGTAGATGTCAGCAGGCCCCCCCTGCTCCGTTCGCATCAAGGAAAGCGGTTTCTGTAAACTCTCCTCCATCGAGCGGTTGCCGTCGGCTTTGGCGCGCACTTGAAAACCTTCGGTTCCTGTTGCATCATTGCGGTGCAGGCGCGTGGGCGTGTTCGCCGGGCTGATCTCAAAGCGATGGCCTAATTCATGCGGAACCACGTAGGGACTCGCCCCTGGCTTCGCCATCAGGAACAGGATGTTGGTGTCTCGCCTGCGCAGGCCGACGGCCTCAGGACAAACGTTTTCTGGAACGCTGATGGTCAAAGGAACGCTGCCGTTGGCCAGGGTTCTCGCTGTGGCCTCGATGCACTCGACCTCTGTCGTTTCTGTCTTGGTTCCATTCGGCAGCGTGCACGTGACATTCCGCACATTGCCACAACCTTTTGTGGCCGTTTTCGTCGGCAGGACGGAATAGTTGACGGCAAGGCTGCCCATTTCGAGGGGAGCAGCGGATATGACAGGAAACATGTCATCGACGAGACGAACCCCTTCCCCGACGACGAAATCCTGCTGGTCCCTCGCCTCGGAGGGGACGCCGTTCTTCCAGTCCCCCGCCTTAAGGTAGTAGTGTTCCAGCGTGATCACCGGCCGTCTGCCGCCAACAAGTGGATCACTGCGAGCCGGCTGGACGAGGGGATGAGATCCGCCCAACGGCGTGATGGCAGCAACATAACTGAAGTTGTCCGTGGGCGTGTGGAAGATGTTGATCGTATTTCGCGCCAACGACCTTTCCATTGGGGAATAGAGGTCCGGACGCTTGACGGTGACCGCCCCTTCAAATAGAGTCGCGCCGCCGAGACGCAGCGCGACATTGGCGTTCATCTCCTTGACCTGGTCATCGGCGTACACATCATCGTGGCGGCGCCACCGCACATAGATACGCGCCACTGCGTCTTTGTAGGGAACAAGCCGGGCATTGCGCGCGACCTGGATGACCGCGATCTCAACCCCTCGGCAGGGCGCCGGGCTGGGCGCGCAGTAAGACTTGCCGCCCATATCGAAGTTGTCGTTGAGAGACAGGTCCGGCGCAGTCCAAAAACTCCACGCGTGCATGGCATCAAGGGTGGCGCCAAAGGCGCTCTTCACGCCCTTGGCGCCGCCCTCTACGGTGACGTAGTAGCGCACACCGTCTTTCAGATCGGCAGAGGGTTTGAAAGTGAACTGCTTGCGGTCACTAAACGTGAAGTCTCCGCGTACCTCATGGAAGGCGCCCCCGGCATCACGATAGCCCACGGAGAAAGTCTTGTCATTGACCGTGGCAACATCAAGAGGGGCGGAAAAGGTCACCTCAATGACGGCCTTGTCCGCATGAAAGTCGACTTGCTGCTCGTCATCTGCAGGCGATGTGCCGACGATGTCGAAACCCACCCGCGCCCGGAGGTCGAGGCGGCCAATACCGACGCACCAACACCCTGTCTTTGTGCTGTCGGTGCTGACGTGAAAGCGGTTGAGCCCCTTCACCATCTGCTCAGGTGTCAGAGGCCAGTCGTTGACGACCCACCTGTCGTTCGCCCCCGTCAAGAGCCCCAGCGGAAAGCCGTTGAAGGCCACAGGATCGACCTCAGGTCCGCCCTTGCAGTCCTGGGGGTCGCGGTAGTCGACGTCCCAGGTGTCGGCCGTCAACAGGATGTCCGACAGTTGGGACGGTTCTTCCGGGATATCCAGTGTGTAGTTGTGGTCATAGAAGCGACAGGAGGTATCCAGCTCCAGCGTCCAGTGTGTATAGCCGTCATCCTCCAACACCCCCTTCACAACCTCCGGCGCCTGGCCACCGGCCGCACCCAAAGCGGCGCTGCCGGCATCCGGATGATCACCACCCTGCGCATGCGCCGCCGGCTTGAGAGCGAACGCCACAAGGAAAGCAAGGAGAAAGGCCGGGACCAGACGCATCGTGGGACGAACCAGGGTGTGCAAGCGATCCTCCTTGTCTGAACGTGCTGCTGACTTAGGTTGGACGGCCTCCGGCCATCGCTCCGACCACGCGGAAAGGCTCGTCGCCTGACGCGACAGCCTCAGGCAGGGGCGCATCCGGCGGTTCGTGCGACAGGTCGCGGCCGCAGGCAAAGAAGCGGATGAAGGGCCGGCGCTGTCGCGTGACCTGGTCGCGGATCGTCCCGCGCAGCATCGGATACCTGGCCTCCAGGGCGTCCAGCGCCGCGCGCTGGGTCACGGTCCCCTCGACCTCCAGCTCGACCTCTTTGGGGACGTCGGCCAGGATGCGCAGGTGGTAGGGCAGGACGATGCGCATCAGGGCAGCGTCTGCACCTCGACAGACAGCACCGCCGGCAGGTCGCGCACGATGGGCGCCCAGGTATCCCCGGAATCCGCCGAGCAGTACACCTGGCCGCCGGTGGTGCCGAAGTAGATGCCGCAGGAGGGCAGCGAATCCACCGCCAGGGCGTTGCGCAGGACGTTGACGTAACAGTTGCTCTGCGGCAGGCCCTGGGTGAGCGCCTCCCACTCGTTGCCTCCCGTCCGGCTGCGGTACACGCGCAGCTTCCCTTCCGGTGGGTAGTGCTCGGAGTCGCTCTTGATGGGGACGACATAGATCGTCTCCGGCTCGTGGGCGTGCACGGCGATCGGGAAGCCGAAATCGCTGGGCAGGTTGCCGCTCACCTCGTACCAGTGGTCGCCGCCGTTGTCGCTGCGCATCACATCCCAGTGCTTCTGCATGAAGAGCACCTGCGGCCGCGAGGGGTGCATGGCAATACTGTGGACGCAGTGGCCCACCTCGGCCGCCGGGTCGGGAAGCTCCCACTGCGAGATGATGCCGCCGGTTGCCGGCCGCCACGTCTCGCCGCCGTCCTCGGTGCGGAAAGCGCCCGCCGCCGAGATGGCGACGAACATCCGGTTGGGGTTCGCAGGATCCTGCAGAATGGTGTGCAGGCACATGCCACCGGCGCCGGGCTGCCAGAGCTGGCCCTTGGCGTCCCGCAGGCCGGCAAGCTCCTGCCAGGACTGGCCGCCGTCGCGGGAGCGGAAGAGCGCGGCATCTTCCACGCCGGCGTAAACCACCTCCGGCTCCGTCAGGGAGGGCTCCAGCAGCCAGACGCGCTTGAACTCCCAGGGGTGCTGGGTGCCGTCGTACCACTGGTGGGTGCCGGTGACGCCCTCATAGCTGAACTGGTTGCCCACCGGCGCCCATGTCCTGCCGCCGTCGTCGGAGCGCTGCAGCACCTGTCCGAACCAGCCGCTGGACTGCGACGCATAGAGACGGTCCGGTGCGACCGGGGAGCCCTTGATGTGATAGATCTCCCAGCCGGCGAAATGGGGACCGCTGACGTCCCACTCCTGGCGCCTGGCGTCTGAGGTCAGGATGAATGCGCCCTTGCGCGTCCCGACCAATACTCGTACCTCGTTCATCGATTCTCCTCCTGGACTGGCCCGGTCGACCAGGCAATCGCAATGACAAGCTGATGGGGCGCCTGCCAACCCGGCCAGGCAGCAAGCACCATTGTCCCCAGGATTGCCTGCGCTCACAGCAACAGAGGTTACGGTTGCCGCGATTCAGTGAATCATTCGCCTGGTGCAGCAGCCACGAAGGTCACCGGCCCGCTTTACTCGAGCAGATAGGCGCCAATGGCTTCGGCAAGGCTCTTGACAGATACCGGCTTACTCACATAGCCGTTCATCCCCGCGTCGAGGCCGGCTTTGTCAGAGCAGCGCCGCGGCAGAGCTCCGGATCGCCTCGGCCAGGCGCCGCTGTTCGCCGCCCAATCCCCCTCTCAGGAGGAGGTCCGCCATGCCGGCGATACCCTGCGCAGGCGTCTCGACATCAAGGTCCAGCGGCGGCAGGAGCTCACTTGTGGCGGCGCTGCCGGCGACCGGCCCGGCAGGCGGCAGCCCGGACCTGCGCCCCCCCGTCACCTGGCTCAAGACGGCGGTCATGGCGCGCAGCGCCGCCTCGCCAGCCTTGCGCTCCGTGATGTCGCTGAAGATGATGTGGCAGGCGTTGTGGTGTTCCCCGTCATGGCTCGCCAGGGCCTGTTCCAGCCGCACCCAGATCACACCGGCGTGGGCGCCTTCGGGAACGAGGCGCAGCTCCCCCACTTGAAGCTTGCCAGTCAGGAAGAGCTGCCGGCGCTGGAGGTAAAAGAGGTCTTGGTCGACGGGATGGATAAACCGGCTCAACGGCTGCTGCAGCAGCGCCTTGCGCGGCGCGCCCAAGAGGAGGGTGGCGCGCGGGTTGGCATCGACCAGCAGGCCCTGCTCGCTGAGAGCGACGTAGCCGACGGGCGCCAGGTCGTACAACGCCAGGTAGGCTGACTGCGCTTTTTCCAGCGCCACCTGCGCCCGGTGCAGCTCCTCGTTCTGGATCGCCAGCTCGATCTGGTGGATGCGCAGTTCATGGAACTGGTCCCTGATCTCCGCAGGCGAGAGCGCGGTGAAGTCCGGCTCTCCCAGGTCGGCCGCCCGCGCCTCGGCCCACCGGCGTCGCGCAGCAGCCTGTTGGATTTCCGCCTCGGTAGGCATAGGTGTCCTGCTCTTAGGAGTACAGATCACGAACAGCCCACCCTCACCGGCAGAGGGTGAAGGCGAGACACCATGCCGCTGGGATTGACTGTGCCTGGTAGAAGTGAGCGAACAAGGACGTCTGGGGGGACCGGCAAGGGGACTGGAGAGCCGGGGCGAGCGGCGTCAGAAGCCCCGCGGACTATTGTATGCGATTCCACACTGCAACGCTATATGCCAAGTGGCGTAGATTCCACTGCCCCAGAGCCAAAAGCGCACTCCTGGCGACACTCACCCCGCCGTCCGCCGCCGGACGCCTGCTCAGGGCGCGCCGAACGTCACTTCCGGGTAGTCAGGTGAAGGGCCGTCCAGCAGCGGCTCGGCGGCGCCGCGCAGGCGCTGGTCGAAGAAGGCGGCCACATAGGTCGTGGCGATCTGGAGCCCCCGGCGCTCAGACCAGCATGTGCGCCAGCGCCGCCAACACCTGCTCGGTGCTGACGTCGTCGTGCAGGGCCACGCGCCCGATCGCGTGCGGCAGCACAAAACGCAGCCGCCCGGCCTGCCGCTTCTTGTCCGTGGACATTGCGTCGAGGACGGCCCCTGCCTCCTGCCCGCTCAGGCTCACCGGCAGACCCAGCCGGGCGATGACGGCAGTGATGCGTGCGGGCAGCTCAGGTGCGCAGTCGCCGCGCAGGGCAGCCAGGTGCGCCGCCGCGACCGTTCCCAGGGCCACCGCCTGGCCGTGAGGCACGGCGTAGCCGCTGACCTGCTCAAAGGCATGGGCGAAGGTGTGCCCGAGGTTTAGAAAGGCGCGTTCACCCCGCTCATAGGGGTCCCGCTGCACGATGGCGACCTTGACGCGCAGCGCCCGCGCCAGCAGCGACTCCAACGCCTCCAGCCCCGATCCCTCCAACTCGGCGAAGAGCTGCGGGTCGCCGATGATGCCGTGCTTGACGACTTCCGCCAGGCCGCTGCGGAACTCGACCGCAGGTAGGCTGGCCAAGACCTCCGGGTCGATGACCACCAGGCGCGGCTGCTTGAAGGCGCCCACCAGGTTTTTGCCCTGGGGCAGGTCCACGCCGACCTTGCCCCCCACGGAGGCATCGACCATGGCCAGCAGCGAGGTCGGCGCCTGCACAAAGGCCACACCGCGCAGGTAGGTGGCGGCGGCAAAACCGGCCATGTCGCCGGTGACGCCGCCGCCCAGAGCGAGCACCACGCCCTGCCGGTCCATGCCCGCCGCCACCAGGGCGGTGTAAATGCCGGCCACGGTATCGAGGTTCTTGTGCGCCTCGCCGCTGGGAAGGGAGATCACGACCGCGCCCTGGCCCGCTTCCGCCAGCGCCCGCTGCACGGACTTGGCCCAGGATGCCAGGTGCTCGTCGCTGACAATGGCGACCGTTCCCCCCAGGCGCCGGTCGGCCAGCAGCGCCGGCAGCTCAGCCAGGAGACCCCGCCCGATCAACACGTCATAGCCGCCGCCGTCCGGCGTCGCCACGGGCAGCCGCAGGGCGCCGCCCCTCCAGCGGGCAGCGAGATCGATGATGGCGTCCGCCACCTCAGTCACGCTGCGGCCGGTGGTGTCGACGGTGTGCGGGATCTCGGCGTAGGCAGCGGCCCGGCTCTCCATCAGCTCCCTGATCCGCTGGCGGGCGTCCTCCCCGGCAAGCAAAGGGCGGCTGCGATCGCCGCCGACCCTCTCTGTGATGGCTTCCACGCTGGCGCTGAGGCAAATGGCCAGGGACGTGCGCAGCATCAACTCCCGGTTGGCGGTGTCCACGAGGGCGCCGCCGCCGGTGGCGATCACCAGGTCGTGCTGGCGGGCAAGGTCGTGCAGGACCTCGCGCTCAAGCTGGCGGAAATAAGGCTCCCCACGGCTGGCGAAAATGCTGGCGATGTCCATTCCCGCTCTTTCCACCACCCGATCGTCCATATCCACAAAAGCCCGCCCCAGCCGCTGCGCCACCTCGCGACCGGCGACCGTCTTCCCCGTCCCCATGAAACCCGTAAGGACAATGTTCCTCGGGAACTGCTGCTCAGACAAGGGACACCTCTTTCAAACGCGTTAGAACGTGCGAACGTTCAAACGTTCTAGCGTTCCAACGCATCATATCCCAACTGCCAGGGCTCGTTGTCCATCGGCAGGTCGTCGAGGTGCGCCCGGCGCAGATGGGCGAAGCGCGCCTGTTGTTCCGCCACGGCATCTCCCCCCAGCTTCTCCAGCAGCGCTTCGGCCAGCACGAAGGCCACCATGGCCTCGCCGATCACCACCGCCCTGGGGACGGCGTTGAAATCAGAACGCTCGTACGTGGTCACCTCCGGCTGACCCGTGGCCAGGTTGACCGAGCGCCGGGGGTTCAGGGTGGTGCTGATCGGCTTCATCGCCGCGCGCACGACCAGGGGCTCGCCGGTCGTGATGCCCCCTTCCAGCCCGCCGGAGCGGTTCGTGCGGCGGACCAGCCGGCCGTCCGCTTCCACGAAGATCTCGTCATGCACCTCGGTGCCAAAGCGGGCGGCATTGGCAAAAGCCTGGCCGATCTCCACGCCCTTGATGGCGTGGATGCCGCCGACGGCCGCCATCAGGCGGCTGCCCAGGCGGCGGTCCCAGTGCACGTGGCTGCCCAGACCAGGCGGCAGGCCCAGGGCCACCACCTCAAACACGCCGCCCAGGGTGTCCTTGGCCTGCATGCACTCCCAAACAAGTTGGCGCATGCGCTCCACCGCGGCCGGATCAGGGCAGCGCAGATCGTTTTCTTCAGCCTGCGCGAAGCGCTGTTCGTAGTCCAGGCTGTCGGGCAGGTCGGCGCCCACCGGACCAATGGCGGTGACGTAGCCCTGCACGCGGACGCCGAAAAGCTCCAGGTACTGCTTGCACAGCGAGCCCACGGCCACACGCGCCGCCGTCTCGCGGGCGCTGGCCCGTTCGAGCGCCAGCCGCAGCTCGCGGTAGCCATACTTCACGGCGCCGGTCAGGTCGGCGTGCCCCGGTCGCGGCGTCGTGATCGGCGTGATCCGCTTGTTCGCCCAACTCTTGTAGTCGCGGTTGGCGATCGTCAGGGCGATGGGCCCACCGGTGCTGTGGTCGTTCATGACGCCGGCCGTGATCGTGGCCGCGTCTCGCTCGATCTTCATGCGTCCGCCAGCGCCATAGGCCTGCTGGCGGCGTTCCAGGTCACGGGCGATGGCGTCGGGGTCAACCCGGATGCCTGCCGGCAGTCCTTCCAGGATGGCGGTCAGGGCCGGCCCGTGTGATTCACCAGCGGTCAGAAAGCGAAGGGGCATGGGGAGAATGACGGATTGGGGATTGCGGATGGCGGATTGCAGGCTGAGTACTGCGTGACGCGTACTGCGTAATGCTCTCGGGCGCCGTTCTCCGTCCTCGGTCCTCGGTCCTCCGACCTCAGACGGACAGCGAGCGGAGGAGGGCTTCGCGCATGGGGGACAGGGGCGCCGGCTGGCCGGTCCAGAGCTCCCAAGCCAGGGCGCCCTGGTGCAGGAGCATGCCGAAACCATTGAAGGCGCGGGCGCCGGATGCACGAGCCTGGGCAAGAAACCGGGTCTGCGGCGGATTATACACCAGGTCATAGGCGACCTGATCAGGCCGGAAGGGCAGGTCCTCCGGCCAGGGTGAGGCGTCTACGTGCGGCGTCATGCCCAAGGGCGTGCAGTTGGCGACCAGGCCGGCGCCGTGGGCCGCAGCCGCCAGGTCCGTCCAGGGCCACGCCGCCAGGAGCGGAAAGGAAGGGGAATTGCGGATTGCGGATTGCGGATTGCGGAACGGGGAATCGGCGCCGAGGTGGGAAAGCAGGCTGGCGACGAGGGCTTCAGCCTGCTCGGGGCGGCGGGCGAGGACCGTCGTGGGGATGCCGTGCGCGGCCAGGGCGTAGGCCACGGCGCGCGCGGACCCGCCTGCGCCCAGGACCAGGGCTCCCTGGGCGGCCAGGGAGTCCAGGTCCAGCCCCTTTTCGACCAGGTCGGCCAGGAAGCCGGGAGCGTCGGTGTTGTCGCCGTAGAGGGCGCCGTCCGGCCGCACCACCAGGGTGTTAACGGCGCCGATGGCAGTCGCCGCCGGGCTGCACTCGTCGACAAAAGCCATGACCGCCTGCTTGTGCGGGATGGTGACGTTGGCGCCGCTGAAGCCCAGGGCCGCCAGCCCCGCCACCGCCGCCGCCAGGCGCGCCGGCGGCGCCGCCAGGGGCACATAGGTGCCGTCGATACCTGCCGCGGCAAAGGCGGCGTTGTGCATGGCCGGGGAGCGGGAGTGGCCGACGGGCCAACCGAGGAGGCCAGTGAGGATCATATGCCGGTGCGAGTCCTCAATGTTGCCACGCAGCAAGGACGCGCCAGGAGTCGCCCCGGTTTGTCATGCTGAACGAAGTGAAACATCTCACGTGGAAGCTTGGCCCCGCCTCATTCGATCCGTGCTCCCAGACTTACCAGCAGCTCCCAAAACCCGGGGAAGGAGTCGGAGACACAGGCCGTATCCTCGATGGCGGTGGCGCCGTCCGCGATCAGACCGGCCACGGCCAGCGCCATTGCCAGGCGGTGGTCGCCGTGCGAGTGCACGCGGGCGCCGTGCAGCGGCGTCGGCCCGTTGACCACAAAGCCGTCTGGCCGCGCCTGGATGTCGGCGCCCAGCTTGCGCAGCTCTTCCACCGTGGTGGCGATGCGATCGGTCTCCTTGACGCGCAGCTCGGCGGCATCGCGGACGACGGTGCGACCGGCCGCCTGAGTGGCTACCACTGCAAACACGGGCAGTTCGTCGATCAGGGTGGGAATGGCGTCGCCGCCCAGGGTGATGCCGTGCAGGGAGGAGGGCCGGGCGTGTAGATCACCGGTAGACTCGCCGCCCGTCTCACCCCAGTTGCTCAACGTGACGTCTGCGCCCATCTCCACAAGGGCGTCCAGCAGGCCGCGCCGTGTGGGGTTGACGCCAACCCCCCGGATGCGCACGTCGCTGTCCGCGACGCACACGCCTGCCGCGAGCAGAAAGGCCGCGGAGGAGAAGTCCCCTGGCACCGTCATGTCCAGTGGTCGGAGGGGCGCCGACGGGTGTTCAGCCGTCAGCGTGTTGCCGCGCCGTGTGACCGGCGCTCCCATCGCCGCCAGCATCCTTTCCGTGTGGTCACGGCCGGGTCCTGGCTCACGCACGATGGTCAGGCCGTCGGCGTAAAACCCGGCCAGCAGCACACAGGACTTCACCTGGGCGCTGGCCACCGGCATGCTGTAGTCGACGGCGTGCAGGCGTTTGCCGCGGATCGACAGGGGAAGCAGGCGACCGCCCTGGCGACCGGCAATGTCGGCCCCCATCAGGCGCAAAGGCTCGACCACACGCGCCATGGGCCGCTTGCGCAGTTGGGTGCTGCCCACCAGGATGCTGTGAAATTCCTGGCCGGCCAGCAATCCCGCCACCAGGCGGGTGGTCGTGCCGCTGTTGACACAGTCCAGCGCCACTTCCGGTTCCAGCAGGCCCTCCAGGCCCCGGCCATGGATGATCCATTCCTGCGACGAGGGCGTTTCCACCTGGACGCCCAGGCTGCGCACCACGCCGAGTGTCGCCCGGCAATCCCCCCCATCCAGGTAGTTCCGCACCCGGCTCGTCCCTTCGGCAATCGCCCCGAACAGCAGCGCACGATGGGTGATCGATTTGTCTGCGGGCACGCGTGTCGTGCCCCGCAAAGGGCCGGCGGTGAGGATCACGCTTGACATGGGAATCCGAGCCAGGGAACCGTGGGGTCGAGATGGAACGTCCAGCGCCGCCCGTACGGCGGCAGCCAAGGATAGCATTTCCGGCCCGTATTGGTCTAGTCATTCGCCATGCCGGAACCGGAAAACCTCCGGTTCTGCGTTTCTGGCTGCCAACAGGTATAATCCGGACATGCGCGCTGCGCTTCCCGCTCTGGCAGCAGGAATGGTCGTCTTCCTGATCGCCTGCGCCGCACCAGTTCCCACGCCTTCTCCAACCGCCCCGCAGACGCTCACTCCTGAACCGACAACTCCACCACCTGCTGCCCCCCAACGGTTGGTGATCTGGTTGCCGGACTGGATGTGGCAGGAGAACGATGCGGCCACGGGAGAGCTGGCGAAAACGATCAGCGCCTTCGAGACGGCGCACGGCCTGCAGGTCGATGTCGTGCGCAAGGCGCCGGCGGGGGATACCGGTCTGCTCGGGTTCCTGACGAGCAGCGCCGCCGTTGCCCCGGCCGTTCTTCCTGACGTCGTGGTCCTTTCCCTGCCCGACGCAGAGAAGGCCGCCAAAGCGGGCCTGCTTCAGCCGCTGGACGGACTCCTGAGCGCCGACCTCCTGGGCGATCTGTTTCCTTTCGCCCAGGACACCGCCCGTACGGACACGGCCTGGTTTGCGGTTCCCTTCGCCGCCTGGTTCGAGCATCTTGCCTTCCGGCCCGCCGCCCTAACCGATCCTCCCGTCAGTTGGGAAGTGGTTGAGACATCTTCCGGCAGTTATGCCTTCCCCGCTGCCGGTCCTGAGCCGGCGCTGACGGACGCCCTCCTCGTCCACTATCTCAGCAGCGTTCCCCCAGGCGAAGACCCCGTTCGCAACGAAGGAGCCCTGCGCCGCATCTTGAGCTTCTACGACCGGACGCGCGCGGCCAACCGTATCGACCCCCATACGCTCGATGCCGCAGGCCCGGCCGAAACGTTTCCCCTCATCGTCAAAGGCCAGGCGGTCATGGCGCATGTCGGCACCAGCGCCTGGCTTGCCGAGGGCGAACACACACCCGGACTGCGCTTCGGCCCCATTCCCACTGCCGATGGCGTGCCGCGCACCATCGCCCGCGGTTGGGCCCTGGGCGTGGTGACCGGCGATCCGCAGCGCCAGGCTCTAGCCGCCAGCCTGATCGAACAGCTCATGGCCCCCGACCGCCTGGCGTCCTGGAGCCGGGCGGCTCACCTGCTGCCGGCCAGACGCACGGCCTTTGCCGGCTGGCCCGCCAGCAGCTATGTTGCCTTTGGCCGCGAAAGCCTCGAAGGCGCCATCCTCCCCCCATCCTGGCTCGACGATGCGGCCTTCACTTCCAGCCTGCACCGCGCCATGCTCGACATCCTGGCTGGCAAATCTGACGTCGAAACGGCGGCCCGCAAGGCGGCGGCATCCTGGTAGCCAGAGAGTCCCGTGCCCTTTTCTCCGCCCGACGACCGCTCAATGAGGAGTCTATGGATCGTCTCTACACGCCCTGGCGTCGCGAATACGTCGTGAACCCAAAGACCACCGATTGTCCCTTTTGTGATTACCTGAGCCAGGATCCCTCGCAAGATGCCGGCAATCTGGTGCTGCTGCGCTGGCCGCGGGCTTTCATCATCCTCAATCGTTATCCCTACAACAATGGGCACCTGATGGTGCTGCCCAACGAACACGTCGCCGACCTGGAGGCCCTGGATGTGGCCACACAGGCTGAGCTGATGCAGCTTACCACCATCTGCACACAGCTCCTCAGCCGGACCCTCCATCCCCAGGGGTACAATATCGGGATCAACATCGGCAAGGCGGCGGGAGCCGGTCTGGCCTCACACCTGCACATCCACATCGTGCCCAGGTGGCACGGCGACACCAACTTCATGCCCGTCGTCGCCAGCACGCGGGTGCTGCCGGAATGGCTTGCGGAGACCTACCAACGCCTGCGCGCCTTGCTGCAGGAAGACGATCCGTCTGCGCCCACACCGCCCGCCGCCTGAGCCCTTTCGCTCCTTTCGAGTGCTGCTATGGATCTGAAGCTCAACGAAGAACACGTCATGATTCGTGACGCTGCCCGCGATTTCGCCCAGAAGGAAATCGAACCCGTGGCAGAGCATTATGACCAGACCGGTGAGTTCCCAGCCTCCATCGTCAAGAAGATGGGCGCCCTGGGACTGATGGGCATCGAGGTGCCGGAGGAATACGGCGGCGCCGGCATGGACACCATGGCCTATGTGCTTGCGATGGCCGAGATCGCCAGGGCCGATGTGGCTACCTCGACGATCATGTCGGTAAACAACTCGCTCTACTGCCACGGCATTCTCAGCTTTGGCACCGAGGAACAGAAACGCACCTGGGTCACGCCCATTGCCAGCGGCCAGCAGGTCGGCGCCTACGCCCTGACCGAGCCCATGTCGGGCTCGGATGCAGGCACGATGCGCACGCGGGCGGAGCTCAGCGCGGACGGGGACTTCTACCTGATCAACGGGCGCAAGTCCTGGATTACCTCTGGTCCCGTCGCCGAGCGCCTGGTGTTGTTTGCCAAAACCGATCCTGATGCCACGCCCAGGCACAAGGGCATCACCGCCTTCCTCATTGACACCTCTCTGCCGGGCTTCAGCCGCGGAAAGGTGGAGCCCAAGCTGGGCATTCGCGCCTCGGCCACCTGCGAGGTGATGTTCGATGACTATCGTTGCCCGGCCGCCAACGTGCTTGGCAAGCCGGGCGATGGTTTCAAGATCGCGATGACGGTGCTGGACGCGGGCCGCATCGGCATCGCTTCCCAGGCCCTGGGCGTGGCCGAAGCCGCCTATGAGCGCAGCGTGCAGTACGCCCGCGAGCGAGAAGCCTTTGGGCAGGCCATTGGGGGCTTCCAGATGATCCAGCAGAAGATCGCGGACATGAAGACCCGCATCGAGGCCAGCCGCCTTCTGATCTACCAGGCCGCCCTGGCCAAGTCGGAGTCCCGGGTCAACGGGCGGCGCTACACGACCGAGGCGGCGATGGCCAAGCTCTTCGCCTCGGAAACGGCCATGTTCGTCACACACCAGGCCGTCCAGATCCACGGCGGCATGGGTTACTCCAAGGAACTGCCCCTGGAGCGCTACTTCCGTGACGCCAAGATCACGGAGATCTACGAAGGCACCAGCGAAATCCAGCGTATGGTCATCGCCCGGAATGAGCTGGGTTTGCGCTAGGAGGTTCCATGCGTGCCCTCATCTTTCGCCAGCACTCCTCTGATTTCAACTACGAGATCGTCGACGACATGCCTGTCCCGGCGATCGGTCCCGACGATGTCCTGCTCAAGGTCCACTACGCGGCGCTGAACCGGCTGGATGACTTCGTGCGCCGCGGCTGGAAGGGCCTGGAACTGGAGATGCCGCACATCCCCGGCTCGGATTTTGCCGGGGAGATCGCGGCCCTTGGCGAGCGTGTCCAGGGCTGGACGGTGGGTCAGCGCGTCTTCGGCAACCCCACCCTCTTCTGCGGCGCCTGCCGCTACTGCCTGGCCGGCAACCAGCATCTGTGTGAGCAGTTCGGCATTCTGGGCGAGCACACACGCGGAGCCTACGCCGAGTATGTGCGCATTCCCGCCCGCAACCTGATCGCGGTTCCCGATGGCTATGATCTCAAGCTGGCGGCGGCGGCCAGCCTGGTCTATCTGACGGCCTGGCGCAGCCTGATCGTCGACGGCGGCCTGCGCCCCGGCGAGACCGTGCTGGTGGTAGGCGCCGGCGGCGGCGCCAACATCGCCTATATCCAGATCGCCCAGCTCGCCGGCGCCCACGTTTGGGTCATCGCCAGCGATGCGGCGAAAGCGGACAGGGCCGCCGCGTTGGGCGCGGATTGGGTCCACGACCGCGGCCAGGAGCCCGACTGGGGCAAAGCCGTCTGGCAAAAGAGCGGCCGCCAGGGCGTCGATGTGGTGGTGGACAACGTCGGCGCCGCCACCTGGGGCGCCAGCCTGCGCTGCCTGGGCCGCCAGGGACGGCTGCTGACCGTGGGCGGCACCAGCGGCTACAAAGCCGAGGTGCCGGTCAACCTGGTGTTTGGACGCCAACTGCGCCTGATCGGCAGTACCATGGGCAGCATGGAGGACTGCCGCCAGGTGGCCAACCTGCTGTTCAGCGGCAAGCTCCAGCCCGTCATCGACCGGGTCTATCCCCTCGACGCCTATCCTGAGGCGCTGCAGCGCATGATCGCCGACGAGCACTTCGGCAAGATCGTGATTGCGGTCGCCGGCGCCCAGTAGACCCTTGCCGCTGCTCCAGTCAGGTCAGAGATCAGGCCCCATGTCATTTCTCACCCACTACCTGTCGGTGATGCGGAGCAGTATTCGCATTGTGCCCCGGCCCACCGATGGGCGTGAGTGGGAGATCGACGCCCTGCGCGGGGTCGCCATCTTCATGATGGTGGTCTACCACCTGCTGTGGGACCTGCAGGGGCTCGGCGGCTACGACATCGACGTCTATCACGGGTTCTGGCACGGCTGGCAGTTGGCGACGGCCAGTCTCTTCATCGGCCTGTCCGGTCTCTCCCAGACCCTGCGCTACCAGCGCCAGGTACAGCAGGGGCGCCGGGACTATCGCCCGTTTCTGTGGCGCGGGGTCTCGGTGCTCTCCTGGGGCCTGGTCGTCGGCTTCGTCACCTATCTGTTCGATCCCCGCATGTACATCCAGTGGGGGATCCTGCACTTGATCGGGTTCTCCATGCTCGTCGCCTATCCCCTCCTGCGCTTTCGCTGGCTCAACCTGGGGCTGGGGCTGCTCCTCATTGCCCTGGCGCCCGCCGTCAAGGTGCTGGGCCTGGATCTGTCCTGGTTGGGGTGGCTGGGCCTGGATGCCAGCCCGCGCCTGGCCTTCGACTACTTCCCCGTCATTCCGTGGCTCGGCGTGGCCCTGCTCGGCGTTTTCGCCGGCAACCTTGTGTACGCCGGCGGCGCCTGTCGTATCCCCCTTCCCAGGCTTGGCAACTTCGCTCCCATTCGAGGCCTGCGGCTGTTGGGACAGAACTCCCTGCTGATCTACCTCGTCCACCAACTGCTGCTGATCGGCGTGCTGGCAGCGCTCGGCTTGATCTCGCTCTAGGCCCCACCCCCGGCGGGTGCGCCGCCTCTGCCGTCATCGTCAACGCATTGCCACCGTCCGCCGGTTTGGCTATAATCACTCTCGTGCGAAGGTGCACGATCCTCGGCGCGTGCCGAGGCAGGCCGTACGTTTCTCCGGTCGTTTGACGCCGTTCGCCCAAGTCGGGGCATCCCACTTCCTGCCGCAGAGAGAAAGCTCGGTATGAACAACCGTGAACGCATCGAACATCTGCGCGATCTGCGCACGCAGGCCCAAATGGGCGGCGGCGAGGATCGCATCCGGCGCCAGCACCAGCAGGGCAAGTATACGGCACGCGAGCGGTTGGCCCTGCTGCTCGACAAAGGGTCCTTTCGCGAGCTGGATCCCTTTGTCACCCATCGGAGCACCGATTTCGGCCTGGA
This sequence comes from Chloroflexota bacterium, assembly GCA_029782215.1. Taxonomy (GTDB): domain Bacteria; phylum Chloroflexota; class Anaerolineae; order J102; family J102; genus SSF26. The sequence goes on from JAKOVD010000032.1 coordinate 73,549, forward strand.
CAAGAACCGGCCGATCGGCGATGGCGTGGTGACCGGCTACGGGACGATTGAAGGACGGCTTGCTTATGTCTACTCGCAGGACTTCACGGTCTTTGGGGGCTCCTTGTCAGAGACCCACGCCGAGAAGATCTGCAAGGTCATGGACATGGCCCTGAAAAGCGGAGCGCCGGTGATCGGGCTGAACGATTCCGGCGGCGCCCGTATCCAGGAGGGTGTGGTCTCATTGGGGGGCTATGCCGAGATCTTCCTGCGCAATACGCTTGCGTCGGGCGTCCTGCCCCAGATCTCGATCATCATGGGTCCCTGCGCCGGCGGCGCCGTTTACTCCCCGGCCATCACCGACTTCATCATCATGGTCAAGGAAACGTCACACATGTTCGTGACGGGACCCGAGGTGGTGAAGACGGTCACGCACGAAGACGTCTCGTTTGAGGAGTTGGGAGGCGCCTATGCCCATGCCAGCAAGAGCGGCGTCGCCCACTTCGTGGCCGAGAAGGAAGAGGACGCGGTCTTCATTGCCCAGCAGTTGCTGACCTATCTGCCGCAGAACAACCTCGAAGACCCGCCCTTCCGCCCTTCAAGCGATGATCCGGTGCGGCAGGACCCCGAGCTGGACGCCATCATCCCGGATCATCCCAACAAACCTTACGACATGCGCGAGGTCATCCACCGGGTGGTGGATGAGGGGCGCTTCCTGGAAGTGCACGAGCACTACGCCCAGAACATCCTCGTCGGCTTCGCGCGCCTGGGAGGCCGCAGCGTGGGCATCGTCGCCCAGCAGCCGTCGGTGCTGGCAGGCGTGCTCGACATCAATGCCTCCATCAAGGGTGGCCGCTTTGTGCGCTTCTGCGATTGCTTCAACATCCCCATCATCACCTTTGAAGACGTCCCCGGCTTCATGCCCGGCGTGGCGCAGGAACATGGGGGCATCATCCGCAACGGAGCCAAGCTGCTCTACGCCTACTGCGAAGCCACGGTGCCCAAGATCACGGTGATCACGCGCAAAGCCTACGGCGGCGCCTACTGCGTGATGAACTCCAAGCACATCCGCGGCGACCTGGTGCTGGCGTGGCCGACGGCCGAGATCGCGGTGATGGGTCCGGAAGGGGCTATCAACATCCTCTACCGGCGGCAGTTGGCCGAAGCAGCCGACCCCGTGGCCGAGCGCGCTCGCCTGGTGGCCGAGTATCGCGAGAAGTTCGCCAATCCCTATGTCGCCGCCTCGCGGGGCTATGTGGACGACGTCATCGAGCCTCATGAAACGCGGCCGCGCTTGATCAACGCCCTGGAAATGCTGCGCAACAAGCGCGACACCAACCCCTTCAAGAAGCACGGCAACATCCCACTCTGAGCGCAGTGAGCGCAAACGAGGAGCAGCCGATGAAACTGATCGCCCGCCTCACCGGCGAAGCTTACGCTCGGTACGAGCACGGCGTGATCACCCTGGGAACGCACGCCGACATCTGTCTCAAAACCGATCTGCTCCTGGCAGCCCAATACGACAACCCTGAGGGCTGGTATGAGCGCGTGGTCGGGCCACAGCCCAAGGCGCTCATCCCCATCGCCCTGGACACCTACGCCTTCTCCGGCGAGGTTCTGGACATGGACCTCGATCGGGACGGCTTCGATATCTACTACGATGTCCTTCTCGACTGCGGGTTGCCCATCAGCCTGCTGGTCAATGACCCCGCTTCCCATCCTGAGACCGGCGACCTGGGCCAGCACGTCCCCGATCCGGGTGCCTGGCTGGTAGGGATTGCCAGCCTGAGCATCGACTGGGCCGACCAGGAGGTTCTGCCGGTGGCGCAAGGCCTGAGCACGACCGTCGCCGGGATCGACCGGCTGGTGCTGCGGCCTGGACCTGGCTTCGCCGAGATGAGGTCAGAGGGCCAGCTTCCCCTCACCCCCATTGATCCCGACCGTATCCTGCTCACACTGAGCATCGCTGGAGACTGACCGGCCATGTTCCGCAAAGTACTCATCGCCAATCGCGGCGAGATCGCCGTCCGCATCATCCGGGCCTGCCAGGAACGCGGGATCAAGACCGTGGCCGTGTTCTCCGAGGCCGATCGCACGGCCCTGCACGTGCGCTACGCCGACGAGGCCTATCTCATTGGTCCCCCGGCTGCCCGCGACAGCTATCTGCGCATCGACAAGCTGATCGATGTCGCTCGCCGCGCCGAGGCCGACGCCATCCATCCCGGCTACGGCTTCCTGGCCGAGAACGCCGCCTTCGCCGCCGCCTGCCGTGACGCCGGCATCACCTTCATCGGGCCCACGCCCGAAGCCATTGAGGCAATGGGCGACAAGGTAACGGCGCGCAACACGGTGGCCAAGGCTGGGGTACCCCTGGTGCCGGGCACCCCGCGGGACATGCGGGATGATGACCTGCTAGCCGCTTCGCTGCGATTGGGCTATCCCATTCTCGTCAAGGCCAGCGCTGGCGGCGGCGGCAAAGGCATGCGCATGGTGCGCTCCCCCGAGGAGCTGGAAGGGGCGCTGGGCGCGGCCCGCCGCGAAGCGCTGGCCGCCTTCGGCAACGACAGCGTCTACCTGGAGAAGGCCATCGAGGCGGCCCGCCATGTCGAAATCCAGGTGCTGGCGGACAGCCACGGCAACTGCATCCACCTGGGCGAACGCGAGTGCTCGATCCAGCGCCGCCACCAGAAGCTGGTCGAAGAGTGCCCGTCCGTGGCCGTCGATGAGGAGCTGCGCGCCAAGATGGGCGCCATCGCCGTGGCCGCCGCGCAGTCGGCCAACTACGTTTCGGCCGGCACGATCGAGTTCCTGGTGGACAAGGACGGCAACTTCTACTTCCTGGAGATGAACACCCGCCTGCAGGTGGAGCACCCCGTCACCGAGATGGTGACTGGCGTCGACATCGTCAAGGAGATGATCTCGATTGCCGACGGCCGGCGGCTCCGCTACAAGCAGGAAGACGTCCGCTGGAAGGGCTGGGCCATCGAGTGCCGCATCACGGCCGAGGACCCCGACAACAACTTCATGCCGTCGGGCGGCAAGATCGTGGCCCTGCGCGAGCCCACGGGGCCCGGCATTCGCGTCGAGTCCGGCCTGTACGAGGGCTTTGAGGTGTCGCTCTTCTACGATCCCATGATCGCCAAGCTGATCGCCTGGGGCGAGACGCGAGCAGAAGCCATTCTGCGCATGCGGCGGGCCTTGACCGAGTATCGTATCGCCGGCCTGAAGACTTCGATTCCCTTTCACATGGGCTTGATGGACTCACCCCGCTTCCAATGGGGCCAGTTCGACACCAAGTTCCTGGACAGCTACACGGCGCCGTCGCCGCAGGACCTAGACCACCAGGCGCAACTGGCGGCCATCGTGGGCGCCATGCTGCATCATGAGGGCGGGCTGCGCGCCCTCGCCATCAGCCACGGCGGCGATCAGGCAGGCGGCGCCAGCACCTGGCGCCGGAGCGGTCTGCTCACCGGCATGCGCTCACTTCTTTAGCCACACGACCTCACGCTCAGGGGCGCCACGATGAAATACCAGGCACAGGTAGAAGACCTCACCTTTGACGTCGAGATCGAAGAAGGCGGCGGGATGACGCTGAACGGCGAGCCGGTCAATGCCAGCCTGATCCAGGTTGGGCCGCTTGGCCTCTACTCGCTGCTCCTCGACAACGAGTCGATCGAGCTGGTGGTGACAGAAACGCCGCAGGGCTATCGCGTGACCTTGGGCGGCCGCGTGTTCGATGTGAATGTGGCTGACGAACGCCAACTCCGCCTGGCAGGCGCCCGCGGCGGCCCCGCTGCACCCACAGGCGAGGTCCTGATCAAGGCGCCCATCCCTGGGCTGGTGTCACGCCTCTACGTGCGTCCGGGCGACAGCGTCAAGGCCAACCAGGCGCTCGCCATCCTCGAAGCCATGAAAATGGAGAACGAGCTGCGGGCGCCGCGCGACGGCGCCATCACCGACGTCAAGGTCAAGGCCGGCGAACGCGTCGAACAGGGAGCGGTCCTGATCGTCTTCCATTGATAAACCCGCTCGCAAGATGCGGGCGCCGCCTGTCTGCGCGCCAGGAAACCCGAGCTGTCAGTCCCTCTCGCCTCGCAACCACTCACCCCTCACACCCCCTGGTGCCCTATGCCAGCAAACAATGACCTCCCGCTTTCGCAAGCGTTCCACGACTGGAACGAGGCCGTGGTCCAGCCCGCCCTGATACGTTCGCCGGAGCGCAAGCTCGCATTTGAGACATCGTCCGGTATTCCGGTCGAGCGCCTATCCCTGCCTGATGACGAACTGGCGGGTGATTATGTCGAGCAGTTGGGCTTCCCCGGCGAGTACCCCTTCACGCGCGGGGTGCAGTCCACCATGTACCGGGGCCGCTTCTGGACCATGCGCCAATACGCGGGCTTTGGCACTGCCGCCGAAAGCAACGAGCGCTACAAGTACCTGATTGCCCAGGGCCAGACCGGGCTGTCGGTCGCCTTCGACCTGCCCACCCAGATCGGCTACGACGCCGACGACCCCATCGCCGCGGGCGAAATCGGCAAGGTCGGCGTCGCCATCTCTTCCCTGGCCGACATGGAGACGCTGCTCGACGGCATTCCCCTGGACAAGGTCTCCATCTCGATGACGATCAACGCCCCCGCGGCGATCCTGCTGGCCATGGTCATCGGCGTCGCCAAAAAGCAGGGCGTGCCCGAGGCGCAGTTGCGCGGCACAGTCCAGAACGACATCCTCAAGGAGTACATCGCCCGCGGGACCTATATCTACCCGCCGCAGCACTCCATGCGCCTGATCACCGACCTGTTCCGCTACTGCGGCGAGCGGGTGCCCAAGTGGAACACGATCAGCATCAGCGGCTACCACATCCGCGAGGCCGGCTCGACCGCCGTGCAGGAGGTCGCCTTCACGCTGGCGAACGGCATGGCCTATGTGCGGGCGGCGCTGGAGGCGGGGCTGGACATCGACTCCTTCGCCGGCCAGCTCTCCTTCTTCTTCAACGCCCACAACAACTTTCTGGAAGAGATCGCCAAGTTCCGCGCCGCCCGGCGGCTGTGGGCGAGCATCATGCGGGACCGCTTCGGCGCCAAGGACCCGCGCTCCTGGAGCCTGCGCTTCCACACCCAGACCGGAGGCTCCACGCTGACGGCGCAGCAGGCCGAGAACAATATCGTCCGCGTCACCCTGCAGGCGCTCGCCGCCGTCCTCGGCGGCACCCAAAGCCTGCACACGAATTCGATGGACGAGGCCCTGGCCCTGCCCACCGAGAAGGCCGTGCAGATCGCCCTGCGCACCCAGCAGGTCATCGCCTATGAGTCGGGCGTGGCCGATGCGGTCGATCCACTCGCCGGGTCGTATCTCATCGAGCATCTGACCGATGAGATCGAGCGCCGGGCAGCCGAGTACATCGATCGCATCGAGGCGATGGGCGGGGCCGTGCGAGCGATCGAAGAGGGCTATGTCCAGCGCGAGATCCAGGACGCCGCCTACCGCACGCAGCAAGCGATCGACGCCGGGCAGGAAGTCGTCGTCGGCGTCAACCGCTTCCAAACGGGAGCCGAAGCCCGCCGCGAGCTGCTGCGCGTGGACGAATCGGTGCAGGTAGCGCAGGTCGCCAACCTGGCCTCGGTGCGAGGGCAGCGTGACGCCATGCGCGCCGCATCCCTGCTGGACCAGATCGAACAGGCAGCCCGCGACCCAAACGCGCCCTTGATGCCGCTGTTCGTCGAGGCGGTGCAGGAATACGTCACGCTCGGCGAGATCTGCGGCGTCCTGCGCCGGGTCTTTGGTGAGTACCAGGCATCGACGCTGGTCTAGGCTTACCGCCGCCCGACCAGCAAAGGTCGCTTGCTCACCCTGGACAGGTCACGTAGCGGCGCTCGCTGACGCGAAAGCAGAGGCGCCGTTCCTGGCCTGCCTCCAGGATGAGCAGATCGCCCGACGCCCCTGCGATGCGCAGCGGGCCATCGTCCACAGGTGAAAGATAAGCGGCTGGCTCCGTGCTTTGCGCTGAGGCCGGCCCATCCTGGGCGCCCAAGTGCCAGGTCACGACAACCACGGCGCCGCGGCCGGTGGGAACGCCGCCGGGACCTGTCGCCGAACCTGCCCAGACCACCGTCCTCTCTGTGCCTGAAGCAGCATCCCGATACCAGCCATTGACCACCTGGTAGGCGCTCCCGGAGAAGGGTGGGGCAATCTGCACCAACGCACCGTCGCCCATCGCGGTGCTTCCCGGAATAGGGCGGAACCTTGCCGGTATCGGGGTTGAGGCCGCGTTCCGGGTGGGCGTCGGCTTAAGCACCTTGGGTTGCTCTGTCAGGCTGGCAGTCGGCCGGGCCAGCTCGATCTGCAGCACCGCCTCTTTGGTCGCTGCCCACAGCGCATCAGCCGTCGGCTCAGCGGCTGCGGCAAATCCGGCCGGGGGCAAGGGCGTCTTCGACGCGGCCGGCCCCGGCGCAGCTTGGGGGCCGATCATTCCGTAACCGTAGCCGCCGGCAACCGCCGCCCCGACCACGATCGCGATCACCAATATACCGGTGAGTCTCGCCAACAGCGCCGTGTGGGCACCATGCTTCGTTTGGCTCATTGCTGGTCCCTCTACTGGCTTTCCCAGGTCATATCGGTGGCCCAACTGACCGGGACGGCGGTGCGCGGGTCAGCATTCAAGGCGGCTGTCAGTTGGCTCCAACCTTGGTCCGGGCGATTGTCCACGCCGTAGCACTCCTTCCCCTGGCAGGCGCGCCACTGGGTAAGGGAACCGCGCATCATCATCGCCTGGCCATGCACCGTGGAACTGTACAGGCTCATCCGCTGCCACTGCTCAGCGTTTACGCCGCTCTGCAGATAGATCTCCGGAAGCGGCAAGGCTGCGGTTGCACCGTAGGAGACATACCAGATGTCTTCCAGTTCCCAATCGTTCGCCGGATCACAGCTCGGACAGTCTGTGAAGGGACAACTGTCGCACGACCCGAAATCATAGTAGAAAGACGGCGAAAGCATCGCCGCATTGTAGCCATCGACCCAGGCACGGGTGACCAGAGGTCCGTTGAACGATGGCTCGATGTCACTGGCTCCCCGCACCGTAACGCTGCCGGCATAGCTCGGCGGCGTAGCCACCCACGTATTGAGATCGTTTATCATCGCTGCCCACGCGGCTCCATGCTCTCTCGTGACTTCCCGCCCATAGTTGTTGACGCCGACGGCCAGGGTGAGATAGGCGTTCCTGCCCATGCACTCGAAGAAGCCGGTGATATAGCCCTTTGCCCCCTCCTCTACCTGGGCCATCGAGCGAAAATCATAGGTGCCAAAGACGATGGTTCCATACTCATTGCCATCAAACCAGGGCTGCCCGTAGTCCAGGATGACCACGACATCTTCGCCTTCCGGCACATTCTCGCCATCGTTGCAGCCCCTGGCACGACTCGCGTCCCAATCCGTGGTTTGCATGTATCGGGACACGGTGGCATAAGGCAGATGAAAGCGTGCCATCAGCCGGGGAAGCCATACTTGATTGGGCGTATCTCGCATAATGACGGGTTGAATACCCCTATTGCGCCCAATCGGCTGAATAGAACCATTATCTCCTATTGGAATGTTTTTTGGTGTCAATAGCAGCACATTGAGGAGGAATACCAGCGAAGCTGCGCTTATTCTCACAACATGTCGTGAATGCATGTGGAACCTCAACAGCGCCGTCGTCTTCATCCTGGCCATGCGAATTCATGGTGTGCCTTCAAGGCCGCCGGGGGTCAGGACTTGCTTTGGCCGAGTGTATGCCCAGCCACAGGGATTCCGCAATGTCCAGGCGTGACGATATAATAGGCGCCTACCGGCGAAGGCTCGCCCTGGCGCCAATGCCCCTACCTCCCGATATCATGCCGCCATCACCAACGCAGCCGCCATCATTCCATGAGTCACCTGAGGACCGGGCAGCGCCTGCAGGTGCGATAGGCGATCACATTTGGCAGGTCCAGGCCGAACGCCTCCTCGTCGAACGCCGGCCCTGGCTGCGGCTCTCCGAGCAGGATGTGCTGCTGCCGGATGGCCGTGTGATCGAGGGCTTTCTCGTCGCCGAGGCCCCATCCTACGTGATCATCTTCGCCGTCACCGCCGAGGGCCACATCGTCACCATCGAGGAGTACAAGCACGGCCCGCGCCGCGTGGCCGTGCATCTGCCCGCCGGGTTCCTGGAGGCAGACGAAGACCCCCTCCTGGCGGCGCAGCGCGAGCTGCGGGAGGAAACCGGCTACGAGGCCTCCCGCTGGCAGCCCCTGGGCGTGTTCTGTGAAGATGGCAATCGCGGCCTCGGTTGGGGCCACTACTACCTGGCCCTGGATGCCCACCATGCAACCACGGCCGACCCCGGCGACCTCTCCGAGATCCGCACCGTCCTCCTCACACCCTCTGCCTTGCGCCAGGCCGTGTACGACGGCCGCGTCGCCGTCGCCGATATCGTTGCCTGCATCATGCTCGGCCTCGACGCCCTGGCCCGCTGACCGCAGCAGGGGAGAACGGATGACCGAGGACAGAGAACGCCTCCGGGTTACGCAGTACGCATCACGTATCACGCAATCCAAAGTCCCCAATCCGCAATTCGCAATCCGCAATTCCCCATGAACCCCTACACGACCGTCAACCAGCAGACCGCGTCCAAGCAGCCCAACTCGCACATGTGCTTCGTCTGTGGCATCGATAACCCTTCCGGGCTCCACGCCCATTTCTATCAGCTTGACGAATCCACCTGTGTCGCCCGCTTCCTGCCCGACCATTCCCACCAGGGCTACCCCGGCCGGGTGCATGGCGGGGTGGTGGCGGCCATCATGGACGAAACACTGGGGCGGACCGTCTGGGCCGACCAGACGGAGTGGGGTGTGACGGCGGAGCTGACCATGCGCTATAAGGCGCCGGTGCCGCTGGGCCAGATGCTGACCATCGTCGGGCGCATCACCGAGAACAGCCGGCGGGTCTTCCTGGCCGAAGGTGAGCTGCTTCTCGCCGATGGCACCGTGGCCGTGACCGCGCACGGCAAGTTCGTCAAGATCCCACTTGATCGCATCCTGGACGAGGGCGCCGGCAGACAGGATCCGAACCTGGAGTTATTCATCATCCCCGATAGCCTGGATTAGGTGAGGGCGCGGCGGTCGTTTGCGGTATAATGTGCGCCTTGACAAGAATGGCGTCTCCACTCCGCAGACTCTGCGAGCCAACACCTCCAGCCGCCCATGATCAAACGCATTAATCACATCGCCATCGTCGTCGCCAACCTGGATGACGCCATCCGCACCTACCGGGATGGGATTGGCCTTGCCGTCGGCCACCGCATGGTCATGCCCGAACAGGAGGTGGAGATCGCCTTTCTGCCCGCAGGCGAAAGCGTGATCGAGCTGATCCAGCCGATCACCGAGACGTCCGGTGTGGCCAAGTATCTGGCCAGTCGCGGGGAGGGCCTGCACCACATCTGCCTGGAAGTGGACGATGTCCAGGAAACCATGGAGGAGATGGCGGCGCGCAGCCTCCGCCTGCTCAGCGAGAAGCCGATCCAGGCCGCCGAGGGTTACGGCGTGTTCCTGCATCCCAAGGCCGCGCACGGGGTGCTGATCGAGTTCCTCGAGCCCTTTGCCAGCACCTGAGCCCCACATGGCGCTGATCCTGGGCATCGAAACATCCTGTGATGAAACGGCAGCCGCCGTGGTGGCGGACGGCCGCCGCATCCTCAGCAACATCGTCGCCTCACAGATCGACCTCCACCGTCAGTATGGAGGCGTCTTCCCGGAAATGGCGGCGCGCCAGCACATCTTCACCCTCCTGCCCGTCGTGCAGGAGGCGTTGGAGGAGGCGGGAGCAGGCTGGAACGACCTGGATGCCATCGCCGTCACCAGCGGTCCGGGTCTGGCAGGCGCCCTCCTGGTGGGCGTCAACGCCGCCAAGGGCATGGCCTGGAGTCGCGGCCTGCCGCTGGTCGGCGTCAATCACCTGGAAGGCCACGTCTATTCCAACTGGATCGAGGTGGAAGGCAACCGCGCCGACAAGACCTTCCCCGTCCTGGTGCTGATTGTCAGCGGTGGGCACACAGAATTGATCGTCATGCGCGGTCACGGCCGCTACGAGCGCCTGGGCGCCACCATCGACGATGCCGCTGGCGAGGCTTTCGACAAGGTGTCGAGGCTGTTGGGGCTGGGCTATCCCGGAGGGCCGGCGGTGCAGCGGGCGGCGGCGGGGGGCAGCACCAGCGCCTTTGCCCTGCCGCGGGCCTGGCTGCCGGGCACCTCCGATTTCAGCTTCAGCGGTCTCAAGACCGCCGTTCTCCGCACCGTGCAGCAGGTCGAGCGCAGCCAGGACGAGACCGATCGCCGCCTGACGAGCAGCGCCGGGCTGGCAGAGGATACCGTTTCCGGCATCGCTGCCTCCTTCCAGCAGGCCGTGGTCGATGTGCTGGTCGCCAAGACGGTGCAGGCAGCCCTGGCCGTGGGCGCCACCGAGATCTGCGTCTGTGGCGGCGTGGCGGCCAACGTCGCGCTGCGCGAGGCGATGCGGCAGCGTTCACCCCTGCCCGTTTCGGTGCCGCCTCTGTTCCTGTGTACGGACAACGCCGCCATGATTGCGGCGGCCGGCTACTATCGCTGGCAGTCCGGCGGCGTCAGCCAGCTTGACCTGGATGTGGTCGCCAATCTCGCCCTTGTCTGATCCTCCCACGCCACTCTCGCATCCCCACCTTTGAGGAACCCGCTGTGAGCGAACCGATCATCGTCTGCAAAGACATCCACAAGTGGTATGGCCACTTCCATGCTCTGCGCGGCGTGAGCATGGAGGTCAACCGGGGCGAGGTCATCGTCATCTTCGGCCCATCGGGATCGGGCAAGTCGACGTTCATCCGCACGATCAATCGTCTGGAGGAACATCAGAAGGGCACCATCGTCGTCGATGGCATTGAGCTCACCCACAACACCAAGGACATCGCTGCTATCCGCCGCGAGGTGGGGATGGTGTTCCAGCAGTTCAATCTCTTCCCTCACCTATCGGTGCTCGATAACATCATCATGGGGCCCATGCAGGTGCGGAAGTGGAAGAGGGACAAGGCGGAGGAGGTGGGCATGCAGCTTCTGGAGCGTGTGGGCATCCCCGAACAGGCCGCCAAGTACCCCGGCCAGCTCTCGGGCGGCCAGCAGCAGCGCGTGGCCATTGCCCGCGCCCTGGCCATGCAGCCGAAGATCATGCTGTTCGACGAGCCCACATCGGCGCTTGACCCGGAGATGATCAAAGAGGTGCTCGACGTCATGGTCGAGCTCGCCCAGAGCGGCATGACCATGCTCGTCGTCTCACATGAAATGGGTTTCGCCCGCGCGGTCGCCCACCGCTTGTTCTTCTTCGACCAGGGTCAGATCGTGGAGAGCGGCACGCCGCACGATATCTTCGAGCACCCCCAAGAGGCCCGCACCAAGCTGTTCCTGTCCCAGATCCTCAATCACTGAACCATTCCGCTGGGACCGCCGGCCACCAGCCTGGGACCGCCGGCCACCAGGTCGGCCCCTCCCTCCTCAGTCGCCGGTCGCCCCTCCGGCGCCGTACAGCCCCTGCCGGGCGATGTACTGGCGCACGGCATCGGGCACCTGGTAGCGGACGCTGCGGCCCTCTGCGATCCTGCGGCGCAGCAGATGCGAGGCAATGCTCACGCCCGGCATGGGCAGCAGGGTGACCTCGCGGCTGAGGCCGGGCATCACCACTTCCAGCGGCGCCCAGTCTACCTCATAGCCGGGGCGGGTTGCCGCTGCCAGGTGCACCAGGCGGCGCAGCCTGTCGGGTTCATGCCATGTGGGTAGATCGATAAGCGAGTCTAGCCCCATCAGGAACCAGAGCTCTACGCCAGCGCCGAGCTGCTGCTGCAGGAGCTGTACCATGTCCACGGTATAGTGGGGGCCGGCTCGCTCCAGATCAATGTGCGAGATGCTGAAATGCGGGTTGTCGTCGACCGCCAGGTGCAGCATCGCCAACCGGTCCTGGGCGCGGGCGACCACGGCCCCACGCTTGTGCGGCGGATCGGCGGCAGGCACGAAGTAGACGCGGTCGAGTGCGAGCTGCTCGCGCGCCGTCTCGGCCAGGATGAGGTGGCCGATGTGGACGGGATCAAAGGTGCCGCCGAGCAAACCGGCGCGGAAAGGACTGGTCACATCCACGGCTCAGCGGTCGTAGCGGTAGTCGTCGCTCCAAGCCAGCTCGGCTGACCCCACAAAGACGGTATCCCCTTCCTTCACGCCGGCCCGGCGCAGCGCCTCGGTGACGCCCATCGCCTCCAGAACCCGCTGGAAGCGCAAAGCCGCCTCGTAGTAGTCCCAGTTGGTCATGCTCGCCACGCGCTCGATGCGTTTGCCGAACACGTGCCAACCATCGGCATCGTGCTCGATCGTGAACGCATCTTCATCCACAGGGCGCACCACTGGCTTATAGGGCTCGATGCTTTGCGCCGGCGGCAGGACGGCCAGGGTCGCCGCAGCCTGGCGCAGCAGCCGCTGCACGTTCTCGCCGGTGGCGGCGCTGATGGGCAGGGCTTCCACTCCACGTCGCTGCAGGGCCGCGCGGATGGCCGGCCATCGCTCCTGGACATCGGGCAGGTCCATCTTGTTGAAGGCGACGATCTGCGGTCTGTCCACCAGGTAGGGATTGAACCACTCCAGCTCCTGGTTGATGGCCTCATAGTCGCCAACCGGATCGGGGCTGAGCCCGTTGAGCACGTGGATCAACAGGCGGGTGCGCTCGATGTGGCGCAGAAAGGTGATGCCCAGGCCCGCGCCGGCATGGGCGCCTTCGATCAGACCGGGAATGTCGGCCAGCACCAGGTCGCGGTCGTCGACCAGGGCCACGCCGAGGTTAGGCGCCAGCGTCGTAAAGGGATAGTCGGCGATCTTGGGCTTCGCATGGGTGACAGAAGCCAACAGCGTGCTCTTGCCGGCGTTGGGAACGCCGATAATGCCGACGTCGGCGATCAGCTTCAGCTCCAGGTAGAGCCACCTTTCCTCACCAGGCTCGCCGTTCTCCGCCATGCGCGGCGTCTGGTGCGTGGGCGAGCGGAAAGCGGCATTGCCGCGCCCGCCGCGCCCCCCTTGGGCCACCAGCAGTCGGTCGCCAACCGTCACCAGCTCCCCCAGGTAATCGCCCGTCTCGGCCTCCCAGGCGACCGTGCCGGGCGCCACCGCGATCTCGTAGTCAGCTCCCTGCGCGCCCTGCTTGTTGGAGCCGCCGCCGTGCGCGCCTCGCTCGGCCTTGAAGTGCACCTTGTGGTTGAAACCCGCAAGGGTGTTATGGTTAGGACTGGCAACGAGGTAGACATCGCCCCCTTTGCCGCCGTTGCCGCCGGAGGGTCCTCCGCGCGGCACGAACTTCTCGCGACGAAAGGCGACGACGCCGTTGCCGCCGTCGCCAGCCTTGACAAAGATCTTCGCCTCGTCAGCAAACATGGGTCCCCTGGGAAAAAAAACCCGTCCGTGTGCCGGACGGGTGGCGGTAAAGGCAATGAGGCCGGTACGGCCGGTCAGCCGTCCAGACGGGCGACGCGCTCGATGAACTCAAGGCTGATCTTCTTGATCTCCGAGAGGACGTCGTAGGTGCCCGGATCGAGGAAGATCTGCAGTTGGTCAACTCCCTCATCCGCCCACAACGTTTCCAGTTGCTTCTGGACCGTTTTGGCTTCAGCGGCGATGGCCGCGGCGGAAATGTTCATCGTGTCAGTCATACTTGGTGGCTCCCATCATGGTTCAGAACGCGATTATAGCCGAACCAGAGCACTTTACGTCAACGCCGGACCCGATTGCGCCGGAGGACGAAGCCAGGCCAGCCAGAAGCCGGCTCCCCAGGCCAGGTGAAGGGTGGGAAAGACCAGCAGCAGCCTGGGCAGACATGCCAACCCGCAGCCCCTGCTGAGCTGCACGGCGGCCCCCAGCACGACCAGGGTATAGGCGGCAGCCAGGCTGAGAAGAGGAATGGGGGTCCAGATGAGCAGCAGCACGGCCAGCGCCAGGGCAGCCGTAAAAGCCGCCGGCGCCAGGTGGCGCAGACGGAAGGCGCCCGGATGGTGACGCCAGGTGCGCGTCCGCCAGGCGCCGTACCTGGCATACTGTCGGGCCAGGTCGCCCAGAGTGTCCCGGACCAGGTAAGTGCTGTGAATGGCTGGATCGACCAGCAGCCTGCCTCCCGCCTCGCGCAGCCGTGCGCACAGCTCATAGTCCTCGTTGGCCGCAAAGGTCTCATCCCAGCCGCCGGCGCTGCGAAGCCAGGCTGCGGGAAAGGCGCCGAGGTAGAGCGTATCGCTCTCAGTGGGCGCGGCAGCGCGGCGGTAGCGGGGCGCACCGGTGCCCAGCCAATGGTTGAGGGCCAACGCGTGCACCTGCGCCGCAGCGGCGGGCGCGCCGGCGTCACCGGCGGCGATCTGAGGTCCGGCCACGCCCGCCCACGTCCCCTCCTGGAGCCTGACAACGCAGCGCTCGATATAGTCAGGCGCCGGTCGCGTGCGCCCGTCGAACCGCACGATGATCTCGCCCTGGGCTTGGGACAGCGCCAGGTTGAGCGCGGCGGCCGCCGAGCGCCCGGGGTTGTCGAGAGCATGGACGTGCGCATACCTGGCCGCTGCCTCTTGGCAGAGCTGCCGTGTGGCGTCGATGGACCCACCATCCACCAGCACAACCTGCAGATGCTCCGGCGGGTAGGTCTGTGCCAGCACAGCGGCCAGCAAGCCGGGCAGCCGTGAGGCTTCGTCACGCAGCGGTATGGCAACCGTCACCGATGGCAGCAAGTCCTGCATCACCTGTCCCGGTCCGGGTCTGCACCCGGGCTCATCGCAGAGACGTTCCGGCCTCGCACCGGGGCCACCGCATCAGGGCAGCTCGTCCAGGGCACGGCGCAACTCCGGCCACCAGGGCACCTGGGCAACGCCCTCTGCGAGCGTGCGGCGAGCGCCGACTGCGTCGCCCTCCTGCTGCTGCAGCCGGGCCAGGTTGAGGTAGGTAGGGCCATACAAGGGGTCGAGCGTCCATAGGGCGCGCAGTTGCGCGCTGGCGGTCGCCGTGTCGCCTGATGCTGCCGCCAGCAGGGCGCGACCGTTCCGGGTCTGGATATCGTTGGGTGATAGCTGTAGGGCGCGCTCGTACTGCGCCCGGGCAAGCGGCGCCGCGCTCGGATCGACAAGGCTGCGCCGGCGCAGCCATTCGGCGTAGGCTGCCGGCGTCTCCGGCGCCAGCGGCTGCGCCGCTTCCGCCCGCGCATACAAGGCTTGAATACGCCGGGAAACGGGATCGTCAAGACTGGCGTCCGCTGACAACGACAATGCCTCCGTCGGCACAATGCCCGCCGCCACCACGTGGTCATAGGGGCTGAGCCAAAGCGCCCGCTGCAGCGACTGCTCACGGGCCGCGGCATCATCGGGCTGCAGAACGGCGCTCTTGAAGGCAATGTCCCCCAGGATGGGCAGCGTCAGCACGACGGCGCACGCCAGGGAGACTGCCGCAATGGGCAGTGCGGGGCGCCGCTGCGGCGCCGCCAGAACCAGCACGACCTGCGCCGCCAGCCAGATCACAAACCAGGCGTACGCCAGCCACGCCGGCAGCCCAGGACTGCGGTTCAGCCAGAGCGCCGGCAGCATCGTGACGACCGGCAGCAACAGGCCGGTCAGGTCCCCTCCCCAGTCGGCCGCCCCTGCGGCCAGGGAGGTGGCCACCACGTAGATCAGAAGGAGCAGGCTCAGCCACAGGACAAGGGCCGGGGGCATGGCGGCGCTGAGGCTGAAGCCGATCACCGCTGCGGCAATGCCTGCCAGGTGAAAGACCGTGCGTCGCCGCGCCGCCGGCTGCGGAGGCGCATCCGCCTCTCCGCCGCCGGCAAGGGCCAGCCCGACGACCACCCACAGCAGCAAGTCGGCGGCGTGCGTGCTGAAGCTGAAGGCAAGGAGCAACCAGTGCCCGGCAAGGGCCGCCAGCAGAAACGACGACAGCATGGACGCCGGTCGCGCGGGCGCCTCCTTACCCACGGGTGTGATCAGAAGGACCAATATGCCGCCGCCCAGGAAGCCGGCCATGTAGCCCAGGGGCGCCGCCTGGGCGCCGGCGAGCAGCCACCCTGCCGCGGCAAGCAGCAGGGCGCCGCCAAGCTGGAACAGGATGGGAAGGACCGCCGGCCGGCCGGCAGCGGATCGCGGCAGCACGCGCGCGAACACCGCCGCCCAGAACAAGGACCAGACGAGGAGGCCGGCAAGGCCAGCCTGGGCCAGCAGGTCCAGCGCATAGGTATGGGCGCGGTCGGGTATGCGAAAGACCCAGTCCACCTCAAAGTGCGCCAACTGCGCCGGCAGAAAAGGCGCGAGCTTGAGGGGCAGCGCATCAGGGCCAACGCCAACAACGAGATAGCGGGGCGTCTGACCGACGAGCGCAAGGACGGCCTGCCAGATCAAAAGCCGCTGGCCTCCGCTCCCCCCACTCGCAAACAGGTCACCCAGCCGCGGCGGCAGCACTTGCGGCGCTGCCCACGCCACCCCGAGAAGGACGCCCCCGGCAGCCAGCACCAGCAAAGCAGCACCCTGCACCCACCTTGCCTGCAGCCGCCGTCCCTCGGCCAGGATCATGAACACCACGGCGGCAATGGCCGCGAACAGGGCGCTGCGGGAACCGGTGGCGGCAAACGCCGCCGTCATGATGACGAGGGCTGCAATCAGCCCCGCCCGGCGCCCTGGCGACAAGGCAGGGCCAGCAAAGAGGCGCGCCAAACCCAATAGGAGCGCCACCAGCAGGTAATCGGCCAGAAACAGGGGATTGCCCAGGCTGGAGGACGCACGCTGGCCCAGGACAAAACTGACGGTCTGTGCCCGCACGGGGTCGTAACCCAGGTACTGCAGCAAGCCATAGAACGCCGGGACCATCGCCCCCAGGAGCGCTGCGTCGACCATCAACCAGACGTGTCCAGCCTGGGCTGTCCGGTAGGCGACCACAACCATGATCGCCCCTGCCAGCACGGCCAGCCAGCCGTAGCCGCGTTCATAGCCTCCCCAAAGGCTCGTGACGGGATCGACGCTGAGCAGCGTGGCGAGGCCGGTCACCCCCACCACCCCGGCGAGCAGCACAAGGGGCAGGCCGGAATCCCCTGCCGTCGCCAGGCTCCACGCTCGCAGCGACTTCTGCCGCCAGTGCTGCCAGATTTCGACCACGATGGGCAAGAGAGCCAGGAACGCCAGGGTGCGCAGGATGGCGCCCTTGTCCGGCTCGAAGCTCATGTTGCTCTGGATATTGAAGTAGCCCGGCACGGCCACCAATGCTGCCAACAGCGCCGCTCCCGGCAGGTCGATGGCGGGCAGCGGGGAGGAAAGCGTGCGGAGACGACGGCGCGACATGAGGCGAAGTCTAGGCCCAAACCTGCGAGCGATAGAGATCGAGGAAACGCTGGCAGCGCAGGGACGGTTCAAACCGGGCCTGGCTGCGATAGGCATCGCCCAGCGCGGGGTCACGCTTCATCGAGCCGTCCAGGACTCGTTCGATGCCTTCCACGAGCGCCGTCCCCGAATCCGGCGTCACCAGAACGGCATGTCCGGCGCCCCTGCACAGATCGGGCACGCCCCCCGTGCGCGCTGCCACCGTCGGCGTGCCTGCCGCCAGCGCCTCAAAGATGGTCATGCCCCAGGCCTCCCGCCGTGAAGGAGCCACCA
The DNA here is from genome assembly GCA_029782215.1 of Chloroflexota bacterium. Taxonomy (GTDB): domain Bacteria; phylum Chloroflexota; class Anaerolineae; order J102; family J102; genus SSF26. The sequence goes on from JAKOVD010000032.1 coordinate 91,193, forward strand.
CAGCATCCACCACCTGATACCAGGGCCGGACGTCCTCCTGAAAACCCATCGCGTGGACGCCGGACTGCGCCAGGAGCGGGGCCAGACGCCGGCGGTACGAGGCCGAAGCGGCAGGCGCCCCCACAATCCAGAGGTGCAGGTCCCGGTAGGCGGCGAGCATGACCTTCCAGATGTCCAGCAGCAGGTCCAGGCCCTTTTCGGGTGCAAGACGACCCGCATAGAGAAGGTGTCTGCCTTCTGGCAGTGAAACGGGCGCCGGCATGGGAGCCATGGGAAGGACGGCGCTGGAGTTGCCGATGACGTGGAGGCGCGCAGCCGAAACGCCTGCGGCCACCAGGGCGGTTTCCCAGGCCGTCGAGACCGCTGCCACGGCGTCGGCGCGCCGCAGCAGCCAGCGGTCGCAGGCATTCCATAGAGCCATACGGCGTGTCTCGGCTGTGTGACCGTGCGATTCCGCCAGCCACACAGCCTCCGCACCCTGCGCCCGGCAGAAGTAGCCACACCAATCGCTGCGGTAGTCGTAGGTATGCACAAGCGCCGGTCCGAGCTTCGCCAATCGCTCCCGGACGCGGCCTAACACACCGGGCCGGAGGGCGCCGGGATCGGCGATGGTCGCAGCGCCGATCCCGGCGGCGCGTGCGGCGGCAGCAAGCGGATGCTCACCCTGGCCCCGATAGAGACAAAGCACGAAAGGTGTCCATCCCGACGCCGCCAGCCGTACAGCATGGTCGAGGAGTTGGCGTTCGATACCGCCAAGGCGGGGGCTGGAACGTAGCAAGCAGACCACCTTCACGGGCAAATTGTACCATCTTTGCTGGCGGCCCGTGCCGCAGCGACCGGACCTTGGATTCGACGCCGCTTGAAACCTGACCCCTCAGAGCCAATAGAAGGGGTAAAGCAAGAACGCCAGGACGTAGACATTGAAGAGGGCTAACAGCAGGACGCTGGCAAGCGTCATGTAGCGCCTGGCGCGTTGCGGAACCCAGATGCGCCACCCAAGCCAGATGAACAGAAACACCGCCGGAGCGACCGCATACAGATACCGTATCTGTGGCACCGCTTCACCCGAGTAGTCGGCGTAAACCACCTGCTTGCCCACGACAAACAAGAGCTGCACCACGATGGCAACCGCGAAAAGCGCCAACGTGCGCTTCTGCCATCCCGCCAGGGTTCGTTGGTAGTGCGTCAGCGGCAGACGCAGAACCCCCAGAATGGCAAGAAGAAGCAGGCCGGCGCCCAGCCAGTAAAGCGGCTCAGGCAAAGCAACGCGCATCCAGCCGAACCAACCGGTGAAGGTGCGCATCATGGCATTGCTGTGCTCGACGAGCGGGTACGCCAGCAGGCTGCGCCAGTAAGCGCCGCTGGCGAGGCTGGCGCGGAAATCATCGGGCAAACCGAGTCTTCCCACCAGGAAGAGCATAGCCAGCAGCACCGCTGCCGCCACAGCCGCCACCGCCATGGCGATCCAGGCATGACGGCGCCGCGACCGGCCTTCGGGCGAAGGATCGCCACGGCTCAGCCGCGCCGCGGCCCAAAAAGCGAACGCCAGGGGTGCAATCACAGCCGCCGTCAAGGCAGTGCGCTTGGTCGCAATGCCCAACAGCGCCAGAGCCACCAGCCAGGAAACGTTGCCAAGATGAGGACCATGCCGCAGGATGCGGACGGCAAAAAAGAGCGCCCACACCACCAGCATCTCAGCCAGGACATCGTTGTTGACCGCCGCATTGGCCGCCAGATGCGAAGGCCACAGCGCAGCCAGGGCGAGGACCCCCACCGCCCACGAGCGCCGGTCAGGGAACAGCTCAGCAACCGTAAGGTAGATACCGATCAGGGTCAGGCCAAAGAGAAGGAGGCTGAACAAGCGCAGGCGCATGATGCCCTGATCGAGATCCGCATCCTGACCCCAGAGGGAGAGCAGCCCACCCGCCAATGCATAATAGAGAGGAGGCTGGAAAAAGGCGGTCGCGTACTCCTGACCCCAGATCTGCGCAAAGGAATCGGGCAGTTTGGCCGGATCCCAGCCGATCATGGAGAAACCATACCACCAAAAGCTGCGCGCCTCCATCGCCGCGATCATTTCCTGCTCCCACTCGGGCACCCGGTCGCGGCCGGCAACCACGGGCTTGTGCAAGCGGGCGACGTGCAGGGCCACTTCATAGTGACGCGGCTCATCCGGCTGCATCCACGGCAGGATGACAAAGGCATAGCCAGCAGCCAACAACACACCCGCCGTCACCAGGCCCGCAACGGCCACGCGTTCGCCTGTAATCCAGCGCCGCAGATAAGCCCGCGTCCCTTCGGCGCCAGTCCGGGTCTGGTAGGCGATGGCCGTTTGGATGCTGAAGATGAGGGCCAGAACCCAGCACAGCAGCGTCTCCCAAAGGCTGCCGGCGGTGGTAAGCGCCAGCCCCGACGCTGTCAGCGCCAGCCCACCATAGACGGCGACGCCTATCCGCCGGCCCCCAAGCACAAGGCGCAGCGTACTGCCGGAACTCTGGGCGCGATACACGGCATGGCTGGCAGCCGCCACGATCACGGCCATGCCCGTCACCAAGAGCGCGTTGGCAAAGACGTCGGCCCAGTCCATCACAGCGCCAGCCAGGTCAGAGGGTGAGAGCGACAAAGGTCACGGTCAGAGGTCGCCTCGTTCCAGTCGCAGCTCGTTGCCGCGGACCATCGCCTTAACTGCCCTGTTGCCGGCGAATGAAGAAGACGAGACCTCCCGCCAGCAGCAGCGCAACGGCGCCAACACCCAGGAACAGCCGTGGGTCGGGCGTCCGGGATGTCTCTTCGGCAGCGGGCGCCCCCTGTGCCTTCTCCGTCGGGAGCTTAGTAAAAGCCTCCTCCGTGGCGGGCGCCGGGTTCGTCCCACCGGCTGTGCCCCCGGCTCCTGTGGTCGCTGTGGTCGCCGGCGGCGATGCGACCGCAACAGGCTGCTGGCTGCCCGGCGCCACCGGCGTCACAACCGCACCGGCCGCCGGTGTTCCCGATGCAGCGGCCCCACCCACACCCGTCGCGATCGCGCTGACCGTGGCCCCAGCAGCCGGTGTGGGAAGCGGTGATAACGGCGTGATGCCTGCCGTCACCGCCGTGGGCGTCGTGCTGAGCTGAAGCGCGGCCGCGGTTGGCGTACCGGTCGGCTGGAGCGTTGACGCCGGCGTATTGGTGGGTTGGACGGTGCTGGTGGCAGCCGTCGTCGCAACCTGGGTTGCCGCGGTCGTGGGCGTGCTCGTCGCCTGTGCGACCACGGTGGTAGGTGTGCTCGTAGGCTGGCTGCCGGCGGTCGTGGGCGTGTTCGTGGGCTGGCTGCCGGCAGTGGTGGGGGTGTTCGTGGGCTGCGCGGCCTGGATTGTAGGCGTGCTCGTCGGCAGGGTGGTAGTGGCCGTGGACGCCTCGGTAGGCTTGAGCGTCGGTGTGACCGAGGGTCTTGCCGTGGGCGGTGCGGCGATGTGTGCCGGCAGCGCCCCCTCATTCCTCTGCGGTGACGTATTCGCCTGCCGCAACGAAGGTGCGATGGTTGCCCAGGCCGGCTGCGGCAGAGTCAAGGCACAGAAGAGAAGCAATGAGGTCAGGTACAGGAAAGCACGGTTCATTGACATGGCTGCGGGGAGAGGGGTGTCCCCCAGGCTTCAACAAGCAGGTAGCATCCACAACTTAGACGCCACGCCGCACCAAAAGCAAACGGGCGCGCCACGATCTTGTGGTGACGCGGCCGGGACGCCAATTGATTCACTGCGACCAACACCGCGCAAGAGGCAACTGCAGGGAGTATACGCCGGAGACAGGTAATCGCGAAACTCCTTCGCCCCACAGGCGCACGGGACGTCGTTCTCCCCCCAGCGCCGTAACCCTACGCGCCCAGAGCCTGACGCTGTGGTGCGGTCACCTTGCCGTCCACGGGCGCCGCCATCTCCGTTTGGCGCAGCGACGCCGTGCTGCCCTGAACCGGCGTCTGATACTCAGGCACCAGCCCGCGCAGAAGCCTCATGATCGCTTCCCGATCGTTGCGCAGCGAAGCCGTTTCCAGGGCTTCGATGCAGCCATCCATGTCATGAGGCACGGGGTCGCTGGCGCTTCCGGCAACAAAGATCTTGTCGTGTTTCGTGCGGTAGTAGGACTCGCCCGCGACGGACAGCTCTTCGAACAGCTTCTCGCCTGGACGCATGCCCGTAAAGACGATCTCGATGTCGGCGCCAACCTCCAATCCCGACAGCTCGATCATGTCACGAGCGAGATCGACGATCTTGACCGGCTCACCCATGTCAAGCAGGAAGACCTCGCCCCCTTGGCCCAGCACTGATGCCTGCAGCACCAACTGCACCGCCTCGGGAATGGTCATGAAGTAGCGCCGCATCTCAGGATGCGTCACCGTTACCGGGCCGCCGGCTGCAATCTGCCGGCGGAACGTATGGACCACACTGCCGCGACTCCCGAGCACATTGCCGAAGCGCACCGCTACAAAGTGCTTGCCCGTCGCCGTCGCCGCTTGATGTACCAGCAGCTCGGCCGCCCGCTTGCTCGCGCCCATGATGCTGGTCGGGTTGACCGCCTTATCCGTCGAGATCATGACGAAGTGCTCAACGCCCGCTTGCAGGGCCGCCTGGACCACATTGCGCGTCCCCAGGACGTTGTTCGTGATCGCCTCGACCGGGTTCGCTTCCATCAGCGGGACGTGCTTATGGGCCGCAGCGTGAAACACAACCTGCGGCCGGTACTGCTCGAAGACCGTTTGGATCCGATCGGGGAAGCGAATATCGGCAATGACGGGCTGCAGCCTGGACGTCTTGCCGGCCGCCTGAGGCTCGGTCTGCTGCTCAAGCGTCCGCAGTTCATTGTGAATGTCGAAGATGCTGTTCTCGCCGTGTCCCAGGAGGATGATCTGCGACGGCTGGCAGCGCCAGATCTGGCGGCAGAGCTCACTGCCGATCGAGCCGCCCCCTCCCGTCACCAGCACGCGCTTGCCACGCAGCAATTGGCGCACGGCCTCGATATCCGTCTGAATCGGCGCCCGACGCAGCAGGTCGGCGATATCGATATCGCGCAACTGGTTGACGCTGACATCACCGCCGATCAACTCGTACATCCCCGGCATGATCTTCGTTTCGACGCCTGCCTCTTCGCAGATGTGCTTGATATCGCGTATCGCCCGGCCGGACACCGTTGGCATGGCGATGATGATCTTCTTGATCCGCAGTCTGCTCACCGTTTCCGGAATGGCGTTGCGATCCCCGCGTACGATCACCCGGTGGATGCTGACGTTGTGCTTCCTGGGATCGTCGTCGAAGAACGCCACCACCCTCATGCCCAACTGAGGGTTTGCCTGCAGCTCGCGCACGATCATGGCGCCTGCGTCCCCGGCCCCAAAAACCCCCACGTCGATTTGGGCCTTGGGCAGGGCCTTGCTGGAGGGCGAGTAGTGATCGAAAACCCGCACAAAAAGGCGAGGCCCCATCGTCGCCGCCAGGGCCAGCAGGACGAAGACAAAGGGAATGGACCGGGGAATGAAAATGGGCAGGGCCTGAAGCGCCACCACCGTGAGGCTGATGAAGCTGCTGAACGCAACGGCCGTGATGACGCCGAAGAGCAGTAACAACATCTCGTCGACGGACGCATAGCGCCAGTAGCGCGAGTAAACCCCCGCCCGCTTGAAAAACAAGGGTGTCACAAAGACCGCAATCGCCGCAAACAGCAGAAAACCGGTCCAGTACTCCTCAAGATGGAACCGCTCGAGCCGCAGGACGAAGCTCAGGTAGGCCGCTAGCGCGAGCAAGAGCACGTCGGCTATGAAGAGGTGACGATTTCGAACAAGTCTCATCTCTAATCCTGACCCCAGCCAGGGCGGGAACAGGTCGAAAACTGCGCAGGACCCAACCGTAACAACCGTTGGCTCCATCATACCAGCAGTCGCGACCGCGCGCAATGTTGAGAGATTGCCTATGCCAGACGACTGACCACCATAGGTTGAGCGGATAATGGTCCCGGACGACATCCGCAGGCAGCAAGGAATTCCCATCAGAGGCCGCTGGCACGCCGATGGGCGCAGCCCCGGCGCGCGTTGGGAACGAGGTTTGACTTCCCTGGCGCCTTTCTGCGCCGGACCTGCTCAACCGCATTCAGCCCAGACGGGCTGCGCGCTAGCCCGCGCGATTGCGATAGAGGTCCGGGTTGACCACGGCCTCCATCGCCATCTCATCCAGGAATCCTCCCAGGAAGGTGTTTAGCCTTCGCACATACGGCTGCGGATCACGCAGCATCTGGTTGTAGTCTACTTCCAGCAGGCGGAAGTTAGGCTGGGCCGTAATCCAGGCCTTCACCTTCGCCACGTGTTTGGCCATCAACTCCGCCAGCTTCTCGTCACTGATGTCGGACTGTTCTCCCCGGCGTTCCAACATCTTGCGCTGGGAGCGCAAGACCTCTTCCATCCGGCGGTTCATGAAGATGAGCGGGTATTCGTAGTCCGGCGGCAGATATTCCACCAGAGCCGAGATGACCTTGACCGTTTTCCCCTGGGCTGCGTCCAGCCATTCCCTGTCGCCTTTGTCAAGCTGCTTGACGCGCTCGAACTCATAATAGCCTTCCGGATTGTCGGCATCCGCCACGCGCTGCCCATCACTGACGGGTGGAATACCTCCCGCCTCCAACATCTTCATCATCATCGACGTGCCGGAACGCGGCAGCCCTGAGACGATGACAACCGTACGTGGCGGCAGGCGCTCACTCTCGGTCTTGCGCAATCGACGTAGAAAACTCATGTCCACCTGCCCTGTGGGGTCCTGGGGGTTCGATCCAGAGGCATGGCGGCCGCCAGCGATTCAGGCCTGGAAACCCGGCACCACGTGCCGCGTGTCGACAACCAGCTTGGCCTGGTGCGCAATCGCGGCCCAGTCGTAAAGGGAATGGTCAGTCGCCACCAGCACGCAGTCCGCCTGGGCAATCGACGCTTCCAGGTCGGGTTCGCAGTGCAGGATCACGCCGTTGAGCGACAGATCGGCCACGTAGGGGTCGTGGAACCGCACCTCGGCGCCCTTCTCGTGCAGGAGCTCAATGATGTCCAACGCAGGCGACTCACGCACGTCATCGATATCCTTCTTGTACGCCACGCCGAGCACCAGGACGCGACTCCCCTTGATCGGCTTGCGGGCATCGTTGAGAGCATCCTGCACCCTGTCGACCCAGTAGCGTGGCATCTCACTGTTGATCTCGCCGGCGAGTTGGACGAAGCGAGCGTTATAGTTGAGCGTCTTGAGCTTCCACGAAAGGTAGTGTGGGTCAAGCGGAATGCAGTGCCCGCCCACGCCGGGTCCCGGCGTGAACTTCATGAACCCGTAAGGCTTTGTCGCTGCTGCGTCAATGACCTCCCACACATCCAGCCCAAGCTTATCGCACATGATGGCGACTTCATTGACCAGGGCGATATTGACGGCGCGGAATGTGTTTTCCAGCAGCTTGGTCATCTCTGCCGCTGCCGGCGAGGACACGGGTACGATGCGTTCGATCGCCTGGCCATAAAGCGTCACGGCGACTTCCTGACAAGCAGATGTAACACCCCCCACAACCTTGGGGGTGTTCTCGACCCGCCAGTCGGTGCGGCCGGGGTCAATGCGCTCAGGTGAAAAGGCCAGGAAGAAGTCCGTGCCCACGCGCCACGATTCGTGCAGCGCCGCCGCGGGCGCTTGCAGCAGCATGGGCAGCAGGAGGTCCTGCGTGGTGCCCGGATAGGTGGTCGATTCCAGCACGACCAGCATACCAGGATGCAGATACTGAGCGATTGACTCACCGGCCGCGATCAGATAGCGCACATCCGGATCGCGTGTCTTGTTCAACGGCGTTGGCACGCAGATGATGACGGCATCGCAGTGCGCAAGAACGCCGTAGTCCGTGGTGGCGCGAATAGAGCCCACCGCTCGCCCCTGCCCTTCGGCGGCGCTGGCATCCTTGCTTGTGAACCGCACGAGGACGTTCGAGGGCACGTCTTGCACGTGCGATTCGCCACGGTTGATGGCCGCCACCCGGCCAGAGTCGACATCGATGCCGACCACTTCGAAGCCCTGGCTGGCAAAGGCGACTGCCAACGGCAGGCCTACATACCCCAGACCGACAATGGCGACAACGCTGTTGTGGTCATGGATCTTCTTGAGGAGCTGTTTCTTCGTTTCAGTCATCGTTCGGGTGATTTCGGTTCGGATGGTGGCGCCAAATGGGGCGTCCTACAACGTCTGGGCAGTGGATGAGCCCCTATGGATCGGCCGGCCGCGACCACGCGTCGTGCGGTGACGGGCATGTCCGGACGGCTCACTGACAGGCTCCAACTGGTCCATAGGCACCTCTGCTTCATGCAGGCGCCCAAGAAATTCAAGCAGCACCAGCGCTCGCTGCGACGATCGCATCGGACCCTGGAACACTGCCTCCAGCCCCTGCAGGGGTCCTCCGGTGAGGCGCACACGGTCGCCGGTGTGGAAAGGATAATCGGGCAGGCCACCTTCGGCATTGAACTGATCGATCCGCTCGCGTATGGTGGTCACCAGATCGGCGCGGATGGGCTGGGGTCGGTCCCCGAAAGCCACCAGGTGGATCACGCCGGGAATGGCATCGATGGCTGCGGCTGTGATGCGGCCAAGGTCAACCTGCACAAAGAGATAGCGGGGGAAGAACGGCCGCAACTGCTTGCGCCCTCGATACTGCTGCAGCACCTCTGGCAGGTAAACCTCCAGACTGAGGCGCTCCTGGAGCAAACTGGCGGCCATGAGTTCCTTCTGGGGCTTGGTGTGAACCACGTACCAGGCGGCCGGATCGTGCTCGGTCATCATCAACGGCGTCGTGACCTATGCAGAACTGTGGCGACAGGCCGTTGCTGCCTGCAGCAGGTGGGACCTGGGCGCCTAGCGGGCGGCGGAACGCGGGCTGTCATAGCTCGCCATGAAGGAAGCAACGCGGGCAAGAATCTCGTCCAGGGGAACACGCGGCTCCCAACCGAGCAGGTTGCGCACGCGCGTCGTCTCCGGCACGCGGCGCCGCATGTCCTCGAAGCCAGGGGCGTAGGCCTGATCATAGGGAATGAGCTGGATCGGCGACGCGCTGCGCGTCACGGTCTTCACGCGGTGAGCCAGCTCGAGAATGGTCACCTCCTCGGTAGAGCCAACGTTGTAAACGCGACCCACCGCATCGGGGTGCAGCGCCAGCCCCATGAGGGCGAGCACGACATCGGACACGTCGCAAAAGCACCGTGATTGCGCACCGTCCCCATAGACCGTGATGGGTTGGCCGCGCAGCGCCTGCGTCAGGAAACGCGGGATGACCATGCCGTAGCGCCCCGTCTGGCGCGGCCCGACGGTGTTGAAGAGCCTGGCAACAATGACCGGCAGGTCGCGCTCGCGGTAATAAGCCAGGGCAAGAAACTCATCTACCATCTTCGATGCCGCATAGGCCCAGCGGCTCCTGCTGGTCGGGCCCAACACGGCATCGTCATCCTCCTGAAACGGCACCCGGCTGCCCTTGCCGTAGACCTCGGAGGTCGATGCCACCAGCACCTTGGCGCGATAGCGAGCCGCTGCCTGGAGGACTGCCTCCGTTCCCATCACGTTGGTTTCGATAGTGTGCACCGGATGCTCGACGATAAGCTGGACACCCACGGCGGCGGCAAGATGAACAATGACCTGGCACTCGCTGACCAGGCGATCAAGCACCACGGCATTGGCAATGGCATCAATCGCGAACCGGAAGCCCGGTCTGCCCACCAATGGCTCGATGTTCTCAAATCGACCTGTCGAGAGGTCATCCAACACCGTGACCTCGTGGCCTGCGGCCAGAAGGGCCTCCGTCAGATGACTGCCGATGAAGCCGGCGCCGCCCGTAATTAGAAATCGCATCGACATGAAAGGAAAAGGGGCAAAGTGAACGACCGGTGTGGACCTGGACGTGGCTCGTTTCACTGGGAAATCCGCCAACTCGCCAGTGCCAGCCCGGTGGTGAAAATCATGTGCAAGACCCCCCACCGTCTGTGGCTTGGAGATGATAGCACTTCAGGGCACAAGTGACAATGCCGGAACCGCCCCTTGTGCGGCGACGGGCCCGGACAAAAAACTGGCGCAGATTCTGAAAGCTTTGGAGCTTCCAGAATCTGCGCCAGTCTTGCTGCTGCCGCGGCCGGCCGCGCCGGCCTTTCCGCTACTTGCTCACGAGTGGCAAGTACGTCCTCCACGGACGCACGTTCACCGTCGGCGTCGCCGTCGGCGTGACCGTTGCGCTTAGATCAACGGTGGGGGTGACAGTCGGCGTGGGAGTGGAGGTTGGCGGCGTGGTTGCCGTAGGCGTCGGGGAAGGTGAAGGCGTCACCGTGGGCGTGAACGTGGGACCGGGAGAGGAGGTTGGCGTCGGCGTGGCTGTGGCTGTACGCGTCGGGGTCGCCGTCGGCGTAGCTGTGGCTGTGCGCGTCGGGGTCGCCGTCGGCGTGGCCGTGGGGGTGCGTGTAGCCGTGGGCGTCAGCGTGGAGGTGGGTGACGGCGTGGCTGTGGGCGTGTTGGAGGCCGTAGGGGTGACCGTGGGCGTGTAGGTCGCCATGCTCAGGTCTTCCACGATCTGCGGCCGGGCGCTGACAGGTATGTCGACGTACTTCGGACTCGGGTTGGAGTCTTGCACGCTGCCATCCTTGTAGTCCGTCTTGGCGCCGAACTGCGTGACGACCCGCAGGGTGCCGCCAACGACGTTGGTTTTGAGTGGTATCTTGGCGGTGGTCTCCTGAGTCTCCCAGAGAACCGTCTGCCTCCTCCCTTTCACCAGGAATTCATAGCTTTCCACCGAGGTCAAAGCCGGATTCTCATGTCCGACATATTGGGCGCCGGCCATCTCACGCGTAAACGTCTGGTAACTGTAGTAACCCGGCTTCATGGTGAGATCGTTCGCCAGAAGACCGTACTTGCGCTCCCAACTGGGACCGGTTTGGTCCACGCCCATGAACCAGATGATGGGACTCAGGCCCGCCGACATCGCTCGCGTCATTTCTTTGAAGACATCGTCGGCCTGCTTCTGCAGGCTGTAGTCCTGTTTGTCGCTCGCCGGACCGCTGGAAGGGCTGCCGATCTCGGACAGCATGACCGGCTTGCTAATGGCATCACCCGTCTTGTCCATGTACTCCTGCCGCAGATAGCCTGCCTTGGCAATCACGCCGTTGTTGTAGAGACCGTTGTCCCACTTCCAGGCCCAGGCATAGTAGTAATGAAAGTTGATGATGTCGAAGTAGTTCTTCCCGTTGCCCGCCTTGGAGTCCAAGACCTGGTCAAAGAACCACGGATCGAACTTGCCGCCGTCAAGCGGCCAGTTGTCATAGGCCAACGCCCCCAGGAGCACTTTGGCCTCGGGGTTTGCCTGCTTCACCGCCGGATAGACCGACTTCAGCATTGTGGCGTAGACCCCACCGCCAAGACCTGGGGTCACGTTCGGGGGCGGCGTCGGCGAACCCCAGCAGCCGCCCAAGTCGGCGTCCGGGTCAAAGCTGTCCGGCTCGTTGTACATGGCCCAGTGCAGGATGTTGTAGGGTGGGACCGAATAGCGCGCCACCGCCCGGCGCATAAATTCCGCCAACGCCGGCAGGTCGGTCACTGGCCCGCAGTCATTGGGCGCCGCCCACTTCGGGTTGCCCGTGACCGTCACCACCATCTGGTAGCCCTGGGCCGCGGCTTTGCCCAGCGCGGCATCGGTGCTGGCCCAGTTGTAGACACCCTTGGTCGATTCGATCTCGGTCCAGATGACATTGATCGAAAGCCAGCGGGCGCCCGCAGCCGCCATTTCGCTGCCGCCGCGCAGGGTGGAGCGCTCATGAATATAGATACCGAAGGGATCTTGCGGTGTGGCCTGCGCCACGACCGCTGGGCCTGAGCTATGGCCTGCTTGCGCATCCTGGGCACGGCTCGCGGCCGGGGGTGCTCCGGCCAACACCAACAAGAGCAGAAGGACAAATGGAAGGATCTTGGCGAAACGATTCATGGACATGTTAAGACAGGGAGGCGATCGGTTGAGAGGCAGCGGTCACGGTCTTTGAGCCTGGTCCGGCAGATAGGACGCCGCCTCCCTCGCATTCCGTACCAGAGCGAAGGCGGCGAATCCGCACGCCCGCGCGCCTGGCCGGCCACGACCCGCCCTTCACTTGACCTTAGCCAATTCCAGGCGCCGCAGCGTGACGGTGCGTCCCTTAGGTGTACCGCCGCTCTTGGAGGGATCGCCCCCGCTGTTCAGGAAACGAATGCTGATATCAGTCAGAACAGGTGCATCGATCTGGAATTCAAGGCGCCGAGAGGTGGTTTTCGGGCTGGTTTCGAACTTTTCGATGAGTTTGTCGGCAACCCACACTTCGAGGATGGCAGGAACTCCATCCACGGTCGTGCCGCTGGCGTCGATCTGCATGCGGTAGCTGCCGGCCGGAAGATACACCTGGGGAGTGCGCATATCGACGTTGCGAACCAGCGACACAGCGCCATTATTGAGCACATTCATCGGCCCGCGGAGCTGCGTCAGGTCAAAAACACGATCGCGCCACTCCTTGGCCTTCATGTCTTCCGTGAGAGCCAGACGGGAGATCGTGATCTTGGGATCTCCCTGCGGCACCGGAGGATAGTAGTCGGCGATGAAGCTGACCGGTTTGCCGTCCAGGGTGAAGATGCCACTCATCCCCTCTGCGAATGAATTGAGACGCGCACCAAGCCCCTTATCCTTCGCAGGGCCCCGGGAAGAGTCGAACTGGGGCATCAGAACGAGAGCATCACCATAGTCAACCACCACGCGATAGAAATCGTCGCGGCCCAGTTTCGCAAACGGCAGCACCACGATGTTGTAGTCCTGCGCCAGCGAACGAATGTCCATTCCCAACTCCTCCGGCACGATCACCGTTTCCTTGGGCGCGGCATTGCTGCGTATCCAGGCTGCGGCTTGGGTGCGCGTATCCGGGGTCTCAAAGGCCCATGCCCGCACACGGTTGCTCGGCAACGCGACAGTGAGCAGCAGAGCAACCACGACAACGGCAGCGCCGCGGGCAACCCAGGGACGGCGCACATACTTCGCGGCGACACCGGCAATGATCAGGTAGATCCAGGAAGCGCCCGCCGCCACGAAGACGGCATAGAACATGAAGACGGGGATGATGTTGCGGACGAAGAACGTCGTCTGCTGGCTCATGGTGAACACAAGCAGCACCGGGAAGGAGAGGAGAATGATGGCATGGCGCCAGTTCTGCCGTGCTAACCTCACGACGCCCAAGGCGGCCAGGACAACACTCGCCCAGCCCATATCGCGACGGATTGACGCCAGGTAGCTGATCAAGGCACGCCATCCCGCCTCCGCCTCGTGTCCGGGATGTCCCCGTGCATAGTGGTTGAAGACGCCTCCCAGGGCATCCAGGAAGGCGCTAAAGTCAAGCAGGCTGTAGGGCGTCGTGATCAGGAACCCCACCACCGCCATGAGACAGAGCAGAATCGCTGCGGCCAGGCGCTTCTGCACCCCATAGAACAGGATGACGAGGAGCGCAGGAAGCAGCACAAGCGCCATGTTGTATTTGGAGCCCATGGCCAGGCCGGACAGCAGTCCCGGAATGACGCTCTTGTAGAGAAACCCCTGGCGATCGCGGTAGAGGAAGAGGTAAGCATAGACAAGCGCCACCGTGAATGCCCCCACGATGTCGACGTTGAGATACTGCTGCGACAGGAAGGCGTATTCGCTCGAAAGGGTCAGAACCAGCGGCGCCAGGAAGAGCAAGCCCAGGTCATCGAAGGCACGCCAGGCAGTCAAGCCTATCAAGACCATGCCCAGCACCGAAAGGAAGGCAAAGAGCAGCCTCGGCGGCATCATGATCCGGCTTTGCGTGTAATAGGGGAAGCCGTTGACCGCAAGATCCTTCGTCGTTCTCACTTCGACATGGCGTGCCGCATCCAGGAAGCCCAAGGTAAGCCCACCGGAAATGAGGTAGATCGGGAGAGATGGGTAGGTCAGGTAGTGCGGATTGAAGTCGCCTGTCTTCAGGATCGCCGTGGCCGGACCGACCAACGCCGGCTCGTCGACATGGCCGGGATAGGGCATCGAACTGCGGATGTGGTGCACGCGCAGGCCAAAAGCGAAGAGGGCAACCACGAGCATGGCGCCGAGCGCCAACGTTCGCGGCGACACTTCGCGCAGGCGCTGGACCAGGCGGCGAGAATAGTCAGCGGGTGATAACGTGGTCGGTGTCATCGTTCGGGAACCTTCCAGGGCGTTGGCGTCTCTGAGTTCGGCTTGATGGAGGTCGGCGCCGCAAGACCGGCGGACCCGTTGACTTCGTAGCGGTGTGCGCGTTGCCGGGCGTCAGAGGCGACGGCTTTCGCGCAGCAGCCACGGCACCCCCACCACGATGGGGAAGCTGAGCACCACGATATGGAGCAAGATGCCAAAAGCCAGCGCCTGCTCGGCAGACTGGCCGGTGAGTGAAAGCGCGAGCACAGCGAGCGCTTCAAAGACGCCGATCTGGCCGGGCGCTAACGGAACGCTGATACCGCTCTGGATCACAAGCACCACCAGGGCCGAGCTGAGCAGTGTCGGCGGCAGTCCCACCGCCTTCAACAGCGCCGTATTGACCAGGATACCCGCTGCCCAGATCAAAACGGAATAGGCAAGGAGCCAGGGCAGCAGCCTGACGTGGCGCAAGGCCTGGAGTCCGTCCAGCAAACCCGACAGCGCCCGGCTAGGCTTCGAGAGGACGGGACGCGACATGGCCAGCCGGGCCAGCATCCTCTGGCCGATGGGCAGGGCGATAAGCACGGCTACCCACATCACCAGGCCGATCAGGGCGCCAATGAAGGCGCTGCGCTCCGGCGAGCCAAGCCAGGCTGGCAGTATGATCGAGGGCAGGACCAGGGCGTAAAGAAGCCCCATGATCGTCAGATCGATGACCTTCTCCGCGCCGATGGTGCCTACCGCCGCCGCCGTGCTGCTGCCACGATGGCGGCCGGTGAAATAGGCACGCGTCAAATCCCCACTTCGCAGGGGCAGGACGAAGTTCAGCAGTTGGCCTGACATCAGGGCGCCAAAGGCATAGCCCTTCGGGGGTTGCTGGCCGGGCGGAAAGAGCAGTCGCCAGCGCAGCGCCTTGGCCACGTTGTTGACCATGATCACACCCAGGCCGACCAGCACCCACAGGGGTTGGGCAAGAGTCAGATACTGGATCGCCCTGCCCCAGTGCACCTGGCGCGAAAGCAGATAGATGGCGAGCGCCGCCAACCCCAACCCCACCAGCAGGCGCATACCCCAACGCGCCCAGGTCCAGGCCCTGGACTCGCTTGTTTCGTCCAAAGTGGTGGCTGCTTCTTTCAAGCCCGCGCTCCCATCTCAGGACGCGGGGATGCCGGCGTCGTGTAGGCGTCGATGCCGCTGTCAGCAACGACAGCCATGATCTCCCTGACGTCGCCTTCCGAAAGCACATCCTCCCAAAACATGGCCTCACCCCGCCGTACATAGTCTGACTCGGTGGCCGTCAAGCCGTGCACCGTGCGCATCGTGGTCATAGACGGGACGAACAGGTGCGAAGGATGCATGTGGATGTCGGAATAGCCAAGGCAAGCGAAGAGGTTGCGGGCGGCGGCAAACGGCTGGGCGTAGAAGTCCTCATAGTGGAACATCGGGACAGCGCCCGATCTCAATTCCGCCTGGGCGAACGCATACGTCACCGCCCACATCGCCGCCTGTTTCTGCAGGTCCGACCGCGCCCGGCGCGCGATGCGCTGCGCCGTTCCGACCGCGGCGTCCGCTGGCGTCGCCAGGGGCCGTTCCACGAACATCCGCCAGTGCGCGTCCCAGCCGAACTCGTTCCAGAAGTTTGGCCGCCTGCGAATGGACGCGATCACGGCGCACGGGTGCCTGACCAGGAAGACAATGCGGGCGTTCAGGTTCTCCCGCAGCCAGGGGATCATGAAGTTCGCACGGATTTCTTTGAAGCCCAGCACCCTGCACTCACTCCAGATCGCCTCGATGAATTCGCTGCTGACCTCGTCCAGCGGTGTGAACACATGATTGCGCAGCAGCCACGGGTGTCGGTTCTCCTTGGCGAGCACAGCGGCCAGGTAGGCGCCTGCTCGCTGCGAGCTTTCCCGATCAGACAAGCTGGCGTAACAGACATCGGCAGCAAAACTGCACGTTCGCGGGTGCAACGGCTCGAACAGGATCAAGCCGCCAAGCGACTTCGAGATGATGTCGGAGAGCCACGTCGTTCCCGACCGGCCGAAACCGAGCACGACAATAGGTCCCTGCGGACGCCCGTTCTCGCTCACAAGCCTACCTCCGCTGTCCAACGATGACGTTGACCACTCGCTGCAGGTCCGCCGCGGTAAGACTCGATCCTGAAGGTAAACACAGGCCATCGCGGAACAACTGCTCCGCCACCGCGCCGCCCAGGTGCTCATAGCCCGCAAAGACCGGCTGCAGGTGCATCGGCTTCCAGACGGGGCGCGCCTCGATGTTCTCCGCCTCCAGGGCGAGACGCACGGTCTCGCGATCGGCGCCGAAGCGTTCCGCATCGATGGTAATGACGGTGAGCCAGCGCGTGTGGCGCCCCCAGGGAGCCTCGGGCATGAAGCCGATCCCCGGCAGGTCTGCCAATGCCTGGCGGTAGCACTCGAAATTGCGGCGTCGCGCCAGCACGCGCTCCTCGAGCACGGCGAGCTGGCCACGACCGATCGCAGCCAGGACATTGCTCATCCGGTAGTTGTAGCCGACCTCAGTGTGCTCGTAGTGAGGAGCCAGTTCGCGCGCCTGGGTGGCCAGCTTGCGCGCATGCTGGATCAGGCCGGCATCATCCGACACAAGCATGCCCCCGCCTGACGTGGTGATGATCTTGTTGCCGTTAAAAGAGTAGATGCCGAAGCGGCCAAATGTCCCCGGCGCACGTCCCTGGTAGGTGGCGCCCAAGGCCTCGGCCGCATCCTCGATCAGGTGTACGCCGTAGCGCTCACACGCGGCCTGGATGGGCGCGACCTGGGCGCTCTGGCCATAGAGATGCACCAACACGGCTGCCTTGGGCAGCCGCCCGCGCCGGGCCCGCGTCTCCAGGGCATCGACGAACAGGTCAGGGTCGGCGTTCCAGGACAACGCCTCGCTGTCAACGAAGACGGGCCGCGCCCCCTGGTAGAGGATCGGGTTGACGCTTGCCGAGAAGGTAAGCGTCGAGACCAGGACCTCGTCGCCAGGCCCGACGTCGCTCAGAATCAAAGCCAGGTGCAGAGCGGCCGTCCCCGAACTCACTGCCGCCGCATGCCTGGCGCCGGTGCAGGTGCAGAATTCCTGCTCGAACGCGTCCACGTGTGGACCCAGGGGCGCAATCCAGTTGGTGGCAAAGGCCTCCTGGATCAAACCCAGTTCGCGCCCCGACATGTGCGGGGGCGAGAGATAGAGACGGCTAGAAGTCACGGTTGATGCTCCGGTAAGAGAACGCGCTGCAATTCCGCCAGGTCCGCCACGGTCGTATGGGGCGCATGTTCCGGCGTTGGCGGCTCCAGCTCGGCGTATTCGGCGCCGGCCTGGCGCAGGCGGACGGTGTAGATGCCAAGCTGGCGCGCCCCCAGAAAGTCCTTGCGTGGGTTATCACCCACATAGACGGCGCGTTCGCCTGGAGCTTCCAGGCCGCCCAATGCCGCATCGTAGGGGATCCGGCTGGGCTTCCAGGCATCTCTGCCCCAGGTATCCGAAAAGACGACGACGTCAAACAAGGGCTGCAGGCCGAGCGCCGCCAGTTTGCGCCGTTGGACGTCCAGGTAACCGTCGCTCAACAGGCCCAGCCGGTAGCGCTGCCTCAGCGTTTGCAGCAGTGCGGGCATGCCGGGAAAAGGCGTGAGGTGGGGTTCATGCTCACGATAGGCCTGCAGCAGGTCCCCTATCCACGGCGCCGGCTCGATGCCATGCGCTGCCAGCCAGCGGTTGAACGTGTCGCCGCGCACACCGGCCTGGAAAAGCGCCGCCAGCTCGTCATAGCCCTGGCCCACCGGGATACCCACAAGCTCTTCGGCCCGCCTGGCGACGGCTGTGAAGCCGCTGAGCACGTAGTCCCGCTCAGCATAGAGCGTGTCATCCAGGTCAAACAGGATCGCCAGCCACATGGCCCTTCATCATCTGCGGGACCTCTGCGCGCTCGGCGTCGGTGAGGAAGGTGGATTCGTCAAAGCGCGTGATATAGAGTCCGGTTCGATAGGCGCCGAGCGGCGGAATCTCGATGGGAAGGCCCGCCGCCCTCGCCAACAGCCAGAGCGGGCCATCGACCCCGGCAGCAATGCCCAGGGGCACGCCTCCGCCCAGGCGCGCGTTGATCTCCGTGAAGTGCGGGACCCCATCGCGCACGATGCACTGGACGGTGATCGGGCCGATGGCAGGCAAAGCCGAAGCCACCTGGCTGCAGGCGTCCATGATCCGGTCATCCCTGACGGTCACGCCCTTGGCCACCTCGCCCCACCGCACCTCAATGCGCCGCCGCGACACCACGCCGAGCAAGACACCCTCGACGTCGCAGTAGACGTCAGTGGTGACTTCCGGCCCTTCCACGAACTCCTGGATCATCGGGTCCCGGACATAGCTGAGGAAGAACGCCAGCTCGACCGCATTGTTCACCTTGAAGGCCGATTTTCCGGCGCTGCCGCTGCGCGGCTTCACGAACACCGGGTATTCCAGCTGTGCGGGATCCAGTTGCCCGGGCAGCCACGAGCGCGGAATCGGCAGCCCCAGGCGGGTGAAGAAGCCGGTCGTCAACCACTTATCCTGCGCCATGGCCGCCGCCTCGAGCGGGACCACACCCAGGCGGGCGCCCGTGGCCTCAATGGCTGCCCGGTTGGCCGCCAACACGGGGATGTCGGGGTCGATCAAAGGAAAGACCAGGTCGATGCGCTCTCGCCGGCAAAGCTCAACCAGGACAGGGATATAGTCAGGCGACGACAGCCGCGGCACCAGGTAGGGACGATCTGCCACCCTGAGCGCTGGTGCAAGCGAGTCAATGTCGAGGGCGACAAGTCGTCCGGCCAGACCGAGCCGGTCGTAGGCCGCGCGAAACGCGCGCAGCAGCTCAACGCGGCGTCCTGCACTGGTGAAGAGGACATTGACCTCAGGTTTGTGCGTCGGTGCCGTAGAACTCCTCCATGGTCGCCTGGCCCTGCTGGCTGATACCCTCACGCCGCAGCGTCCGCACCAGGGTCAATGCCAGTATACGCAGGTCCAGCCTGAACGATAAGTGGTCAACGTACCAGACATCCAGGGCAAATTTCTGCTCCCAACTTAGGGCGTTGCGCCCGTTCACCTGCGCCCAACCCGTGATGCCGGGGCGCACCTCATGGCGGCGCGCCTGCTCGGGCGTGTAGCGCTCGAGATAGCGCATGAGCAGCGGACGGGGTCCAACCAGGCTCATGTCGCCTGTGAGAACGTTCAGAAACTCCGGCAGCTCGTCCAGGCTCGTGCTGCGCAGGAAGCTGCCAAAGCGCCCAAGCCGCTGCTCATCGGGCAGAAGCTGGCCATCCGCATCGCGCTCATCCGTCATGGTTCGGAACTTGCGCAGGGTGAAGGGCTTGCCGGCCATGCCAGGACGCTGCTGGCTAAACAAAACCGGGGAACCCAGTCGCCACCGTGTGATCAACGCGACCACGGCTATCACCGGGCTGAGCAGGATGATCAGCAGGCTGGCAGCTCCGAAATCAAACAGGCGCTTGCCCTTGTCCTTGTACACTGCCGGTCGCCTCACCTGGAAACCGCCAGGCGTTCCAGGAGTTGAACAAAGGCCTGGGCCTGGCGCCTGCGGTCGAACTTCTCCACCACATACGCCCGTCCCCGTGCGCCCATCGCCGCGGCCTGCTCAGGATGGTCGCGGAGGGAGATGATCGCCGCGGCCAGCGCTTCGGCGTCGCCGGGATGCACACAGATGCCGCCCCCCGCCGCTTCCACCACCTGCTGGATAACGCCTTCGATCGCCAGGAGCACCGGCTTGCCTGCCGCCATATAGTCGAAGACCTTGTTGGGATAGGTCGTGCGAAACATCGGTATGTCGAGCAGGATGGCGACGCAGGCGTCCGAAGCGGCGAGCACTTCGGGCATCCGCTCCTTGGGAAGCGCGCCCATGAAGGTCACGTTCTCGAGGTGCTCCGCCTCGGCCAGGGCCTCCAACCGGCGGCGCTCTTTGCCATCGCCGGCCAGCCAGAAGCGAATCGCGGGCTGATCCCGGAGCGTTGCGGCGGCCGCCAGCAAGGTGGGGATGTCATTGGCCTGGCCGAGGGCGCCGGCATACGTGACCACGAAGCTGTCGCTGGCGCCCATGCTCTCGCGAACGGCCGCGCCGCCGATGTCCGGCCGGAACATGGTAGGATCGACGCCGTTGGGAATCAAGGTGACTTTGGCCGTGTCGATGCCAAGTCCCAGCAGGTAGTCACGATAGGCGGGCGAGTTGACGAGCAGGTGGTCGGCCCTGGCATAGAGAAAGTGCTCGAGCCGGCGCGCCAGCTTGATCAACACAGGGTTGGTGAGCACGCCCATGTCAATGGCAAAATCCGGCCACAGGTCGCGCACCTCCAGCAAGAAGGGGCGCCGGCGCAGCAGCGCCACCAGCCAGGCCGAGATGGCCTGGAACATGGGCGGTGTGGTGCCCATGACCACGTCCACGGGACCGGCGCGCAGCGCCTCCCACACGGACGTCACCATGAAGCCCAGGAAGGCGATGATGCGCCAGACGAAGCTCCGGTGCAGCGTCGCCGGTGTGCGGGCGCGGATGACCGTCACGCCCGGCGCCACCTCAGAGCGCGCAGCTTCATCCGCCTTGACGTTGGCAAGATAGCTGACGGAGCTGCCGATGATCGTGAACCGGTGCCCTTGACTGGCACAGGCCCGGGCCAATTCGAAGTGCCGCGTGCCGCCGGCTTCGCCCGGCCCTACGTAAACCTGGTGAATGAGCAGAATGTGCATCAGATGGAGTACGGTCGTTC
This sequence comes from Chloroflexota bacterium, assembly GCA_029782215.1. Taxonomy (GTDB): domain Bacteria; phylum Chloroflexota; class Anaerolineae; order J102; family J102; genus SSF26. The sequence goes on from JAKOVD010000032.1 coordinate 112,147, forward strand.
GTGAATGACCAGCGTCTCGGCGCCCTCTCCCTGCCGGGAAACCGACGCCACCAAGGGCCCGCCGTCAGCGCCGGACCAGCGGACCACAGCCGTCCAGCGGGCTCCCACTACTTGCAGCCCGCCTTCCGGCGCATCCGTCACGGTGCAGGCCTCGGGGCCAAGACAGCTCATGAGCCTGACGCTCGACGCCTCCACCGCGTACGCGAGCGACAGCGCCGGCTCCCGGACCCAGTAGCGCGGGGAGTACCAGCCGCGCGGGGAGTCCTCTGCCGCCCGCACCAGTGAGACGGCGGCATCGGCGCCGCCGGCGCACACCCGGACATGATAGTCGCCAGCAGAAGTTCGCAGCATCAAGTGGGCGGCATCGGCCTGCCACGTGTAGGGCCAGGCGGCAAACAGCCAGTGCAGCCGGTAGCGATGGGAGGCTGTCGACGTCAAATGGTCGATCACGAGCCACTGCTCATCACCCAGGTGCAGCACGCCCCGGCGGTGGTGCACAGGCGCCGGCAGGCGCGTGTAGCCGTCGTGTCCCCCTTCCCAATAGGCCAGGGTTCCATGCTGCGCCCGAAGGCGAACAGCGGTGTCGCCATGCGGCCAGGGCAGCCACAAATAGCGTCCGCGGCGGTCCATTTGCTCTCGCTCGTCCACCGTGACGGTATTGTGGTACGCCGTCGCGGCCAGGGGAATGGTATCCCAGGGCGCCGCCGCGTTGTAGCTGAAAGTGCCCGGATCGATGGCGATATCAAGGCCGCGCCAGCCGATGTCCACGTGCAGAAGGTCGGCCTGGCTGGGACGGTGCCGGAACTGCTGCGGGCACCGCATGAAGGCCATGCCGTCGCCCGTGCGCAAAGCGTAGTAGCCGCCCGCAGCCGCATCAAGGTCTGTCTGTGCCAGGCTGTTCGCAGGGCTCCGCAAAGCCTCCGGACCCTGCAGCCAGAGCAGGTCTTCGTCCCATGGGCCATCGCCGTAGCAGCGCGAGTCGCAGCCATAGAAGTGCGCTGCCTGGATGGCGGGACGAAAATCGTCATAGGCGCAGTGGCTCAGAGGCAGGATCAAGGCCCCGTCATCATGGCCGTAACGAGGCAGCCAGCCCGTCCCTGCGTCGGACAGGGCATAGAGGAATGTCGCCGCACGCCCGACCGTCTCATAGACGCTGCGGTCCAGGGGCTGGTGGTTGCGCTCACCCAAAGCCAGCGCCCAAAGTAGGTCCTGCAGGCCCACGCGTTCATAGTTGAACGAATGTTGCGAAAACGCGCCGTCGGCATAGAACAGCCTGGCGGTTTGCGCTTCCAGCGTCCGGCGCCCCAGCCGCAGCCAGCGTGTCGAGGCGTCCAACTCGGGGAATAACAGTCCGATCGTCCACAGCCCCACCGGCTCGCTCAGGCTGTGGTTGTTGCGCTGGCTGAGAGCGTAGCCCAGATTGGCCTCGATGCGTTCGCCGGAAACGGCCACCATCTGGGCCAAATCGACCACTCGCTGCGCCGTCGTGGCCGGACTCTCCAGGAAGCCGTACAAACCGAAACACCAGGCCATGACCCGAAAGGCAGTCTCCTGACCACAGCGCCAGTTCGGTCCAAGCTGGGGCGGATTGGCCTGGCGCCAACTGGCGACGGCCTGCCAGAACAGCTCCGGCCACTTCTCGTCCCCGGTGCGCCAGTAGAGCCGCACCAGGTCATAGGCGAAGCCAAAGCGGCTCGGCTCCCAAATGACTTTGATGTCGCCATAGGCGTATTCATCCAGATCCGTCCAATGCGCGTCGGCGGGCGCAGTCTCACCACTGAGCGCATTCCGGTGCCAGTTGGGCGGAAAGCCCGTCTCCAGGGTCAGGCCGGAGAAGTAGGTCAGAGAACCGGCCGCCAATCCCTCTCCCCTGGCAGCAAGCGCGGCGTCGCCTGTGGACCAGCGGGCAAAAAAGCCCTGAAAGACGGAGCGATCGGCGGGCGAAAACAGGAAGGGTGGAGCCTGCGTACGGCGATAGGCGAGATAGGCGTCAGGCTCAGAGGGCATGCCCTCCCGCAGCAGACCTGCCAGTGGTGCTGCCGTCCACGGGCGCGCCGGCAGGCGGCGCCGCAGCCAACCCGACTTGTTCCGCAGGGCGTAGCCCATGCGGTAGATAAGCCAGTCGGGGCCCAGGTGCCGGCCAAGCTGGTAGGCAAGCTTTAGCCTTTGCGAAACGCTCGGCGCAAGGCCCGCCTGTGGCACGCTAGGCGTCACCAGCCACCTGCTGGGCTATCCGCTCGCCGGCGCAGCCATCCCACAGGGGAGGAACCTGGCCGGTCTTCCACCCACCGCTCAAAATGGTTGCCACCGCCGCGCGCAGTCGCTCCATGTCGTGGCCTACTAGGAGGTTCGTGCCCAGGCTGATGGTCACCGGCCGCTCCGTGTTCGCGCGCACCGTCAGGCAGGGGACGGCGAGGTAGGTTGTTTCCTCCTGTACCCCTCCCGAATCTGTGATGGCAAAGGCCGCTTGCGCCTCCAGCGCCAGGAAATCGAGATAGCCCAAAGGCTCAACCAGGTGAAGGCCCGCCGATAGCCCGCCGGCATCCTGCAGGCGTTGGCGGGTGCGAGGATGAACGGGGAAGATGAGGGGAACGTCGCGGCTGATGGCATTCAGTGCCACCATCAAGTCGTGCAGCCGTTCCGGGTCGTCGACATTGGCAGGACGGTGCATTGTCACCAGCCCGTAGCCGGCGCGGGTCATGTCCAGGCGGGAGACAACGTCAGAGGTTTGCGCCGCCGGCAGCAGCCGCACCAGGGTGTCGATCATGACGTTGCCGACGCGAAAGATCTTCGCCGGGTCCACACCCTCCCGCACCAGGTTCGCGTCGCCATCCGCCGAGGGCGTGAACAGAAGGTCGGCGAGTTGGTCAGTTACCAGGCGGTTGATCTCCTCGGGCATGGTGCGGTCGCCCGAGCGCAGGCCTGCCTCCACATGCCCCACTGGCACGAGCAGTTTCGCGCAGACCAGGGCCGCCGCCGCCGTGGAGTTGACGTCACCGTAGACGAGAACCAGGTCCGGACGGCGCTGGCTCAGAACGTTCTCGAACTGGATCATGATCTGGGCCGTCTGCCAGGCATGCGAACCAGAGCCCACGCCCAGGTTGATGTCAGGCTCCGGCAGGCCGAGCTGCTGGAAGAAGATGCCGGACATGTTGGCATCGTAGTGCTGGCCGGTGTGGACCAGCACCTGCCGCACGAGCGGCCTGGTGCTCAACGCCCGCATCACGGGCGCCACCTTCATGAAATTGGGCCGGGCGCCGACCACGTGCAGGATCTCTATGAGCTTGCCTCCGTCGGCTGGGGTTCGACAATGACACGTTCACCCGACACCAGGCTGCGCTGTGCCGCCAGCGTCGTGCGGGTGGCATGGACGATGTCTGCGAAACTCATTGGCTCGGGACCCTTGCCGCCAAGAAATGACACAAGGCTCGCCCACTCGGCGGCATGTCCCTTGTCTGACCGCAGGCGCGCCGTTTGGCTTGAGCGCTTGCCGTGCCCGGTGATGGAAAGATGGCGGAAGTCATCGATGACACCCACCTTGCCGCCGCCGAAGACCTCGATCCGCTCCTTGCCGAAGCTCTTGTCGCCGTTGGCGGCATAGACGATCTGGCCGCACGACCCATTGGCAAACGCCAACGCAATGACGAAGTTGTCATGCTGGAACCGGCCTGCGTCGGGCAGGACATGCGTTTGCACCTGGGCCACCCGTGCGCCGGCGAGGTAGATGAGCAAATCGATGAAATGGCAGGCCTCACCCAGCAGGCGTCCCCCACCCTGGTGTGGATCGTGGAGCCAGTGATCGGCGGGAAGGAACCCGGCATTGACCCGATACGTGAGCAGCAGGGGTTCGCGGACCTCCGCGAAATGCTGCTTCAGGGGCTGCATGAAGGGTGCGAACCGCCGGTTGAACCCCACCAGCAGGTAGGAGGCCGGCGCCGCTTCGTGCGCCTGGATGATCGTCTCAAGCTCCTCATCTGTGAGACACAGCGGCTTCTCGACGAAGACATGCTTCCCCGCCGCCAGGGATGCCAACACTTGCGGTGCATGGAGGTGATGGCGGGTCAGGATGGCGACGGTATTGATGTCAGGATTGGCGATGACCTCGGCGACGTCGGTGGCTGCGAATCCGAAGCCGAAGCGCTGCGCCGCGGCCTGGGCGCTGAGACCACTGCCGCTGGCGATCCCTTTCCGCTCCAAGCCGTCCATCTGCTTGAGAACGGGCAGGAGCGTGGCGTTGGCGAAGTTCCCGGCGCCCAAGACGCCGAGCGTGACCTTGCCCAGGCGCGGCGAAGGCGTGGCGGTGGCGGCGGACGCCATCACGGTCACGTTGCGGGCCAGATCAGGCGTATCGGGGTAAGTCAGCACCACAGCAAGGAAAGGCTTGGTGGTCTTGCCGGTGATGACGTCATAAGCTTTGACGGCCTCGGTCAAAGGGAACCGGTGCGTGATCAGATCGCCCGTGCTCACCTTCCCCGCAGCAAGGAGCTGCACAAAGGCCCCCATGTTGCGCTGCTCAGTCCAGCGCACGTAGGCATAGGGATAATCGTGACCCTCGACCTCATAGACCGGGTCATAGCGGCCGGGACCGTAGGACCGCGAGACATGGAACGCCAGCTCCTTCTCGTAGTAGACCTTGCGGGGAATGCTCAAGCCCACGGCGCCCACCGCGACCACCACACCCTTGTCGCGAGCGATCTCGCCCGCGAGCTCCACCGGCTGGTTGCTGGCCGTGTCCGCCGTGATCAGCACGGCATCCGCCCCCTTGCCCCCGCTGGCGCGGCTGCAGAGGCCCGCCATCTCCTCCGCGCTCGTGGCAACGTAGTCGGCGCCCAGCCTGGCCGCCAGCGCCGCTCGCCCCGGCTGGATATCCATGGCGACCACCAGGCAGCCTGCGGCCTTCAGCATTTGCACCGCCAGTTGGCCGAGAAGCCCCAGCCCAATGACGGCGATCGTTTCGCCCAATTTGACGTCTGCCAGGCGGATGCCCTGCAGGGCGATGGCGCCGAGGGTCGTGAAGGAAGCCGCCGCAAAATCGACCTCAGGCGGCAGCGGCGTCACCAGGATCTGGGGCACGGAAACCACTTCGGCGTGCACGGCAAAGCCCCCGCCGGCACAGGCGACGCGATCGCCGATCTTGAAGGCCGTCACGCCGTCGCCCACTTCGATCACCGTCCCTGCCGATGAGTACCCCAGCGCCATGGGCTGTTCAAGGCGGTTGCGCGCGGCTTCCCAGGTGGTCAGGATTCCTTCCACCTGCGCCTTGTCCCACACCTGCTTGACCAGGTCGGGCCGGGAACGCGCCTTGTCGACGAGGTTCTTGGCGGCGAAGTCGACGATCATGCGCTCGGTGCCTGCGGAAACCAGCGAGCAGGCGTTGGCGACTACGACGCGGCCGGGTGAAGCCTGTGGCGCTGGCACATCCACGACCACAAGGTTACCGTTGTTCACGTATTGGACGAGTTGCTTCATGGGGTTCGCTCGCCGGCCCAATTCAGGGCGTCGGGTGCGGCGACGTTCTGCAGGACAAAACGCTGTTTGCCGCGCTGTGTGAGTTCAATGTGATCGACTCGCTGCACCTCGATCTTCCAGCCGCCGCCCAGGGCCCGGTGCATGTCATGGATGAGCTCCTCCTCGTCGGCGTCGGTCCAACCTGAAGTAGGAACCAAGCGCACGATGACGGCTCCGGGCTCGTTCTGCACGAGCTGCATGCGTTCGATCTTCTGGAAGGCATGGTAATGCTGGCCGAAGGCAAATGCGGTTACGGAAATCATCTGGCCGGACGAAGAAACGATGTAATCCTGCAGCCGGCCCTCAATGCGTTCCCATAGGGGATAGTGACGCCCGCATTCACACTCTGCCGGGCCGGCAATCGCAATATCGCCGGTCCGGTAGCGAATCAGAGGCATGGCCCAGTTGTTGAAGCCCGTGCCTACGATCTCTCCCCGCACACCCGGCGTCCACGGCAGCACCCGCCCTTCGGGATCGACCAGCTCGGCGTAGCCGTACTCGCTGTAGACATGGTACAGGTCGCTCTGCTCACAGCCACCGGCAAGGCAGACGGATTCGCCGTGCCCGTACCAACTGTAAACACGACAGCCGAACACTTCCTCGACCAGCGATCGCTGGGAGGGATAGAGGTTCTCGGAGCCGGCGAGAATCACCTTGAGCCCGGCGATAGGGGGTTCATCATGGCGCTTCATGAACCCGGCCAACAGGGTGATGGTCGAGGGATAGGCCTGGATGCTGATCGGGCGATACTCCCGCAGTTTGGCCAGATACTCCGCCGCCGTTGCATCCGACAGGGAGAAGCCGGACAGGAAGAGATGCCTGTCAATGGGATCATAGTGCGCCAGGCCGCCGCTCACCGTCTGTCCCCGAATGACGGCGGTGCGCTGGCCATAGGTGAATCCGGCCCACTGCCACTGGCGCCACATGAAAGCGCGCTCCAGGGCGCGGGTGCGGCCGCGTTCCCAGTAGAACTCTAGGGGCTGGCCCGTGCTGCCGCCGGTGTTGGCGGTGAGCAAACGGTCGCGGTAGTTTCGCGCCACCAGCTCCTCACGATGCGCTCGCACCTGGTCTTTGGTCAGCAGCGGCAAAATCGCTACATCCGCCCAACTGCGAATATCGGCCGGCGTGACACCCAGCGCCGACCAGGTAGCGTGATAGAAAGGGACGTTGGCGTAGGCATGGTCCAGCAGGAGCCTGAACTGCCTCCACTGGTAGTCCAGCAGTTGGTCCCTGCTCCACCCCTGCGACACGGCGAGAAACGAACGCGCCTTACGCAGCTCGGGACCGTAGCGTATTCCCATCGGCAGCTTCGAGTACGCCCAGCCGATGGAGTCCTTGAACCACTGCGGGCTCGTGCGGTAGGTGTTCTTAATGGGGTGGAGATAGTCCTCAAGCGCAAACTTGCTCATGGCAATTGGCCGGCTTCCTTTCCTTCGGCGTCATTTTCACGATCGCCAAGCGATCTGAGCAACTGGCAGTGTTCATCGCCGTACCGGAACACGCTATCAGGCACTGCGAGCATCGCCTGGCGCCAGCCTTCTAGATTGTCAGGCGTCACATCCAGCAGCGCCTGGATGGTGGCTTGGGGATCGTCGGTATCCACCACCAGGCCGATGCCCAGCGCAACCGTGCGGCGGCCGTCCGCCGAGTTGACCTGCGCCACCATGGGTTTGCGGTAGGCGCAGGCCTCGTAGAAACGATTTGTCATCGGCCACTGCCAGAGGTTGTGGCGGCGCACCTCGGGGGTCTTGGGGAAACAAGCCCAGACAAGGTCAACGGCGTCGTAGAGCTTCGGGAGGTCGTCCGGCCATTCGTATTCGCCGCCGTAGGTGATGCCGGGATGGCGGCGGACGCTTTCCTCGAAGTCCGGAATGCCCGCAGGCCGGCCGTAGACGACGAGCTCAAAGCGATCGGGGAACTGGGCTACGGCCGCCTCCAGGATGCGCCACGAGACGGCATCACGCAGCAGGCCAAAATAGCCGATGCGGAGCGGTCGGGTTCCGTCCCAGGCCGGCAGTGGAACGGGGAGCGGCAGTTCCACATCGATCTTGTTCTCGACAACAAAGAACTTGTCCTTGGGCTGCCGCTGCACGGCTGCGAAGTAGTGCGTGATGTAGTCGGGCGAGGTCACCACCACGAGATGGCAGCGCTTCAACACCCCTCGCTCGAACCAGCGCAGGAGACGGCTCCTGAACGAGGCGCCCAACAGCGAAGGTCCGATGTCTCCGCGCTCAAGCGTGACCGGAACCCGCCGCCTGGCCAAAAGGCGAGCAACGATGCCAATCGCTGCCAGGTCGGTCCCGAAGCAGTAGATGGCATCGCTCTGCCGGAGATCACGGTGTGTGATCCAGGCCGCCTTCGCCAGGGCGGGTATCCGGCGCCAGTAGCGGCCGCTCTCCAGGAAACCCAGGCTCCGGTAGCCCAGCCTGGCGCCCCCATGAGGGAGGTATTCCCTTTCGAAGGCGTAGACCGTTGCCTCAGCGCCGCACGCCTTCAAGCCGTCGATCCGCTTCTTGTAGCGCGGCTGGTTCGGCACGGGCAGGAGAAAGGTGATGCGCACGATCAAACCCCCAGCACCCGAGCGTAGACAGCGGCCGTGTCGGCAGCGATTCGCTCCCAGCTCAGGGTGTCCTGGGCATAGCGCCGGGCGCGGCCAGCCATGACCAACGTCGTATCAGGGTCCGCCAGGGCCGACAAAAGCGCCTGCGCCAGCGCCGCCGGGGTATTGGGTTCGTAGACGGCGCCCAGACCGGTTTGGCCGATCGTCTCGGCGACTCCTTCCACATTGCTGGCAGCAATCGGGACGCCCAACGCCATCAGAGTGAGCAGGACCCCACTCTGATCGATCTCATGGTAGGGCATGACGGCGAGATCGGCGGCAGCGCAGTAGGTGGCAAGCTCCTCCGAGGCTGCGTAGGCAAAACGCGTGAGTACGAAGTCCCGAATATTCAGGTCCTCGATCATTTGGCGCAGCTCTCGCTCGCGCTGTGGCGTTGCCATGCCCACGAGCAACACGTGGACGGGACCGATGCGCTCTATTACCCCGGGCAGGGCCTGCAGCAGCACTTCGGTGCCTTTGTAGGGCCGCATCTGTCCGAAATGAAGCAGGACAGGAGCTTCGTCAAGACCCAACTCACGGCGTGCTTCAGCGCGGGATGGCAGCGCCAACCTGTGGAAGAGGGGGCCATGTGGAATAACCGAGACCTTGGCGCCCGGCACGTCGAAATCGCCTTGCAGGCGCTCACGCTGAGCCGCCGTATGGACGATGAGGTGATCCACAAGCCCGTAGACCTGGCGATAGCGCTCTACCACTGCCTGCCTGTCGGCGGAGTCATGCGGCAGAATGTTGTGCACGGTGTAGACAAGCGCAGCGGCATGGCGCTTGATCTGGCGGAGCAGGCTCAGGTCCAGACCACTTGTCGCCAGCAACGACAGGAACTGAATGTGGACCAAAGGGCGCTGCCGGGCCAGGAGAAGCCGGGACATGAAGTACGCCTCGTTGAGGTAGTAGTCCATCGTGAATCCGGACACGCCCATGATGCGCTTCGTGCTGGACAACCCCACGGCCGCAAGCGACAACCCGCGCCGCGGTGGGACCTGTGGCGGCGCCGGATAGGTGGCATCACGCTGGCGGGGCGACGCAAAGAGAGCCAAACGGGCAACATGGCCGCTTAGGGCGGCTGCCAGCTCGGTCTCATAGTGGTACATCGATCCCGAGGGATCGACCAGCCATACCGGCGCCTCAAGGCCCTTCAATCCGGAGCCTCACCTTCAGTTTGGAGATCAGACGGCGCGCCCGCGCAGCTTTGCCTTCCGAGGAGCGCAGCGCCACCACCGGCATCGTTTCCAGAAGACCCTGGGGGCCAGCCTGGCCAAGCTCTGGCTCGGATAGACAGCGAATTTCGTTCACGTTGCCAACAGGACCGTGCACGTTGAGGTCCACCGTTGCCTTGACTGACAAATCGGCGCGGTCGAGAACGGCAAGATGGCCTCTGGAGGTATGGCGAAGATCGCGAGTGGTGTGATCCGAATAGCCGACGATCAGATGCCTTTGGGTGACAGAGAGGCCCTTGGCATGACCGGGAAATGCCAGGTCGTGCACGATGCGGTTCCGCTCCGCTGATACGCCGAGGAACTTGCCCACCGACGAGGCGTTATAGTAAAGAGTTCTGCCATCATAGAAGATATTATGGCAACCCATGTGGGCGACGCTCATGGTGCGTTCCCGGACGAAACCGCGCCCTGGCGTATGCTGCATCAGCAGCACCTGGCTCGGACGGACTCCTCGATTGTGCAGCAAAACCAACAAGCGGTCACCGCAAGGAAATACGGAGTTGATGTGGTTCACATCGGTCCGCTGATGATCGATGAAATGCTCATCCCAGAGGGCGCCATCATGGGATCGGAAAACAATACTGTTGTAACCCGTGTTTGTCACATAGATGCCTGACTCGACACAGGCAATCTGGTGGATATAGTGGGCTTTCCCGCCAATGGCTTCGACGAACCCGGCCTGTTGATCGCCGTCGAGGTGGTAATAGGTCAGTTCACGGTCATTGTGTTTGCTGACCAACCAGCCATCAGCATGCCGTAGTCCCAGCCCGTAATGGTGCCCGCGGGCAAGGGTGCGAAGGTTCGAGACACGCCAGGAGTCGTCCAGCTCAACGACGAGCAGGCGTGAATGTGTGGCGACAGCCAACTGCATGGGTCATCCTCCTGACGAGAGAAGCGCGGCTGGTTCGCTTGACCAGGGAGCGCGGAGGGACAAGTCAGGCTGTGGCAGCAGCTTCCTCAGCGCCAAGAAACAGGACGGCGCCAAGGCCGTAGAGCGTCCACGTGAGTATGGCCGGCTTGGTCCCCCACGTCACGGCATCCACCATGCCGTGAGTGATGGCAAGCAAGAGACCCAAGAACACCGCCAGGGATAGGGCTGCCAGAGCAGGGTTGTTGCGCCGGCGATGGGCGCTGTAGGCATGCCAGCCCATCCAAAGGTTGATCCCCAGCATCGCCAGGAACAGTACAAGGCCAGGCAGACCTAAGTCCACGCCCACCTGAAGAAAGAGATTGTGCGCATGGGGCACCGTCGTCGCGAAGCCGATGTTGGTGTAGGGGTAGAGCAGTGGGCCGACTCGCTCCCAGGCGCCCATGCCCATGCCCGTCAGGGGAAAATCCATCACGGCTTGGGCTGCCCGCGTCCAGATCTCCTCCCGGCTGGAAAACCCTCCCAGCGCTCCATCGCCGAGTGTGACAAAGGCCAGGCGCTGGAACCAGCCTTGGGCAAATACCACCCAACCGGCCGCGACCCAAAGCGGCAGGGTTTGCAGCACTTTCGGCCAGCGCACGCAGACTCCAACCACCGCCACCGCAGCAAGGGCCAGCCAAACACCGCGCGCCTGCATCACAAAGACAAGCCCCAGGATCAGGGCAGCTGCGGCCAACCCCAGCACCCGCAGCACCCAACGCCGGCGCGGCTCGTTTCCCAGTGGGCGAACGATCAGGGCCAGACAAACAGGCAGGAGGGTAGCGGTCGTGCCGCTCAGGACATTCGGATTGATGCGCTCCGGGAACTTGCGCGCAACGGCCACCACAGCCGCAGGCAGCCACGGAAACACAGGCGTGCCGCTCTGTTCAACCAGGAATGGGCTTGCAAGGGCCGCCAATACGAGCACCGTCAGCAGCGAAGCGAGCAACCACCACAGGCGCATCTCACCCAGCGTCCAGTTGACGATGACCACATAGACGGCCACACCCGCAAACAAATAGGCAACCTGGGTGCGCGATGCGTCCGGTGTGAGGCTGACCCAGAGGGTAAGAGGCAGCAGCGCCAGAAACGGAAGGACGAGCCAGTTGGCAGGCGCAGGCCGGAGCAGCCGTCCATGGAGGCGCCAACGCAGCAGCCACAGAATCACGATGCCGGCGACACCCACCCATAGCAGGGCGGAGAGCGCCACCAGCATCGCGACCAGCGCCGCCGTCAGAGCCAGCTCAACCGCATCGAAGTAACGGGCTGCCTCCGCCGTCGGGCGACGGCGGAGGCGCCCCTGGTCGCGCGAAGACGCGGTTTCGGACGTCATGCCGTCCCAGGACTGGGTTTCTCGCCTGTCAACGCCACCTTGGGCTCTGACTGGCGATTGCCGCTGCGGCCACCCCAGGGACGCAGGATTCCCCGCGACACTTTGTTGAGCACCACCCCCAGCATCTGTCCCGAGACAGCCTGGACGTCCTGCTGGAAGTGCTGGATGTCCGTCACGGAGGCGGAGCCAGGTCGCAGCACCAGAACGACGCCCTGAACAAGGCCAGAGATGATCGCACTGTCGGTGAAAGGCTTGGCTGCGGCAGCGTCGACAAGCACCAGGTCTGCCAGAGAAGTGGCTTCGGCGATCAATGTCCTCAGGATGGGGCGTCCCAGCAGATCGGGCGCCACCCCCGTTCCCGAGCCCGCCGTCAGAACACGCAAACCAGGCACAGCGGTCGTCTGCAAGTGCGACTCCAGCGACGAGTCATTCGCCATCAGGAGATCGGATAGCCCGTCCTTGTTGGACAAACCAAAAGCCCGATGCACTTGAGGGGTACGGAGGTTCGCATCGATAAGGATGACCGGCATTCCGGCCCTGGCGCTGACCACCGCCAGATTGGTCGCGACCGTTGTCTTGCCTTCTCCCGGCGTCATGCTGGTGATCAGCAAGGATCGGACCGGCTCCTTCACCTGTTCCAGGGCCGTTCGCATAAAGCGCACGCCCTCGGCAACGGGCGCCTCTGGCTGCGCCAACGACACCGGCCTGCCCTCGACTGTCGTCGCCCCTTTGGGCACAAGACTCATGACCGGCAGATTCAGGACTTCCTCCACATCCATACGGGAGCGGACCTTGTCATCGACCAGCTCCAGAAGGAAGGCAAGCGCCAGGGCCAATAGCAGCCCCAGGAAGGCGCCGACGATGGCGCTTTGCCGGGGGGGCGTCTGCGTCGAATTCTTGGAGACCGTTGCCGGAATGGCGAAACGCAGGACGGTGCCGTCGTCGGCGGAAGCGGTCAGGAGCACCTGCTGGGCGGCATTCGAAAGCAGGGTGAAGCTGTCCCACAAGCGATCGCGGTTACTCTGCAGCTCCTGCTGCTGAGCCTTTAGCGCCTCAGCCTCCGCTTGCAGCGATGCGATCTCGGCAAAGAGCTTCTGCATATCGGGGTCTTGGGCCGCCGCATTGGCGTTGGTCGCCTGACCTGATTGGGCCGCGATCTGCGCATCATAGTCCGCAAGCCGCGCCTTCAGGGTGGAGATGAGGTTGTCGAGGTCCTTCTCCATATTGGCCGAGGAAATGGCGACATCCTCAAGACGCTGCGGCACGAAACTGAAGGAAGGCTGCGAGCTGGCGGGTTTTACAGCAACAGCCTTGTCGCTGGGCAGGCTCAGCGTTTCATCCACGTTGCTCTGGATCGCATTGTATTGCAGCACCAAGAGGCCGAGGGTGTTCGCTGCATTCGTGGCTTCGGAACCCGAATTGGCCAGCAGGGCCTTCAGCGCTTCGGCGTCACCCAAGACCGCTTCCGTGCGCTGGCGGCGCTGGTGGAGCTGCTGCAGAGGACCCGCCACTTCGTCCACCCGGACTTGCACGAGGCGGTCAAGGACTGCCTGTTTCTCCTGGATCTGGGTCGCCACTGCTGACTGGCGATTCGTACCCAGGAAGGTAACAAGCGCTGCCTGTGCGTCCTCGTAACGCTTCTTGGCATCGCTGACCTGGCTGGTCAGGTCCACGGCCACGTTTTGGCCCGCGTACAGCCGATTGACATACTGCGCGTAGCTCTCAGCCCAGACGTCCGCCAATTGGGCGGCGAACTCCGGTTCGTTTGCCGTGACCTTTACCCGAATCACGCCGTCGCGGACCTCGCCGGTAACGTGCGAGAGCAGGTCCTGGGGCGTCTTGATCGCAGGCGGCAACTGGTCCTTGAGCTTGTCGTAGGCGTTGCGGGCCACGGCTGCGTTGGTCACCATCGAAGCCAGGGTCAGAAGCCCTGCGTCAGTGCGGTCGTTGATATTCAGATCGTCGATCGCCGAGGTCTGAAACCGCGGCTCCAGCTTGACCTGTGTAGTGCGACGGATGACGGCGACGCCGGCGCTCGTCTGGTACTGCGGCGTTCCCCCTGTGTTCAACCAAACCCCAACGATGGCGCCAACAACGACGCCAAAGACCAAAAGCCACGCCTTGCGGCGCACAACCATCAGAATCTCGCGAAGCAGCATCTCTAGGGTCTCCTAAGGCATCTCGGCTGCCGGATGTGGACCAGGCAACCGAAGCATGATACGTCAATCGTCAAAGCAATGACAAGAACCTGACGACGCACCCCGGCGCCGACAGGCATCACGCGCGCGCCGGGTACAGCAGATTTCTACCTGGCCACCTTGCTGCGGAGGGCAACCAGGTTTTTTCGCAAGGCAGGATAAGCACGCGCCAACGCGTCGGTTCCCAGGCGGCTTGAGATCAGAAGAGGAGCCACCACCAGAACCCGCCTGTGCCAGGGCTGCCACCTGATGGCCGCCCGCAGGGTTTCCGAGGCGTGGTCGTATTGCTTCGCCTGCAAGTAGTACAAGCCCAGGTAGTAGTACAACCGCCCATAGGCTGCAGACTTCATGCTCAGGGCTTCCGGCGGCAGATCCGGCGTCGCGAAGTAGGTATCGAGGATAGTCTCTTCGGCGAGCTTGAGGCGAATGCGATCGCGCTCGCCCTTGGCTTCGGGGTGCCTTCGCATCGTCGCCAGCATCGTGGGGGCGTAGATGATGGGCGTGCGACCGTTCATTTGCAGCCACAATTCCCGATCCATGGCAAAGTGCAGGCTCTCGTTGAGCGGGCCAAAGGCCTCCCAGGCGGCGCGACTAAAGAAGCTCGCCGGTTGGGGCACCAGATTGTCTATCACCATTGCCTGGATGCTGTACGGGACGCCCCGGCGCACGCCTAGGCGGCGTCCCTCATGGTCGGTGTTCCAGGCATCGCCATAGATGAGCCCGGCGCCGGGATTCTGCTCGAACAGCCTGACGATTGTGGAGACGGCTCCCGGGAGCAGCGTGTCATCAGAGCAAATCCAGGTCAGGATGTCGCCCGTCGCCCTGGCAAAGCCTCTGTTCAGTGCAACCGACTGGCCTCCGTCCGGTTCGCTCACCCAGTAGGCGAGGCGATCGGTGTACTTGCGAATGATGTCGGCGCTGCCGTCGGTCGACCCGCCGTCCATGATAATGCACTCGATGCCGGCGTAATCCTGGGTGAGCACCGACTGGATGGTCTCTTCAAGAAAATCGGCCTGATTGTAAGATGGGATGACAATCGTGACTTTCTGCATCGGCGTGTCGCGTCCTCGTCGTGACGCAGGAACTCAGGGGCAGACCGCTTGCAGCCGCGTGGCAAGCCGGCTGGTTTGCTGTAACAGAAGTTCGGATCCGTTCGTTTCGGCAATCTGGAAGTACGTGTGTGCCTCCGGGCAGCGATTGAGCTGCATAGCCATACGCGTGAGGCTGAGCGCGGCTTGAGCATCCACCGTTGTCTCCTGTTGCGCCTTTTCAAACAGATCATTGGCGTCCTGGACTCTCTCCTGCCTCACCAATACGTTGACAAGCGCTTCCTTGACGTCGATCTTGGACGGCTCCAGATCCTGGGCCTTGCGCAAAGAGGACTCTGCCTCCGGCCACATGCGGAGGTTGGATTGGGTCAGGGCCAGGCTGTACCACGCCTCCTCATTGCTCGGATTGATCGTGACGAACCGTTCGCAGGCCTTGAGCGACGCCTGTGGTTTGCCCCCGCCGCGATAGATGTAACAGGCGGCGAAGTAGTAGGTCCGGTTGTCAAAGTTGGCGGGTTGGTCGAGCAGGTTCGCCGAAACGTCCAGCCAGCGCACCGCCTGGCCGCGATCGCCGCGATCATAGGCCTCCTGCGCCAGGTTCGCCAGAGCGGTGGCGCCAGGTGTCCCGCCGGCAGATTGGACATCCCCAAAGGAAAAGCCGCCTGCAATGGCATTGCTCGCGCCCAGGAGCAGCCTGGCCGTGAGATCTGAGGGCGTCGCCTCAACAGCGGCCTGCAGCGCCCCTTGTCCTGCCGCTACGTCGCCGCACACCAGGGCTGAAATGCCGTAGAGCCGGTCGAAACGCGCCTGTACCCGCGGAGAGGAGACCGGGGAGGGAGGCGCCGCCTGGCATCGGGAAACAGCCGGCCTCATCCACCATCCTGGCCTGAGATCCTGATCCAGCATGGAGCGGCCCGTCGCCAGTGCATAGGCGTTGAGGGGCTCCCATCTCGCCATCCGCAGGATGCCGAACAGGACCAGCACGGCGAGTGGCACGACAAGCCAGAGTCGGCGCCAGGCTGTCCCTCCCTTCATGAGCTGCGGTATGGCCTCAGCCGCAAGCGGAAGCTGTCAACCTTGGCCAGTGAGCGACCGTCCAGCGTGGCGAGCTTGAGCATGATGCCAAGGGCCACGGCCAACCCGTTGACATGGACCAGGTTGGGCCACAGATTGCTGACCAGGCTGGAGAACAGGGTGAACAACAGGTAACCGGCCAGTCCCAGTTTCATGGCCTGGTACTGGCGCCAGTTCACATTGAGCAGCAGATAGCTGGCGAAGGCCAACAGGCCGGCGGCCAGGACAAAGAGTCCGAAGACGCCCAACGTCAGGAAGAAGTCGAGGAGGAGGCTGTGCGGAAAGGCATAACGTCCGGGCACGGAGGGGTGTTGGAAGGCGGTGCCCAGACCCCCTCCCAGCCATTGCGAACCTTGCATGCTCTGCCAGGCCAAACCGTAATACCCCAGACGCCCGCCATCAAGACGCCCGTAAGCCTGGCCGGTCGTCGGGTCCGCCTTGAGATAGCGAGCGTAGAAGATCAGGCGATAGTCGCCAAGAAAACTTCCAGGCAAGACAAGCTCGAGCAGACCGATCACGGCAATGACCAGGAAGGCCAGAACCAGGATTCGCTTCACGATAGTCCACACTCTCTTCTCGGGGTCACGCCACCAGATGACGATCAGCAGCAGGGTCGTGACCACCATCGCAAAGAAGAGCGGCACAACGACAGGTTTCAGAAGACGGCCCAAACACCCCATGATGGCGATCGCAAAGAGCGCGGCTCTACCGACCAGTCTGTCCGAAGCCGTGACGAAAGCTATGTAGAAGTAGAGGGCAGCAAAGGGGATAACGTACTGGAACTCCAGCGTTGTGATCGGGAGTCGGGGGACGGGAAGGAAGAGAGTCATCGTTCCCACTAACTCGCCGAGAGTGAGGAATCCAACGAAAGCAGCGATCACACGCACAATGCGGTCGGCCTTCTCCTGACTGGGGATGGCGTAGTAGACCAAAGGCGTCACAATGACGAAAGTGAGCACCCCCTGCTGGTACTGGCTGAGGTAGGGGTTGTCCGCAGCATGCCCGCGCTCCACCGACATCAGCACCAGCACAAAGAGGAGGACGATGAAGAACCACAACGCCAGGGTTCCCGTGGCCACTTGCTTCCGCTCCCCATGCCTCTCACGCACCACCACCGACAGCGTCGTGATCACAACAAAGGCGTACAGGCCCAACGTCATCGGCCGTCCGTAAACGCCCAAGAAACCCCGCCCGAACCAGTTGACCGGAAAAAGAAGAAACAGGGCGTAGAAGGCCAGCAGGGCGAGATAGACATAGAACCCTGTGAGCGGCGTGATGAGGTCATTCACCGCAAAACGCAGGGGCTTTTGACTAAACCGGAGACGATAACTAAGCATAGGTCAGAGTGATGTCAAGAGCATGAGCCGCAAGCGATCCAGTGCCGCGATCAGCGTGCGCTGACGGCCGGCGCCGAGCGCGCCTCTTCGTAGATCTCCAGGTAACGCGCCGCGATGTGCCGGGCGTCAAACGTGCGCCGGGCATAAAGGGATGCCCGTTCCCCCATCTCACTCCGCGCCGACGTTTCCCGCGCCAGGAAGGTAATGCCCTGGGCGAGATCCGCAACGTCTCCTGGCCGCGCCAGGTACCCCGTGCGCATGTGCTCGACGATCTCGGGGCAGCCGCCAATGGCATAACAGACACAGGGTGTGCCGCAGGCCAGGGCCTCAACCAGGCTGTTGGGCAGATTCTCAGCCAGGGAAGGCATCACGAAGATGTCGGCGGCGGCATAGCAGAGCGCCATCAGAACCTCGCTATCGACGCCGCCCATCTCTACCACGGGCAGATTCCCCCAGGATGGCGTCGATCGTTCAGACTGAGCGCCCACGAGCAACAGGGTAAGGTTCGCACGCACATCCTCGGGCAGCGCTGCCAGCGCCCTCTCCAGCAACTGGGCGCCTTTCCGGACACTATGAAGTGCGGCAGCTCCGAACATCAGGAGTGTTCGGTCCTGGGGCAAGCGCAGGGCCTCCCGGGCGACGGCCTTTGGCAGCGGCCGGAACACCTCCGTGTCGAGACCATTGGCAACGGTGTGGATCGGAAAGCGCCTGAGAAGCGGGCTCTGCACCATCTTGTCGGCAAGCCAGGCCGATGGACAGACCACCGTGAGGCGCGAACGGCCGTAAGTGCGGGACTTGAGGCGCCACAGCATGTGGGTGGTGTCGAAGCGAATCGCCGGGGAATCGTCCAGCCGGGGACAGTGACCGCATCCCGAAAGCCAATGGTCGCACTCGTCCGCAGCAGCAAAGGCGCAGTGACCGGTCGCGGCCCACATATCGTGCATCGTCCAGACGATCGGGGCGCGACGGCTGAGTTCGGGGAGAACACGTGTGGACAGGTAGCTGCCGTGGCTGAGATGAAGGTTGATGACGTCTGCGTCGCGCACCCATGGGTGGTCGGGCAAGGTCATCGAGGCAGGATGAAACAGATACTGCATGCCCCAGGCATCCAGGGTGCGACCGGCTAACTGGCTTACCGCTCGGGGCAGCGGCCGCTTGTCGAAGATCTGCACCGTACGATCGTCGGTGTACTTGCGCCAAACCAGCATGCGGGAGTCGTGCCCCTCCCGCCGCAACTGCACATGCAGACGTCTGGCCGCGATGGCGGCGCCACCCCCAGAGTCGGTGAGATTGAGATGGACGATGCGCATAGTTGAATAAGGGACTGGACTGGAAGTCAGCGACTACCAGTCCAAATCCTTCTCGTAGCCGATCTCAACCAGGAACTGGCCGGCCACGGCCTTGAAGCGTTCCTTGTGGGCAGGGGTGAAGTAGTTCTGCCAGTCGCCCGTGATCCCCTTGCGCACGAAAGCGCTCTGATCTTCCTCGCCTGGCTGGCGTCCCGTCACGCTCTGGAAGCTGTTCTGCTTCACCGCCCTGACGATGACATCGTCAGGAATGTCCCCGAAGCAAAAACGGGCAGCGCGGCCGAACTCGGCGATGGTGTCAGCCAGCAAGGCCTCGTAGGTCACCTCGCAGCTGAGCTGCGGATCGCGATGGGTGCGCCAGTTGCGAATGAAGCGAACGCGCTCCGGCAGCAGGCGATCAATGTAATAGTTGAGGCCCTCGTCGAATGACATTGCCGAGATCTTGTCGTGGAGGACATGCCTTGACTGCACCTGGGTCACATAGAAATACCAACTCACGGCCGTGTCGCGGAGGTCGCGATACTGGATGATGTAGGGCACATTGGACTGGCGCAGGATATCCGTCGCCTCCTCGCTCCACGGCGTATGCAGCCGGATCACGGCCAGCCGGTGGCGGTAGGGCTCGAACATTCCCGGCCGCAGGGTATCGTCGAGCGCGGAATTGTGCTTCGGCTTGAAGCTATGAAATCCGGGCAGCGCGTTGAACATGTTGCGAAGCCAGGTGGATCCCGACTTCTCCATGCCCACTATCAGAACAACGTTGCGCGTATAGCGCTTGCGCAGGAACGTCCATTCCAGCGCCGCTTTGGCGTCGACTGCCTGGTTGATCAGCCGGCTCTTGAGGTTCCTCTCCATGACGATGCCTACACCCTCCTACCAGTTGTAGTCTTTTTCGTAGCCCAGCTCGATCAGCAGGTCGCCCGCGATCTCTTTGAAGCGAGCTTTGTGCTCTTCCGAAAACTTGTTGCGCCAGTCACCACTGATCCCTTTGCGCTGAAACGAGTTCTGGTTCTCCTGACCGGGCGCCCGGCCGCTCACGCGCTCAAACGTGTTGCTGGCCACGGCATGCTCGACCACGGCGTCGGGCAGGGGACCACAGATGAACCGGCTGGCGGCTCCAAACACCCCCAGTGTATCCGCCCTCAGCTTCTCATAGGTGATTTCGTAACTCATCGCCGGGTCGCGGTGCGCGCGCCAGTCGCGAATCCAGCGTACTTCGGAGGCGAGGAAATGGTCGATATAGTAGTTAATGCCCTCTTCAAACGACAAATGCGCCACTTCACTGCGTAAGTAGTGATTTTCGCGCACATTGCTGACAAAGAAGTACCAACTTGTTGCCGCATCGCGTATATCGCGATAGATGACAGCGTAGCGAAGTCCTTCCCTTTTCAGGATGGCCTCGTTTTCAGGCGACCAATAGGTGTGTAGCTGTAGAACCGCCAGAAGATGGTCGTAAGCGCGAAATGTGTCTTCACGCAGACTGTAATCGGTCGGTGTAACATGATAAGGCTGAAATGCATTGAATCCAGGGATGCTGCAGAACATATTCCGCAGCCAGGTTGATCCCGATTTGGGCAGACCTGCAATGTAAACGACGTTTTGGTTGTAACGATGCCGGTAAAGCAGCCATTCCGCATGCGCCTTGGCCAGGTAGCCATAGTGGGCAACCGGGCGAGGCAGGGATTTCGCCAAGGAGTGACTCTTGCTCATTCATCTTGCTCCGCGGGAGAGATAGGGCGCCGTCTGTTCGATGATCTCGGCGGCGCGCTCATAGTAGGTATGTTCGCTCAGGGTACGCTGCTGACCATGCTGTGCAATGGCCGCGCGCGCGGTTTCGTGGCTGAGGTAGTATTGCATCTTGCTCACGCAGTCCTCAGCGGACTCGTAGGCGACGACTTCGGAGTCGAGGCGAAAGAAATCAGACAGGTTCGGTTGGGCCTCGGTCATGAGCATGGCGCCGGAACCCGTTGCCTCAAACATGCGCATCACGGAGGCATAGCGGCCTGCCATTTCAGGATGCGCGTTCAGCACGATGCGGGAACGGCGGTAGACATCATACATCGCCAGTCCATAGACGGGTTCATGCAGGTGTCGCCGGATCGCTTCCGGCAGGGAATCGGCGCGATGGCCGCTGTCAAAGGAGAGCCAGATGTCCACCACACCGGTCTCGGCGAGAGCATTCAACCACTGCAGCCGCCCTACGTTCGTGGCGGCGACCGAGCCAATGAACACTGCTTCGTACCTCGGCTCGTCCACGGCGCCGAAACGCTGCCGGCACCTTTCGAGGAAGGCCGGTTCGAAAGCCAGCGGCAAGTAGACGCTGGGCAGCCCGCACTCGTTGAAGAAACTTACGAAGTGAGGATAGGCGCTGAAGATGAGGTCATAGACCTGATAAAAGTCGAGGTAGGCAGGAAAGCGGCTGGCGATCTGGGCGACCACGGCCCCGCAGTAGGAATGAGCCTCCCGGATCGTGCTCGTTGCCAGGGGAACCTGGAGCTGGACGAGCAGGATGTCAGGGCGGAGCGCCTTCACCTGGGCAAGAAAGACCTGGTTGAGCAGGCTCCTCTGCCTCTGCAAGAGCAGCCCGCGGACAACACCTATCCCTTTTGTTGCCTTCTCCCCTTGCCGGAGCAGGTCCCAGGTGCGGACGACATCCCTCATGCCGTGCTCAGCCGCCCACTGGCGTGCCAGGCCGGGCTCATTCACCAGCACCGTGTCAGCCTCATGCCCTAGCTTGCGGAACTCCAGGGCATAGGCATCGCTCCAGGCGAAGCTCTCGAACAGCAGCGCGTCGAGCTGCTCACGGTAAGGTTGCCGCTGCAGATCAGGCTGGCGCCTGCGAACCTGGGCGACAAAGCCAGGGGAAATGCTGTTGGCAACAAGGACTCGCAACGACATGTTTGGAGGGGCCTATGCGGAGCGCTTCCTGGCCTGTTCCTGCGACCACCAGCGCATGCCCTTCACAAACCAGATCGGATGGCGCACAGCCTGGCCGGCAGCATAAGCATAAGCCAAGGGCACACTCTGCTGCCGGCGTTTGCCATACTCGCGGCGCACCTGCCGCCAGAAGAAGGGCGGCATCTCGGCGGAAGTGAGAAAATGGGCAAAATCAGGGAAGAAGCGGGCGCTCTCGCGCGGGTAGATCTCCGGGTTGGTCTGCTGCTTGGTGTCGCCATGCAGCACCCGCACCGAGAACGGCTCACTGACGTCGAGAGGATACAGCTTGTAGAAAGGAAGCCGCCGCGTGAACTCGGTGTCAAACACATAGGGCAGGTCCGCCCGGAACTCGCCCGTCAGGTCAAAGCACGACCGCCGCCAGAAGCACGCTGGTTGGAAGGTGGGCCACCGGTCAATCCAATCGGCGCGATCTTTGGGCAGCGGCGGC
The DNA here is from genome assembly GCA_029782215.1 of Chloroflexota bacterium. Classification (GTDB taxonomy): domain Bacteria; phylum Chloroflexota; class Anaerolineae; order J102; family J102; genus SSF26. Next base: position 134,079 of record JAKOVD010000032.1, read on the forward strand.
ATTTGCTTGGTGTAGAGGAACTTGCCATCCCCGTCCTCGTAGCGAATGACCCCGCTGATCCATCCGGATTGGGGATTCTCCACCAGGAGTTGGGCCACGCGGCGCAGGGCGCCCGGCAGATAGAAGTCATCGCTGTTGATGAAGGCGATGATGTCGCCCGTGCAGCGGCGCAGCCCCTTGTTGAGGGCATCCGCTTGATTCTTGTCGGGCTCGCTCACCCAGTAGGCCAGGTGCGGGGCATATTGCTCGATCAGCGCCACCGATCCATCTTTCGACCCACCGTCGATGATGATGTATTCCAGATTGGGGTAATGCTGGAGCAGCACCGAGCGCATGGTCTTTTCGAGAAAGGCGACGCGATTGAAGGTGGGTGTGATGATGCTGAACTTGGGCCAGTCCGCCAGCGTCGACCGCGCCGCGGCCTCTGATCCGTCATCGTTCCAGGGCCACCCGCCGGTGTTTGCCGTCGGAGGTAGCTGAGCCAGTGTCAGGTCAGTCATGAGCTTTTTTCTTCCCTATTCCGTGAGTCACGTGGTCAAGAGCAGCCAATACGGAGGGGATGTCGATGGCGAAGTCGCGACGCACGAAGCTCCGCTCCTTGGCCAATGGCCCCTCACCGGGCGATACCAGGGCCTGGTAGGACAAGCTCGCAACGTCGGATAGCTGCCAATAGACCTGGTTCACAAACGAGCGGTGCAAGAGCTCCACCACCCGCGTCCCGGGCCTGCAGAAGACCAGGTTCGCCAGCCCGGCGCCGTGCGGCGCCACCACGATCTCTGCTTCCGCAAAGGTCTGCACCTGGGTGGCAAAAGGAAGGCGCTCCAATTCAACAACCTCGAAGCCAAGGCGCACCAGCTCCGGCATCAGCTCGTTCTCATTGAGGAGCCGGCGCGAGCCAGCGCTGGCCCGCGAAACGTAGACACGGCGGTGCTGTTGCTGTTCGCTCGCCACGAAACGTTGGCGCAGAAACTTGCACGCCTGCCTGGTAGGGTGCCCGGTCTGTCCCACCAACGACGGCACGACCAGGACATCCGCCTGAAAGTAGCTCGACGGCAGCGCCTGCACAAGGGGCCGATCGAGGTTGAGGGCGCTGAGCGATTCACGCTGAAAGGGCTGGCGTGTGTCGCACAGAATCTGATCATAAGCCTGGTCAGACAGCAGCGCCAGGCGGGGGAGAACATCGAACAGCCAATGATAGTATTGGTGGCCCCCCCTGGACTGGATCACCGCCAGACGCCCGTAAACGCGCTGCGGTCGCGGCAGCGCCGTCCGTTCCATCAGGTAGTGGTGTTCAAACGGTGTGCCAAAGTCGATGGACACGTCTTTGCAGACCGTCTTGCCATCCGGCGACAGCACAGCGCCGTCAGCGAAAACACGCCCTCCCGGCAGCTCAGCGACGAAAGTGGGGGGCACGGATTCTTCCGCGCGCTCAAGATAGAAGTGATCCAGCTCAGGCGAGAGACCGGGTGGAACCTGGTAGACATACCTGGATGCGGGAGACAGGCTGCGGAACACACCGCCGCACGCTGCGGCGACCGCCTCGGTTCCGGCGCATGCCGTCGGTGGAGCGACATACTGCGGCAAGACCCGTTTCAGGCGTCTGACAGCATCAAGTCCCGTCATCTTGTTTTCGCCCTGAGATCGCATTGCAGGCCAAAGCGAAGCGGTGCGGGCAGCCGGGGAGGACCACTGCGCATAGGTTTCATGTTAGTTCGCCGTTGCTGCTCATCCACCGGCCAATTCATCACCCATCAGGGCAAGCCGGTTGCTCTGAAGCAGCTCAGTGCGGCTTGCCGTGGCTGTTCCCACTTTGCCGACCACGATACCCGCCGCCGTCGTCGCCAGTTGTGCCGCCGTTGGCAGATCGGCGCCTGCCGCCAGTCCCAGGGCCACAGTGGCTGCCACTGTGTCGCCGGCGCCTGTGACATCATAAACGCGTCGGGCTGCGGCAGGGAACTGGATCGGCGCACCAGATGCCAGGTACAGGCTCATCCCTTCGGCGCCGCGCGTGACGAGCAATTCCGCGTCACCCACCTGGCGGCGCAGGTCCCCAACCATTTCGTCCAGCGGCGTTTCGATGTCTTCCGAGGCGGCTGCCACTTGCACCTCGTGCTCGTTTGGCGTGATGACGGTGGCGCCCCGGTACTTGCCAAAATGGCGGCCCTTGGGATCGACCACGACCGGCACCCGGTGCTGGATCGCGAGGCGGATGACGGATTGGCAAACCTCTTCCGTCAGGACCCCTTTGGCATAGTCCGAAAGCAGACAGGCATCCGCCCCGGCAACATGCGTTTCACACCAGGCCACCAAAGCCGTTGCGATCGCAGAGGAAATAGCCTCTGTGCTTTCCGAATCAATGCGCAGCATCTGCTGGCTGTGCCCCATGATGCGGCTCTTGACGGTTGTCGGCCTCATGGGGTCTCGCACCAGACCCGATACATCACTGACGCCGATAGACCGCAGGACGTCCTCCAGAGTCATGGCCATGCCATCAACGCCCACCACGCCCGCCAGCAGCGGCACACCGTCAAGCGCAGCAAGGTTGGCAGCCACGTTGGCGGCGCCGCCCGAGCGATAGGTCAGCCGGCGTTTGAGCACGATTGGCACCGGCGCCTCAGGCGAGATACGCCGTACATCTCCCCAGACATACTCGTCCAGAATGATGTCGCCGACCACCAGCACACGACGACCGCCGAGACGACCGACGAGGTTCTCGAACTCCCCGGCGCTCAACACAGTCACGCCTCCTCCCCGCAGTGGGCAACGATCCAGCTCGCCGCGGCCAGGAGATCGGTGACAGCGGCATCGGCCATCACAGGTTGGGAGAACGAAGCCGCAGCGTTTCCTGCATCCAGCAGCACCGTGTGGCAACCGGCCCGGCTGCCGGCCTCAACGTCCGACGCCTTGTCCCCGACCATGTAGGAATGGACCAGGTCAAGGTCATGGTCGGCAGCGGCCGCCAGCAAGAGACCCGGCTCGGGCTTGCGACAGGCGCAAGCGGCCTCGGGTGCGTGCGGGCATACGTAGACGGCGCCCAGGCGGGCATCGCCCGCGGCGAGCAGGTCCTGCAAACGCTCATTCACGACATCGACATCCGCTGCCGTGAAGTAGCCGCGGCCCACGCCGGATTGGTTGGTCACCATCACCAACTCGAAGCGATGACTAGCCAGCAGCCGCAGAGCCGGAATCACGGCAGGCATGAGACTCACGCCCTGTGGCGAGGCCAGGTAGCCCATGTCTTCCATGAGCGTTCCATCCCGGTCCAGGAAGACGGCGCGCCGTCTGTTCATGCCGAGGCCTCCACAACAGCCTGCTCCACCAAATCGCAGATCGTGTGCAACAGCGACATATGAGCCTGCTGGATGAAAGGCGTGTGCTCAGACGGCACCGCCAGGCACAAGTCCACAATGTCGGACAAGGGAGAGGGTCTGCTGCCAGTGAGGCCCACCGTGTACAGACCGCCCTGCCTGGCGGCCTCGACAGCCGCCAGGACATTGGCTGAATGGCCGCTGGTGGACAGTGCAAACAGAACGTCGCCGGGCCGGCCCAACGCCTCAACCTGGCGCGAAAACACGTGGTCAAAGCCGTAGTCATTGCCCGCCGCCGTCAGCACCGAAGTATCTGTGGTAAGGGCGATACCGGCCAGGGCCCGCCGCTCCCGGCGAAAACGCACGGCCAGCTCCCCTGCCGCATGCTGGGCGTCGGCGGCGCTGCCGCCATTCCCGCAGAACAGCACTCTGCCGCTCGCCATGAGGGCGGCGGTGACAGCAGCGGCAGCCTGCTCGATCTCGGCATTGAGGCGATAGGCGGTCTGCCGCAGCACATTGGATCCTGCCAGAAGCTGATCGATGATCAGGGACCGCCGATCGCCGGCGTCCTCCTGTGACCCCATGGCAGCGTCTGCGCGCGTCGTCGCTGCGATTCGCTCCAGGAGTCTTGAGGTTGAGTAACCCTGGCTGAGGGGGAGGATACGAACCTCGCCGCCATGCTGTCGCACCGTTTCTGCTTCGGGCAGGGCCTCGGCGTCATAGTCCGCAGCTTTGCAGTGAATATCAGGCTGGATCTCCGCCAGTAGTGCCAGCGGGGTCTGCTCATCGAAGACCACCACGTGATCGACTGCCTTCAACGCCAACAGCATGGTCGCCCGCTCCTGTTCGGAAAAGAGAGGACGGCCAGGACCCTTGAGACGGTGCGTCGATGCATCGCTGTTGAGGCCCACGATCAGCACATCGCCCAAAGCGCGGGCAGCCTCCAAAAACTCGACATGGCCGGGATGCAGCAGGTCGAAGCACCCGTTGGTGGTGACAACACGCTTCCCAGCCCGATGATAGCCGGCGCGAAGCTCGCGCAGGGCATCAGGTCCAACAATCCTGGTCTTGGCCAGCGGTGAATCGGTCATCTTAGGCCCTGCCTTGGGACTGAGAGGTGGTGGTGCGCGGTGTGTTTGCCGCCGCCAGGAGTTCAGCAGCGGCGTTCTTGACGTCCATTATCGTCACGGCCGTAATGCAATGCGGTTCTTTGGCGGTGCAGCGATCCCCGCAGGGAGCCAGCGGAGCAGCAGGCTGCAGAATACGGTTGGGCACACCCCGCGGACCAAAACGTACGGGCGAGTTAGGGCTTGCTGCGGTTGCGGTGGCCGGATGACATGAGATCTCCACCACAGCGGCCTTGGCAGCGGCGGCGAGGTGCATCGGGCCGGTGTCGCCACCGACATAGAGAGCGCAATGCTCAAGAAGCGCCGCCGTTTGGCGGAGTGTCAATTGGCCCGCAGCGTCGATGACGGGCGCATCCAGCATCACGACTAAAGCCTCGGCGGCAGAGCGGTCGGACGGCCCGCCAACAATGACAAGACAGACGCCGAATTCGGCCTGGAGCCAGCGTCCTACCTCCGCATACCGCTCAAGCGGCCAGGTGCGCCGCGGCTCCCCTGCACCCGGCGCCAGGGCCACTAATGACGCCTGCCCGTTCCAGCCGTGTTCCCGAAGGAAGGCGCTGACGTGCGCCCGATCCTCCGGCGCCAACCACAGCTCGGGCGCTTCGTCGGCCACCTGGCCACCAAGCAGCTCGATCAGGCGAAGTCCATTCTCAAGTTCATGCCGGATGGTCGCATCCCGCACAGGCATCGACAAGAACCCGTCAAGACCCATGGTGGGGTTGAACGGCGTTTGGGGTTCGGCGTAGCCGACGCGCCAGGGCGCTCCGCTGAAGTAGGCCACGACGGTGGCATTGTAGAGGTCGGTGTCGCTGCGCGGCAAAATGGCAAGGTCGAACCTGCGCATCCAGAGAGCGTTACGGGCAAGCGCCAGGGCATGGCGATAACGACGCCACCACCACTTGTTGTCAGGACGGTTCCAGGAATACGTGAGCACCTCATCCACGTAGGGACACTCGCGGATGAGACTCACCACAGCCGGCTCCACCAACACTGTCACCCAGGCGCCAGGCGCCAGGTTGCGGCGCAGCTCACGCAAGAACGGCGTCGTGAGCACCAAATCGCCAATGCGGTCAGGGCGAATGACCAACACCCTGGTTACCGACGCGAGCGCAGGCGGCCCTAATCGGCTCCGGCGTCCGGCCAGGTAAAAAAAGCTCTCGCCCAACGCCAGGAGCGGTCGCCGCGGAGCCAGGGCGCGGTTGGCCCAAGCCTTCAAACGGAGCCACATAGGCGTCTCGAGGCCGACGGGCCATGCCGATCAAAGATAGCCAAGGCTGCGCAGGCGCTGCTCCACAATAGCCTGTTCCTCCGCGCTGGTCGTGCGGGTTACCGTATGCTCTCCACTTTCATCGCTGATCACCACGGGGCGCGACATCACGGGATCGCCGGTGAAGAGATCGGCCAGGACCCGACCCTCCATGTAGGCAGGCACCGGCAAACCAAGGTAGTGCAGCAGGGTCGGGGCGACGTCGAGCAAGCTCGCTGCGACATCCTCACGATGCTGGACCGTGGAACCAGCCCAGATGCAGATGCCCTGCAAGGCATGGGTGCCAATGTGGTAGCTCGACTCTTTGATCGTCAGGAATAGGGTTTGCGTGGGCAGGCCCGGGTCGATAGAGTAGTTCTCCGCCGGCACAACGACCAGATCGGGGCACGCCTGGCTTGTGCGGCGCCTGTAAACGTCGGCGGCGTCACGCACCTCGGCGACGACGGGATCATGGGTATCGGGATCGCGCACTGCCAAGAGCCCGGTGCGGATGAGCTCGCTTACCTTGCGCTTCTGTTCGGGACTGAGGCTCTTATGGAGGGTGATCAGGCCAAACTGCGTCTGCCAGGGCCCAGCCGTGCTAGCGGCCTGGGTTGCCTCGCCATCGTATTCGTAACTGTCGCGATATTTGGCTAGCGCCGCCGCCCGTGCCATGCCAAGCTTGCCAAAGGCAAGGGCGACTTGGCGTAGGCCAGCATTGCGTGACACGCGCTTCCTGACCTCAACCTTCCAGGGCAACCGCAGCCAGCCTTGCTGATAGAGCCAGGCATTCAGATTGAGCACCTTACGGTGCGAGCGAAAGCCGTGGTCCGAAGCGACCAGGACGAGTGTGGATGCGGGCACCTGCTCGATCAGGCTGCCAACAGCAGCGTCCACCGCCTCGTAGAAGGCCGCCGCCACGTCGTGGAGGTCGGCACGGTAGAATGGGTGGTCTTCGAGCAGGTAACCCCATACGGCGTGCTGAAGCACATCAACGGCGTGAAGGTGCACCATGCAGACATCCCATTCCTGGGTTTGCAGCAGATGGCCTGCCGCCGTCTGGCGCTGCCGCACAAAGTCGATCATCTGGGACACGAAACGCCGTACGCTCTCTTCATCGGCCTGACCGCGCATCTCTGGACCCTTGATGAACTTCCACCCTCCCACCAGATGGTCGAGTTCAGGACCGAGGGATGCCGGTGATGTCCAGCCGCCGGCGCCGGGCGTGTTGTAAGGGATGAAGACATCGCTGACCTGGCACCCCTCGAAATCTCGGAACGGATACGAAAGTGGAACGTCCACCAGCAGCACCCGCCTTCCCTGCTGGCCAAATCGTTCCCACATCGTCTGGCACCCGATCGACTCCGAGCTCACGATGCGCCGCGTCGGCCACCCCTCCTCACTTACCTCCGTGAAGGCGAAAACGCCATGCACCGAAGGCTCCACTCCCGTCTGGAAGGTGACCCAGGCCGGCGGTGTAAGGGGAGGATAGGTCGACTGGAGGGCGCCGCTGGCGCCGCGATTCATCAGCTTGCGCAAATGCGGCAGGCGCCCCTGAGCCAACAACGGCCGGAGGACGTTCCACGAGCCGCCGTCGAGGCTGATGATCAGAATCTTGCGTTCATCGGTCATTCAATACGATCCTTGCGAAACCTGGGGTGTCACAAACTGTCTGAGCAGCGCCGTACCTTCCATGGGCTCCTGAGGAGCAAGGCCAAGATACGACAGAATGGTCGGGGCCAAATCGATGATGCGGGCGGGCTGAACCTGAGACGCACCCAGCGCCGGATCGGACCATATCCAGAAACCGTTCTGGCGATGCGTGCCGCTGAGGTAATCCTTTCCCGGCGTCATCGACCATAGTAACGGGCTCTCAGGTGCTCCCGAGCGCGCCGAATAGCCCCGCGCTAGGTCCAGAATCCATGTCTGATACACAGCATCGCTGTTTGCACTTCCATATAGATCAACGCCGGTCCACACCTTGTTGACCACGGCAGCACCACTATCAGGGTCGCGCAAGTCCTCAAGCTCCGCCGTCAGCCGCTGGCGATCCGCTTCGTTCACCTTCGCCGAATGCACGTAGATGACCTTGTGTTCACTCATGAAAGACATGTTTTCGCCTGAAGACCGCCGCATCAGGCGTCGCATGAGGCCGCCGTTGCCAAATGCAGACCTGGCGGCGCGTTCGGCCAAGAAACGCTCGATGTTCAGCACTTTCACACAAGGCCCAAAGGTGTGCGTTGAAAACACAAGCACTGCTGCGGGCTGAGCCAGATTCACCAGGTTCTGCACAACATCATCTGCCACGGCAGATAGCCTGCCGAGAGAAGCCTCGACCACCGGGTCTTGGCGGAAGCCTGGATGACTGGGGTCCAGGTAGTGCCACAAAGCGTGCTGCACCGTGTCCATGGCATACAGGTGCACCAGGCTCACATCCCAATCAAACCGGGTCATGAGATAGGCGGCGATGTCGTGGGTGTGCCGGAGACTCTGCTCCTGGGACGCCAGAAAAGCGTTGACCGCACCCGCATCCGGCAAGCCCTGGGCCGGAAAAGACTGCATCGAATGAGGGGGATGGAGGAGCCCCAATTCGCGTTCGAGTTGGGGCTGCAGGCCGGCGGGATGAGTGAGTGGGCCGCCGTCACTGCTGGGACGGTCGCGCACGATAACCCCGTTCGCCAAGCCCTGTGGCGCAATGAAGGGGGCGAAAACACTTATCAATCGCCTGCCCGCCTGCGCCAGTTGAGAGGCGAAGGTCGGCAAAGGCAACCCGACCTGGTGCGGCATGGGACCGGGGCGTCCAGAGGGCCGCAGGCGGGTAAATGCCTGCACATGATGCTTTGCCGGATTCACCCCCGTGTAGAAGGAGGCCCAGTTGGGCGCATCGAGTGTGGGCAGATAGGTGCCAAGGCTGCCCGAAATGCCCCGCTGCATGAGCGCGTGCAGCGCCGGCATCGGGAGCGCCTTCTGGGCCTCGCCCCACATCCCAGCGCCGCCGCCATTGAGCGCCAAGATCAGCAGGCGATTCCGTTGGCTGCGGTCAGGCATGGACGGGAATCGGTGCTGTCGCAATCAGGGTCTCGGCCGGATAGACAAAGGGCGCGCCCGTCAAGATGCCGTCGCAGATGACATCGAGCCCCGGATCGCACCCCGGCAGCAGGTCGTCCAAGCCCGATAGGGCGATACGGAACCGCGGCCAACCCTCCTGCTGCTCCACCATGCCTAATGGAATCATGCGACGGAAGAAGAAGTGGAATGCGTATTTGCGCGCCCGCTGCTGCGTCGCCTCATCCATCCGGTAGCCCAGAGGCAAACGATCAAGTTGGCGGAAGTAGTCCTCAGCCGAGAGCGCGTCGATGGTCACACCCTTGCCGCGAATCCAGGCCTCGCCGGCCACCAGGGTGGGAACGCCGAAGCTGGTCACCTCGACGCCCGTCTTGGTGCCGTAGATGATGACCGTGTCAGCAGCCAGGCTGAGCACATAGGTGCTGATAGAGCTCTCGGGACCGATCAGGAAGATGTTGGGGGGAAGGGTAGGGAAAGCTCTGTGAATCTCCGCCAGGATGGGCTGTCGCGACGGAATCGTACCGCTCAGCTCGGCAGGGTGGACGCGGATTGCCAGTTGCAGGTCAGGTCGCCTGCTGAAATAGCTGATCGTTTGCAGCACCCAGTCCAGCATGTTCGGAAAGGCATTCGCCGGATAGTGCAACTGCGCGTCCCACATGACGTTGGTCAAAAGGGTCACCAGAGGTTTGCTGAAGTCGATGCCTGTGGCGGCAGCGATCTGATCCAGGTCTTCCTGCGGTGTCTTATGAAAGTAGATCCAGTCGCGGGACCCGTGCCAGCGGCTGGTCAGATAGGACATGACCTCCTCATCCAGTGCTTCTGACCAGGGAATGGTCTCCCAGGCCGAGACCGGCTCGGTCATCAGCGTGTGGTGGTAGGTGTCGTCATGGCTAAAGATGAAGCTGCGTTTGCGATAGGCCACGATCCAGTTCACTACGCGGACGCCGCTCTGACGCGCCACCTCACCGATAAGTCCCTGGGGGACGTAGATACCGTGATTGAAGACCGCGCACTCGTAGCCCCTGGTCGCCAGCAAGCGCCGGATCGCGAAAGCCGAGAGCAGGGACGCCCGGAAATAGCGACGCAAAATGGGCTCACCGTAGGGCTCATCGTCAAGGGTGCCCTTGGCGAAGTAACGCAGCGCCCCGGCGAGCGCATGCTCGCCGATAGCCAGGCCATCCAGACGGTAACCCGGGATCGCAGCGGCGTCAATGGTTTGCGCCAGGTGGCTGGCCTGTTCCAGTTCCACGGACGTGACCCACTCACTATAGCGGAGCACCCGCAATCCCAATGGCTCATAGGTGGCCTTGCCTTGTGGCCAACAGGCGCGGCAGAGCGAGCCCGCGGGACCCTGTGCCACGAACGCCTCCTGATTCTCGCCCAGGCGCCGATAACTGGCGTGCATGCAAGCAGGCAAGAACTCATCGCAGAGCAGAAAGTCAACCTCAGCGCCGCGCAGCGTCAAGGCCACCGCCACCAGGCTCTCGACAGGCGTCATCTCCGGGTGTCCTCCCATGCTGGTGGCTACCAGGATGCGCGGCCCGCCGCGCGCTTTGTCGCGGGCATCAGTCCAGCGAGCCCAATCCGCAGCCAGCAAAGCCCGCCAATCTGGGTACAGGTTGGCGTCGGTGCGTTGGCGCGTGGGAGCTTTGGAACGCCGCACGAGCGCGGCAAGACGAGGTTTGAGCCGGTTCATCAGGTGCAGACGGTTCCTATTGCGAAGGTGATCCAGGACAAGCTGCTCAGGAACGTGCGGCAATCACCAGGCCCAGGCAAACGATCAGCACGCCCACCCAACGTCCCAGCGAAACCTGCTCCCCAAAGACCGGACCCGACAGCGCCAGGACCAGGACGATGGCAAGCGCCATGAACGGATAGGCGAAGCTGATGTTACTGCGTGAGACAGCCCCCATCCATGTGATGGCGCCGAAGACGGCACAGGCAAGTCCGGCGATGATCTTCCAGTTGCCGAAGGCCGCAAACAGAGCGCTGCGCATACCCTCGAAGGTCCCGGGGACTGCGCCTACATCCGTCATGCCTGCCTTGACCAAGAGTTGGCCGACCACGGTGAAGGTGATGGTAGCGCCAATAAAGACGTAGGTTAGCATTTGTCAGTTACTCACTTGGTTGCATGCCACAGACTTGTTCTGCACAAGATACCCGATCTTGGTCTTGGCAAGCAATGCGGAGTCCCGCAGACGGTGGGACTTCTGCCAGGCCAAGTATCTCTGTTTGCTCAGGAGCAGATACCGCGAGTGGATCACCGAGGGCTTGAAATCGTCATGAAAAACCCAGGAAACGCCAAAGCCTGCCGGAATGACGGTGATGTGGACGCAATCGCCCGGCTTCCGGCAATAGGATTCCTTGTCGACCAGGATCGTGTTGCACCATGGATCGGCATCCGCAGCAAAGACAAGGTTCTTCTGAACCGCCCTGGTGAAGTCGGCAAAACTGCCTTCCGCAATGGGTGTGAAGTTCGGCGCACGCATTGCCGTGAACTCCGGCCAGGACCCGGGCAGCATGATCATGAGCGCTATCACGGTGATGAGCAGGTAGACTCGCCTTCCATAGGCTATGGTGAAAAACATGACAAAGAGTACGAACGGTGCAAACATCCGCCCACCTTGCCAGTTTGAAGCGTAGTAGGTCGCCAGGTTGAAGGCAAAGACCAAAGCCAATACGACGATGACGGTCAGTTCTACCGCCGGCACCGCTTGCGGCACTGGGGCGCCCCTTCGTCTTGCCCGCCCATACCAGACAAGGGAAGCGATGGCTGTTCCAATGGCAATACCGAACAGCAGAGCCTGCGCGCTGCCATAGATAGCAAGTACAGGCTGTTCTGCCAACCCGTTCAGACCACCACGGATGTGACTGCCGAGCATGTCCAAACCCTCCGGCAGAGACGTGCCCAACCGCGCCACAAGCCTCGACATGAAGTTGTCATAGGGAGCCGCCGAGCGGAAGTAGAAGCCGGCGGCAAATACGCCCAATAGCGCAGTCAGGACGACGGTCAGGAGCGAGCGACCGGGTCCGCGCCGGGCAACGGTGATGCCCCAATAGGGGAGCAGGAGCACCAGCCAAAGAGGCCGGAACAGCGTAGCCAGCAAGATGGCAGCGACAAGGACGAGCTCACCCGCCAACGCGTAGCGGCGCCCGCGGTGATAGCTGAACAAGAGCGCCGCCAGAAGAATGGCGATGCCAAACTGGATGGGCTCCTGCATGCTCGAAAGCAGCTCCGTTGCTACCGGCATGAACAGCAGAAGCGCAGCAAGTATCAGCGACGATTCCCATACACCAGGTCGGACGATGAGCAAATAGATGAGCAGCGACAAGAAGACGACCGCCATATTGAAATAGGGTGGCGTGTTCACCTGCCATCCGGTCAGGCGCGCAAGCGTCCCGTAAAAGACGGGCACAGCCGGGCCATGAGCCCCAAAATGGAAAAAGTCAATGGCAGGCGTCGCCTCGTCAAAGGTGTAACGACCACCGTCGAAGCCGTACTTGCTGAAGGTCAGAATCTGATGCCAGTAGTCGATCTCGTCGTCGTAGGTGACATGGAAATCGCTGACGGAGGCCTGGAATTCAATCCGCGCCAAGAGGACCGTATACCAAAACGGCATCGTCGCAATCAAAACGTAGAGCAGCGCTACAAGCGGATTGTGACGTCCATTTCTGTCCATCTAGCAGTCTCCTCCACTGGGAGAGCGGCCGAAAAGCGGCTGACAGAGGCTCACGAGGGTTAGGGCAGCGCTCTATTGACCCACGACTGATGCGAACGAGGCTCAGATCGAATGAGCGAGCGAGTCCTCATAGACGCGAGGGATGGGCATCAATGGGTCTCCCGGCGCAGTACCATCAAGAGTCCCTATGGAAGCGAAACCCGCCGCAGCAGAATGTCAAACGCGTCAGGCTGCGGAGACTTATGGCGATAGCCTGCCAGCTTCCCATACACAGGGTGTTCGACATCGAAGACTTTCTCCCAGCGCCCGTCGTCGCGCACCTGTTTGGCAATGTACTGGGCCACGACGCCTGCATAGTTGTTTTCTTCCCTTTGAAGTGCCTGGTCGGGGTCGTCAAAGACGATGACAAATTCAAGCCACTGATCTGCCTTCTGGTACACCATGGGTGCTATCTCTTCAGGCTTTAGCCCCGGATAGCCACCTTCCCAGGCAAAATCACGCATGCTGAAGAACGTCCGGCCGTAGGGGCTCGGACCATCATAACGTGTCGGCGAGAGTACTTTCACACCATGCCCGTAAAAGGTTTCAGCCGTCAGAATCTCGCCACGATTGTCAAAGAAGGTCTGAAATGCCAAACCATCGCCCTGCTCCGCGAGGTGCTTGGCGACTTCAATATCGAATTTCTTCAGTGCAACAGCTTCCCGGTCAGGCTTGCCCGCCTCAGCCAACGCCAGGTTCGAGTAACGATAAATGAAGAAGATCGACACGATGATGACGACAATGGAAATCGCTGTTCGCAGCCACCTCAGCCGCTTACCTTCACGAAGGAAGTCAATCCACACCAGAAACAGGAAGAGCGGGATGACAGCATACTCAGTTGTATGCTCTTGGAGAGTACCCGTAGCTGCCAACAGGATGAATTGCGCCACCGCCAGCCAAACCAGGGCAAGGCGTGTTTCCCAAACCCACGTCGCCTGCTTGAGCAGAACAGCCATAAGGTTCAGCACGAACAGGAAGGCAAGCACGAGCGGAACGAGATTTGCGAAATACGGACGAAGCACCCGCACCATGTAGACAATGACGTCACGCCACGAATTGCCCATGGCGTAGGTGGGATTACTTATCGCCACGGGTCCAAGCACAATGAGGTAGTAACCTCCAAGCGCCAATACGATCGCCAAAATGGCTGCGAGACGCGACACCGCCACCTTCCACGATTCGCTGCGCCAGAGCTGGAGGGCGTAGAACAGAACAATCGGTCCTGTCATCACCATGACCACGGTGACGCTGATAAAGCGGCTTAGAAAGGCCAGCGCAACCGCCAAGGCATAGACAATCACCCAGCGCCAAGTCCGCAAGCCGTTGGAATTGAACAACGCAAGGATCGCGGACCCGATCCAAAACGATGCGTGCAAGTCCAGCCAGTATGCGGCGAGGCCGTGGTACGCACCGTAGAAACCGGGGATGGTCATGAATAGCGACATGACCGCGAGCGAATAGGGCCAGTGTCCTCCCCGCTTGTAGAGCGTCCAACCGAGCAGAAAAAGAAAGACCACCATACCAGGTATGGCGGTTGCCATGAAGCCATAGGGGTGAGCCAGAAGGCTTGGCGCCAGCAACACCAGCGGCACCGTCCGGGCCGGATTGCGGTCATTGGCCACCGCCTCCCGCCAGGCTGCCGACAGACGCCCATCTACCTCCACGCGTTCCGACAGCCGGATGTTCTTGACAAGGTAGCCGACGGCATCGTCGAAGTAGGGACTGTGGGCGACATAAACCTTCTCGACCTTGACCGCCAAGTACGATGCGGCTCCAGCCAGAAGCACAGACGCCGTCAGGAGCAAGATCAGAACGATAAGCTCGTTTCGCCTAACAGGCGTGGACGTCGTCGTCATGGTGTCTCCATAAGTGCCAACGAGAGTTCAGGATGAAAATGTCAGGATGCCGCTGATAACGAATGCCTGTTCGACCGGCCTAAGGTCGTAGAAGAACGGCAAACGCAGCAAACGATCGCTTATGTCTTCCGTAATCGGGCAATCACCTGGCTTGCCGCCAAAACGACGACCCTCGTCGCTCAGGTGCAGCGGCAGATAGTGGAAGACGCTCATGATGCCCCGCGCCTTGAGATGCGCGATCATCTGCTGTCTCGCCTCCAGAGAAGGGAGCAGCAGATAGAACATATGATAGGCCTGCTCACAATGGTCGGGCACAATCGGCAGACGTACATGATTGGCGACTGCCCAGTCCGTCAGACTGCGAAAGTACTCATGCCAAATCTCCCGCCGCCGCGCCTGCACCTGGTCGCGCATTTCGAGTTGCCCCAGTAGAAAGCCCGCCAGCATGTCCGACGGCAGATAGCTTGAGCCCACGTCCACCCAGGTGTACTTGTCGACCTGGCCGCGAAAGAAGCGGCTGCGGTTTGTGCCTTTCTCGCGGATGATCTCGGCTCGTTCTTCGTAGCGAGCATCGTTGACAAGCAAGGCGCCGCCCTCCCCACAAGTAAAGTTCTTGGTCTCGTGGAAGCTCTGCGTCGCCATCACCCCAAAGGTGCCCAGAAAACGCCCCTTGTATTTACCGAAGAGCCCGTGGGCGTTGTCTTCCACCACCGGCACGCCGTGCGCGGCGGCGATCGCCATGATCGCGTCCATCTCACAGCTTACGCCGGCATAATGCACAGGCACGATGGCTCGGGTGCGGGGCGTGATCAGCGCCTCCAGCCGGGCCTCATCCATGTTCAGGGTGTCCGACCGGATGTCGGCGAACACGGGGTGAGCGCCCCGAAGGACGAAGGCATTGACCGTCGAGACAAACGTGAAGGAGGGAACGATGACCTCATCGCCAGGCTGCAGCTCGAGCAGCAGCGCCGCCATCTCCAGGGCGTGCGTGCACGAAGTTGTCAGCAGGACCTTGCGCACGCCCAGGCATTCCTGCAGCAGCTTGTGCGTGCGTTTCGTGAATTCGCCGTCGCCTGAGATGTGACCCCTGGCGATAGCTTCGGCCATGTAGCGTTGTTCGTTTCCGACAAGACTTGGACGGTTGAAAGGGATGGTTAGCTGGCTCACAAGGGTCCTATTCCGATGTAAACGTGCAGAAACGAGGGCTCCAGCCTGCTATCGCCCTATTCATCGCCGGATGGAAGCCAGAAGTGAAAGAAGTACTCCTGCTGTTCCAGCCTGTAGCCGCACCGTTGGTAGAGCCTGCAAGCAGCCTGGTTGGCCCCCTGGGTGACCACCGTTGCCCGGCGCAGACCCCGCTCCACAAACCAGTGTTGGGCGCTGCGCACAAGAGCAGTGCCGACCCCGCCGCCGCGATAGTCCCTGTGCACCCCGATCAGACCGATCTCGCCCACATCCTGATTCCGGCGCAGGGTCACCATGCCTGCCAAGCGCCCGGCCACCCGCGCCACAAGCACCTCGTCCGCGAGTTCCCTGGCGAGTGAACGCAGCATCCAACGCGTATAGAGGGCAGTGAACTTGCCCGCAGGCATCAGGGGGTCGACGGCAAAACGCGAGTACTCGCCGCTTTGGAGCGCAAGGTCCACCAGGTCAGCGACAGGCATCGTGGCGTCATACGGCACGACCGCCATATTCCCCGGTGCCACCGTGTCAGGAAGTTGGCGGAGGTCCATCCCGAACCAGGTCTTCAGATCCACCATGCGACCGCCGAGCTCCTCGAGATCGCCGGTTGGCTCCCCGCCCTGAACCGGCGTGGACCAGTAGGCCAGGCGAACCTTGTCCCTGGTCAGGGCGTCGAACACGGCTCGCCAACTGGCATCCGCCGCGGCGCCAGCGTTTCCGGGAACGTTCGTAGGCAAGGGCAGATAAAAACGCGCCACCCGAAAACCAAAGAACGCCGAATCCCACTCAAGCAGGCGGTAAGTCATCCCCACCAGCGCTTTCTTTGATCACGTAGGTCGGCCGCTCGGAGCTGCGGTTGAATATGCGAGCCAGGTATTCGCCAAAGATGCCCAATGCGAACAACTGCGTGCCCGAAAACAGCACGATGATAGAAGCCAAAAAGGGAAAGCCTGGAATGCTTCCCTCCCATAGATAACGACCGACCACATAGGCGAGCACCAACACGCCAAACAGGGTCATGGCGAACCCGGCCAGGCTCGCCAAGCGCAGGGGCGTCGTGCTGAACCCGGTCAGAATGAGCATGGCGTGATTGACAAGCTTGGAGAAGTTGTAGTTCGAACGTCCTTCCCTGCGCGGCAGATGATTGACCGTCACGGACCCGAAATTCGTCGTTCCCCACGATAGGAGCACATCCAGCAGGACGTTTGGCGGCTGGGCGTTCTCGAAGGCTTTGCGCAGGTGGGTGCGGAAGGCACGAAAAGCGCTGATGTCGCGCACGTTGCGTGCGCCCATGGCGCTGGCGAGTGAGCGCTTGGTCAGCTTCGAAAACAGATTGCGCCACAGCGAATGGGGAAGCTCGCGCGGCGTTCCGTAGACAACGTCATAGCCCTCACCAAGCACTGCCAGCAGCGCCGGGATCTCTTCCGGCGGATGCTGCAGGTCGTCGTCCATGGTGACGATAACCTCGTGCTTTGCCGCACGGACGCCACAGAGCAAGGCGTTGTGCTGGCCGTAGTTGCGCATAAGGTTGATCGCGTGTACAAACGGGTAGGTGGCGGCCATCTCTGTCACGACTTCCCACGAACGATCTGGGCTGCCGTCGTTGACGAGCACCACCTCATGGGGCACTCCCAGACGGGCAAGCACCGGCGCCAGACGTTCCAGGAGGGGAGGCACCGTCGCCTCACCGCGATAGACCGGGATCACGACCGACACCGAACCTACTACCGTTGTGTCTTCGCCCTGTTTATTCATGCCACGACGGAAAATCCTTGAGAGCCGCGTCACCTTGCTGGGCCGCGGCGACCTGCGATTGGAAGTACGCCAGATCGGGTCTGGTGACGCGATAGAGCCTTAGGTCGGGGGTGGACGCCAGAAGCTCACCCATCCCCTCCGGACCCACACGATCGCTCGCAGCCAAAGTGATCACATAGTCGGGCGCCGCCGTGAGGGACCCCGGCCAGAAATTGCGGTATTCCAGGCTGTTGTCCACAACCAGGCCGCTCTGGAAATAGGTATTAAAAGGACGCAGCACCTGCATGACGTAGTAGGCGAAGTGCCATGTGTCATCACGGGGCACATTGACAAGGACCAGACCCGATGGCAGATGCGCCAGGGCATTGGCGATCGCACCCAAGTCGTAGTCATGAGCCTGTTTGATGCTTCGCCCCTGACGAAACCGGTTGCCGGCAAGCGCATCATAGGGGAGCAACGCCCCCGCGACCACGGCCACCACCAACCATACGGACGTCAGCGCCAAGGCAGCGCGTGACCGCCCGGGACTCCAGGTAGAAGCCAACGCGCACACGCCGAACAGCAGGAACAGGAGAAGGTAAGGATAGCTGTAGGTAAAGGCCTTGCCAGCAGCCTGCGAGTTGCCGTCAAGATACATCCAGGCGAAGACAATGATCCCACCCAACACCGTGCCGAACAGCACGCGCGGCTCCGGCTGCACCCACGTCTTCCAGCGGCGCACCAGACTCCACAAACCAGCGACCACCAGCAGCGTTCCGGCCAGCTTGAACAGCAGTGAGGCAAGACCACTACCGGCGACAGAACTGTCACCCAGGATTACATTCAACGGCAGCCCGATAAGGGCAGAAGGACCGTCGGCGAGGAGGATGCGGACGGCAGTGGGCACAACCCCGCGCTGGATGGCCAACACATCCTGGCTGACGAGCAGGCCCCGGAAATGGAAGAGGAACTGGCCGGTCACGACGGCAATGAGCCCTGCCAGGAGGCCTGCCGCTGCGTACTTGGGGAGCCAAGCGCCCAAGTCACGGCGAGCGATGTGGAACACAGCCAATGCCGCCAGGCCAACCGCGAAGACGATGAGGACGGGATAGTAGACCATCACCAGGCCCGCGGCCGGCAGCGCCACCAACAGGATGGCAGGCCAACGCCAGCGACCTGTGTCATGCTCGAGGTGCATCCAGGCGAGAACAAGCAGCGCCAAGATCGGGACCGTGCCAAGCTCATAGCTGGCATCCATTTCCACCACGAGCCGCGACCAGAAACCGAGGGCGACCGCCGCGGCCGCCAGCATCGCCAGAGGTCGCCATAGACGCAGCACGCGGCCAATGGCCCCGATGGCTGGAAAGGCCGCTGCCAGGAGCAGCAAGTGGAAAGGATAGTAGAAACGGTACACCGGTGCAAAGGCCAACTCCGCCAACCAGGCGAGCGTGGTCATGTGGTTCACCGATGTGGGCCGGGCGATGAAACGGGCAGTGAACAGCGCCGTAGGCGCCGCCGCGGCGAGGGCGTTCAGGTTGGCGATGTTCGAGGCTTTGAAGGGAATGGCCCTCTCCAGGGCGCCCCAGTCGACGCTGCGTACGGTCTCGGCCAGGGACATGTAGAAGAAGGCGTCACTGGCATTGGAACGGAACGCCGCGTACTCGGCGGGGTTGAACACCAGAGGGCTGAGCAAAACCAGGCATGTCGCCAAGTACACAAGTGGCCAGACCCAAACCCTGCGCAGCGTCGCCCCAGCGGAGGAGGAAGGCCACCTTCGCCTGTGCGCCCAAACGAGAACCATGCTTATCGCCAGCAATAGCAGCGTGACCGGCCAAGCCCAGATCCGCACCGGCGCCACATAGACCACAAGTGGAAACCCGATGATGTCCATGATCGCCAGCGCCAGCGCCGGCGCTGCCGCCAAGGCCAGCAGCCGGCCATGGTGGTGTGCATCCAGCAGCCACAACGCCGGTCCCAACCCAATCCCAAAAAGGGCCAGGAGGCAGAGGAAGAAAACGAGGATCAGCATCACGTACCCACCTCAGGCAAAACCACCGCAGTACGCGGTGCTTTGGTGGTCTGGTATCGCCGCATCCCTAGACGACCGGCCCGTTCCAGATATTTCAAGAGGTCACTTCAAGCAGTCGAGCAGCGATGGATGCGCCATCGAGGCGATGGTGCCGTAGCGCCTCGGTCGGCGTGCCGCAGGCAGGATAGCCCTCAACCGCCAGCTTGTGCAGCCGCCGCCCTGCGAGGGCACCAAGATCGTTGAGGGCGGAAAGCATTGAGTCCGCCAGCCCGCCTACGGGCGCATGATCCTCCAGGACATGGACAGAGGCATATGGCGCCACCAGGTCCCGCAGCCATGCGCCGTCGATGCGATTGAGCCAGGGCATGTTGACGACCTTCAGGCCGAAGCCCGACTCCGCCAGCTCCTCCGCCGCGGACAGGGCCTCATGAAGCATGACGGGCCCATAGGCGAACAACAGCGCGTCGCGCCCGTGGGTGAGGGCGACGCCGCGCCCCACCTGGAGCCGATAGCCGTCAGGTAACCCGATCGAACGCGGTGATGGACCGATGGCAAGACGGATGGCGCAGCTCTCCGCAGCCTCATCCACGCAGTAGTCAACCACCATTTGGGTCTCGGCCGGATTGCAGGGCTGGAGAATGGTCATGTTGGGCAAGGCGCTCAACAGCGAGATATCGCGCAGGCTCTGGTGCGACTTGCCGGGGCCAGCGGGAATCAGTCCGGCATAGTGGCAGGCATAGATGATCTTGGTGCGCTCGGTGGCGTTATTATAGATCTGCTCGTTGGCGCGAGACGCCAGGAAGCTGGCGAACGAGTTGACGAAGGGCAGCAGGCCCATGCGCGCCAGCCCGTCGGCCATCGACACCATGTCCTGTTCGGCGATGCCGTTCTGGATGAATCGATCGGGATAGGCCAGCTCAAAGGCACGCACGCGACAGTCGGCGGCCAGGTCGGCATCCAGCACCACCAGGTCGGGCCGTCGTTCCGCCGCTGCCAGGAGCGCCTTCCCATAGGCTTCGACGACGTACTCGCTCGCAGCCTTCATGGTCCCGCTTTGGGCCCCGCCCAAGGCCCCGCTTAGGGCGCCACGACTGACCGGCTCGCCCAGAGCGTTGCGGGCGACGGGCGCCTGCGGCTTGAGCTCGGGCTCGATCCGTTTTCGCTCGACCGGCGCTAAACCCAGGTCCTGCAGGCGCTTGTTGACCCGTTCCACGATCTCCCCGTAGCCGGCCTCGAAAGAGGCGTCGTCGGGTGCGCCTGCGTGCCAGCGGTAGAAGCCGCCCGTGCTCTGCAGTGCCTGTGGATGCTCCATGAAACTGACACCGCGCCCCTTGATGGTGTCGGCGATGACCACCTTGGGCCGGTCGGTGACGGCGGCAAGCCCCTTCAGGGTGCGCTCGAAAGCGTGCAGGTCATGCCCGGGACAGCGCGCCACATGCCAGCCAAAGGCGGTGAACTTGTTTTCGAGATCACCGAGGTCGACGATCTCGCTGACCAACTTATCGGACTGGACCTTGTTGTGGTCGACGATCAGGGTCAGATTGGTCACTCCCTGTTTGACCGTACTCTGCAAGGCCTCGTAGTTCTGACCTTCCTGCAGCTCCCCATCGCCCAACAGGACAAAGACACGCCCGCCCAGACCGCGCAAGCGCTTGGCCCAGGCCATACCGCGCCCCTTGGAGATGCCCATGCCCAAGGAGCCGGAGTTCGCTTCGATGCCGGGCACGCCGATGTCGGGGTGGCCGTCGAGACCTCCCAGGCGCCGGAGCTTGAGCAGCTTCTCTTCGGTAATGATGCCGGCGGCATGGAGGACGGAGTAGAGTCCCGGCACATCATGGCCTTTGGAGGAAAAGTAGATGTCACGACCGGGGTCGCTGTGACCGACCGCCAACGTGTTCATCTCCTGGAAGTAAAGCCAGACCACGATGTCCATGGCACTGAAGCTCGATCCCAGGTGCCCGGAACCGGCATTCTTAACCGCGGCCAGGGTGTTAGCGCGGCACATATCGGCGATCAGTTCCAACCGCGTGTAGATGTCCAGCGGCGCCTTACGAATGCGCTCAAATTCCGACTGCGGTATCAGGTAGATGTCAGCCACGAATGATAAAGGCTCCTGGAGAGGTAAGCGGCCGCGTGCGCAACCCGCGCCGTCCTAATTAGCCCACAGCCTCGGAAGCCACGTGCGCCAGGGGAAACGCACAGGGGTAGGCGTCCACGTGGGAGAAGGCGCCGGCGAGGGCGTCGGGGTGGGTGTGGGCGTCAAGGTCGGCGTGGATGGGGACGTCAAGGTTGGCGTGGGTGTGGTCGTTGGGGTGTCCGTCGGCAAAGGCGTGGGGGTATCGGTAGGGGTGAACGTCGCCGCCGGTGTCTCTGTGGGGGTTTCCGTCGCAGTGGGCGTCGCAGTTTCTGTGGGGGTGGGCGTCGCCGTGTCGGTCGCGGTGGGCGTCGCCGTCGGTGTATCCGTCGGTGTGGGAGTAGGGGTGTCGGTGGACGCCGGCGTGACGGTATCGGTGGGGCTGGGCGTCACCGTGGGCGTGGGCGTGGGCAGGTCAAAGAAGAAGTCGCTTGTGTTGACCTGCGGCTTGGCCTGGAACCATTGGACGGTTGTGGCATCGATGACGTTGCCCGTCTGGCTGTTCACGCCAGCCCCCGCCAATCCCGGCGGCGGGTCGGCCACGAGCTGGAAGTAGTCATAGTAGTACGACGGGATGATCAGAAAGTTATAGAAGCCGGACCCATCGCTTTGGCGGGTCAGAATCAGGGTTCCCGGCGGCTGCTGACCCTGGTTCCAGCCGTAAAGGTTCAACGAAACGTTGGTCGTGGGCTTGGACGTACTGCCCGGAGCACCCTGATAGGTATACCCGCGGAAACGCCAGGCCGGGGTGGGCGTCGCCGTGGGCGTCGGGGTGAAGGTAGGCGTGGGTGTGAAGGTGGGCGTGGGTGTGAACGTAGGGGTCGGCGTGTTGGTGGGCGTAGCCGTGGGGGTAGGCGTCGCCGCGCACAAGGTCTGCGCCCAACCCTTGAGCTGGGCATAGATGGCGTTAGTCGCGTTCGACATCTTCTGATAGCCGCTGTCGTTGGGGTGGAGCCCATCGTAGAGATCGGTGTCCTTGTTCAGGTTGGCGTTGATCTCGGCGTAGCGCACCCTGCTCCCGTTCTGCTGCACCACCAGGGGAATTCGTTGGCTGTAGGCCGTGGCGATGGCGTTCTTGGCCGCCGCGTCGGTGCGCGGGTCGGACACGGGCGGCACCGAACCGACGATCAGGCGCACATTGGGATAGCGATTCAGAATGTCTTTGATGAGGGTGTCCAGTAGGCCGGCCATGGTGTCGGCACTGACATTGGGGTACTGCGCCTCAATATTGGCCGTGCCCGCAATCAGGATGATGATGTCGGCATCCTTGCCCGGGAAGGTGGGATCGGACAGCAGGAAGGGGCTGAACTGCTGGATCATCATGCCGCTGTACCCTTCGTGCAGGTAGGGTGCGCTTCCCCGCCGCCCCAGGTACTGGATAGGTACGTTCTCGGCCGTGGCCCTGTTGTACAGGAAGAAGCGATAGCCGGGACCTACAGCGCTGCCGGTCCCAGCCGTCACCGAATCACCCATCGCCAGCACCTTGGCCGGACAGGCAGCCGGAGCCATGCCTGACGGCATTGAAACGCCTGGGCCTCCGGCCCTGGCAGCGGGCGTGGCCAGCACCTGCGCAAGAACGAGCGTCACGCTGACGAGAAGCAGGGCGCACAGGCCGAGCGCCAACCGCCGCGAATCGGTGGGCAGGGCGTAGGCCGAACGCCTGACTGGTGCACGCCCTCCCCGGGGCGAGTGAGGCAGCATTGGCTGTTTGGGGTTCATGTCGTGGTGTGCGATGGAGCTCAATGCGCCGCGGCGCCGCGCGGGCCTATTGGCGGACCAGTGGCAGCCAGACTGCCGACAAGGAAGGAGCCGATGTGGGTGTGGGTGTACTGGTTGCAGCCGGCGTAGCGCTTTCTGTCGCCGTCGGCGAGGCAGTCGGGGTATCTGTGGCAGCAGGCGTCGGTGTTGCCGTGTCGGTGGGGGCCGGCGAGGATGTGGGGGTGGCCGATGCCGTCGGCGATGACGTCGCCGTCGCTGTGGGCGTCAAGGTCGCCGTGGGCGTTGCCGTCGCTGTGGGCGTCAAGGTCGCCGTGGGCGTCGCCGTCGGCGTGGGGGTGGCGGCAGCGAAATTGAAGCGGTTCAAGTGCACTTCGGGCGCCGCCTTCTGCCAAAGGATGTCCCCTGAAGGCTGCACCTGGCCATCTTCCGACCAAACCCCGGAGACTGCCAGGCCTCCCGGCGCCACAGGCTGGAGGAGGAGATTGTCACGGTAATACTTCTTCGTGACAAAGAAGTTGAAGAACCCACCGGCATCGCTGGCGCGTGTGTCGATGAGCGTGCCCGGTGGCGTTTCGCCGGTGTTATACCCGTACAGGTTGAGGGTCACATTCCCCAAGGGCTTGGAGGTGTCGCCACCGGGGCCCTGATAGGTATAGCCACGGAAACGCCAGGCCTCGCACAGACTCTCGTTCAAGGACTGCAAATGGGGCAGGAAGGCCGTGGCGATCTTGCGATAACCGCTGTCGTTGGGATGCAGGCCGTCCGCCAGGTCGGTCGCCTTGTTGAGAGCGTAGTACACCTCGGCGTAGCGCACGCGGCTGCCCTTGCTACTGGCGATGCTCTTGACCTGCTGGCTGTAAGCGGCGGCAATGGCATTCTTGGCAGGCCCGTTCTCGCGGTAGTCGCCGACGGGCGGGATGGAGGCGAGCACGATGGTGGTATCGCCCCAGGTATTGAGGATCTTGTTAACCAGGAAGTTCAGCTCACCCGCCATCTGGCTGGCATTGACGGCCGGGTAGTTCGCCTCGATCTCGGCAGTCCCGATCATCAGCAGGATGACATCGGCGCGATTGGCAGCCATCGCCCCATCGATCACAAAATTGGTGATGGTCGGAATCGAGGAACCGCGCCATCCTTCGTGGTTGGGAGGCGGTGAGGTCAGGCGTCCCACGTACTGCAACTGCAGGCCGAGGGCGGTCGTCGAGTAGTTCAAATTGTAGCGGTAGCCCGGTCCCGTCTGGCTGCCGATGCCGAAGGTCGTGGAATCGCCGACGGCCATCACCTTGAAGGGGCAGGTCGCCGCGGGGGCAGCAGCCGCGACCTGAGGCTTGATCGGCAGGGGCTGGGCCGCCATGCCGCTTGGGAACGAAGACATGCCAAGCACCACGATCGTCACCAGGGTCAGCGCCGAGGTGACGACGGTGCGCAGCGGGAAACGTTTCAACATCAAAGGGATCCTCCCATCGAGTCCACTGCTTGGTACGGCGGTCGTGTCACGACCGGCAGCCTGGCAGCGCCGGTGGCGACCAGGTGTTCGGCGTACCACCAGTCCTTTTCATCATTGACATCGACGCCCTCATGTCCTTCTGTCAAGAAAGGCGCCAGCACCTGTCCCGCGATCGTGCGCCCCTCAAAGACCACACGCGACCAGGCGATCTCGAGGCTGGCATTCTGGACAAACACTTCGGGCAGCGACTGGTATTGGCTGCTGTGCCACGGCTGCGCCGAGGGGCCGAGGGGGAGCAGCGGTGTCATGCGCGCCCCGCGCACCACCCACATCTTGCCCGGATGCTGCTTGCACTTCTCCACCGCGCGCAGCGAATCGATCCCCACCTCACGGCCGAACTGCTTCCAGGCCCGCTGGATGGTCTCGGCCTGGCGAAAAGGGCTCGTCGGGCGAAGAATGCTGAAACACTCAAAGGGACGCCCCTCTGCGCGCAGGCGCTGGAGCGTGGATTCCACCCACTCGATGTCGGGCGACAGGTCGCCTGCGTAGGCCGGAGACCGCAAGAAAGGGACCTCGGCGCCATAGTAGCGGGCAATCTCGGCATACTGCTCCGAGTCCGTCGAGACGATGACGGCGTCGAAAACGCCGCTGGCCAGCGCAGCCGCGATCGTGTAGGCGAGCAACGGATGCCCCGCCAGGGGACGGATATTCTTGCCCACGACGCGCTTGGAGCCGGCGCGGGCGGGAATCAACGCCACGACGCCCGGTGCGTGACGCTCTTCCCCGCCTACCATGCCGTCCACCCTCCGTCGAGCACCATATTGGAGCCAGTCATGTAGGACGAGGCGTGGGATGCCAGGAAGATCACGGCGCCGTTGTACTCATCTTCGGCCGCCATGCGCCCCAGCGGCACCCGCGCCGTGTAGTTCTTGAGAAACTCGTCGTCCTGGTGGTTGAAGACGCCGGCAAAGGTGAGGGTGTTGACGCGCACGCCCTTGCCGGCCCAATAGGTAGCGAGATAGCGGGTGAGGTTCAGCAACCCCGACTTGGACACAGAATAGGCCACCGGCTTGAAGAACGGAGCCCCCTGCGCCGCCCGGTATTCGTAGATGCGCTGGTCGGGCGAGACAAGGCCGTAGATGGAATTGATGTTGATGATGGAGCCGCGACCGGCCCCGGCCATGGCCCCCCCAATGACCTGGCAGCAAAGGACCACACCAGTGAGGTTGACATCGATGACCTTGTGCAGCGATGTCAAGGGATAGGACTCAAACGGCCCATTCTCGGCAGCAAGCGCATTGGGCGGTGAGTCCAGCCCGGCATTGTTGACCAGGACGTCAGGCACACCCCAACGCTGCACCACCCTCTGCAGGGCGGTTTCAAGCGAAGCCCGATCGGTCACATCCGCCTCGCAGAACATGATCTCAAGGCGTGCGGCGTGGTCCCCGTAGCGGGCGGCCACCCGCGCCGGATCGGCGGTGACGTCGAAGACAGCCACCTTCGCTCCGCGGTCGGCCAGGGCCAGGACGAACTGCCGTCCTAATTGGCCCAAACCGCCCGTCACAACGGCGATCTTGTCTTGGACACTGAAGAGATCGTGCGCCATCAGCTTGCCTCGGTCGCGTAAGCCTGGCGGAGGGCAGGGTCGGCGTGCAGGCCGGCGATCAAGTCACACACCTCGCGCACGGCGCCGTAGCCTCCAGGCAGGATTGTACGGTACAGCTCCAGTCCGGCCACGGCGGGATGGGCATCCTGGACGATGATGGGGAGACCGACGTAGCGCAGGGCCGGCTCGTCGTTGACATCGTTGCCGACAAAGGCAGCGGCCTCAGCCGTCAGGTTCAACTCTGCCACCAGGTCCTCCAGGGCCTGGCGCTTGTCGCGGCAGCCCTGAATACAGCGCACCTGGAGCTTGCGGCTGCGCGCCGCCACCACCGGGTTGGTCTCACTGGAGACGATCACGGGCAGAATGCCAAGCCGTTCGATGGCGCGCAGGCCGATGCCGTCGCTGCGCGAGCAACGCACCATTTCCGTGCCATCCTGGCTGACGTAGACGGCATTGTCTGTAAAGACGCCGTCGAAGTCGAAGCCAATAAGCCGCACGGCAAGGCCAGCCCGCACCAGCCTGGCCGGCAGGTCAGCGAAGGTCCGCATCAGTTAGGCCCCACCCCCTTACTCGACGTCGTCCCAGGTGAACTTCTGTTCCGTCGCTATGGGCTTGCGCAGACGCCGTCCGACAAGGCTGTCGAACTCGTAGGGCAGGATGCCATCGCCCGGCGACTTCACGGCGACATCAGCGGCGGTCAGCACATGACCGGCGGGGAGGTCATGGGCCGCATAAAGCGCTTTCGACATCTTGAAGAGGGCGTCGTGCTCAGACGGCAGAACGCGCTTAACCCCATCGCCCATGGCGCTGCGCGCCCGGTGCAGGTCCCGCACCATCTTGCTCATGCCGATGGGCTCCAGGGACATGGCATGATCGGAGCCCTTCCACGTGTGGTTGAGGGTAAAGTGCTTCTCGATAATGCGCGCCCCCAGCACATAGGCAACGACCGCCATCGCAATGCCGTTGTAGTGGTCGGAAAGCCCGACCACCAAATCGGGAAACGTCTCGCGGAAGGTCGCAATGGTGCGCAGGTTCATGTCCTGCGCCTCCGCCGGGTAGATCGCCGTGCACTGCAGAAAGGCCACCGGCGTGTGATAGGGGGCGATAACCTGGTAGGCGCGCTGCACGTCCGCAAGGGTGCCGCCGCCCGTGCTGACGATGAGCGGTTTGCCGAGCTTCGCCAGATGGCGCAGCAAAGGAACATTGTGAAGATCGCCGGAAGCGACCTTGATGGCGGGCACATCCAGCCTGGCCAGGAAGTCGGCGCTGGGAATGTCAAAAGCCGTGGAAAAGAAAGCGATCCCTAGCTCGGCTGCGTAGTCCTGCAGCTCGCGATACTCATCCCAACCGAACTCCAGGTTCTCGCGATGCTCGCCGTAGGTGCGACCGAAGCTGTTGCGGTGCTCGTACGGCTTGTTATACATGTCAGTGGTGAAAAGCGTGCGATTGTCGCGCTTCTGCAGCTTAACCGCATCGGCGCCGCACTCCTTGGCCGCCAAAAACAGTTCTTTGGCCTTTTGCACCTCTCCCTGGTGATTGTGGCCAATTTCGGCAATGACGTAGCAGTCGCTATCATCATTGATAACCCTGGAATCGATGACTAGTTCTCTCATAACAACAGCTCACTTTGTGGACAGGAGTTGGCGCTCGTTCAGCTTCGCAGGAACAAAGGCAGGAACACGCCGTGATTGAGGGACACCGGAGTGGGCGTCACTGTCTCCTCCATCGCGGCGGTAGCAGTCGGGGTGAAAGATGAGGTAGCAGTGGCAGTAGGCGTCGGTGTGCCGGTGGGGGTGGGTGTGGAAGTGGGGGACGGCGTAGAAGTAGGGGTCGGCGTGACTGCCGCCGTGGGTGTAGGCAGGGCTGGATCGACCTTTTCGGCGTAGAACCCGAACAGGTAAGTGTGGTCAAGACGGAAGACCAGTCGCACCGGGTTCTGCACCTGCTCGACACCGGGGCAGCGCAGGACGACGCGGCCGATATCATCGCCGGCTCCTGACGGCAGGCGATCGCAGGTCACCACCGGCTTGCCCGAAGCATCCTCCATTCCTACATCGAGCCAGCCTTTGACGTCGGCGTTGACCGCCAACGTGGTGTTCTTGGGCCAATGCAGCAGAGGTGTTCGCATCTCGCCGCTGTCGGCATAGCGGGCCACGTAGCGGTCGCCGCGCAGGTAGGCAAGACCGATCTGGCGCTCCGAACCGGGGTTGTACTTGTGGCCCCACTTGTAGCCACCGTAGTACAGGTACAGCATGTCACCCACCGGTACGCTTTCGTCGATCCAGGCATGTGCATGATCCCAGGCGCCTACTTTGGGGCTCGGCTCGAAAAACGGCTCGCGGTCACGGCTCCAGGTTTTTCCATCCCGGCTCCACGTCAACACCGTGTAGCCCATGCCGTAGGCGCCGGAAGGCGCTCCCGCTACCGTCACGTCATCACGCAGCACCTTGAGAAAGCCGACCAGCAGGTCACCGCGCGCCTGCACACCTGTCGGCCCACCATAGAACTGCGTGATCCCGTGGTCTTGCCCATCGGGAGCGAAAATGACCTCGGGCTGCGACCAGTTGCGAAAATCGGTGGAGTAGCTAATGGCAGTCCGCCGCACGTTGGCCCTCTGCGTCACACCTTCAGCATTGGTCCATTCATAGGGGCCGAGAACTCTGAACGTGAACCAGTACTGTCTCCGAATGGGATCATAGCCACTACCAGGAATATCACCCCAATTGGAGTAGACCTCCTGTGCGTGGCCGGGGAACAGCGCATCAATCGACTCATCGCGCGACCATTTCAGGCCATCGGAGGCAAACGCCACCCGCACCTTGATCTGGTCATCGCCCTGGGACGGGAACCTGGGGACAGCCGTATAGGCCAGCTTGTAGCGATCGGGACCGGGAACGCCGGAGTCCAGAACGTCGGTGCCGTACGTGAGGTCGTTTAGCGGCATGCGCTGAATGGTTTTCGGCAGCCATGTCTTGCCGTCGGATGACCGCACAACCGCAAGATTGGGGCCAAACCATTCTGCATCCGGTTCGTCGGGCGTCGAGATGAAGTACATCCGCCATCCTTTCGGGTCAGGAACTACGCCCACGAACGGCTGGCTGACGCCAAACGTCGCAGCATCAAGCACAGGCTTGGCCTGCCGTGCAGGATGGTTCACCAGGCGCTCTACCCCGGTCGCGTCCTGGATCCAGTAGTCATCGACAAACAGATGTGGGCCCAAGCTCACCGTAATGGGCGTCGCCGCGCTTGCCTGCACCGCAGGCGCCTTGTCCGGACCGAGGGAACCGGCTGCGCCAAGGAGTACAAGGCCCAGCAGGGCCCCGCACACATGCAGGAGGAGACGTCGTTCAACCATGCTTGATCAGGAGAAACTGCCCTGTGAGCAGATGAAAGCCCACAAAGCCATTTGGCTCTGCCATAAACTCATCGACAGCCTGCTTGACGCCAAGACAGGTGGCAAAGCCGTAATCATCAACAATGATGGCGGCGCCGGCAAAGAGCCGCGGGGCAAAGAACTCCAGGGCAACCTTCGTTACCTCATAGAGATCGACGTCCAAATGGGCAAAACAGAACTTGTGATCCGCAACTTGTGCGCACTGCTCCTGGAAGCGTCCCTTATACAGTCTCGTGTCAGGAAACGGCTGCAGATACTGCTTGACGCTCTCGTACTGCGTGTCCTCGAACATGCCCGGGCGCTGGAAGGTATCGGCAGTCTGGACATCCGCGGAAGCATGTCCCTCGAACGTATCGAAGCAGTGGAGATAGGCGTTCTCCACACCCAACGAGCGCAAGATGGAGTTGATGAAGTAGCTGCCGCCCCCTTTGTAGACGCCAACCTCAGCCGCGTGCAGGTTGTCGGCAGCGCCGGCAAAGTTCCTTTGGGCGTTCGTCAGGGCCTGGTAGATGGTATAGAGCCGGTCGTAGTAGAGCAGCGTCCTGCCCTGGGCGATGACTTCTGCCGCCGTCTCGCCGAAGACAGGCAGTGTGCGGATATCCAGGTGCTTGTGCGCCGACCTGCCGTAGACATCGGGAACGTAGTGATACCCCGGCTTGGCACGAAAACTCACGTAACCGGACTTGTGCGTCACACGTCGTGCAACACCAACCATTTTGCGACTCAGAACGTTCGTCATCTCACTTCGAATCGACAGGAACCCTAGAACGCGTCAAGGCTGCGCGCAGCGATCTCGTTGGCCAGGAGCTGCCGCCCCGCCAGATTGAGATGCTCGGTGGCAAGATGGGAATGGAAGAAGTACTCGGAATCCAGCCACTGGCTGTAGTCAAGAAAGGAGGCGCCATCCCCTGATGCCGCCGCACCGAGAACGTCGCGCACGACGCTCACATTCGCGGCCAGCAGAGTGGTGAACTCCTCACCGACGAAATGGCTGCCTGCCTGGTAGTTGATGGGCGTGGTGTAAAAGAGGATTCTGGCGCCCATCCGTCTGCCGGTGGCGACGATCCCCCGCAGGGCATGGATGAGGGCGTGTTCCTGCGTGAGCCGGTGCAAGTAGTGGAAGATGAAGATCTGCCGCGACCGGAACCGCTGCTGCTCCTCGGTCTCTGCGCGGGCATTGATCACGAGACGGAAATGGCCCACCTGGTCGAAAGCGGTAGAGGGATAGGTCACGGGGAGGCTGTCAAAAGCCTCGTACGCAGCACGGGACGGCTCCGGTCTTGGCCGCAGCTTGATGTCAACCGAGGGATCAGCCGCAAACCGTACCAACAGGTCTCGCTCCTCGCGGAACTGCCAGGCCGGATTCGCAGACCACTGCGGCGAAAAGCTCCTCATATTGATGGGGACGATGACCAGACTGGGCTGGGATGCCATCGTGGCGACGGATGCCAACAGGAGCCGGTACATCTCCGCCTGGTAGGCCGAATGCGTAACGACCAACGCCCGGCGCTGCCCGCGTACGCGGGCAGCAAACAGCTCGCCAAGCGTGCGCTTGTCGGTGTCCTCGCGCGCAACCCGTTCGACCACGGAATCGCCGAAATACAGGATCTCGGCATGAGGCCCAGGCCCAGCGAAGGCGTCCAGGATCTGCGCCAGCGGCGCATAGGGCCTTGCTTCGGGCTCCTCGTGGTTCGCACCCGACGCCGCAGCGCCGGACAGGCGGCTGCGTCCGAGGCGCCGGAGACGGTCAAACGTGAGCTGCAGCGTCGTGCTCACAAGACACTCAGCTCCGGCAAAGCCGCCGCCTCGGCTGCAGCGCCCTCGTTGGCATACGCCATTGTCCAACGCAGTAGCGGACGCATGATGCCCCCGATGGCCTCGGCGTAGTCACCCCGCGCCGACTCGCCTGTGATGGGATCGGTGGTCTGCATGGTGACGACATCGTCCTCGTAGACATAGTGCAGCTTGCGGCCGCGAGAGGCAAAGATGGAGATGCTGATCGAATACTCACCTTCGGCCAGCAGGTGCGCCGGAATGGCAACGGTGGAGTAATAGAGACCACTGTGCGTCCGTTCGAGCTCGGTGGGCTCCATGGCCACAAACGCGACAACGCCCTGGGTGTTGAACTTGGCGACAACCCGGAACCGCAGTCCCGGCTGCATGACCCGGTAGCCAATGCGGAGGAAGAGAGGGTCGGCCACGCTTGCCACCGCCACGGGCTCCTCGTTTTCATCCACCAGGGCCACCGACATCAGCTTCAGTTCCGGGCTGCCGGGCGCGTCTTCCAGCGACCACAACCTCTGGGCGCTGGACTGCCGGGTGCGGTCGAGATAGGAGGCCACGATATCCACGGGCATCCCGTCATCCACCAACCTTCCGTGCTCAAGAAGAATGGCGCGCGTACACAACCGCGTCACGGCAGGCATGTTGTGGGACACAAAGAGCACCGTCCTGCCCTGCTCGGCGATGTTCTCCATCTTGCCAATGCACTTCTTCTGAAACTCGGCGTCCCCGACCGCCAGGACCTCGTCCACCACCAGGAGCTCAGGCTCGAGATGGGCGGCGACCGCAAAGGCAAGCCGCACCTTCATCCCGCTGGAGTAGCGCTTAACGGGGGTCTCCATGAAGCGCTCGACGTCGGCGAAGGCGACGATTTCATCGAGCTTCCGGTCGATCTCCTGTTTGGTCATGCCGAGGATGGCGCCGTTCAGGTAGACGTTCTCACGGCCGGTGAGTTCAGGATGGAATCCGGTGCCGACCTCCAGCAGACTCCCAACACGGCCATAGATGTCGGCTGACCCGGTGGAAGGCTCGGTAATCTGGCTGAGGATTTTGAGCAAGGTTGATTTGCCGGCGCCGTTGCGCCCGACAATCCCCAACACTTCCCCTTCAGTCACATCAAAGGAGATGTCTCTGATCGCCCACAAGGTCTCCTCTTCGGTAGGCGGCCGCAGACTGGAGCGCAGATAACCGAAAGGTGACAGTAGAGCGTCTTTGAGAAGCCCGGCCGACAACGCCTGCTGTCGCCGGCGGGCGCCGATGCGATAGCACTTACCGAGGTCGCGAACGCTGATGGCAATTTCACTCATGATCTAGAGCAAGTCAACGATGGTGCGCTCGGTGCGACGAAAGACAAAGGCGCCGGTGAGGACAAAGAACAGGGTCGCGCCAAGGGGAATGAGCATGTAGGGCTGCGGCGGTGTTCCAGAGCCCAGGAGGGCCCAGCGAAATCCTTCCACGATCCAGAACATGGGGTTCAACTCGTAAAGCCACAGCCAACGCGCCGAGATGAGCGAGGCGGAATAGGCAACCGGCGTCAGATACATCCATGCCGTCATGACGAAACCGACGCCGAGCAAGACGTCCCGATAGCGCACGGCCAGTGTGGCACCCCAAAGCCCCACCGCCAGCGCCACCAGGGCTGCAAAGAGCACAAACAGGGGCAGAGTGATGACGTACCAGGTGACAGGAAAGTGGTAGTAGATCATCATGACGGCAAGGATGATCATCGACATCAGAAGATCCATCAGGGCGGCAATCACGCCCGAGATCGGCACAATCAGACGTGGGAAATAGACCTTGGAAATGATGTCCATGCGCGACACCAGGCTGCCTACGGCCATCGTCGCAGCGGTGGCAAAGTAGGTCCACGGCAGAAGGGCCGAATAGGTGAAAAGCGGATAGGGTATGCCGTTCGAGGGCAGCTTGGCGATGCGGCCGAACACGAGCGAGAAAATCACCATGTTGACCAAGGGCCGCACGATGAACCACAGGGGTCCAAGGGCCGTCTGCCGGTGGCTGGCCTTGATCTCGCGCAACGACAAGAACCAAAGCAGCTCACGATAGCGCCAGACATCCCCCAAGCCCAGATTCCCCCAGCCCGACGAAGCCCGGATCGTGATCCGCTGTTTCACCATCGCCGGCTTGACCTCGGTCACCGGGGTGAGGCTCCCTTGCGCCGTTTGCTCTATTGTCATCGGTTGCGAAGTATCCTCCACAAGTAAGGTATCCACGGTCGTCAATTCGCTGCTGAATGCTTCATCCACCGCCGTTCAGGCCTCTGCGCGCCTGCGGCTGTTTCCACTTCAGGCGCCGTCCCCCGCCCATGCTCCGCTCTGCGAGCGTCGGGAGGCGCTCGCAGAGGCCAAACGATCATGGAGCAAGGGAACGGAGCAGACGCTACGACGTCGGCCTTGCGATCAATGTCCCGAGCGTTTCCGGTGGACGGGGCCAAACCTATCCACCTGCTGCGACACTCAAGACAGGCAGGGCAGGAATACGGAAGAGCGGATCAAAGACTGTACGTTG
Source organism: Chloroflexota bacterium (assembly GCA_029782215.1). Lineage (GTDB taxonomy): Bacteria > Chloroflexota > Anaerolineae > J102 > J102 > SSF26. The sequence goes on from JAKOVD010000032.1 coordinate 167,954, forward strand.
GGCTGATCTCGCCGGCCCCCACCCACCCCGCCGCAGGTGGTGCAACACAGCCATCGAAAAGCAAGTCCAGTCGATCTGCCTCGCCTTCTTTGGCTGCTGGGACTCCTTCACTGGAGCACTTCTAAATGCAATTGAACGCCCATTCGTCACGGCGCTGAACACGCCATATGACACGAGGGCAGGTCTTCGAAGTCTCTGGTTGTGGATGCTCCACATAGACTGTCAACTGATGAATTGGTGCTGCCCTCGCGTCGGACACTTGGCGGCATCACCGACATGTTGCCATAGATAGCGAGCCAAAGCAAGTTGGATTTTGTGCGCGGTCCTCAGTCAAGGGGGAGCGAAACCATTCTCATCGTTCCTCATCGCCGGTCTTTGCTCATCCTCCGGGTGCGGCCCTATACTTCTTTTCCGGTCGCCAGGGGGCTCGATCCTGCCGCCGGCGCCTGAACCATGCGCCTTCGTGATATCCGTCGCAAACTACTCTGGTCTGTTCTCCTGGGCGTTTTGGTCATCGGGGCCCTCGCCTTCTATGGCGATATCCGCGAAGTCGGTGGTCATCTCGCGGACTTCGACTGGCGCTATGCGCCCTTGATCCTTGTCCTGGCGGCCACGAACTACAGCTTGCGCTTCGGCAAATGGCAGTACTACCTGCGCGTCGTGCGGGCGTCGCTTCCCTGGCGGCGAAGTCTCCTGATCTTCCTTTCCGCCTATCCGATGGTGCTGACGCCAGGCAAAGTCGGAGAGCTGCTTAAGGTCTACTTCGTCAAACGCAGCAACGGCGCCCCCATGTCCTCCACGGCGCCCATCGTGCTGGCCGAGCGCATCACGGATGGCCTGGCCATGTTCGTCCTGGCAACCGCCGCCATTCTGGTCATCGGGACGAGCGGTCCCCTGTTCTATGGGTTGGCCACGGTAGCGGCTGGGATGCTCGGCTTTGCCTTGCTTTCGCGCTGGCGCTGGCTGATGGAAAAAGGTCTCAGTCTGTGGCACCACCTTCCCGTCGTGGGCAGATTTGAGCCGCAGCTCCGCACAGCCTATGAGAGCACCTACGACCTGTTCGCGCTCAGGCGGCTGATTTTTGCCGTGAGCCTGGGGGTGATGTCTTGGGGTTGTGAAGGGATAGCGCTCTACCTCACCTTGCTGGCCCTGGGCATCCCCGGCGGCCTGCACACGCTGGTCATCGCCGTCTTCACCATGGCCGTGTCCAGGCTGGTGGGGGCAGTCAGCTTCATACCCGGCGGCCTCGGCGCAGTTGACCTCTCCCTGACCGGCCTGATGCAGACGCTGCTGGCACTGCCAGCCGGGCTGACTGTGGCGGCCACCCTGATCATCCGCTTCTTTACGCTTTGGTTCAGCGTTGGCGTGGGCCTGGTGGCGCTGGTATTGGTCCTTCGCCAGCTCGAGATCGATGCCGACCTCGAGATCGAAATGGCCGACACGCCTTCAGCAGCCTGACGAAAGCAGAGGGCAGAAGCGACACCCGGTTCGGTGTCAGCCTGTGGTCACGGCATCGCTTTCCGGCAGCGGGCTGGAGTAGGGCCGGAACATCCCCCACGCAAAACCGGCGCCGGATGCCGCCGCTCGCACAACCAGCAGCGGCAGCGCCACCACCAGCACGGCAGCGTCCTTCCGCGCGACCAGGGCGAGGAACGGCACGGCCGTCAGGACGAAGATAGCCGCCAGGGCCAGCGCCACCCAGAGCAACTGCGCCCAGACCAACGAGGCGGCGAGCACAGGAATGATGAGACCAGTGAGCGCGATCTGCACCTTCAGGCTCTGGGTCGTATGCGAGTCGGCCACGGCATAGCCCGGATGCTGGCGCGTGAGGAACGCCTTCCAGTAGCCGATGCGGAACTTGCGCCTTGCATAGCCGCGAAAACTGGCGACGTGACGGTGGTAGACGGCTGCCAGCGGGCTCAGGCGAAAGACATGTCCCTGCTCGGCCAGGCGATACGAGAGCTCGTGGTCCTCACCGGCCGCGCCTCGAAACCGGGTGTCAAAGCCGCCAGCCTCAAGAAAGACCTCACGACGGTAGGCTGCATACGAGGTGTCCAGGGCATTGACCGTGCCCCGCACCTGTTCGACGTGGGCGATGCGGTGGTAACGCTCTTCGTATTCCAGCTGGATGAACCTCGCCACGAGCGCCTTCTGCTGGCTGCGATAAACCCCGCGCGTGCCGCTGACCACTGGCGCTGCGAACGGCTCCAGGAGGCGCTCCAGAAAATCGGCCACCGGTTCGCAATCGGCGTCGGTGAAGACGACGATGGGCGCTCGGGCAGCGGCAACCCCGGCGTTGCGGGCGGCGGCCGGGCCGCCGTGCTCCAGCCGCAGGACGCGGGCGCCCGCTGCCTCGGCCAGCGCAGCCGTGTCATCGGTGCTGCCATCATCCGCCACGATCACCTCGAACTCATCCTGCGGCAGCGTTTGGTGTTCGAGAGCCGCCAGACAGCGGGGCAGGTCACGGCCTGCGTTGTAGGCGGCGATGATAATGCTGGCGCGCAGATTGAGCGGGACAGGATTCGCGATCATGAATCGATGGGAGAGCAGGAATGTCGCGCCCCTGGCAGTGCCGGGCAGACGCGTGGTTGAAATGCCGTAGGCTAGGGATGCGAGAGGGGGTACAGGCGTCCTGCATCCGCGTCGGGTGACAGCACGCCAGCCCTTCCGCTTTGGGCCACCTGGCGATAGAGGGTGACCATGCGCTCCACCATCAACTGCACGGTGAAGATCTGGCTCACACGCTCGCGACCGGCGTGGCCTAAACGCGCTGCCTGCGCCGGGTCAGACAGCAACTGCAAAGCCCGTCGCGCCATGACCTGGGGTTCTCCGGGCGGCGTCAGGTAGCCATGAGCCCCATCCAGCACGATCTCGGGGATGCCGCCCGCAGAGCTGGCAACAATGGGCTTGGCCAAAGACATGGCTTCGATGAGGACGATGCCAAACGATTCGTGCCGCGACGGCAGAACGACCAGATCGCTGGCCGCCATAAAAGGCGCCACCTCGCGCTGGTAGCCCAAAAACTGCACGTCCTCCTCGATCCCAAGCCGCCGCGCCTGCCGGCCAAGGTCCTCGCGCAGGCGACCCTCACCCACCACCCAAAACCGCACATCAGGACGTTCGCGCAGCATGATGGCGGCAGCTTCCAGGAGATCGGCATGCCCTTTGACAGGCTCCAGCCTCCCAAACACGGCCACGACGGGCTGCCCGTCACTCACGCCGTAACGGCGTCGCAGCTCCGGTCGCTCATCATGGGCAGACATGGCGAAAGCGGCGGCATCAATGCCATGATAGATCACGTAAATCCTATCGGCCGCCACCTGCTTCCGCAGTCGCAGTGACTGATTATGCGACGGCACCACCACGGCGGCGGCCCGGCCCAGTGCCAGACGATCCGCATACCCAAAGAGGCGAAGTAACGTTTCATCGTCCGTCGCCAGATGATGGTCGGTCGCCATCCAGGGCCGGTCACCCCCCCGGCTGGCCGCGTAGCCCAGGAGATCGCTCTTGAATTCGTGCGTGTGCAGCAAATCACAACGTGCGAGGCGCGTGCGCAGGAGCCGCAGGACGTGCGGCACATCTTGCGGTCGCGCGGACACCTCAAACACCTCGGCTCCGGCTTGCCGGACCTGCTGTGCCAGGGGATGCGGCTCCGCATCCAGCCCCCACCGCCGCATCAGCACCAGCTCCATTTCCACCCCATACTCGGGCAGATGCTTGGCAAGCTGAACGATCTGGCGCTCAGGCCCCCAGACACGGTCGCTTTGACGGCAATGCAGCACACGAAGCGGGGACATGTTCACCACCCAGCGCCGCGCGGCGAGCGCCTTGACTGGATGTCGGCGCCGGGGTTCAGACCGGTGATCGTGCCGGAGGACGCCGGAGCAGGTTCCGGGTGCGCCGGCCCCCTGACCGCCCAATGCCACAGGCCGGCATGAAACCGGCGCTGGTAGGCGGGATCAGGTTCTCGGCCCAAGAGTCCCAACAGGCTGAAGGCCCACCATTTGCCGGCCGCCACCGCCGCCATTCCCAGCCGGTGCCGGTGTGCGGCTGCCTCCCCAAGCCAACGCCGGAAGTAGAGGTGGACGCCCTCCACCGCCAGCAGAGCGGCGCGCGTCGAATCCTGCCTGCTGCTTTCGCCGCCCGCATGCACGATGATCGCATCCCCCACCAGCACGGTGGCAAAGCCTGCCGCCTGCACGCGCCGGCAAAGGTCCACATCCTCGCCGTACATCGGGAAGTGAGGGTCCAGTTGGCGCAGTCCAGAAGGCAGTCGCGCGGACAAGAGAAGGCAGGCCCCAGACAGCAGCGGCACGGGTCCGGTCTGGCTGCGGTCAAAACCGGGCCGCAGATTCGCCGCCAGCCATCGTTGCCGGGGGAAACGTCGCGTGAGCCCCGACCACTCCAGGGTTTCCGACCACGGCGTCGGCAGGCGCCTGCCCGTGCGAGGATCATCGCGTCCCTGAGCATCGACGATTCGCGGGCCTAGCAGACCGGCCCCCGGATGCTCGTCCGCATAGCGAACAAGCCGCGCCAGGCTGCCTGCCTGCGGCGTCGTGTCGGGATTCAGCAGCAAGAGATGCCGTCCCCGGGCGGATACCAGTCCCTGGTTGGCGGCCGCGGTGTAAAGCCGGTTCTCACCGTTCGCAATGAGACGGACCTCCGGAAAGGCCGTCTGCAGGCGCGCCGCCGTGCCGTCTTGGGAGCCGTTGTCCACCACGATGGTCTCCCACCGGTAAGCATTCGTCAACGCCGCCGGCAAAGCCGCCAGGCAGGCCATGAGCTGGTCAGCGACATTCCAACTGACGATGACGACGCTCAGGTCGGGAGCACTCACGGGGTCACCGTTCCCTGGGACACAGAGCGTTGGCGCAGGAGAGCACGCAGACGCGGCCGCAGCCAGGCCTGTTCACCAGGCTGGATGAGCTCCAGGATGAACGCCCCCGCCGCATAGAGAAGGCCATAGGCGACGCCCAGCGCCATCAGTTCAGCCAAGGCTGGCTTGCCCCAATGCTGGGCGATGCCCACAAGGCCGGCGGCAAGAAGGCCTGTCCAGAGGAGAAGATCGGGTGAAAACGCCGTGAGCCAGAGCCGCCGCGACAAACCCACCACCCGGCCAAAGATGAGCAGAGTCAGCGCCGCACTGCTGCTGACGGCAACGCCGTTGGCGGCGATCAAACCCCAGTAGCCCCATCTCGGCACCAGCAGCAGCGCCAGGAAGAAGTTGACTACCAGGTTGTAGGCAGAGAAGGTCATGGCCATGCCCGGACGACCGATGGCCTGCATGCCGACCGAGGCTGCGGAAGCCATCCCGGCCACGGCCCACGCCGCGGCCAAAGCCTGGAGCCCCAGGGCCGCCTCGGGGATGGGAGCTCCAAACCAGGCGCGCACGAATGGATCGGCTAGGGCGATCATCAGCCCGGCCAGGGGCACGATCAACAGGGCCAGCAGGCGCAGCGCCCGCAAATACAGACTGCGGACCTGGGACAGACCACCTCCAGCATGGGCGGCAGCCAGGGCAGGATAGAGGGCCTGGGCCACCGCCAGGGACAGGGTGAAGATCTGCGTGGCGATCACTACAGCCAGCTCGTAGTAGGCAACGCGCTCGACGCCGGTCCAACGCGCTAACAGCACCTTGTTGGTCGCCGTGTAACCCAACGCGATCAGGCTGGTGGCGAAGATGAAGCGGGAGAAGGTCCAGTCACGGCGCAGCCAGGCACGGTCGAAGAGGCGGGGACTGTAGCGCAGCGCCGGTATCACGCGCCGCGAGGCCGCCAACAGCAGCACCGTCTGCGCGGTGACACCCGCCAGGTAGGCGGCGCTGATGCCCACCAACCCGCCGGCATGGCTCACCGCAGCGAGGGCGCCGGCGGCGAACAGAGCCCGGTTCAGGATCGTGCCGGCGCTGGTGTAGGCCATGCGCTGGCTACCCTCGACCAGGGCGCTGAGGATGAGACCCGCCGTCACCGGCACCAGGCTCAACGCCAACAGGCGGAGGGTCGGCACGGCCTGGGACATCAGGTCGTCAGGCACGCCCAGGAGACGCGCCAGGGGCGCCGCCGCCATCCAACCGATCCCGGCTGCCGCCAGGCTGACGACCAGCAAGGGCCACAGGAGGGTATTGGCATCGGTTGCGGCGGCCGACCAACGTCCCCAGAGCCGATACTGCGCCACGTTGCGCACGAGCGCGCGCCCCAGGCCGAAATCCAGCAGTTGTGAAAGGGACACCACCACGCCGAAAAGCGCCCAAACGCCGAACAAACGCGCGCCCAGATCACGCAACAGCAAAGGCGTGATGGCCAGGGCGATGAGCGAAGTCACGGCCATGCCGGCAACGTTGAAGCCGGTGTTGGCCAGGATCGTACGGGTGCGCATGGGCGAAGTATGAAACGCGGGCTTCGGTTGGAAAATGCAGACCGGGCTAGCGCCCGTCGTCCGGATCGCCGTCAAGCCCAAACAGCGATCCAACATCCTCGATGCGCGTCAGATAGTAGTCGGCTTCCCCCTGGTCGGGCTGGCCAAGCAGTGCCGTCACCATGCCCATTTCTCGGGCAGGAGGCAGGTTCACGGGGCTGTCCTCGATGAAGAGACAGCGCTCCGGCGCAACATTGACAAGCGCCAGGCACCGTTCGTACGCCAGCCGCTGGGGTTTCGAAACATAACCTAGCTCCCCCATCCCCACCAGGGGGTCGAAGTACGGCAGCAGGTCCAACGCCGAAAGCACATTGCGAGCGTGCGCCGACGAGGCATTGGTGAAGATTGCCTTACGTTGGGGCAATAGGGCCAGAGTGGCCGCCAGGGTCGGGTTTGGCGCCAGATACCGGGTCGCGTCGACCTCGTGGACATGAGCCAGGTAGGGTTCGGGCGCCACGCCATACTCGGCAATCAGTCCCATGATGGTGGTGCCGTACTCATGCCAGTAGCGCTTCTGGACGGTGCGCGCATTCTCCGGCGACAGATCAAGCGTTCGGCAGACGTAGCCGAGAATGCGCTGGTCGATCTCCTTCCAAAGGCCGCTGTCGCGCGGGTAAAGCGTATTGTCGAGGTCGAACAGCAGGACATCGACATCTGGCACGGGTATGGACACCATACCAATCATGATACGCCCACAGGGGATGGCGGGCCAAACGGGTGGGCGTGATCTTGCCTTGCACCGCTGATATCAGCGGGCGCTCGTCAAGCCCTTCACGCAGCGATCACGGCGTCACTCCCCAGTAACGGCAGCTACCTAATTCTGCACCCAAGTTGGAGCCATACCTGCGGCCTTCTCTTCCGTCGACTTCATGCCTTCTTCAGATTGAGCATGGCTGAGCGCCCAAGGGCTTGTCCGGAGAGCTGCACAAGGCGGGGGAAGGCGTCTGCTTCTTGCCTGCCGTTCCCGCGCCCTGTTTGGTTTGGCGGGGCCCAGATCCTGGGCGTCCATGCGCGCTCCCGTGCTGCGCCTGTGCGTCAACGCAGGCCGGATTGCGCCGGGTTGTTGCCGGCAAAGTCGTAGGGATTGCCCAGGGTCTCAGGACCAGGCTGGAGATAGCGGCCTGTGACCGGGTCGTAGCGCCGACCTCCGGCGAAATAAAGGGTGCTGCCGGCATCGTAGCGGGCGCCGTCGAACAGATAGGGGTTGCCCAGGGCACTGGCATGACCACCGGTGCTGAAGACAGGAGCCCCGAATGGGTCGTAAATCACCTGCTCCACGACCTCGCCGTTGGCGTCTGCCAGGCCTACGACGCTGCCCGACGCATCGGCCTGGTAGAAGAGCCGCGCCCCGCGCCGCTGCATCATCAGGTGCGGCGCATAGACAGCCTCGAGAGCGCCGTCAACGTCTCGCTCCTCAATCACGTCTCTGCCGGCATACGTGTAGAACGTCACCACACCGCCTGTTTCCATGCTCACCGGGCGTCCAAGGGCGTCATAGGTGGTGAGGCTGGACGGATGCGCGGCAGGGATGCCGGCGGCAGCGGTTGCCCCCGCCACCGTCCTGCCCTGACGGACGAGTGGCATATATACCGTCAGCGGCGGAACGCTGGCAATCAGGCGGCCAAGATAGTCGTATGCGTGGGTCAAAAGACCGGCCTGCGTGAGGTTTCCCCCGGAATCGTACGCGTAGCCCCGACCGCCGACCGAAACGTACCTGTTGCCAGCGGCGACCACGTAGGGGATGGTCTGGCCGTCCCGAGCCGTCTGGGTCCGGTTGCCGGCGAGGTCGTAAGTGTAGGCAAGGCAGATCGCCGCCGGGGCCGATGGCAGCGCGGGCGCCGCGATCCCGCCAGCCCCGAGAGGCTCAGGACAGAGAATGGGACCCGAAGCGCGGACCAGCCGGTAAAGGCTATCATAGGCAAAGCCCGTGCCGGCGCCGGGCATGGCAGGCAGCGGCGTCTCGCTGAGGCGGTTTCCTGCGCGGTCATAGCTGTAGCCAACGCCGGTCAGTAGGGCGCCGTCCACGCTCCGGCGATGCGTCACTGCGGTCACCCGCCGGGCGCCATCATAGGCATAGGCGACGTAGGCGCCGCCGCCGTTCGTGCGCCGCCACACCCGCGTGGGGCCCAAGTAGTCGTATTGGGCGATCGCACCGGCGCCGTCCTCCAGGCTCTTGACCCTGTTCAGGGCATCATACGTTGCGGTCAGGATGGCGCCGCTGGGGTAGTACTGGGTGAGGCGGTTGCCCAGGCCGTCATAGGTACTGGCGACGGTGTGGCCGTCCTGAGTCTCACGGCGATGGTTGGAAAGACTGTCATAGGTGAACGCCAGACTACTGTCGTCGGCTGCGACGCTGGGATCGTTGTTGTCGGTGGCTGTGACCAGCCGGGAGAGGCCGTCCCAACCGTACGTCTGCAGCGTTGTTCCGCCTACCCCGGCGCCCCTGGTGACGTCGGTGCGCACACGGCGATCGAGGGCGTCGTAGGTTTGGGTCACCGTATTGCCAGCGGGATCACGGCGCTGGATCAGGTTGCCGGCCCGATCATAGCCATAGGTCACGGGAACGCCATCGGCGGGGATCACGCGGGTCAGACGGTCCAGGGCATCATAGGCGTAGGCCGTCACGTTGCGGTTGGGATCGGTGCGCCCGACCAGGTTGCCGTTGGCATCGTAGGCATAGAGCATCTGTGCCTGCCCGATCACCGCCCCACCCCCCACCCCACCCTCGCGCAGGTGATAGGCAGCCGCCAACAGGCGTCCCTGGCTGTCGTAGCTGAAGATCGAGGTGTTGCCGTGGTCGTTGGCGATCGTGCCAGAATAGGAGGGACTGAAGTCGTCACTTGGGGTGGGGCCGTTGGCGTCGCTGCGAAAAACCAGGTTTCCGCGGCTGTCGTAGGCTGCACGCTCGGTTGCGCCCAGGCTGCCAGTCACCTCCACCAGGCGATTGACGGCATCGTAGGCGTACGTGGTCGTGTAGATTTCCGTGGGCGCCAGGTTGTCAGGCTGGCGCTCGGCGGCGACGATCTGGACCAGGTTGTTGGCGCCGTCGTACCTGAAGGCCAACCGGTTGTTCAGAGCATCGGTTTGGCTGGCAAGCCGGTCCAACTTGTCATAGGTGTTTAGGATCGCCTGACCTCCATCGTTCCGCAGCGCTGTCAAGTTGCCGTTGCGGTCGTAGGCATAGTCCGTCTCGACCCAGCCATCGCCGTCGCCGTCCGTCACCAGCGGCGTCAGGGCGCCGGTATCGACGTCGGCCAGGAAGTAAGCCTGCTGCCGCGCATAGAGCCGGTTGCGCTCATCGTAGCTGAAGCGACTGCGGCTGAGCGTCACCAGGCTGGCGGCGGTGAGCGTACGGCCAGGATTGCGGCCAGCCTGACCATCCCTGGCCTGGACTTCCAGAACGTTGCCGTTGGCGTCATAACGCCACGTACGCACGTTACCCAAGGCGTCGACCCGCCCTGCCAGGCGGTCGAAGCCGTCGTACACGTCGTCCGTGAGATGTCCCTCAGCGTCGGTTGTACGCGTAAGGTTGCCGTTGGCGTCATATGCGTAGCGGGTCGTGGCGGCCTCCGCCGCACCGGCGCCCCTGGTGACCTGGCGCAGCCTGCCGGCGCCGTCGTAGGCATAGGCGACCTGGTTCCCGGCGGGGTAGGTGAGCGTGCTCAACCGCTCCAGGGGGTCATAGCGATACTGGGTGATGGCCTGCGCTGTGGATGAGATCTCCTCGCTTGCCGTGATGAGGTTGCCGAGCAGGTCGTAGGCATAGGTCGTGGTCAGCCAGGGATCGGCGGCGTCGCGACGATAGACGCCGGTGGGATGGTAGCCGGCGTCCAGGTCGGGAAGCACGTTCTCCACATCCACCTGCACGAGGTTGTCGTTGGCGTCGTAGCGGTAGAGGGTCTCGTAGTCCAAGGGAACGGCGGAGGCGTACTGCGTATTGCGTGATGCGTCTGTCCCTATGGCCGCAGCCTTTGAGATCTTGACGACCTGGTTGAGGGCGTTAACGCCGTAATCGGTGCGTACACCGCGGCCATCTGTCTCAGAAACGATGTTGCCCACGGCATCATAGGCATAGGTGGTGGCGACCCCCAGGCCGCCGCTGTCGCGGATAACCCGCTGGCGATAACCAGCCGCAGGACCGGCGGCGTAGTACTCGTAGCGGGTGACGCCGCCTTCGGCATTGGTGTAGGTCAGCGGTTGGCCCCAGGCGTTGTAGGTCCAGGCCAGTGCTGCGGTTTGAGGGGCCGGTAAGCCAACCGTCATGCCAGGATAGGCGACGCCCGTCAGGTTGCCGTGAGTGTCGTAGGTAGAAGTCGTGATCGCCCCGCGCGGGTCGGTAGCGGTCTTGATCCGCTGGAAGACCGGCTCATAGGTGTAGGTGGTGACCAGCGCCGGGCAAGGAGAGGAGCCACTGCCGTCGCAGCCGCGGGCGGCGTCGGGCAGGCGTCGCACCTCCAACAGGTTGCCACGCGCCAAGGAATTGGCGGCTGCCTCGTCGTAGCGGGCCTCAAGCCGGTTGCCGGCCGGATAGACGATGCCCGTGAGCTGGCCGGCGGCATTGTAGGCATAGTCGTAGACGATGGACTGGCCTTCGACCACCTGGCGGCTGCGCAGGCGGTGGCCGGCGCCGTCATGCCAGAACTCGACCACATTGCCGCCGCGATCGGTGACGGTTGTCTTGCTGTAGGCGCCGGGCGGGTCGCCAGCGGCGATGGCAGTGGAGTAGGCCAGGGTCACTTCACCGCCGGCGGGAACACCGCTGGCATTGCTGCGACCGCCGCCCCACGATTGGCTCACAACACGGTCGAAGGCCAGGCCTGTCTCACCGTAGGTATTGGTTTCGGTCGGAACCAACGAGCCGTCCGCTACCTCGTTAGGGGCGATCGCGGTCGTCAAGTTGTGGTTGAGACGAGCATCGGCGAAACCGGAGGTATAGAGGAAGCGTGTGGTCTTGCCCTGGGGAAAGTCGTTGCCTTCAGGCGTGTCGATGACGGCTGCCGTGGTGATGCCCACCAGGTCGCCGTTGGCATCGTGGGCCAGCCTCACAACCCGCCCGGCGAAGTCGGTCACGTTGGCAAGGCGACCACTGGCATCGTAGCCATAGGTGATGAGGCGGTTCAGGGTATCGGTCACGGTCTCCAGCCGTCCCTGGGCATCGTAGGCAAAGCGCAGGGTGTTGCCGTTGCGATCGGCGATGCTGCGGAGACGACCCGCCGCCGCTGTGTCGTTCAGAGGGAAATAGCCCTCGACGATACCGCCCGGCCCCGTGAGGGTGATGCCCGTGGTAGCGCTGACCACGGCGGCGTAGAGGCCGGCAGAAGGGGTAAAGGCAGCGCCGTCGAAGCTGAAGACGCCAGTCGTTCCGGCGCCGTCGCGCACGCCAAGCGAGCCCCCGCCCGTGGCGACCACCCGGCGGTCGTAGTTGTGCTCCCAGCCCCAGCCGGCGGGCCCGTCGTAGACAAGCTGGGAATGGTAGCTGAGGTGAAAGATGTAGTCCAGACCCCGTCCTGGGATGTCTAGCGGCGTCTGGTTGTAGACGAACTCGCCAGAGTGCAGCAGCACCGGTTCGGTCTTGGGTTTGCCGCCAGTCACGGCGCTGACAGCGGTACTGAGCGGCTTCGTCCCGTACTGGTTCTGGTAGTAGTTAAGCAGCTTATCTGGTTTGGTCTTGCCTGAGGGCGCCGCCGCCGGTGGCTCAACCGGCGTCGCTGGCTTCGGGTCCGGCGCTGCCGGCTTTGCCGCCTGGGCCAACGCCGCCACATTCTGTTCATACTGGATGGCGAGCATGGTCTTGTGGGGGTCGTTCGCGTTCATTGCTGCCAGAGCCGCCTGCAGATCCTGCTTCTCATCGTCTGTGAGCGGCCTGTACTTGGACACTTCCACCAACCAGCTTGCTGTCGCCCAGGCATGCAGCTCCGGGGTGAGCTGTGGGGACGGATCCTCAGAATAGGTAACCTGGTACTCTCCTGGTGCGGGATCAGGGGGAGGCTGCACAGCCGGCGTTGGCGGCGACGCCGGAGGAGCAGGCAGGACGGCCGGCGGTTCCGCCGCAACCTGAACTGCCGCCGGCTCGGCGTGCTGAGCAGCAAAGGCGACGGCGTCGTTCTTGTTGTTCAGATCAAAGAAGCCGACGTGACCGTCGGCGCCAATCACCTTGTAGTAGAGTTTGCCGCCCTCCTCCACCATGCTCACATCCCACTTGTCGCCGGGAGGCCAGTCGGGCGAGCCATCGTCGGCGTTGACCGCCGGCGGCTCGGCGCCGTTTCCGGCGTGACAGTGATCGTTGAGCGCCGCCACAGAGGGGCCGGCGCCCGCCAGGGCGGACGGGCCAGAGCCACCGCCCTGGCAGTCCCCACTGGCGCCGGGCGCAGGAGCGTCGCCCACCAAAGCGCTGAAGTCGTAGTAGTCTGTGCCTGCTTCAAAGGCAAAAACCAGGACCCAGGCAAAAACGACGAGTGAGACCTGTGTCGACATACTCGAAGGCATGGCGGGTGAGAGATGCGTTTCCCTGGCCATGCGGGCAGAGGCATGGTTGGCGCCGGTCCCCGCTGGCAGATCGATGACCTTGTAGTTCGGACCCCAGCCGCCGCCGCGGGGGCGCACAGCGCCATAGAGAGCGTCGTCGCTGCGACCGTCATACCACACGGCGATCGCATTTCCGGCCCCGTCCACGACCACATCGGGCATGTAGTGGGCGTCGCCAGCGTCATCGTTGACCCGCACGTTGGTGCTCCACGGCCCGCCTGACGGCCGGAAAGCGGCGTAGATATCCTCCCCGTCACGCGCGTCCGTCCAGACGGCATGGGCATTGCCAGCGTTGTCGACGGCAAGGTGAGGGTCCCATGGGACGCTGGCCACGCTGCTGCGGATGTTCTCGGCTGCACTCCAAGGGCCGCCAGGCGGCCGGGTGCTGAAGAAGAGACCGGGATCCAGTCTGGCTCTCCACAGGACATAAGCTCGTCCCCAATCGTCCAGGGCTGCGTCAGCCTGGAAGTTCGAATAGAAATCACTGATAGTTTGCAGCAACTCGGCCGCTCCCCAGGGGCCGCCGGCCGGCCGCAGAGCAGCATAGACAGCAAAGTGACCGGGCCCCGCACCCTGGACCCAGACCAGAACAGCCTCGCCGCGGCGGTTGACGGCCAAGGCAGGCTGATTTTGGGCCTGGCTGCTGGAAGAAGTGGGGCTGACAGGCTGGCCCGGCCCCCAGACGCCGCCGGCAGGCCGGGTGGCAAAATAGAGCTGGTCATAACCGCCGCGTTGGTCGATCCAGGCGGCGTAGGCGCTGCCGCTGCCGTCAACGGCTATCGCGGGCTCCACCTGAACTGTGTCCGCCGAGTCCAGCCTGAGGCTGGGCTGCCAGGCGCCGCCGGCCGGCCGGAAGGCGACACGGACCTGGGAGCGTTTGTTATCGCGGTAGTCCTGCCAGACGGCAAAGAGGTTGCCGTTGCTGTCGCCTGCCACCCTGACATGGTATTGGCCGTAAGGACTAGGGTCAATGGGTTCAGCGCCAGGGGGTGCGGACCATGCCGCAGGAGCAGGGTCGCTCACAGCAGCAGCGGGCAGGGCGGACACGGCCATTGCTGGCAGCATGCTGGACCACAGCAAGCTGGCGATGACCGCCAGGGCGGAAAGTCCCTCAGCAAGCCGGCGGAACATGGTGCACCTCCAAAATGACGCTCGTGATGGCGCTGGCAGCGCGCAAGTCCGGCTAACGCCTCAGCAGCGGCAGGTAGAGAGACAGGCGCGGCGAAACCGTCGCCGTGGCCGTGGCTGTCGCCGTGGCTGTGGCTGTTGCCGTGGCCGTGGCTGTCGCCGTGGCTGTGGCGGTCGCCGTGGCCACGGCGGTGGGCGTTGTGGCGCGCTGCTCGGTTGCCTGCGGCACAAGCGGGTTCAAAGCCCGGTTGCGGTAGGCCGCGCCGGTATTGGGCTCGTTGGCAGGCAGCACGTAGTAGAACAGGCGAAAGCGCATGTTCGGGTTCGGATCCTGCACACGCGAACCGCAGTCCGCGTAGGACATCTTGTCACCGGTGTCAGCAGGCGCCACGGTCTTGTCGTCCCTGTAGTAGTTCGTCCGTGTGCCTCCCAAAAGCGACGCATCGGCGATTTGCACCACCGACCCGGTGACGCCGCTGACCTGCCACCAATCCGTCGGCGGCGCCATGGCGACCTGGTCGGGCGCTCCGTCCACGGCGACGCCTGCACCCGAGTTGGCGTCGTAGTAGGTGCTGCCAGCGGCCGCCGCACTCAGGTCGGATGACAGACGCATCCAGTCTACCGAGAACCACTGCCCGCTGAGATTCAGCCAGAAGTTGAAGTCAAAAGAAGTGCGGTAGCCTATCAATGTCAGCTCCGCCCCGGCGGGGTCCCGCAGCGTCGCATAGGCGCGAACGCGACCATCCCTGACCACAGGCGTCTGATTGAGGTCGAAATCGTCCTCAGTGAGCGTGATGGGGACAGGGATGTACGCACGTATCTTGGTGCGGTCCAGGACGTCCACGCCGCTGCCATTCATCTCCAGGCGATCTGCGATCAGTCGATAGGGAACGATTCCCAACATGTAGCGCTGGGCGGTGAAGAGCCATGTTGCGTTGTCGTAGGTTACGTAGTCGGCCGTGACGTTCTCAGTGTCGGTGTTTGAGCGGTACACATAGACCCAGCCATGTTGGCCCGGGTTAAGCGGGTCGGCGACGGCGATCTGGTAGCGCGGGTAATGCCGCGAGTCGGCGACGGCGTTCCAGGCCTCGGGTGGAGCCTGGTCGCCCGTATCTCCGGCCATGAACACGAGCTGGTCGTCGGCATCAAGCGTGGAGTTGACCGTGGCGGTGATGTGGCCGTTCACGACCTCGTCGAACTGCCAGGGGATCTGCTCCCACGAACCACCGTCGTACCTGTAGACGAACAGATCGTGGAACGCTACGCCGCCGAAGGCGGGCATCTGCCCCCCTGTGACAACCACTGGGTCTTCGTCCCGGCCCAGGCTGCGCGCGGTGTCCAGGCTGCGCATGGGCTGTCGAGGCATCGCGCCAGGCACGCGTTTCGAGTTAGGGAAGGCACCGCCGCGTGCCCCGCCAGAAGCGAAGACGCCGACGGCGCCAGCACTGCCATTGGCGCCTGATAGAAGCGTCAGAATCACCGCCAAACCGCAGGCGGCGATCAGGAGCAATAGAGTTGACCGCATCTTCATCGTGGGCCTCTTGTATTGGATCAAGCTGAACGACCGGCGTTCCCTGGCTTTGCGAAGCCTGCCGCTAGCGGGTCACGAGCGGCAGATAGGTGCGCTTGCCAGGATCGGGCGTCAGGGTGACGGTCGCCGTCGGTGTGTGCGTGAATGGCATGGTGGCGCTGGCCGTGACCGTGGGCGTGGGCGTCGCCGTCGGCGTGGAGGAAGCAACGCCGTAGTAGGCTTCCAGTACGACATCGTCCACGAAGGTCCCGTAGCTCACCCCTTCGTCGTTCGAGTTAAAGCGGAACAGCAGGTAGACCTTGGAGTGCCCGCAGATGGGTACGGGCCATCGATTCTGCTCAAGCGAATCCTCGCACCAGCCTCCGCAGGCATCAACCCTGTTGCCGCCGGTGAAGAGAAGATGCCAGGAAGCGCCGCCGTCGATTGAGTAGCCGACGCCAAGCGCATCTCCTGCGCCCAGCCACGTCCAATGGGCATAGTTGAGCCGGAGATTGGTGCATTCGCTCAGGTCCAAGGGGCCGTAGGACAACGTCGTCACATAGCCGGGAGCGTACATACCGGTACAGGGGATTTGCGAACCCTGGGTTCCTCCGCCGCCTGCCCAGGTGCTGGAAGCACCCCGGTGCGGGTTGCACGATCGCTGTCCCCAGAGGTAGGGAGCGCCTTCCCGGCCGATGTGCCAGAAGCCACGCGGAAACTCCCCCTCGAAATCCTCCGACATCAGGGTCACCCAGCCCGATGGCTGTGGGGGTGCTGTAGCGGCAGCGCTGGCCGCGACCAGAAGGGACATGATAGGCGCGAGCGCGACCATCGCGGCGCAAGCGTTCCTGAGTTTCATCGCTCACATCTTCCTTGCGTTCGGGTTGGCGGTGGCCATCGTCATCGGGGCTCCGTTCCCTCAGTGCAGAACAAGAGGCAGGTAGGCACGCATGACAGCCTCCGGCGTCGCCGTCGGCGTGGCCGTTTGGGTTGGCGTGGTCGTGAACGTCGCCGTGGGTGTGGGTGAAGGCGTGGCCGTGGGTGTTGGGGTTGGGGCTGGTTGCTGCAGGTCAAACACGCCGCCGCCGTCAGTCCCGGCATAGAGGGTGGTTGGCGCCTGTGGGTCCACCGCCAGGGCCATGACGAAGGGGTTGGTCAGGCCATCATTAAGCGGGACCCAGGTCGCGCCGCCGTTCGTGCTCTTGAACACGCCGCCTGCGTCGGTCAGGCGCAGGGCAGGCTGCGGCGCCTGACCAAGGGCTGCGGCCGCGGCATCCAAGGCAGATGTCCCGGCATACAGGGTGGACGGTGTCTGGGGATCGATGGCGAGCGCATTGACATGGGGTACGGAAATGCCAGTGGCGGCTGCACTCCAGGTCCCGCCCCCATTGGTGCTCTTGAAGACGCCGCTGCCGTTTGTCCCCACATAGAGGGTGGCTGGCGTTTGCGGGTCAATGGCCAGGGCAAGGGCGCTGGCATTGGCGGGCAGATCGGTGCTGGACGTGCCCCAGGTGGCGCCACCATTAGTGCTCCTGAACACGCCGCTCCCATCTGTCCCAGCATAGAGGGTGGCCGGGGCCAATGGATCTATCGCCAGCGCATAGACAATCGTGTCACTGCTCAGGCCGTTGTTGGCCGCGCCCCAGGCGGCGCCGCCGTTCGTGCTTCTGAACACGCCGCCATTGGTGCCGGCATAAAGAATTGCGGGTGTCTGCGGGTCAATGGCCAGGGTATAGACGTCGCGATTGCCCAAGCCGATGTTGGCTTCGTCCCAGAAGAAGCCATCCGTGGTCTTGAACACGCCGCCGCCGTAGTAAGTGCCGGCATAAAGCGTGGTCGGCGTCTTTGGGTCCACAGCCAGGGCAAAGACATTCCAATTGGCGAGGCCGGCGTTGTCAGGGCTCCAGGTCGCGCCACCGTCAATGCTCATAAACAGACCGTCACCGTGGGTGCCGGCATAGATCTTGGGCGGGACCTGCAAGGCGACCGCCAGGGCTCCGACATGGGTGTTGGTCAGGCCATTGTTGGCCGCACGCCATCCTTCACCGCCATTCATGCTCTTGAACATGCCGCCGCCGTAGTAGGTCCCGGCGTAGATGGCGGTGGGCGACCTCGGGTCAATCGCCAACACGTGCACATAGGTGTTGCCAAGGGCGGTGTTGGCTGCGCTCCAGGCGCCGCCGCTGTTGGTGCTCTTCCATACTCCGGCGTCTGTCGCCGCATAGAGGCCAGCCGGCGTCGCCGGGTCAACAGCCAGAGCCCAGACATCAACGCCTGTCAAGCCGGTGTTGGCCAGGCCCCAGTTCCCCCCTCCGTTCGTGGTTTTGAACAGGCCACCGCCGCTCGTCCCCGCATAGAGCGTACTCGGCGTCTTCGGGTCGATCGCCAGGGCGTGGATCGTGGGAACAGGTGCGCCGGGAAGGGCGATGCCGGTATTGGCAAGTACCCAGGCGCCAGCGCCATTCGTGCTCTTGTAGACGCCGCCCATGGTCCCGGCATAGACTGTGTTCGGCGTCGTGGGGACGACCAGCAGAGTGTGCACATAGCGATTGGTCAGGCCGGCATTGGCCACGGTCCAGGTGGCGCCGCCGTTTGTACTCTTGAAGACGCCGCCGCCCGAGGTCCCGGCGTAGAGGGTGGAGGGCGTCGCTGGATTGATCGCCAGTGACCAGACATATGGGTTGGTCAGGCCGTTGTTGGCCTGGCGCCAGATCGTGCCCCCATCGGTGCTCTTGAAGACGCCGCCGTCCGTGCCGGCAAACAGAGTGGCAGGGGTGGTAGGATTGGCGACCAGGGCCCACACCTGGGTGCTGGTCAGTCCGGCATTGCTGGCGAACCATTCATCGCCGCCATCCGTACTGACAAAGACACCGTTGCCGGCGGTGCCGATGTAGAGGTTGGCCGTCGTCACTGGGTCAATCGCAATCGCCATGACGTCGATGTTTCTGTTTGGACCATAGCTTGTCCAGGCACGATCCCCACCGGAGACGTGGGTGACATTCCGGAGACTGATCAGCAGCGTGAAGAGGATCAGGGCCAGGCGAAGGGCGACGACTGTGTGTTTCACTGGAATGCTCCTTGCGCACGGCGTTCGGGACCGCTTCGACAAGCCGTGGACAGCGCGCCGGCAGCACGGCTATCAGGCCGACACGAGGGGAAGGTAGACAGGCAAAAGAGGCTGGGAGGTGGCGCTGGCTGTAGGCGAGGGCGTGACAGTTGCCGTCCGAGACGCCGTCGCCGTGGGTGTGGGCGTGACGGGCGGCGTTTCGCTCAGCAGCCGGGGCAGAAAGCGAAGCTCCTGGACGGTGTTGGTCTGGGCGTCATAGAACTGAATCTGGAACTCGGACACGCAGGCCGTTCCCAGGTTGTGCGTCCGGCAGGCCAGCGACTGCGTGCGCAGAACGTAGCTGTAGCCTGTCATATCGGAACCGCCATTCACATCAAGCCAATACCGCGCCCGCCCTTCGGGGGCATAGGTCGGAAGGGAGGCAAAGGCGCCCTGGGTCTCATCCGTGATCCCCAACGCCTCGTCGAAGCTGGCGTCGTACACGTACATCACCGGGTCACCGCGCAACGCAGCCACGTGCACCCCAGCCACCGGATCGTCGATGTAGACATCGAGATACCCGCCGGTGACGCCCAACCCGCAGCCGCGCGAGCGCACAATCAGCCGCTTCGTATCCGGCTGCGTAATGCGGTATTCGACGGCCTCATAGCGGAAGTCCCCGCCCGCCGCGGCCGGAATGCTGTAGCTGTAGAGGACCTGCGTCACGGTGTACCCCTTGACCACCGTGCTGTTGGGCGCCCCGCTGCCGTCGAAGCTGCCAGCGACCGCATGGACGATCAAACGCGTCCCTGTGTTGGCGTCGGTGAAATACGTGTGCGCCCAGGTGCTGTTGACGACCCAGGCCGTGCCGTTCCACACCATGGCCCCGTTGGTGTTCTCGTAGGCGCCGTCCCACGTCGCCGGCGGACCGGCGTCGATGTCCCCACCCGGCTCCCTGTTGAGCTGCATCGTGGCCATCGGCGCAAGGTGGGCTTGCGTGGCAGCGGCCGGCGGAGCCGCGAACGCGACAAGGAACAAAAGCACGACCGCTGCCGGGAACACGAGCAGACGCAGTTTCATCACACGACCTCCCGTCTGAACGTCCCTCCGCCGGAGAACGTCAGGACCCACCAACCTGTCGCCTTGGTGCATTGATCCCCGGCGATTGCCATCGGCTCCCACTCCTGAGCGGGAAAAGGGGATTGCGCCGCGTCGCACAATCGTACTGTCCCATTATCCCCCCAGTTCGGGTCACAGTCAACACCCAATCAAGCCAAAAGACCAGACACCGCCTCGCCCGCCAGCGTTTGAGGGGCGCGGATGGTGCTATAATCGCCTCATGTCCATCCATCTGCTGCCCCCTGATGTGGCTGACAAGATCGCCGCCGGCGAGGTCGTGGAACGTCCGGCTTCAGTGGTCAAGGAGTCGGTCGAGAACAGCCTTGACGCCGGCGCCACCGACATCCGGGTTGAAATCCGCGACGGGGGTCGCCAGCTTGTGCGCGTGATCGACAACGGCAGCGGCATCCCCGCCGCCGAGGCGCCCCTGGCCTTCCAGCGCCACGCCACGTCCAAGCTGCAGAGCGCCGACGACCTGCAGCACATCGCCACCCTGGGCTTCCGCGGGGAGGCGCTGGCCGCCATCGCCGCTGTCAGCAAGACGACCCTGGTCACGCGCACGGCCGCCGAGCCCACCGGCATCGAGCTGCGGCTGGAGGGAAGTGAGGTGGTTGGGCGCCGGGCCATCGGCGCGCCTGCCGGGACCAGCCTCAGCATCGAACAGGTTTTCTGGAACGTGCCCGCCCGGCTCAAGTTCCTGCGCTCAGACGCCACCGAGGCCGGGCATATCTCCCGCATCGTCACCCGCTACGCCCTCGCTTACCCCGATGTGCGCTTCAGCTACGTCGTCGAGGGCCGGCTGGCCTTCCAGTCTGCGGGCAACGGCGACCAGGCGCAGGTGCTGCTCAAGATGCACGGCCCCGACATTGCCCAGCAGATGTTGGCTATCGAACCCGCGACGGACCCGGTAACGCCGGGCGTCATCGTCGGCGGCTTCGCCAGCATTCCCGCCCTGCACCGCGCCAACCGCAGCGCCATCGAGCTTTATGTCAACCGTCGTTACATACAGGATCGCAACCTGACCTTTGCCGTCATCCAGGCTTACCACACCCTGCTGCCCGGCGACCGCTTCCCGATCGCCCTGGTCTTTGTCGACATTGACCCGGAGCTGGTAGATGTGAACGTGCATCCGACCAAGGCCGAGGTGCGCTTTCGCGATGCGTCGCTGGTCTTCCGGGCGGTGCAGCGGGCGGTGCACCGCACCCTGGTCGATTCGGCGCCCCTTGCCGCACTGCAGCCGGCGGCGCGTCCCGGCTGGGAGACCCGGCGCCAGACGATCCTGCAGGCCGGTCAGGGCGGCGAAGCGCCCGGCCAGATCGCCATGGACCTCTATCGCCAGGGTCTGGAACAGGAGGATCGGGAGCTGATGGCGGCGGGAGCAAGCGGCGTGGAGCCGCCCACCTCCCCCACTGCGCCGCGCAGCGATGGCGACACACTGCCGCCGCTGCGGCCTGTCGGCCAGATCGCCGCCACCTATCTCGTGGCGGAGGGGCCCGGTGGGCTCTTCCTCGTGGATCAGCATGCCGCCCATGAGCGCATTCTCTATGAAGCCATCGTGGACGCCGGCCATCATCCCATCCCGCGCCAGCAGCTCCTGCAGCCGCTCACCATCGAGTTGGGCACCCACCTGGCCGGTCTGATCGCCGAACATCTGCCGGTTCTCCAGCAGAGCGGGTTCGACATCGAGCCTTTCGGCGCCGGCAGTTTCCTGCTGCGGGCGGTGCCCGCCTTCCTCGGCCGGCAGGATCCCGAGCGCCTGCTCACCGATGTGGCGGAGGGGTTTGCGGGCCAGGACAACGTGGTTGGCGGCGGCCAGGAGGATGCCCTGGTCAAGATCATCTGCAAGCGCCTGGCGATCAAGGCGGGGCAGGTGCTGTCGCTGGCAGAGCAGCGGGAGATGCTCCAGCAGTTGGAGCACTGTCACAACCCGCGCACCTGCCCGCACGGCCGCCCCACGGTGCTGCACCTCAGCGCCGCCCAGTTGGAGCGGCAGTTTGGACGCATTTGATCGAGGGGGTCAAAGGTTCAAGGTTTCAAGATTGAAGGTTCCGCTCTAATGCAAATCATATGCTAGAATGGCAAGGTTATGAGTCTGGCGCCGCTGCCGGCGTCTTCGCGACGCCGGGCGCCGCCTCCAGGCGATTCTGCCACTGCAATCCGGTCCGACAGGGCCGGCACTTTTCCACTATTTTTGGCTAGCACCAAACACAAACGAATCCGAGCAATGACCGATCTGACCATCACCCAACAGGCCCTGGAAGACCAACAGGTCCTGCTCACCGTTGAAGTGCCCGAGGCGCGGGTCGAATCCGCGATGCGGGCCGCCGCGCAGCGCCTGGGCAAGCAGTATCGCTTTCCCGGCTTCCGCCCCGGCAAAGCTCCCTACCATGTCATCGTCCAGCGCATCGGCCGCGAGGCCCTGTTGGAGGAAGTGGCGGAAATGCTGCGGAACGAAGTGTATTCCGAGGCAATCGAGAGCGCCGGCATCACGCCCTATGCGCCTGGCAGCCTGCGGGACCTGTCTTTCGATCCCCTGGTCTACCAGATCGAGGTGCCGCTGCCGCCCAAGGTGGAGCTGGGCGACTACCGCAGCATCCGCATTGTGAAAGAGCCGGTGGACATGGAGGCCGTGGAGGCCGGCGTCCAACAGCAGCTGGAAAACATGGCCAGCCAGCGGGCGACCTGGGAAACGGTCGACCGGCCCATCCAGTACGACGACCTGGTCACGGTGAACCTGAAGCTGACGGTCGATGGTGAGGTCGTGCTTGAGAACGATGACTGGGACTTTGCGCCGGATGAGAAGGAATACACGATGGCGCCGGAGTTCGACGCCGCCTTCATCGGCATGAAGGCGGGCGAAACCAAGACGTTCGCGGCGATGTTCCCCGAGGATAGCGACAGTGCCTGGAAAGGCCACGAGGGTCTGTTCGAGGTCGAGGTCAAGGCCGTCAAGGGCAAGATGCCGCCGGAGCTGAACGACGAGTTCGCCACCAAGGCTGGCGAATTCGAGAGCCTGGAGGCGATGAAGGAGAACATCCGCGAGCATCTGCTGGGACACGCTCTCGAGGATGCGGACGTCGACTACACAAACAAGGTATTGGACGCGGTCGAGAGCCAGACGACCCTCGTCTACGCGCCCGCAGCCGTGGACAGGGCGGTCAACGTCATCGCCTCGGAGCAGGAAAGCCTGTACCAGGCCTATGGCTTCAAGGACCTGGCCGAGGTGCTCAAGCTCCAGGGGCGCACCGCCGCCCAGTTCCGCGAAGACCTGCTGCCTGACGCCGAGAAACGCCTGCGCCGTGAACTGACCTTGAACGCGGTCGCCGACGCCGAGGCTTTCCCCATCAGCGACTACGAGATCGACCAGTATCTGGTCGAGAACTTCGGCGGCGACCTGGCTGGCCTGGAGCGGATGCGCGGGCAGGTCGCCACTGATCCAGGCCTGCGCGACTACATGGAGAACCGCATCCGGCAGCGCAAGGCGCGGCTGCTCCTGGTAGCCATCGCCAAGGGCGAGGAGGTGCCGGCGTCCGGCCAGCATGTGGCCGCCCAGGCGCCGGCGCCGGTGGAAACAATTGCGGCCGAGACGGTCGAATCCGAAGCTGCCTCACAGCCCGAAGCCGTGACTGAAGCTACACTCGACGAAGCGGCGGACGCGGCCTGAGCCAACGCCGGCGTCCGGTTTTTCATCACTCACACACCACAGTGGGTTCAAGCCCCACACCAGGGTTCATCATGAACGAGATCTCGACACCTACATCGCTCATCCCCATGGTCATCGAACAGACCGGCCGGGGTGAGCGGGCTATGGACATCTACTCGCTGCTGCTCAAGGAGCGCATTATCTTCCTGGGCACGCCGATCAATGACCAGATTGCCAACCTGATCGTGGCCCAACTGCTCTTCCTCAATCATGAGGACCCCGAGCGCGATATCCAGCTCTACATCAACTCGCCCGGGGGCAGCGTCTATGCCGGTCTGGCCATCTATGACACTATGCAGATGATCACGGCGCCCGTGGCGACGTGGGCGGTCGGCGTGACGGCCAGCATGGCCACGGTCTTGCTGGCGGCGGGCGCGGCCGGCAAGCGCTTTGCCTTGCCGCACGCCACGGTGCACATGCACCCGGCCGGAGGCGGCGCCCAGGGCTACACGCCCGATGTGCGCATCCAGGTCAAAGAACTGGAACGCGTGCAAAACAGCATCTTCCACATCCTGGGGCGCCACACCAAGCAGTCCGCCGAGCAGATCGAACGCGATTTCGAGCGTGACCGCTGGATGTACGCCGAAGAGGCCGTGGAATACGGGTTGGTGGACCAGGTCTACGGCACGCCGAATCCGGCCCTCGCTCCCGAACGCCAGAGTTAGCAACGGCATGCCAACCCAGTACTGCTCGTTCTGCCACCGCACCCAAGAGGAAGTCCACCGGCTGATCGCCGGTCCGGACGGCGTCAACATCTGCGATGAGTGCGTGGCCCTGTGCAACGAGATCCTGCACGAGGAGGGGGTGGAGCCGGCCGAAGAGGCGCCAGGCCCCGTCGAGTTCGAACCCCTGCCTTCGCCCCGCGAGATCGTCGCCCGCCTGAACGAGTACGTCATCAGCCAGGACCGCGCCAAGAAAGTGCTTTCGGTGGCGGTCTACAACCATTACAAGCGCATCTTCTCCAGCAAGAGCGATGACGTCGAGCTGCAGAAGAGCAATATCCTGCTGTTGGGCCCGACAGGATGCGGCAAGACCCTGCTCGCGCAGACGCTTGCCCGCATCCTGCACGTGCCCTTCACGATTGCCGACGCCACCAGCCTGACCGAGGCAGGTTACGTCGGCGAAGATGTCGAGAACATCCTGGTGCGGCTGCTGCAGGCCGCCGACTGGGATGTCAAGCGAGCCGAGACCGGCATCGTCTACATCGACGAAATCGACAAGATCGCCCGCAAGACCGGCGACAACCCCTCGATCACACGGGATGTTTCGGGCGAGGGCGTCCAGCAAGCGCTGCTCAAGATCGTCGAGGGCACAACGGCCAACGTGCCGCCGCAGGGCGGCCGTAAGCATCCGCAGCAGGAATTTGTGGCCGTGGACACGCGCAACATCCTGTTCATCTGCGGGGGCGCCTTTGCCGGCATCGAGGAAGAGGTGGCCAAACGCGTGGGGGTCAAGGGGCGCTACGGTTTTCTGCAGGGCGACGTCCCCCAAAAGACGCTGGAGAAACGCCGCATCGAGCTTCTGCAGCAGGTCACTTCCGAGGACCTGCTCCACTTCGGCTTGATTCCCGAGTTCATCGGTCGCCTGCCCGTCCTTGTCAGCGTCGAACCGCTTGACAAGGATGCCCTGATCAGCATTCTGACCGAACCGAAGAATGCCATCACCCGGCAGTTCGAGCGGCTGCTGGCCCTGGATGGGGTGGAGATGGTGTTCACCCCCGACGCCCTCGAGGCCGTCGCCAGCGAAGCAATCAAGCAGAATACAGGCGCCCGCGGCCTGCGCACCATCGTCGAGCGCGTGCTGCTCGACGTGATGTACGAGGTGCCCGGACGCAACGACGTCGTGAAGTGCGTGGTCAACGGCGAGACGATCCGGACCGGGAACCGGCCCCTCCTGCTCAACGGCCAGGGGAAACCCGTGGTCTGGGGATCTGACGCCCTGGCGGAGACTGCCTGAGCCGGGGCAATGGCGGAGCGTGGCAGCCCGCAGTGCGGCACAGACGCCATGAGCGGTTCCATGCCCGAGCTCGTTCCCCACACCAACGTCTGGATCGAGGTCGGCGGCGAAGTTGCCCTGAGCCGCTGGCGGGTCGAGCTTTTGCAGGCCATCGATCGTGCAGGGTCGATCAACGCTGCGGCGGAGGCCATGAACATCCAGTATCGCCTGGCCTGGCAGCGTCTGCATGAGATGGAAGAGCGCCTGGGCATCACCCTGGTGCACACGGCCACCGGCGGCAAAGGGGGTGGGGGGACGACGTTGACGCCGGCTGCCTACAGTCTCATCGAACGCTTTCTCGCCATCAGCCAGGCCGTGGACGCATTCACCGCGGAGCAGTGCCGCCTCCATCTTCCCGGTCTCCCGGAAGCGGTCACACCCCCACAGACCTGAGTTTGTTCATCATGTCTCACAAGCACATCATCTTTCTCATCCCCTGGGTTGTCCTGCTGTTGGCCGCATGCCGGCCGCAGGCGGCGCCTTTTGCGCCCCCCATCCCAACCCCGGTCGCCGGCGCCACAGACGAGATCGTGGTGGCCTCGGACGCCGATGCGGCCGCCACGGCCGTGCTCACGGGGCTGCTGAACGATTTTACCAACAAGACCGGCATCAACGTGCGGCTGCTGCCCGCGGGCCCCGGCCAGGTGCTTGACATGGCCGCCTCAGGCGATGTGGACGTGGTGCTGACCGGCGATCGCGCGACGGCAGAACGCTTCATCAGCGAAGGTCACACGCCGGCCGTGGGCCAACTGGAGCCCATTTTGCTCAAACGCTACTTCGTTCTGCCGGTCCTTCCGACGTCAGAGCGCAAGCTGAACTTCGGCGGCGCCACGGCCTTCATCACCTGGCTGGGCGGCGCCGACATCCAGCAGCAAATCCAGCAGCTTTCCCGATAGCAGGCGGTCACGCGCAGGCAGCATGCCAGTCGATTCTCCGTATCCTCTCGTCAGCATCGAGCACGCCCTGACCACCATCCTGGCGCGCAGCCCCGTCCTGCCCGTGATCCGGGTTCCCCTGGCGCAGGCGCTTGGCGGCGTGCTGGCCGCTGACGTCGTGGCCCCGGCCCCGGTGCCCCCCTTCCCGGCCGCGGCCAAAGACGGCTACGCCGTCGTTGCCGGCGATGCCACGCGCCACCGGCGGCTGCTGGGCGAGCAAATGGCTGGTCACGTCGGCCACCTCCGCGTCGAGCCCGGCAGCGCCGTGCGCATTACCACCGGGGCAGCGCTGCCCGCAGGCGCCGACGCCGTGGTCATGGTCGAGTACACCACCGAACGTGAGGGATGGGTTGAGATCGAGACCACGGTGGCGCCAGGCGCCGATATCCGGCCCGTGGGGCAGGATATCGCTGCCGGCCAGCGAGTGCTGGAGCGAGGCACGGTGCTCGGGGCCGCCGAAATCGGCCTGCTGGCAGCCGTGGGGCTGGCGGAGGCGCCTGTCCATCGCCGTCCCCGCGTCGCCCTCCTTTCGACCGGCGATGAGCTGGGGGAACCGGGCGAACCGCTCGCCGCAGGGCAGATCTACGACTCCAATCGCTTCAGTCTCGCCGCCGCCGTCTCCCTGGCCGGGGGCGTGCCGCACCCGCTTGGCATCGCCGTCGACGCGCATGAGGCGGTCGAATCGTTCCTGGTGCAGGCAGTGGCGGACCATGATGCTATCCTGACCAGCGGCGGCGTCAGCATGGGCAAGCTCGATCTGCTCAAGCCCATCCTGGAAGCCCACGGCGAGGTGCACTTCGGTCGCGTGGTGATGAAGCCGGGCAAGCCCGTCACCTTTGCCACCATCGGCGACAAACCCGTGTTTGCCCTGCCTGGGTTCCCGGTTTCGGCCCTCGTTGCCTTCGAGCTCTTCGTGCGTCCCGCCCTGCGGACCATGCAGGGCGACGCACACTGGCAGCGCCCGCGCCTGCAGGTCACCCTGGCCCACGAAGTAGAGCACGACGCCCGCCGCACGGAATTCCAGCGGGCGGCGGTCTACGTCGACAAGGGCCGTTTTGTCGCCCGCACCACCGGCGCCCAGGGGTCGGGCCGCCTCCTGTCGCTCGTCGGCGCCAACGCCTTGCTCGAGCTGGCGCCCGGCGAGCCCCTGCTGCCGGCAGGGGCCGAAGTCACCGCTCTCCTGCTCCAGCCTATCGGGGCCTGACGCTGCCTGTGCCGTGGACACCTTCCTGCGCGGATTCATCGAAGCCGTTCAGCTTATCACCGGTCTCGACCGCAACCTGGTTGAGATCGTGGCGCTGTCGCTGTGGGTCAGCGGCATCGCCCTGTTGATCAGCGTGGTCCTGGGCTTGCCGTTGGGCATGTGGTTGGGTCTCAAGCGCTTTCCGGGCCGGCGTCTTTTCGTCGCCCTTATCTACACCGGCATGGGCCTGCCGCCGGTCGTCGTGGGTCTCACGGTGTATTTGTTTCTCTCCCGCCAGGGTCCTCTTGGCAGCTTGGGCTGGCTGTTCACGCCCAAGGCGATGATCGTGGCGCAGGTCGTCCTCTCGCTGCCACTGGTGGCGGGGTTCACCATGACGTCGGTGGCGGCCGTGCCGCCCGAATTGGCGCTGCAGATCCGCGCCCTCGGCGCCAACACCTGGCAGGCCTCGCTGACCGTCCTCTACGAGGCCCGCAACGGCGTCCTGGCGGCCGTGGTGGCTGGCTTCGGCGCCGTCATCTCGGAGGTGGGGTCGGTCATGATGGTGGGGGGCAACATCGAGCACAAGACCCGCGTTCTCACCACCGCCATCGTCCTGGAGACGAGCAAGGGTGATTTCGCCCTGGCGATTGCCCTGGGCATCATCCTTATCGCCCTCGCCTTCAGCGCCAACTGGGTGCTGCTCCACCTGCAAGGCCGCCTGGAACCGCGGCCCTGAGCGCCAGCCGCATGGACACGAAGCTCGCCAGCAGCCCGATTCTCTCCGTTCAGGATCTGCGGCACATGTACGGCGCACGCACGGTCCTCTCGATCGGGGCGCTGCACGTCGCCAAGGGTGAGCTGTTGACCCTCGTCGGTCCCAGCGGCGCCGGCAAGAGCACCCTTCTCCGGCTTCTCAACTTCCTGGAAGCACCTTTCGCCGGGCAGATCTGCTATCATGGCACGCCCTACGGCGTCAGAAGCATCCCCATGGAAGTTCGCAGGCGCATCGCCACCGTCTTCCAGCGCCCCATGCTGCTCGACATGTCGGTGCGGCGCAACGTGGGCTACGGCCTGCGCCTGCGCGGCGAGCGCGACGGGCGCGCACTTGTCGACGCCGCCCTGGCCGCCGTCGGCCTGACCGAGCTGGCAGAGGCACGAGCCCGCACGCTCAGCGGTGGTGAAGCCCAACGCGTTGCCCTTGCCCGCGCCCTGGTCCTCGGTCCCGAGGTCCTGCTCATGGACGAGCCCACGGCCAACCTCGACCCGGCCAACGTGCGCTTGATCGAGCAGATCATCGCCACCGCCAACCGCGAACAGGGCACGACCATCGTGCTGGTCACCCACAACGTCTGGCAGGCGCGGCGCCTGGCGCAGCGGGTCGCCTTCCTTTACGAAGGCGAGCTGCTGGAGGTGGCTCCCGCTGCAGACTTCTTCGACCACCCCCGCCATCCCCAAGCCGCCGCCTTCCTGAGCGGAGAGCTGGTGTATTAGCAGGCAGCGCGTGGCAGGTAGCTGGTAGCAGGCAGCAGGTAGCCAGTCGCAAGTCGCAGGTGGCAAGTAGCAAGTGGCGGGTGGCGCTTGCGTCCGGCCAGCCACCCCTGGCGCCAGCGATCAAAGAGCCGTTTGTCGTTTACGCAGTGCGCATCACGTAGTACGAATTACGCAGTACGAAACACCCAACCCGGCACCCGCTCCCCACACTCGCATTCCGCATTCCGCAATCCCCCATGTCCCTCACCCATCTCGATCCCAGCGGCCAGGCCCGTATGGTGGACGTTGGCGACAAGTCCAGCACTTCCCGCACAGCCATCGCCGCGGCGCGCATCGTCATGCAGCCGGAGACCCTGGCCGCCATCCGGGTCGGTGACGTCAAGAAAGGCGATGTGCTCGGCGCCGCCCGCATCGCCGGCATCATGGCGGCCAAGAGGACGCACGAGTTGATCCCGCTCTGCCACCCCCTGCTGATCACCCATGCCGGCATTGATTTCGATTATGTCGAGCAAGGCATCGACATCCGCGCCACCGTCCGCTGCCAGGGCCAGACGGGCGTGGAGATGGAGGCGCTCACAGCGGTCACGGTGGCGGCGCTGACCATCTACGACATGGCCAAGGCCCTGGAAAAGACCATGTCCATCACCGACGTCCGGCTGCTGTTCAAAGAAGGCGGCAAGAGCGGCGTCTTCCAACGCGGCGAAGGAGCGAACGAGACATGATGGTTTCTGTGCGGTTGTTTGCCTCTCTGCGTGAGTTGTTCGGATCGGCCGCCCTCGAGCGCGAGCTCCCGGAGGGCGCCACTGTCAGCGACCTGCTCGCCGTGCTGCGACAGGAGGCCAACGGGCGCCCCCTGCCGCCCGTCCTGCACGTGGCGGTCAACCAGCGCTATGCCAGCCCCGCAACCTTGCTGGCGGACGGCGATGTGGTCGCGCTGCTGCCCCCGGTCTCCGGTGGCGCCCCGGAACCACGTTCAACGTTCAATCTTCAACCTTCAACGTTGCGATTCTGGATCACTGAACAACCCCTCTCGTTGGACGCGGTGGCGGCGCTGGTCACGGCGCCGGCTCATGGCGCCATCGTGCTCTTTTCGGGCACCGTCCGCGGCCAGACGGAAAGCCAGGAAACGGACTACCTGGAATATGAAGCCTACCCGGAAATGGCCGTGGAAGTCCTGGCTCAGATCGGGGCGGAAGTGCAGGAGCGCTGGCCCCAGGTGCTGGACGTTGCCATCGTCCACCGTGTGGGCAGACTGGAGGTCGGGGAGTCGAGCGTCATGGTCGCCGTGGCGACCGCCCACCGGCAGGGCGCGTTCGACGCCTGCGCCTACGCCATCGAACGGCTGAAGCAGGTCGTCCCGATCTGGAAGAAGGAAGTCGGCCCGGACGGCTCGTATTGGGTGGAGGGGCCGCGCGGAGAAGGCAGCCCGCCGGCGGTCGGCTAAACCCGCTCCCCCATCACGGTGAGGGACGCCAGGCCGTAGTCGCCCCCGGACGGGGCGGCATAGGATGACTCGGCGGCGACGCGAACGTTGCGGAAGCCTGCCTCCTCCAACAGCCCAAGGTAGATCTGGCGGTCCAGGGCGCCGGCGATGCAGCCCGCCCACAGGGCCATATCCTGGCGGACATCCTCCGGCACCTCGCCGTAGGTGACCATGTCGGAGATGGCGAAGCGCCCCCCCGGCCGCAGCACCCGGTGCATCTCGCCGAACACGCGGGCCTTGTCGGGGGCCAGATTGATGACGCAGTTCGACAGGATGACGTCGACGCTGGCATCGGCCACCGGCAGCGCCTCGATCTCGCCCAGGCGAAACTCGACGTTATGGAACCCGGCGCGGGCGGCGTTGGCGCGGGCGCGGTCGAGCATGGCGGGCGTCATATCCACGCCGATGGCGCGTCCCTGCGGGCCGACGGCCTGCGCGGCAAGGAACACGTCGATGCCGGCGCCGCTGCCCAGGTCCAGCACTGTCTCGCCCGGCCGCAGGTCTGCCACCGCGGTGGGCGTGCCGCAGCCGAGGCCCAGGTCCGAACCCTCGACCACCTGGGGGCTGAATTCCTCATAGCTGACCAGCGAAACCACATCGACGGCGGATGCGCCGCTGCCGGCGGCGCCGGTGCCTGCGTCTGGACTGGGTCCGCAGCAACTGGAACCCTGGACGGCAATGGCGGCGTAGTGCTCGCGCACCTGCTGTTTGATCGCATTGGGCGTTTGTGAACTCACGGTGACCCTCCACAGGGTGTTTGAATGGCAATTCGAAGGTCGAGCTGCACTGCTTCCACCGGAAGCGGGCAGGCAGAACGACATCCAGTGAGTATAGACGCACGCATGCCGAAAAGGGCGCAAGACGCGCACCGTCCGTGCGGCGTACATGATCTGGATCATAGCAGGTACGGCCAGAAACGTCTAGGATATAGAAGAATCTCTATATGCAGAACTTTCTATCTATGAATCCCTACCGCGAACAGGCTCATCTTCTGAAACTCCTGGCGCATCCCATGCGGCTGCAGATTCTCGATGTCCTGCGGCGGGAAAGCGAGTGCGTGTGCCACCTGTCCGCCGTATTGGACAAGCCGCAGCCCTATGTCTCGCAGCAGTTGGCAGTCCTGCGCAATGCCGGACTGATCGACGACGATCGCGAGGGGACCAACGTCTACTACCGGTTGGCCGATCCCCATCTGGCGTCCCTGCTCGCGGCCGTCCTGGAAGCGGCTCACGACGATGGCGCCAGGGTTACCACAATCAAGGATGGCCCTGTCGCGGGGTGCATCTGTCCTAAATGCCAGGCTCAGTAAGGAGCAAAGAATTCACCATGAGTGCAGACGATCTACAGACGACCATCGGCAAGTTCATCTTCCGGGTCAGGCAGGACTATCTCTACACCGCTCTGGGGGCGTGGTTGTGCGCCGACGAAGCCGCCGGCATCGTGCGCGTGGGGCTGACGGACTTCATGCAGCAATCCAGCGGCGACATTGCCTTCGCCGAGCTGCCGCCTGCCAGCGCTCGGATCGAAGCGGGCGGCGAGATCGCGGCCATCGAAACGGTCAAGGTTGATATCGCCATCACTTCGCCCTGCGCGGGCGCTGTCGTCGCCGTCAATGACGCCCTCGCAGAGTCACCTGAACTGATCAACCAGGATCCCTACGGCGCCGGCTGGCTGCTGGACCTGAAGCCGGATGCCTGGCCCGTGGACGGCCTGCTGGACGCCAAAGCCTACCTTGCCGTGATGACCCGCCAGGCACAGGAGGCATCCGCATGATCGAACCGACCGCCCCTCCCAGACGCGTGATCATCGTCCCTTGCAGCGGCATCGGCAAGACCTACGGCAGCGTCACGCGTGAAGCGGCCTACGTTGCAGTCGAGGAACTTCGTCCCGACAGCACCCGAATCGTGCCCCTCTCGCTTCTCGTGCTGGGGGATGACGACGCCCGGTCCGCCGTCCAGGACGCCGCAGTCATCACCCTTGACGGCTGCAAGCTGGCCTGCGCCACCGTCAACGTGGAACAGGCAGGCGGCCAGGTGTCCAGGGCCTATGCGGTCTTGGACTTCTACCGCCAGCACCGCGACCTCAAGCCGCAGGGCATCGCCGAGCTGAATGAAGGGGGCCTGGCCCTAGCCCGCGCCCTCGCCGAAGAGATCGCCAACGCCAGCGATGTTCTGCTGCGAAAGGAGGACGACCATGCCTGATCTGCCGCAGCGTAAGGTGGGCATCGTCGCCTGTTCAGGCGAGGAGATGCCCGAAGGGCTGGTGACGCGGCTGGCAGCGCTGAATGTGCTGGAAGGCCTGCGCCCCGGCGAGACTGTCACGATCTGCCTGCCCCTTTTCCTGGCCGGCGGCGAGGGCGACCGCGCCTTTGCCAAATTCTACCCGACTATCGCCGTCGACGGCTGCGACAAGCGCTGTGCGGCAAGGGCCACCGAGCTCTACAGCAACAAGCCTGCCGCCAGCTACGTGGTCACGGACTTCGTCGCCGAACAGGGGCTGCCGCAGCCGCACGGGCTGCGACGCCTGGATGAAGGCGGATGGCAGGTGGTCAGCGCCCTGGCCGGCGCCCTGGCGATGACAGTGGACGAACTGCTGGCCGTGCGCTGGAGCCGGAGCAAAGGCGAGATACTCGATTTGACGCCAACGGAGACCACAAAGGTCAGCGATGGCGGCGCCTGCGCCTGCGGTTCCGGCATCCCGGTGACCAACGTGGCGGTCGGCGACCGCACCCTGCAGTTCCTGGCCCTGACGCCCATCTTCGACGCCGCCTACGGGCAGGGTCTGCGGGCCAACGGCGCCCCACCGGTCGCCCTGGTCGACACCGTCCGGCTCTACAACGACATCCCCGCTGCCGAGGAGACGCTCTACGTCGAAGCGATCGGGCTGGCCTGGGATTCGTACTGCCGCAGCAAGGAGGCCAGATCCTGATGGCGCAGACAGCCACTTACTGGACCCAGGTAGCCTGGAAGGGCGAACACTGGGGCCATCTGACGATGGGCAACGGTCCCGAGCTGCCCTTCTCCGCTCCGCCGGACGCCTACGGCCACGAAGGGGTGCTGACGCCCGAAGACGCCTTCGTGGCTGCGGCCAACACCTGCATCATGATGATGTTTCTGTGGGCCTGCAAGCGCTTCAAGATCGACCTGGTCAGCTACACCTGCCGGGCGGAGGGCACAAAACTGATCGAGCTCGACCGCACCGAGATCTTCACCCACCTCCGCTTCTACCCGCACATCACCGTCCGCGGCGCCGACGAGAAACGCGTGCGGCGGGCGTTGGAATCCGCACAGAAGTACAGCCTGGTGGCAAATTCGGTGAAAAGCGAGATTGTTGTGGAGCCGGTCATCACAGTAGAGTAATGCGTAATACGTAATGCGTGATGAATGTGATAATCAAACACATACGTCAAATACCAGACAATTACTTGCGCATTACGTAGTACGCAGTACGTATCACGTATCACGTTCCAAACACCACAACCCGTCACAAAGGAGCTTTCCTCATGTTATCCATCAAAGTGCTTGGCCCTGGCTGCGACAACTGCCACAAAGTCGAAGAGAACGCCAGGGAGGCGGTCCAACAGCTCGGCGTTGAGGCGACCATCGAAAAGGTCACGGATCGCAGCGAGTTTGCCCGCTACGGCTTGCTCTATACCCCTGGCCTAGTCGTCAACGAGAAGCTGGTGTCCGGCGGGCGCATTCCCAGCGTGGCGGAGGTCGTGGGCCTGCTCACCAAAGCGCAGGCGAATTCCTGAACCACCCCGCGACAAAGAAGGGGGTCCTATGCTCATCAGAACCTACGGAATCGACGTTTTCACACCCGCATGTGATCCCGGAGCCGTTCGTTACAGCGCCATTGCCACGCTCGATGCCGACATCGCCGAGGCGCTGCCCTATCTGAATGCCACCCTGCAGGGCGGCATCTACAACCAGGCGGCCAGGGCGTTCAGTTGGCGCAAGGATGGACACTACATCGTTTTCCACGCCGGCCACATCGCCGTCAGCAATGTCGAAGATCGCGACGGCGCCCTGCACGCCGTCGAGGCGCTGATCGCCCTCGTCAACGAGACCTGGGAACGCCGCGGCGAGCTGGCGCCTGACTTCACCTCGCACGAGCGCCCGACGGCGATGTCGCTCTACAAGCTGCTGCCGCAGACCAACTGCCGCCAGTGCGGGCAGGCAACCTGCTGGAACTTTGCCCTCAAGCTGTCATTAGGACAGGCGCCGCTGTCAAAATGCCCTCCCCTACAGGAGCCTGCCTACGCCGAGCGCCTGGGCCAGTTGGAGGCCCTTGTTCCTCCCAGCTCAGATGTCTGAGCAAGCCGAGTGAGAGAATGGCGGCTGAAAGCGTGATTGCAGAACTGCGCAACGGTATGGCGCTTGCGAAGTGCCGTGCGTGCGGCTGCATGCAGGACGCCCTGGCAGGGATGCAGGCATCCCTGGCTTTGCCCGGCATGGCGGCTGAGACAGGGCTGGCAGGGCAGATCGAGGCATGGACGGCCGCTATGCAGCCGATCAGATACGCATGCCTGGGATGCGAGGTCTGCATTGCCGCGAACGCCGCCAACCTGTTCGCCCAGACGTTCCCAGATGCGTCCAGCGGGCTGGCTTTGGCGTGCACCTTTGAGGTCAATGAAGGAAGATGGCCCATCGTGCCGGGTGAGTATCTGCTGTTCAGCGGCAGCTCTGCGCCGGTGGCCGTTTCTACGCTTGCCAGCCTTGCCCTGCCCCGCCAACTGGCCGATCTCAGGCCTGATGGCCTTGCCATTGTGGGCAAAACCGAGACAGAGAACATCGGACTGGACAAGATCATCAAGAACATGGTCGCCAATCCCGCCTTGCGCTATCTGATCGTCGCCGGACAGGAAGCCGAAGGCCATTGCCCCGGCCAGACACTGCTGGCTCTGGCAAGAGAAGGCGTGGACGAGAACCGGCGAGTACTCGGTTCGCGGGGAAAGCGCGCAGTTCTCCGCAACGTGACCCGGGAAGAAATCGAAACGTTCCGCAAGCAGGTTCGGATCGTCGACATGATCGGCTGTGAGGATGCCGCAGCCATTGCGGCAGAAGTCGGCGAGCTCGCAGGCGAAAATGGCGACGTGTGCGGCGATGCAGGCTGCTCATGCCGCACTCAAGTCCACGAAGCCCCACCCGTCGTGGCGGCCCTACCCCTGGCACCTGAAGCTGCATCGTGCGGCTGTGACGGCCCCTGCCACGATGTTGCTTTCTTGGAAGCCTCGGCCGCCAGGGTCATCCAGGCTCAAGCGCCAGCCAATGTCGAGTTGGACAGGGCAGGCTACCTAGTCATCATTGTGCAGCGTGACCGGGGAGTGATCGTGGCCGAGCACTATGACTACGACCATACCCTCACCGGTGTGATCGAAGGCACCGACGCGCGCAGCATCTATTGGACGGCCATTGAGAAGGCATGGGTCAGCCAGTTGACCCACGCGGCCTATCTCGGCAAAGAACTGGCCAGGGCCGAGCTGGCCCTCACCCTGGTTTTCGACTACGTGCAGGACGGAGCATGACCACGATGACACATTCACACGAACGCCGCTTTGACGCCGCCAAACGCGCAGGACTCACGAGCGCCGAACGATGGGTGCGCTGGAATCCGCCGCACCTCCTCGAACTCGCCGGCCTGCAGGAAGGGCAGACCGCCCTCGACCTGGGCAGCGGTCCTGGCTTTTGGACGCTGCCCATGGCCGACAAGGTCGGACCGCAGGGACTGGTCATCGCCCTGGATGTCAGCCCTGAGATGCTGGAGGCGTTAGCAGCGTCCAATCCTCCCGAACACGTCCGGCTGCTGCACGGCGAACTCCCGGCCATCGACCTTCCGGATGACTCGATCGACTTCATCTGGGCCGCCTTCGTCTTTCACGAGGTAGAACCGCCCGCAACGCTGGCGGCCGAGCTTCGCCGGGTGCTGCGTCCTGGAGGACGTCTTGCCGTGCTTGATTGGCGGCCCGATGCCGAAGGCGAGAGCGGGCCGCCGCGGCCTCACCGCATCTCGCCGCAGCAGGTGGAGCAGTTCCTGGCGGCGGCAGGGTTCGTCACGGTCCAGCACCCCTGGAAGGATGCGGACGGGTATCTGCTTTGGGCGGAATAGACACTGGACCTCGATCAAAACCAGGCGCTCGGCCGCGGTCGCTCCGGTCGTGCGGCTCAGGGCCTTGCCATCCGGTCACCAACACAAAAGGCCGGGCTGGTATCAACGCATCTGCGGCGGGGCTGAAATAGACTGTGACGCGGAGTGCACAGAAACGCACACTGCTGGCGAGGGGCGGCTTTCGGTTGGGGGCAAGCTGAAGGGCAAGAGCCGATCAGAAATCATGGCACGCACTAGTCTGTCTTCAACTGGATGATCTATGACTTGACAAAGCCCGTCGCACAGATAATATATCGAAATGATTTGATATATTATCTCTGTTTCAAAGTGTCGTGTTAAGCCATGACCGATGAGTCCGCATCAAGTGCTCCCGCTCTATTCAAGATGTTAGCTCACGATTTGCGTTGGCAGATTCTTACGGAACTGGCTATCAATGACCTTCGTGTCAACGAGCTTGTAGAGGATTTGCACAGGCCCCAGAACGTGGTGTCCTACCACTTGCGGCAATTGCGGGATGGAGGTCTGTTGCGCGAACGGCGAAGCAGCGCTGACAGTCGCGATATTTACTATCATCTGGATCAGGATCACCTCCAGGCGATGCTGCGCGCGAGCGACCAGGTCCTGCGTCCCGCGCTCGTTCCGGCGGATTCCAGGCCTTTGACGCGCACAAACTCCATTCGGCCTTGGCGCGTGCTCTTCCTGTGCACCCACAACAGCGCCCGCTCGCAAATGGCCGAGGGCATTCTGCGCCAGCGCAGCGAGCATCGCTTGGCGGTATTCAGTGCCGGCAGCGAGCCGGGCGAGGTTCATCCTCTGGCGATCCGCGTCATGGCCGAGTTGGGCATTGACATCCGCGCCCAGCAGTCGAAGCACTTTCGCAAGTTCATCGACGAGCCATTCCATTATGTCATTACGGTGTGCGACCGCATGCGTGAGATATGTCCGGTGTTTCCGGAACGGCCGAGACAATTGCACTGGAGTATCCCTGACCCAGTCGAGGTCACGGGGACGGAATCGGTCCGGTCCGCGGCTTTTCGGCAGGTCGCTGATGAGCTGGTAATTCGTATTGGTCACTTCTTGCGTCAATTGCATGACCCAGCGAGTACAGATGAGGAAACTTGGCATGGCAAAAACAAAGGTCCTGTTCCTATGTACCGGCAACTCCGCCCGCAGCCAGATGGCTGAGGCATTCCTGCGTGCCTACGGGGGAGATCAGTTCGAAGCCCACAGCGCCGGCCTGACGCCTCGTGGCATCAACCCCAACACGCGACTCGTCATGGGCGAGATGGGTTATGACCTGACAGGACAGTATTCCAAGGGGGTCCAGGAATACCTTGGCAAGGTACACTTCGGATACTTGATCACCGTCTGTGACAATGCCGAACAGAACTGCCCTCAGACTTTTCTTGGAGTTTCGAAACGCCTGTACTGGTCCTTTGAAGATCCTGCCGCGTTCGCAGGCACTGAAGCGGAGATTCTGACCAAGTTCCGCGAGGTGCGCGATGCGATCGACTGCCGCATACGTTCGTGGGTCGCAGAATTGCGGTCTACATCCGAAAGGGGATAACATAGTCATGAAGCGAGTTCTCTTCCTGTGTACTGGCAACTCCTGCCGTTCGCATATGGCTGAAGCCATCGTCAATGCCCGGCTGGGCGACGAATGGGAAGCGGTCTCAGCGGGCACCAAGCCTACTGGCTACGTTCACCCCAATGCGTTGCGCGCTCTCGCCGAGATCGGGATCGAGCACCGTGGTTGTTCAAAGAGCGCGGACGAGTTCCGAGACACACCGCTCGACCTGGTAGTCACCGTCTGCGATTCGGCCGCTGAGGAATGCCCGGTTTGGCTCGGCCCGGGACGTCGGCTTCATCACAGCTTCCCCGACCCGGCGAAGGCAGAAGGAACCGACGAGGAAGTCATGGCCGTGTTTCGGGCCGTGAGAGACGATATTGCACTGACGATACCGAATATCCTCGCAGGACCACAAGTGCACTCTATGTCAGCATGAATCTTGCCCTGGGCATTGATACCGGCGGCACCTACACAGACGCCGTTCTCGTCGACCACGACAAAGGCCAGGTGCTGGCCGGCGCCAAGTCCCTCACCACACGCTACGATCTGGCCATGGGCATCGAAGGAGCCATCCGTCAGGTCTTCGCCGCCGCCACTGCCGAGGGCCTGAGCCTGGTCCCAGCGGATGTGACCCTGGTGGCGCTGTCCACCACGCTCGCCACCAACACCCTGGCCGAAGGACGCCGGGGGGCCGTCTGCCTGCTGTTGATCGGCTACGACGAAGAACTCATCCAGCAGTTTGGGTTTGGCCGCCTGCTGGCA
Organism: Chloroflexota bacterium; assembly: GCA_029782215.1. GTDB lineage: Bacteria > Chloroflexota > Anaerolineae > J102 > J102 > SSF26. The sequence continues at coordinate 206,926 of JAKOVD010000032.1, forward strand.
GCCGACGACGTCGTCTACATCGGCGGCGGGCATGACGAGTTGGGCAACGAGAAAGCGCCCCTGGATGTCGCCGCCCTGCAGCAGGCCGTCCTGGCCAGGAAGGAAACGGTGGAGGCGTTCGCCATCTCCGGCTATTTCAGCGTGCGCAACCCGACTCATGAGCTGGCGGCGCAGGCCCTGGTGGCGGAGTTGACGGGGCTGCCCGTCACCTGCGGCCACGACCTCACCTCCCGCCTCGACTCGGTCCGCCGGGCGACCACCACGGCCCTGAATGCCCACCTGATCCTGCCCCTGCGGGAGCTGATCGCCTCAGTGCAGCGCACCATGGAGGCCTGGCGCATCGCCGCCCCCCTGATGGTGGTCAAGGGCGACGGCTCGCTGGTGCGGGCCGACTGGGCCATGCACCGCCCGATCGAGACCATTCTGTCCGGCCCGGCGGCCAGCGCCGTGGGCGCCTGGCATTTGGCGGGACGCCGCGACGTCTGGGTCGTAGATGTGGGGGGAACGACCACCGACATTGCCGCCCTGCGTGATGGCTGGCCGCTGCTCAATCCCGAAGGCGCGCAGGTAGGGGGCTGGCGCACCATGGTCGAGGCGGTGGACGTGCACACGGTGGGCCTGGGCGGCGACAGCCACGTTCGCTTCGAGCGACAGACGAGCCGGCTGCGCATTGGGCCCCGGCGCGTGACGCCGCTTTGCCTTCTCGCCAGCCAGCATGCCGAGGTCCTGTCCGAGCTGAAGCGCCAGGCAGCGCTTCCTCCCAACAAGCTGGGGTACGACGCCGCCGAGTTCCTGCTCGTGGGCCGGCAGGCCGGGCACCGCCTCTCCGCAACCGACCAGAGGCTGGTGGAGCGGCTGGCAGCGGGGCCTCTATCCCCGGACATGCTCAGCGCCCAGTCGGGCGATGGCCTGATTCGCTACCGTTTTGCCGACCTGGAAGCTCAGGCCCTGGTGCACCGCGCCGGCTTCACGCCCACCGACGCTCTGCATGTGCTGGGCCGGTTCCAGCGTTGGGACAGCAGCGCCTCCCTGCTGGGGGCGCAGATACTCGCCGCCAGCGCCGGTCTGTCCGTGATGGAGTTCTGCGAGGCCGTCATCCTGGGTCTGATCGAGCGCGTCAGCACAGAACTGGTGGGCAAGGTCCTGACCGACGAAGCCACTCCGCCCCGTTGGGAGAAGGAGCCCACGGCGCAGGAATTCCTGCGCCGCGCCCTGCGCCAGCGTCCGGATACGGGATTGGACGTCGCCTTCACCCTGCGCAATCCCCTCGTCGCCATCGGCGCGCCGGTGCCCGCCTACATGCCGCAGGTGGCCGCCGGGCTGCACACCGAGCTCGTGATCCCCGATCACGCCGACGTGGCCAATGCCGTGGGCGCCGTGGCAGGCGGCATCATCCAGCGCCATCATGTGTTCATCAAGCCCCTTCCGAACGACGCCGGGGTGCGCCTCTACCTCGAGGACGGCATCCACGACTTCCGCCGGCTGGAAGAGGCCGTGGCGCACGCCGAGGAGGTGATGATGCCGCTCGCCGAGGCCCGGGCCCGTGAGGCGGGCGCCGAGGAAATCGTGACCCACATGACCAGGGAAGATCGTATTGCCCGTGTGGCCGGCGCCCTGGAAGGTGAGATCTTCCTCGAGACCGAGCTGGTCTTTTGGGCAGCCGGCCGGCCCAGTCCGGCGCGGCGCTAGCTGACCTAGCGACGACTTCAGTCGTTCCGGAGTGCAGAACGACTGAAGTCGTCACTAACGCCGTCCCCCCCGACCTGCCGGGTGCTTTGACAATCGTTGGGCGCCATGATATAAATTCGTTCAGTTTCAACGCCCTCACATCGGGGGGCGCCACATCTATGAACCTTCGCCACCGCTGGCGAACTGCTGGCTCCACGGCTGTCTGTGAGCCCTGCTGCAAGGGAAGTCAAGTGAACGACGAGCGCTATGCCACACCGGCATAGCGCTCTTTTTTTGTCCCTCGCCCTCCTGGCCGTTGTCGGGGAGGCTCTCACCTTTCGGAGGTAGCTGCCATGTTGAAAGGGTATAACAACCATGTCGCACGCATTGACCTGACCAGCGGCAAGATTCATTACGAGAAGCTCAACGAAGCAGATGTCCACAAGTACGTCGGCGCCCGCGGCCTGGGGGTGAAGTACATGCTTGACAATGGGCCCGACGTCGAGCCATTCTCGCCTGAGAACCTGCTGTGCATCATGACCGGCCCCCTCACCGGCACCGAAGTCAAGATGAGTGGGCGCCTGTGCGTGGTGACGAAGTCGCCTCTCACCGGCACGGTGACGGATAGCCACATGGGCGGCTGGACGGCGGCCAAGCTGAAGTGGGCAGGATTTGACGCGCTGCTGTTCAAAGGCAAGTCCGACGAGCCCGTCTATGCCTACGTGGAAGACGGCGAGGTCACGCTTTACGACGCCGAAACGGTCTGGGGCATGGAGACGGGTGAGACCGTTCGCTACCTGCAAAGTGAGCACGGCGAGGACTGCGCCGTGATGTGCATCGGCCCTGCGGGCGAGAAGCTGGTGCGCTATGCCGCCTGGATCAATGAGAATGACCGCGCTTCCGGCCGTGGCGGCACCGGCGCCGTAGCAGGTTCGAAGAACCTGAAGGCCATCGTCATCAAGGGCAACAAGAAGAATCAGCCCAAACCCTCCGATCGCGTTGCCTACAAAGAGGCGGACCGGAAGGCGCTGGCTTCGATCATGAACGAAGAGGTCATCACGGCGCCGCGCAAGGGCGCCCTCAGCGTCTACGGCACCAATGTATTGACGAACATGCTCAATGTCGTCGGCGGCCTACCCACCAAGAACTCGATGAGCACCTCCTTTGAGGAGGCTGAGAACCTCTCCGGCGAATACGTGGTCGAGCACCTGCTCTTCGAGAACCCCACCTGCCATGCCTGCCCGGTGGCCTGCAAGAAGGCCTACGAGGTCAGGGAGGGAAAATTCAAGGTCAAGGGCGAAAGCTGGGAGTATGAATCGGGTTGGGCGCTGGGCGCGAACTGCCTGCAGGGTGATCCGGCGGCAGTCGGCTACATGATCATCCAGTGCAATCGCTTTGGCCTGGACACCATCGAGATGGGCAATGTGCTGTCCATGTATATGGAAGCCTCCGAGAAAGGCTTGACCAAGGACGGCGTCCTGGCCTGGGGCGACGCCGATGGCCAGGTGGAGATGATCGAGCGTATTGCCTACCGCAAGGACCCGGTCGCTGAACTGCTGGGCGAAGGCACCTATCGCGCTGCTGTCGCCTTGGGCGACCCCGACATCGCCATGACGGTCAAAGGCCAGGCTATCCCGGCCTACGACCCCCGCGCGGTCAAAGGCATGGCAATCGGCTACGCCACGAGCAACCGCGGCGCCTGCCACCTGCGCGCCTATACCCCCGCCGCCGAGATCATCGGCAACGTGCTGGGGCCGGCCGAGCTCACTGACCGTCTGGCCTGGCAGGGCAAGGGCAAGCTCACGATCATCTTCCAGAACGTCCACACCATGACGGACTGCCTGGATGTCTGCAAGTTCTCAACCTTCGCCGAGAGCCTGGACGACTTCGCCGCCCAGTTCTCCACCTTCACCGGCACGCACATGACTGCCGGCGACCTGCTGGCGCTGGGTGATCGCGTGTACAACCTTGAACGCTACTACAACAACCTGGCAGGGTTCCGCGAGGGCAGCGACTATTTGCCCAAGCGCTTCCTCGAGGAGCCGGCCGATGGCCAGGGTTCCGTGGGCAGCGTGGCAGAACTGCCGCAGATGCTGGAGGAGTACTACACCGAGCGCGGCTGGGTCGACGGCGTCGTACCCGAAGCCAAGCTGAAGGAACTGGGCATTCTCGCCTGAGCGACCCGCCCCTGAGGCGCCATCGCAACTGCACTGCGGCGTTCCCGACCCTGATTGGGAACGCCGCTTTGTTTGGCAGGGTCAGCCGGCAGCGAAGGCCCGCTGCTGGTGTGAGCGCGGGAACAGATCGAGGGTGTCGCCGGCGGCAACCACCGTGTCCGGACCCTGCAAAAAGACGGTCTGCCGCCCATTGAGAAAGGCCACGTTGGCCTGCTTCAGCTCGCCGGCCTCATCCAGGAGCAGAGCAGCCAGGTCCGGCGCCTGCGCCACCAGCAGACGCAGGACCTCGCGCACCGTGGCGCCGGTTGGCGCATCCACCGCCACTTCCTGGCGGCCGGAGCGGCTGCGCAGCGTGCTATACAGCCGTACCCGCACGGGTCAGCCCCCACCTACCGGGGGAAAGATGTCCACCCTGGCGTTAAGAGGGATGCGAGTATCCACGCCCTCCATGAAGCGAATGCTGCGTCCATCGATGAAGATATGAATGCGGTCCAGCAGGTCGCCACTGCCGTTGACCATCTCAGGTCGCAACCTCGGCCAGCGCGCCACAAGCTCGTCGACGAGGGTCCGAACGGTGGCGCCGGGCGGCGTTTCCGCCGGCAGCATGGCAGCGCCTGCAAGAGGACGAAGGGTGGCATAGACTTTGACTTGCACGAGATGGACAACCTCCATTGAATACGCGCATTCTAGCACAAGCAGCCTGGGCAACAAGGGAAGTTGCGAGCGTCAGGGCGAAATGATTTGACACTCCGCAAAACCCGATGCTATAATCCCCGACGCTTGTACGTTAACAAACACAAGGCATTGTCCAAAACGAACGGAGCGCCGTCGCTGCCGGTCACAGCACCGGTAGAGGAACTTCCCGACTCCCATCCCCGTTGGGTTCGCCCTAAGGGGAAAGGTTGCCCCACGAAACCGCAAGTGGGGGCGCCCAAGCGGCAACGCAAGGGCGACTACAACCGCAACAGCAAGCATGCCCGCCAGCGGCCCTGGAACCACCAGGGTGCGGGTGAGGGCTGAAACGGTGGGGTAAGAGCCCACCAGCGGTCATGCAGCAATGCAGCCGGCTAGGCGAGCGTGCAACCGGGAGCAAGGCGAGTGGGCCGGGTTTTGACGCCGGAGCGTAAGCTCTGATCAGGAATTCGGTCTCGTCGCAGTGATCGCCGGCGAAGTCGGGTCACACCCGGCATACCAGGCGTCACCAGCCATTTGGCTGAGACAGATGACGGCTAACAACAGAATCGGGAGTATTTTCGTTCGTTCATACCCTCGTGTAGCGGTTGCCCACGCCGGGCCGACGTGGCGGAAGTGGCAGACGCGACAGACTTAGGATCTGTTGACCGCAGGTCGTGGAGGTTCGAGTCCTCTCGTCGGCACCTGTAAGTGGCCACTGCGATGGGCCCGTGGCCTAGTGGGAAGGCGCCTCCTTTGCACGGAGGAGATCGTCGGTTCGAATCCGACCGGGTCCACCTCCTGCAGTCCTTCACAGCGATCAAGGGTCCGGACAATTGTTTGCGGGCGTAGTTCAGCGGTAGAACGTCTCCTTGCCAAGGAGAAGGTCGTGAGTTCGAATCTCATCGCCCGCTCTTTCCTCACCAGAGGGCTGAGTACAACCCTGTCCTCAGCCCTCTTTTGTGTCATGCCGAGGTAGCTCAGTTGGTAGAGCACGCGACTGAAAATTGCGGTGTCGCCAGTTCAAGTCTGGCCCTCGGCACCTCCCCTCCGCAATGGGGGATTGTCTAATGGCAGGACGGGGGACTTTGGATCCTCTAGTTCAGGTTCGAGTCCTGATCCCCCAGCCAGAGGGTGCCGGAGCGAGGCAGCTTCGGTGTCTCGCTCCGGCTTTTCTTACTCATATCCCCAGTTTGCGATTTTCGATGCGTGGTGGCCATAGCTCAATTGGCAGAGTGCCTGGTTGTGGCCCAGGAGGTTCCGGGTTCAACCCCCGGTGGTCACCCTGTCAGGAACGTGCTCAGCAAGTGCGCTGAGCACGTTTTTGTTTCCGGCGCCGCTCCGGTTAGCCCGAACAGCCCCAGGATCGACCGCCCCATCCCCCGCCGCCGAAGTGGGAGGATAGGGTCTCGCCGCAGACGCTTCCGGCAAAGCCCCCCCTCTGTAACAGCAAGAGGCCGCCCCTTAGGGGGCGGCCTCTTACGTTGTGCGCCGTGGCAGTTACGCATTCCTGCGAGGTGATGCCACGGCGCGGAGCTTACTACCTAAGTCCATTGACATCACCTCCTGTTGGGTAGGATGGCGATCGAAGGGGGGCGACGGCGCTGCCACCGCCCCGCTGTTAAGTTGATTGAATTATCACACAGCCAGGGTTGGCTGTCAAAAGACGGCCAGAGTGGACCCCAACCGGCAAGTGAAGGTGGTTTCCGGCGCAACCCCGCTGACGAGGGAACAGTTCTGAAGTAGGGAGAAGCAAGAACACGTAGTGACGACCTTAGTCGTTGCCCCGGCGCGGGAGTGACTCGAGTCGCAACGACTCGTCATCCGGCACACCCTCTGTTCCTGCCTCCGCGGGCAGGTCCAGGAAGCGCTGCAGGTCGCTGAACAGGCGGCGGACCTCGGAGGCGACGATGGTATGGTGTACCTCACGCCCTTCCTGCCATGAGGTGATCAGGCCCGCCTCACGCAGGATCTTGGCATGGATGCTGGCCGTGGGGCGGGCGATTTCCAGGAACTCCGCCATCTCGGTGCTGGTCATGCTGAAACTACGGATAAGGCGCAGGATGATCAGGCGCGTCGGGTCGGCCAGCGCCTTGCTCCGGGCCGCCACGTCGCCGGCGAAATCGAGAAAGCTGCGATAGATGGGGCCGGGAGCGGCAAACGAGACGCAAAGCAGATCGGGCTCCAGGTGCATGACGTCGGCCATGCCAAACGGTTCCACCCAGAACAAGACCCGCAGCCGCCCAGCCAAAACAGCAGCCTGCAGTTCGGCCCGCAGCCGCAGCGGGTTCTGGGGCGGGAGCCAGTCAAGCGTTGGCACCCCGTCGCGCTGGTCCCGGGCGCCCAGCATGGCGACGGCGTGCTGCTCCATCATCGCCAGCACGTCCAGGCGCGTCGACCGCCAGGGATGGTAGGCCTCGTAGTAGAAGCGGTCCAGCCAATGCCAGAAGCGGCTGTGCCGGTCGCCATCTCGCAGGAAGCGAATCGCCCGGCCGAACTCCTCGCGCAGTCCCCGCTCATGTGTTGGCAGCGCCGTCGGCTCAAGGCCAACCCTCCGGTAGCTCCGCAGGGTCAAGCGGGCGGCGAGAGCGACAAGAGCCTCTGGCGCTGAAGCCCGCTCCACGCTGAGGTCGCCAGGCATGGGCTCGTCTCCCGCCCCCTCTTGCTGCAACAACCGCTGCCAGGCTTCGTCTGCCGTCAGCTCGCGCATGGCCAGAGTGGCCCGGCTGTAGTCAGTCTCGAGCAGCATACCGCTCAGGCTGGCCAGGATGGAAAGCGTGGACACAAAGCCCTGGCCGCGGCCGAGCAGATCCATGCCTTCTGCCAGCCAATCACTGCTGACGGCGTAAGCGAGCTGCGTGAGGTCGGGTGACATTTCACCCAGCAGGTATTGGCCTCTCACCGCCGTGAGGGCCACGTCGAGCTCAAGCCCGATCGACTGACCCACCAGCCAGCCGGCGCCGCCGATACCAGAAGCAGAAGATGGGTGCTGCTCGGTCATGCCTGGACGGCTCCTTGCCTCGGATTGGATAGGTGGACAGGAGGGTGGGTTAGCTGGTTTGGGTGACCCATTCGGGGTTTGGGGACGGCGCCGCCCGTGTGCGGCGCACGGTGATCGCCATGTAGGCTGCCACCAACACCAACGCCAGGCCGCTCAGCGCCAGGTAGCCACCCGCCGAGAGGACCGCCGGCACCACAAGGGGAGTGATGAGAAGACCCACCATCTGGCCGGCGACGGCCGTGCTTTGGAAGACGCCAGCCGCACGGCCCAACAGCGCGGCCGGGGCAAGAGTCTGGAGCAGCGTGCCCGACTGGACGTGGACCAGACCGATGCCGGCGCCGGCAATGAGGGCGCCCAGACCCATCGAAACCCTGGCAAAGGCGGCGCTGCCCAACCAGGCGCCCACACCGGCCAGGGCGGGAAGAAGCGCCAAAAGGAACAGCCCCATGATCACGTCTCGCCAGAGGTTGCGCTGCCGCCGCGCCACCATCAGCCAGGCCGAGGAAACCACCGTTCCCAGGCCGACAAGGCCGATGAGCAGCCCAAACAGGCTCTCATCACCTTTGAGAACATCACGGGTGAAGATGGAAGAGAGGACGTCGAAACCGATGATGATCAGCGTGGTCATGAATACGCCGATGAAGAGCAAACGCAGGCGGGGAAGCTCCGCCAGCGCGCTCAGAAGTCCGCCAGCGCCGCGCGGACTGGACGAATGCGTCGAGGAATGGGCTGCCCGGGGGGTATGCACGCTGGGGGGTGGGAGCGCCGGCAGACGCAGGAGTACCGCCGCAGAGACCGCATAGGAAATAACGTCGAGGACGATGGCCGAATGCGGGTTCAGGACCGCCAACAAGGCGCCGCCCAAGATCGGCGCCGTCACCTTGACCAACCCCGCCAACTGCTGCAGAAAGGCGTTGGCCTGCGTGAGTTCCTCCTGCGGCACCAGGTCGGGCACCACGGCCTGCCGCGCCGGCGTCATCAGCGAGTTAAATCCTGACTGCAGCGCCAACAGCCCGTAGATCACCCACAGGTTGCGGGTGAAGATAAGGCCGCTCACCGTCACGCCAGCCAGCAGCTCGCTCGCCACCATCAGCCGCCGGCGATCGGCGCGATCGAGCAGCCAGCCAGCCACGGGACTGAGCAACAGCATGGGCAGCAGCGCCGCCACGAAGACACCTGTGCTCTGGGCCACCGTGCCACCACCACGGAACACGAGCAGCGAAAACACCGCCAGGGTGGTGATCCAACTGCCCATGCCGCTGACCGTCTCGGCAATGCCGAGAATCAGCAGGGAACGGCTGCGAAGGATATGCCGGAACATCCAATTCCTCCTACACTTTAAGCGTAGTTAATCAGCTACGTATTAAGTGTATGACTTTTTGTACAGTTTGTCAAGGGGTAACCGACGAGCTTGGCCAATATAGTGCACAAAAACACGAAAGCCATGCGAACTATGATCAAGATCATTTCCGCAGCGGCGCGGATCGGCTAGACTGTCAAGAGGGGGAAAACAGCCGAGTCCGCTTCACCAGCGAAACGGAGATGAGCTTGGCATGACGGCGACACCTGCCAGGCGACGGTCCCTGGCCAGCGCGTTGCTGGCTTTGTGTCGCTTCACTGCCAGCGGCCCGCAGCGCCAGCCATGGAGGCTACAATGCGTGCGCGATGCTCGTTTTCGGTTCTGGTAGTGTTGGTCGTCCTGGTGCTTATCGCCGGGTTCGGGGTGGCATCGGGCGGGTCGCGGCCGGCCGCACCGGCCGCACAAAGCTCCGCCGACCTGGCGGCCGCTGATGTCCGGTCGCCAGTCTTGGTCGTCGAAAACGCCGGGCAGTGGCCGGGTGCTGCCCGCTACCAGGTCTGGGGTGGACCGGCCGGGCCCATGTGGCTGGCCGACGACGCCATCTGGCTCACAGTGCTCACAAAGACGGATGGGCAGGCAGAGGCCGGCCCACCGGAGGAGGGGCAGGCTCCGGGCAAACACCACGGCCTGGCCGCAGCCGGCCACTCGCCGGCAGCCCCCTCTTTGGGCGCGCATGTCAGGATCAGCTTCACGGGCGCCAATCCGCATCCCCTCATGGAGCCGGTGCAGCGCCTGGACACCAAAGTGAACTACCTCTTAGGTGCCGACCCCTCCCGGTGGCGGCAGGCAGTACCGGTGTGGGGCGGTGTGCGCTATGTCGATCTTTATCCCGGCATCGACCTGGTGATCGGCGGCGAAGCCGGCAACGGCTCACCCTTCTGGGCCCTGGAGGCCGGGGAGGGCGCCGACACCAGCGCCGTGCGCCTGAGCATTGAAGGAGCCGACGCCGTCGTTGCGGACGGCGCCCTGGTGCGGCTTGCGGCAGGCGGGGGCGAGATCGGCCTGCCGCTCATAGCGGCTAACTTCAGCTACGCTGTCAATGGCGCATTGGTCGATGGACGCGCGCAGGCTATCGCCGCCCAAGACGAGAGCCAGCACTGGACGCCCGCCGACAATCCCGCCGAGCTTGTCTACAGCAGCTATGTGGGCGGGTATGGCTATGATTCAGCGCATGATACTGCTGTGGATGCATCAGGGCGGATCTACCTCGCGGGCCGTACGGAGTCAAACAACTTCCCCGCCACAGCGGGTGCCTTCGACCGCAGCCTGGGTGGAGAAGCCGATGCCTTCGCCATGCGCTGGGAAGCCAGCGGCAATGGCCTCGAGTACGCCACCTTTCTGGGTGGAGCAGACGAGGACGGGGGCAACCGCGTCGCCGTGGACGCATCAGGGCGGGCCTATGTCGCCGGATTCACCGGATCGAGTGACTTCCCTACAACCGCCGGCGCCTTCGACCGCAGCTTCAACGGTGTCTACGACAACTTCATCGTCCGACTCAATGCCGGCGGCGGAAGTCTAGACTTCGCCACCTTCCTGGGAGGGAGCGGCGATGAAACCACCTATGGCATCGCCACAGATGCCTCAGGGCGAGCCTATGTCACCGGGCGGACCGAATCAGGCAATTTCCCTACCACCGCCGGCGCCTTTGACCGCAGCCTCAGCGGCGACCAGGATGCCTTCGTGGCGCGTGTCAATGCGAGCGGCAGCGCCCTCGAGTATGCGGCGTTTATGGGCGGGAGTGACGAGGAGGAAGGCACAAGCATCACGGTCGATGCAACAGGGCGAGCTTATGTCACGGGTGCAACGGCTTCGGACGACTTCCCCACCACGGCCGGTGCCTACGACCGCAGTTTCAATGGCGTCTGGGATGCTTTTGTCGTGCGCGTGAGTGCGAACGGCGGGAGCCTCGAGTATGCGACCTTGTTGGGTGGTAGTGAGGACGAGGATTGCAGTGGTATTGTCGTGGATACATCCGGGCGGGCCTATTTGGCGGGCGAGACCGAATCCAGTGATTTCCCGACCACGGCCGGCGTCTACGACCGCAGCTTCAACGGCGACTATGATGCCTTCATCGCCCGCTTGAATGCCGGAGGTGGGGCCCTGGAGTTCGCCACCTTCCTGGGCGGAAGCGGCGACGACGATGGCTACGGGGTCGACATCGACGCCTCAGGGCGCGTCTACGTCACAGGCTACGCCGAATCCAGCAACTTCCCCACCACCGCCGGCGCCTACGACCGCAGCTACAACGGCGGCGGCGACGTCTTCGTCGCTCGCCTGGATGCCGGCGGCGCCGTCCTGCAGTATGCGACCTTCCTGGGCGGGAACGGCGAAGACAGCCCCGAAAACGTCGTCGCCACTGCGGATGGGCGTACTCTTGTCGTGGGAAGGACGGAGTCCAGCAACTTCCCCACCACGGCCGGCGCCTTCGACAGATCCTACGAAGGCGCCGGTGACGCCTTCCTCGTCAAGCTGGCGCTGGGTTCGGCAAGTGCGCCCACCGCCACACCCACCACGCAGCCTCACTCCCATCTGCCCGTTGTGCGCCGGAATTACCATCCGTCCGCGGGCCAGACCCGCACGCCAACGGCCACGCCAACGCGAGCGGCGACTGCCAGTCGCACGCCAACCCCAACCCGCACGCGCACGCCGACCCAAACGCAATCCCGCGTCATCGATGTCTATGGTCGCGTCAAGGCGGGCGGCCAACCTGTCAAGGGCATTCGCCTCATCCTGTGGTTCCACAACGGCGCCTCCTGGTCGATCCTGGGATCGCCCATGAGCACGGATGCGGCGGGCAACTACCGCTTCTCAAGCGTGCCATCCCTGACCGCCGGGCAGAAGTATGTGGTGGAGTACCGGAATGCTAGAGACGGCAACCCCGACAACCGCCAGCACGTGTGGCGCTGGACCAGCTTTGCCATCACAACCACCATCGCGAACGCCAGCGTGGCGGGCGGCGATTTCGACATCGCCGGTGTTGAGATGACCAGCCCGGGATCCGGTGCGACCGTGACCCTGCCCCGCACGTTCACCTGGCAGACCCGACCGGCAACCCCAGGGGACAGCTACAGTTTCCACCTGCACGATCCTGCGGATGATGACCCCGTGTATACCATCGGGGTGGGGTCGAAGGGGTCCTACGAGTTAGCCAGCCTGCCGGCCGGGTTTGACTTTGGAACGACCTACGGCTGGCTCGTGTACATCGACAACAATGGTGGCAACGGCATCAGCTACTATTATTACTATATCACCTTCAAGCCAAGCGGCCTGGAATCCCCGGGCGGGTCCCCGGCGAAAGAGCGGGACGGCTTCTCCGACGACCCCGTGATGGGGCCACGGAGCGGCTCACACGGGCAGCAGTTGCCCGGCGCCAGGTGAGCGTGGGTTCAGTGTGGTTCCCACTTCGCCAGCAGCGCATCCAGGTCGGAGGGCTGGCGAATCCCGCGCACGGCGGTCAGGAAGGTCGCCAGGTCCGGCATCAGCTTGCGCAGGGTTTGCAGCTTGGGGCCGATGGGGTCGGACGAGGCGGCGCCGGTAGCATAGGAACCGTGAAAGGCAAAGAACGCCTGGTTGAGCTTGCGCAGCACATAGCCATTCTTGACGAACTCCTGCCGGCGCTGCTCCATGTACTGCTCGGCTTCGTCGACTTTGCCCTGGGCAAGCAGCTCATCCACGTGCAGCCTGGTGCGGTGCATCTCCGTCCGGAAATCGAAGTGATCAGGGTCGGGCGGGGGCAGCGTTTCCTGGCTGCCGGGCGGTGGGGGCGGCGGCGGATAGGGAATGCCGTAGAGGTCGTGCGCCAACTTCTGCCCGACCTCTTCGCCCACAATCGTCGCCACCGTTTCATTGATGGTGTTCATGCCGGGGCTGTCGAACATGTGCTGACCCAGGGGATGGAACACCAGGTAGTTGTGGACCCACTCGTGGGCGATGGTCTCCAGGATCCAGGAGAGGTCGGCCTGGTCCATCACCAGGGTCGGCCAGGCGCCCAGGCCTCCCAGGCCCTCCACCAGCGTGGAGCGATCAAAACGCTCCGCCACGCGCTTCTCGATCGCCTCGATCTGGGTCATGTCCAGGTCGGGCTGCAGGTAGGTGCTGGCCTCGAGCTCGATACGATCGCGCGGGGAGACGACAAGGTAGTTCGGGGGTGAGATGAAGTTGAACCGCAGCGGCGGAAACACGATCCCGGCCGTGGTCAAGCCGGCGCCCGCCAGCCCCTCGCGCACCTGGCCTTCGAGAATCGCCTCCACCTCGGGGCGGATGCTCGCCTGCAGGTCACGCAGGTCTGCAAGGCGAACGCGCAGCCCGGCGCTGGCTTCGTCGGCATTGGTCACAGCGGGGTCGGCGTAGATGCGGTTGACCTGGCCCTGGAGCTGGCGAATCACCTCGGCCCGCTGCTGGTACTGCTGGACCAACTGCCGCTGCTCGCCGGTCGACAGCCGCACGCCGGGACGCCGCACCAGGTCGGCGACCTTGGCGGCAATCGCGCTCACTTCGTAGCGAACCAGATCAAAGCGGGCGTCAGCGACGGCCCCCACCACCTCACGCTGGATGGGCGTGTCGCGCTGGAAGCGCTGCCAGGTGGCGGCGCCCACCACGCCCACGCCGGCCAGGGTCGCAACGACCACCACCACCGCGATGATCAGAAGCCTGCGTTGTGTCATAGGTGTGGGAATGACGACCGCCCCCGGCTGCTAGCCGGGGGCGGCGAGGAAGGGCAAGGGAAAGACGGGTGCGTCAGGAACGGCTGTCCATGTCTACGTAGTCGCGCTCGTCGGCCCCCAGGTAGATCTGGCGCGGGCGCGCGATCTTCTGGTCGCCGTCGAGCAGCATCTCGCGCCACTGCGCAATCCAGCCGACGGTGCGAGGAATGGCGAACATGACCGTGAACATGGTGGTGGGCAGCCCCAGGGCCTCATAGATGATGCCGCTGTAGAAGTCCACGTTCGGGTAGAGCTTGCGCGACACGAAGTAGTCATCTTCGAGGGCGATGCGCTCCATCTCCAGAGCAATGTCAAGAAGAGGATTGCGGCCGGTCACCTCGAACACATCGTGCGCCGTCTGCTTGATGATGACGCCGCGCGGGTCGAAGTTCTTGTAAACGCGGTGGCCAAAGCCCATGAGACGCCTTTCGCCTCGCTTCACGCTGGCGATGAACTCAGGGACGTTCTTGACGTCGCCGATCTCCGAGAGCATGCGCACGACCGCTTCATTGGCGCCGCCGTGGCGCGGTCCATACAGGGCCGCCGCCGCCGCCGCCACCGAGACATAGGGATCGGGCAGCGAGCTGCCCACCATGCGCATGGTGCTGGTGGAGCAGTTCTGCTCGTGATCGGCGTGCAGGATGAAGAGGACGTCGAGTGCGCGCTCCAGGATGGGGTTCGGGCGGTACTTCTGTTCCGTCATCTTGAACATCATGCCCAAGAAGTTGCCGCAGTAGGACAGATCGTTGTCCGGATAGACGTAGGGCAGGCCCATGGCATGGCGATAGGCATAGGCAGCGATGGTCGGGATCTTGGACAGCAAACGCCTGGTCTGCAGTTCCACTGAGACGTGATCGTTGACGTTGCGCGCTTCGGGGTAGAACGTTGAGAGGGCAGCGATCGTGCTGATGAGCACGCCCATGGGATGGGCATCGTAGCGAAAGCCATCCAGCAGGGTGCGCACGTTTTCGTGCACCATGGTATGGTGCGTGATGTCGTAGACCCACTGATCGAGCTGGCTCTGATTGGGCAGCTCCCCGTACAGGATCAGGTAGGCCACCTCGAGGAAGGTCGAGCGCTCCGCCAGTTGTTCGATGGGGTACCCCCGATAACGGAGAATGCCCTTGTTGCCGTCGATGTAGGTGATCGTGCTGCGGCAGGAGGCGGTGTTCAGATAGGATGGATCATAGCTCATCAAGCCAAAGTCACCGGCGTCCACCTTGATCTGGCGCAATTCCATGGCATTGATCGTGCCGTCGGAAATTGGCAGGTCGTAAGTGGCCCCGGTGCGATTGTCGATAACGGTAAGGCTATCGTTTGTCATTGCGCTTCCTCTCGTCCGTGGAATGATACGGCACCTGAATTCTTCATGCCTGAAAGAGTCATCATCTTTGGCCTACATAGGCCAGGAAATGGGCGTATTTTAGCACATTGTGGGCAAAAGGCGGAGTGCCTAACTTCCCATTGCCATCCCAACCTGGCAGGCAGTCATAAACAAAGCGCCCCAACCCGGGTGGTGGGTTGGGGCGCCAGGTGTGGCGGCCCATACGGGGTTCGAACCCGTGTCTCAGCCTTGAGAGGGCTACATCCTAGGCCACTAGACGAATGGGCCACAGCCAATGCGGAAAGGATTATAGCGAGCGTGCTGGCGCCTGTCAAAGCCGGAAGGCATGTCCTTTTTGTCTGGCGGTTTCCCGCCCACCTGTCACTATGCTACAATGCGTCCTCGTTACCTCCTATTATCAGGTCAAGCAAAGCTCGCGTGAAACGTATTCTGTCGTGGATCGGCCTGGTCATCAGCGCTCTCCTTCTCTATCTGGCGCTGCGTGGTCTCCAGTTAGCCGACGTTTGGGCCAGCCTGCGCACAGCCAGGTATTACTGGATTCTGCCCGGCATCGTCATCTACTTCTTTGGCGTGTGGGCGCGCACCTGGCGATGGCATTACATGCTGCGGCCCTTCAAGTCCGTCCCGCTCGTGCGCCTCTTTCCGGTGGTGTGCATTGGCTATGCCGGCAACAACATCTATCCGGCCCGCGTGGGAGAGGTGATCCGCTCCTTTGTGCTCAAGAAGACAGAAGACATACCCATGAGCGGCAGCCTGCCCACGGTGTTTGTCGAGCGCATCTTCGACGGCCTGGTGATGCTGATGTTCGTCTTCATCGCCCTGCCCTTTGCGCCGAACATGCCGGCCGTCTACCGGAACTGGGTGATCGGCTTCAGCATCCTCTTCGGCGTCGCCCTGGCCGTCTTCATTGCCGTTGCCGCCCGCCCGGCCCGGGCCAAGGTGCCCTACCAGTGGGCTGTGCAGAAGGTCCTGCCGGAGCGCCTGCACGGCAAGATGGATGGCTTCTACGACCGTTTCATGATGGGCCTCTCTTCGCTGACGCGCGGGCGCGACGTGATCATGATCTTCGCCACGTCAGTCGTGATCTGGCTGGCCGAAACCATGAAGTACTGGTTCGTCATGCACGCCTTCGACTTCCACGTCAGCTTCCTGGTGCTGATGCTGATGAACGGCATCGTCAACCTCTTTACGACCTTGCCGGCGGCGCCCGGCTACATCGGCACCTTCGACGCCCCCGGCATCAAGATCCTGCAGGTGGTAGGGGGCGTGCCAGGGGAAATCGCCGCCGCCTACACGCTTACCCTCCATGCCGCACTCTGGGTGCCCATCACTCTCCTGGGCATCTGGTACTTCTACCGCCAGCAATTGCATTGGTCGGACTTTCAGGCAGCCGCCGATGCGGCCGCCCTGGGTGAAGGCTGACCCAACCACTTTGACAGAGGCATCCCCAACATGAAGACGATTTGCGTCCTGGGCGCCGGCTATGTCGGCCTCGTCACCGGCACCTGCTTCGCCGATCTCGGCAATGAAGTCGTGTGTCTTGACATCGACAAGAACAAGATCGACGGCCTGAAGCAAGGCGAAGTGCCTATCTATGAGCCGGGCCTGGCCGAATTGATCACACGCAACATGCGGGCCGGCCGCCTGGATTTCACGACCAGCTACGCCGAAGCCCTCGGCGCCGCCGAGTTCGTCTTCATCGCCGTGGGCACACCTTCAGGGGTGGATGGCGAGGCCGACCTGCAGTACGTCCGCATGGCCGCCGAGACCATTGCCGACGTGATGGACCACCCCATGATCATCATCAACAAGTCCACCGTACCTGTAGGCACCGGCGACTGGGTGGCCGACATCATTCGTAAACGCCAGAAGAGCCACGTGCCCTTCTGGGTCGTCTCCAATCCGGAGTTCCTGCGCGAGGGCTCGGCCATCCACGATTTCATGCACCCCGACCGCGTGGTGCTGGGATCGCTGCACCGGGAAGCCGCCGAGAAAGTGGCGCAGCTCCACCGGCCCCTGCAGGCGACCATCCAGATCACCGATCTGCGCACGGCGGAGATGATCAAATACGCCTCCAATGCCTTCCTCGCCACGCGCATCAGCTTCATCAACGAGATCGCTACCATCTGTGAGCGTCTGGGCGCCGATGTCAAGGAGGTCGCCGTCGGCATGGGCCATGACAAGCGCATTGGCCCCCACTTCCTCGACGCCGGTCTCGGCTTCGGCGGCAGTTGTTTCCCCAAGGACGTGCGAGCCCTCGAGCACATGGCCCTGGTCCACGGCGCCCACCCGCAGCTCCTGCGGGCCGTCCTCGACATCAACCAGCACCAGCGCCACCAAATCGTGGTCAAGCTTCGCAGCCTGCTGGGCGGGCTTAACGAGCGCCGCCTGGGGCTGCTGGGCCTGTCCTTCAAGCCCAACACCGATGACATGCGCGAGGCGCCTTCGGTGGACATTGCCCGCCAGCTTCTGCGCGAGGGCGCCGAGGTGCAGGCTTTTGACCCGGTGTCGATGGGGGTGGCCAGTCGCATGGTGCCGGGACTGCGCCTGGTGGAGAGCGCCTATGAGGTGGCGGAAGGCGCGGACGCCCTTGTGCTCATCACCGAGTGGAACGAATTCCGCCATCTTGATATGGCCCGCATCAAGGAAGCCATGCGCGGCGATGTCCTGCTGGATGGCCGCAACATCTGGAACCCGCAGGAAATGATGGGGCTGGGTTTCCGCTACACCGGTGTGGGCCGGGCGGCCCATCCCGCCGAGGACGGCGCCTGGATCAGCGCCACCGACTACAACGGCGCTGTGCTGAGGGCGAACGGCGGTTCATGACGGCCTCCCGCGAGAGCATCGCCGCCAACGTCCGCCGCACGCGCCTGGGCAATGGACTTACCGTGCTCACGCGCGAAGTGCACAGCGCGCCCGTCGTCAGCTTTTGGCTGTGGTACCGGGTCGGCAGCCGCAACGAACACCCCGGCTTGACCGGTCTCTCGCACTGGGTGGAGCACATGCTTTTCAAGGGCACACCCACCTTTCCGCAGGGCGACTTTGACCGCCTGGTGCAGCGCGAGGGGGGCTACTTCAACGGCATGACCTGGCTGGACTGGACCACCTATTACGAGACCCTGCCCAGCGACCGCATCGACCTGGCCCTGCGCATGGAAGCCGACCGGATGGTCAATTCCCTGTTCGACCCCGGCGAGACCGAGAGCGAGCGCACGGTCATCATCTCCGAGCGTGAGGGCAACGAGAATCGCCCCACCTATCTGCTGGCAGAACAGGTGCAGGCACTCAGCTTTCAGGCTCATCCCTACCATCACATGGTCATCGGCTGGAAAGAGGACCTGCGCACGATCACGCGCGACGATCTCTACCGCCACTACCGCAACTACTATGCGCCGAACAATGCGATTGTCGTCGCCGTCGGCGATTTCGAAACGGGCGCCATGCTGGAGCGCATCGAGGCGCTGTACGGTGACTTACCGGCGGCCCCGGAGACGCCCGCCTTCCGCATCCAGGAACCACCAGGGCGCGGTGAGCGCCGCATCCGCATGTCCGGGCCGAGCGGCGCCGCTTATCTCACCATCAGCCACCGGGCGCCGTCCGCGTCCCACCCCGACTTCTTCCCGCTGGTGGTGGCAGACGCCATTCTCGGCGGCGCCAAGGGCATGCCTCCCTTCGGCGGGGCGCCCTTGGGACGGTCAGCGCGGCTCTATCGCGCCCTGGTCAATACCGGCCTGGCCGTGAGCGTCAGCTCGTCGATGGGCGCCACCATCGACCCCTACCAATTCGCCATCTCCGCCACAGCGCACCCGCAGCATCCCCTGGACGAGGTCGAAACGGCGATACTGGCCGAGATCGACCGCCTGCAGAACCAGCTCGTGAGTCCCGAAGAGTTAGCCAAGGCGATCAAGGGCGCCACCGCCCAGTTTGTCTACGGCAGCGAGAGTGTGACCAACCAGGCGCTGTGGCTGGGCTTCAGCGAGGTGGTCGCTTCCACGGGCTGGCTGGCTGCCTTCCTGGATCGGCTGGCTGCCGTGACGGCAGAGGATGTCCAGCGCGTGGCGTCCGCCTACCTGGACGCCCGGCACCGCGTGGTGGGTTGGTACGAGCCCGACGGAGGGAGCCGCTGATGGCCAGTCTGCCTGCCTCCGTCAACATCACCAGCACCACCCTGAGCAACGGTCTGGCGGCGCTCATCTACGAGAACCATGCCAGCCCCACTGTCGTCGTCGAGGGCTATCTGCCCGGCGGTTCGCTGGCCGAACCGGCGGCGCAGGCAGGGCTGGCCAACCTCACCGCCTCCTTGCTGCGCCGGGGGACAGCCCACCGCAGCTTCGACGCCATCAACCAGGCCGTCGAGATGGCAGGCGCCAGCTTCGGCTTTGGCTGCGGGCGCCACGTCACCTCCTTCGACGCCAAATGCCTGCCTGAGGACACCGACCTGGTCTTCGACCTGCTAGCGGAGAGCCTGGCCGGACCAGCCTTCGCCGAGGACCAGTTTGCCCAGATCCAGGCGCAGATACTGACCGGCATTCAGGAGCGCAAGCACAATCCCCGGGCCATGGCCGCGCTGGCGTTTCGGGAGATGCTCTTTGGCGACCACCCCTACGGACGCTCCCTTTCCGGCTACGAAGAAACCGTCGCCGGCCTCGGCCCCGATGATGTCCCGGCCTTCTACCGGCGGACGACCGGCCCTGCCGGGGGCATCGTCGTGGTAGTGGGGGCCGTCCAGACCGGGGAGATCCTGGCCCGGCTGGAGCGCACACTGGGAGCCTGGCAGCGGCCCGAAGCCAAGACGCCCGATGACGCGCCCCCGGCAAGCTTCCCCCAGGCCACCGTCAGCCGCTCTATCGCCATGCCGGGCAAGAGCCAAAGCGACATCGTCGCCGGTTGGGCCGGCATCCCCCGGCGCCACCCTGACTATCTGCCCGTGCTCCTGGCCAACGCCATTCTCGGCCAGTTTGGCATGGGGGGCCGTCTGGGCGCGAACGTCCGCGAGAAGCAGGGCATGGCTTATTACGCCTACACCAGCGTGGAAACGAACAGGGACTACGGCACCTGGTCGGCCTCCGCAGGCGTCAACCCCGCCAACGTGGCCCAGACCCTTGCCACCCTCAACGACGAGATCGAGCGCATCGTTCAGGAGCCTGTCACCGCCGATGAGCTGGCCGATGTGCAGGCCAACCTGACCGGCTCGCTGCCGCTGCGCCTGGAAACCAACGGCGGCATCGCCAGCACCTTGCTGGACATGGCCTGGTATGACCTGGGGCTGGACTACCTGCTCACCTATCCGGCAGAGGTGCGGGCGGTGACCCGCGAGGACGTCCTGCGCGTCGCCCAAACCTACCTGCACGCCGACCGGAAGGTCATTGCGGTGGCCGGGCCAGACGGGAAATGAACGGCCTACGCATTACGCATCACATATCACGTACTGCGTAATGCGTACTGCGTAAGGGATCGGGACGCGATGCGAACGGGCGTTGACCTGATCGAGATCGAACGGTTCCAGGCGGTGCTGGAAGAACACGGCGACCGCTTCCTGGAACGCGTGTTCACGCCGCAGGAGCGCGAACGCTATGGCGGACGCCTGGGCTCGCTGGCGGCGCGCTGGGCGGCCAAGGAGGCCGTGGCCAAGGCGTTGGGCACGGGCATCGGCGCCGTCGGCTGGAAGGACATCGAGGTTGTCGGCGATGACGAAGGCGCCCCGGTGCTGCACCTGCACGGCGCCGCCGCCGCCCGCGCCGCTGCCCTTGGCCTCACGGACTGGTCCATCAGCCTGTCGCACACGCACGAACACGCGATCGCGTTTGTGGTTGCCGGCTAGAAGTGGCAGGCGGCAGGTGGCCGTACGGGCGGTCCCCTCGTGGCCGCCCATTCCGAGCACCGACCGTGAGGGAGGTGTCGCGTGACGGGTGGCGGATGGCGGGTGACGACCTAGAGACCGCCGGGAGGCGGCACGAGCACATCGCCAGCCGGCGCCGGCTGGCGCTCGCGCGGCCGCCAATGCAAGAAACCCGACCCCCTCCCGCCGTGCCTCAGGAATTGGTTTCCCTCTCCGCAGCAAGTAGAATCCTTCGCAGGCTGAGCCCAAGGCCTGCTACCTGTCACCCGCCACCTTCAACCTTCAACCTGGAACCTGAACCTCATGACCCGTCCCCGCCTGATGATCCCCGGTCCCATCGAGTTCACCGACGAAGTCCTGGACGCCATGAGCCAGCCGACGCCGGGCCACGTCGATCCCACCTTCATCCCCATCTTCGGCCAGGCCTTGCGCGACCTGCGCAGCGTCTTCCAGGCCGGGGAGGCCTACCAGCCCTTCATCCTGGCAGGGTCCGGCACCCTGGCCATGGACAGCGCCGTCGCCAACCTGGTGGAGCCGGGCGACCGCGTCCTGGTGCTCGACACCGGCTACTTCAGCCAACGCATGGCCGATATCTGCCGGCGCTACGGGGGCGAAGTGGACGTGCTCAGCGTGGCGCCCGGCGACACCGTCACCGCCGCCCAACTCCAGGCGCGTCTGGACCAGGCATCCTACCGCCTTGTCACCATCACCCACGTCGACACCTCCACGGGCGTGCTCACCGATGTGCCGGACCTGACCGCCGCCGCCAAGGCTGCCGGAAGCCTGGTCGTGGTGGACGGCGTTTGCGCCGCAGCGGGCGAAGAGATGTGGCAGGAAGACTGGGATGTCGACATCTACCTCACCGCCTCGCAAAAGGCGGTTGGGGTCCCCCCCGGCCTGGCCCTGCTCGTCGCCTCTCCGGCGGCCCTGGCCAAGTGGCGGGAGCGCAAGGCGCCGGTGGCCAGCTACTACAGCGATTGGGGGCTGTGGCTGCCGGTCATGCAGGCCTATGAGGGGGGACGGCCTGCCTACTTTGCGACTCCGGCGGTCAACCTGGTCATGGCCCTGGGCGTGAGCCTGCGCCAGATCCTGGCCGAGGGCATGGACAGGGTGTTCGCCCGCCACCGCCTGGTCGGCGACGCCTTCCAGGCCGGCATCGCCAGTCTGGGCCTGGGCCAGGTGCCCACGCACCGCAGCCATGCCGCCCACACGCTTTCGTGCCCGCGCTATCCGCAGAACGTGGATGCCACCAGCCTTCTGCCCCGCGTGCGGGCGGCGGGCGCCATCCTTGCGGGCGGCCTGCACCCGGCGATCAGGAACGAGTATTTCCGCATCGGCCACATGGGCGCCATCACGCGGTCCGACGTTCTCAGCACCCTAGGCGCCGTCGAGGCCGGGTTGCGGGGCGCGGGCTATGCCGTCGAACCGGGCGTTGCCCTGGCGGCCGCGCAGGCGGTCATGGAAGCGGCCGCGGACTGAACGCACCCGCTTCTCCTCACCTCCTTGCCCCTCGTGCGGCGGCGGTGCTAGAATGGCACAAGCTGCCGCCTGCTGACCTCATGGCGGCGCCGTCAGCCTGCCATGCTTGACCTCGCCATCGTTATCGTCAGCTACAACACCAGGGACCTTCTTCGTACCTGCCTTCGCACGGTCTATGCCAGCGAAGGCAGTTTTGCGTTTCACGTCACCGTGGTGGACAACGCCGGCAGCGATGGCAGCATTGACATGGTGCGGACGGAGTTTCCCCTGGCGGCCGCCTTCGCCGCGCCCCGCAACGGCGGCTTCGCCTACGCCAACAACATCGGTCTGGCGAGCTATGGGTTTGCCCAAGGCGTCGACCCGGCGACAACGCCGCGCTATGCTTTGCTGTTGAATCCCGACACCGAGCTGCCGCCCAACGCCCTGGCCGACATGCTGGCGTTGATGGACGGGCGGCCGGAGCTGGGCGCGGCCGGTCCCAAGTTGATCCTGCCTGATGGCCGCCTGGACAAAGCGTGCCGGCGGGCCTTCCCCAGTCCCTATGCCTTTATCTCACGCGGCCTGGGCCTGAGCAAGCTCTTCCCCAACAGCCGCCGTTTTGCCCAGTATAATCTGACCTTCCTGCCCGAAGATGAAGAGGCCGAGGTGGACTCCGTGGTCGGCGCCTTCATGCTGGTCCGCGGCGAGGCCATCGCCAGGGTGGGGCTGTTGGATGAAGCCTTCTTCATGCATGGCGAGGACCTGGACTGGGCCTTTCGCATCAAGAAAGCAGGCTACCGGGTGTGGTACTATCCCAAGGTACGCGTGCTGCACCACAAAGGCGCCGCCTCCCGTGGCAACCCGCGTGTGCGCTATGCCTTCTATCAGGCCATGATCATCTTCGTCCGCAAGCACTACCGGACCGATACCCCCTTCTGGCTGTACGGCCTGATCCTGGCCGGCATCGCCGTCAAAGGTGCCGTCGATGTGGGCAGCACCTGGCTTACCAGCCTGTGGCGGGGTCGCGCCCATCCGCCTGCTCGTCCGTATGAGGCGACCGTATGAGGAGATCGCGCTGGGTTTTTCAAGCCATCACCATTGCCGTCGATCTGGCGTCCGTGGGTCTGGCGCTGTTCCTGAGCCACCGTCTGCAGCGCATCCTGCGACCTGACACGGTGGACCGCTTTCTGGCCTATCTGCCCTTCCTGATGGTGGAGCTGGCGGCCACCGTGGTGCTCCTGTTCCTGACCAAGCGCTATCACGGCAGCCAACCGACCAGCCTGATCGACAGCATCTCGACCATCGCCTGGCCGGTCACGGTGGCCAACCTGATGGCGCTGGTGGCGATCGTCTTCTTCTACCCCCCGCAGAACACGGTCAACCCGGTGCCTTATCCCCGCACTTTTCTGGTCTACAACTGGCTGATCGCCGTGTTCCTGCTGGGTCTGTTTCGCTATCTGCTCGCCTATCTGTTCACCTTCTTCCAGGCGCACAACTTTGGCCGCAATCGCGTGCTGGTGGTAGGTACAGGCGAGGTCGGGCGGATGCTCGTGCAGAAGCTGCAGAGCGCCAGCGGCATCGGCCACGAAGTCGTCGGCTTCGTCGAGGCCAACCCCGACGGACCAACGCCGGTGGGGGTGCCGGTGTTGGGGCTGCCAGCCGATCTCCCAGCCATCATCGAGTCCTACCAGGTCAATGAGGTCGTCATCGGCCTGCCAGAGGCCTCGCATCGCCAATTGGTGACCCTGATCTCGCTGTGCGAGCGCGAGAAAGTCAGCATCAAGGTGTTCCCCGACGTGTTCCAGATCATGGCCTCTGAGGTGACCGTCAGCGACCTGGCGGGCCTGCCGCTGCTCACGGTGCGTGACGTGGCTCTGCGCGGCTGGCGCCTCTCGCTGAAACGCGGCTTCGACCTCCTGTTCGGCGGGCTCGGCCTCATCGTCCTCTCGCCGTTCATGCTGTTCATTGCCCTTCTGGTCAAGCTGGAGTCGGCAGGGCCGGTCTTCTATATCCAGGAACGCATGGGACTGGACGCGCGTCCCTTCCCCATGCTCAAGTTCCGTTCGATGCGCACCGACGCCGAACAGCATGGACCGGGCTGGACCACCGCCGACGACCCCCGCAAGACGCGCATCGGCTCGATCCTGCGCAAGATTTCGGTTGATGAGCTGCCACAGCTCATCAACGTCGTCCGCGGAGACATGAGCCTGGTGGGGCCGCGGCCAGAACGCCCTATTTATGTCGAGCAATTCCGGCAGTTCATCCCGCGCTACATGGAACGCCATCGCGAGAAGGCCGGGCTCACGGGCTGGGCGCAGGTCAATGGGCTGCGCGGGGACACCAGCATCGTCGAGCGCACGAAGTACGACCTCTGGTACATCGAGAACTGGTCGTTGTGGCTCGATTTTAAGATCTGCGTGCGTACTGCGTTCCGCTTGTTCTCCGATCGCAACGCTTACTAAGACGGCTTGAGGCTGGAGCGTGGCTGTGTTATGATAGCGCAGCCCGCCGTTTAGCACTCGCATGATGAGAGTGCTAAACCCTGGGGTAACCCCTATGAGTGACAGTTTCCCCGACGCCACCGAACTGAATGCGCGCCAGCGCGCCATCCTGGGTTTGATCATCCGCGAGTTCGCGTCCACGGCCGAACCGGTCGGCTCACAGACCCTGGTCAAAGCCTACGAGCTGGGCATTTCGCCGGCGACAGTGCGTAATGAGATGAAGGCCCTCGAAGACTTGGGCTATCTCACACATCCACACACTTCGGCCGGCCGCGTGCCCACCCACAAAGGCTATCGCTTCTTTGTCCAGCACCTGCTCCAGGACCACAGCCTGCCGGCCACCCTGGAACACACTATCCGCCACCAGTTCTTCCAGGTGCAGCAGGAGCTGGACCAGTGGGTGCGGTTGTCGGCCAGCGTCTTGGCGCGCACGGCCCAGAGCGCTGCTATCACCACCATGCCCAGGCCGGCCAGCGCCCTGTTCAAGCATGTCGAGCTGATCAGCCTCCAGCCGCGCACGATGCTGATGGTCGTGGTCCTTCAGGGCGGCGCCATGCGCCAGCAGCTTATCGCCGTCGAAGACCCCTGGACGCAGCAAGCGCTCTCGCAGCTCAGCACCGACCTCAACGAGCGACTCGCCGGGCTCGATGCCTACCGCGTCCGCCAGGTGGAGGGCCCGTCCGAGCCTCTGGCGCGCCAGCTCACGGATCTGATCGCCGAGATCCTGCTGCACGAAGACGAACGCGAGGAACAGATTTTCAGCGATGGCCTGGTCAACGTGCTGCAAGCCCCTGAGTTCCTGGACCAGGGCGAGGCCAGGCGCTTTGTCGAGATCTTCGAGGAGCCTTCGGCCATCGAGCCCCTGATTCACGAGGCGCGCCAGCTCCCCGGCGTCCAGGTCATCATCGGCGGCGAGCGTCCTTATGACAACTTGCCCGACGTCAGCCTTGTCCTTTCGCGCTACGGCCAGCCCACGCAGGGCACTGGCATTCTTGGCATCATCGGCCCCATCCGCATGCCCTACGGCCGCACCATCTCGACCGTTCGCTTTATGTCCAGCCTGATGAGCGGGCTGGTGGCCAGCCTCTACGGCGACGAAGCGGGCAGCGAGGAATAGGCAGTCCGCCCCGAACCACGCCCCCCCCCTGCTTGGAGACCCCCTCTCACTCAGTCATTGCGAACGAAGTGAAACAATCCCCAATCCGGTTGGAGACTGCTTCAGGGCTGACGCCCTTCGCAATGACATAGGGAGTCTCTTGTCTGGCCATTTGCGGCTCGCGACATCAAGAACTAACCAGCATATCCAAGCTCCCCCTTACCTTTACACCATCATTACCATGACCACTTTTGACGACGAGAACACGCTTGCCCCTGATGAGGAATGGAACGAACCGGCGCCACAGGCCGACGTTGAGGCCATTGCCGAGAGCGAAGACGAGGTGATTGCCGCGCTGGTGGATGAACTGGCGCAGGCCAAGCGCACGGCCGACGAGGCCAACGATCGCGCCCTGCGCGCCCAGGCCGAACTGGCCAACTTCCGGCGCCGCAAGGAGCGCGAGGCCGAGGAACGGGTGGCCACGGCCAACGGGCGCCTGCTGAAAGAGCTCCTGCCCGTCGTCGACGACTTCGATCTGGCCTTTGCCGCCATTCCTGCCGCCGCCGAAGGCGAAGCCAACGCCTGGGCCAAGGGCTTCGAGCTCATCCTGCGCAAACTACAAAACGTCCTTGACCGCGAAGGTGTGACCGCCATCGATGCCACCGGCGTCTTCGACCCCAACGTCCATGAAGCCATCAGCGTCGAACCCAGTGACACCGTGCCCAGCGGCCACATCATCGCCGAAGTCCGCCGCGGCTACCGCCTCCACGACAAGGTCCTCCGGCCGAGTTACGTGCGCGTGGCCATGTAGGGGCGATTGATGAATCGCCCGCCGTGCCCGTGGCATTGTAGGGACGATTCGTGAATCGCCCCCGCGAATGAATCGCCTCTGCACCGGGGGGCGATTCATCCATCGCCCGCACGGGTGAAACCCTGCCACCCGCGACGGCGTATCGATACCAAACAGATCTTCCACCCAGCCTCAACTGTGATAGTCACCCATGTCCAAAATCATCGGCATTGACCTGGGCACCACCAATTCGGTGGTTGCCATTCTCGAAGGCGGCGAACCCGTCGTCATCACCTCGGCCGAAGGCAGCCGCCTCATTCCCTCTGTAGTCGCCGTCAACCCCAAGTCGGGCGAACGTATGGTAGGCCAGGTGGCCCGGCGCCAGGCCATCACCAACCCTGAGGGGACCATCTACTCGGTCAAGCGCTTCATGGGCCGGAAGTTCAGCGATCCGGCCGTGCAGCGTGCACGCGAGCACGTGCCTTACCATATCACCGAAGCTCCCAACGGCGACGTCCGCGTGACGATGTCCGGACGCGATTATGCGCCCCCCGAAGTCTCGGCCATGATCCTGCAGAAGTTGCGCACGGATGCCGAGGCCTACCTGGGCCAGCCCATCACGCAGGCCGTGATCACGGTGCCGGCCTATTTCAACGACGCCCAGCGTCAGGCCACCAAGGACGCCGGCAAGATCGCCGGGCTGGAAGTGCTGCGCATCATCAATGAGCCGACGGCCTCGGCCCTTGCCTACGGCCTGGACAAGGATCACGAAGGCAAGATCGCCGTCTACGACCTCGGCGGCGGCACGTTCGACATCTCCATCCTCGACATGGGGGAGGGCGTCTTCGAGGTTCTCAGCACCAACGGCGACACGTTTCTCGGCGGCGACGACTTCGACCTTCGCATCATCAACTGGCTGGCCGACGTCTTCCAGGCTGAGCATGGGCTCAACCTGCGCCAGGACCGCATGGCCCTGCAGCGTCTCAAGGAAGCGGCAGAGAAGGCCAAGATCGAGCTTTCCACCGTCCTGCAGACGGAGGTCAACCTCCCCTACATCTCGGCCGACGCCACCGGCCCCAAGCACCTGGTGGTGACCCTGAGCCGCGCCAAGCTGGAGCAGTTGACGGAGGACCTGATCGAGCGCAGCATCGGCCCCTGCCGCCAGGCCCTGGAGGACGCGGGGATCAAGGCTTCCGAAATCCATGATGTCGTGCTCGTAGGCGGCATGACGCGTATGCCCGCGGTGCAGGAAGCGGTGCGCAAGTTCTTCGGCAAGGAACCTCACAAGGGCGTCAACCCCGACGAGGTGGTGGCCGTGGGCGCCGCCATCCAGGCGGGCGTTCTGGGCGGCGAAGTCAAGGACATCCTGCTCCTGGACGTCACCCCGCTCACCCTGGCCATCGAGACCCTGGGGGGCGTTGCGACCCCCATGATCGACCGCAACACCACGATTCCGACCAAGAAGGCACAGCTTTTCACGACCGCGGCCCACAACCAGACCCAGGTCGAGATCGTGATCACGCAGGGTGAGCGCCCCCTGACCAAGGACAACAAGATGCTTGGGCGTTTCATCCTCGACGGCATTCCCCCGGCCCCGCGCGGCGTCCCGCAGATCGAGGTCACGTTCGACATCGATGCCAATGGCATCCTGCATGTCAGCGCCCGCGACAAAGCCACCGGCCGCGAGCAGTCGATCAAGATCACGGCCAGTTCGGGCCTCAGCGACACGGAAGTCCAGCGCATGGTGCGCGAGGCCGACGAGCACCGGGCCGATGACGAGAACCGCCGCCGGCTGATCGAAGCACGCAACCGCGCCGATGCCGTCATGTTCCAGACGGAGAAGGCTGTGGAAGAGGCCGGCGCCAATCTGCCTGCCAACCTGAAACAGGAAGTCGACGCCAGGCTGGAGGCAGTTCGAAGCGCCTCCGCCAGTGAGAACATCGACGCGCTCGAAAACGCCACCAACGAGCTGTTGGCCTCAGCCCAGAAGATCGGACAGTACCTCTACGAGCAAGCGGCCCAGGCGCCCGCGCCGGAGCCGGCGCCGGAAGCCGGCCCCACCGACGGCTCCAGCCCCAGTGACACCGTCGACGGAGACTATCGCAACGTCGATTAGGTCGCAAAGCACCACCGCTCTTCCACCGGCCCCAGACCCACTGGGGCCGGTTCTATCCTGGCCGTGGGCGCAAGACCACCGCAAACACAGAGGTGAATGCTTGTGCGGCGCGGCTCCCGAGCAGCCTTCGCTGTTTCGTCAGGATTGCCGCATCGAAGCGTCTACGCTATGATTTGATTCCGATGGTCATCACAGCCGCCGCGGAGGCAACCGGCACGCGCACCGGCCTTCGCCCGATTGACGTCCATACGGACCTGCGCCCCATCGCCGACCTGATCGACGAGGCCTTCGCCGACGAGCTCGACGCCTCGGGACGGGCCTCGCTGCGCGAGATGCGCTCGCTGGCGCGCATGGGCCCGTTCCTCTACCTGATGCTTCCCAGCGGAAGCGACAGCGGCGGCTTCTTTCGCGGGTTTGTCTGGGAAAACGACGGGCAGATCGTCGGCAACGTCACGCTGCAGCAGCTCGACGAACAGGGCAGACGCTGGATGATCGCCAACGTGGCCGTCCGCCATGCCTACCGGGGTCAGGGGATCGCTCGCAGCCTCATGGAGGCAGCTCTTGACCACGTTCGGCAGCTCGGGGGCGATTGGGTGCTGCTGCAGGTCCGGGAAGACAATGCCGTGGCGCGCGGCCTCTACGAGCGCATGGGCTTCAGCGCCCTCATCACCGAAACTCATTTCCATGCCGCCAGCGTCCCCGTCGCCGCCGGGCCGCCCTTGCCGGCGGGCGCTGAAGTTTTCGCCCTCTATGACGGCGATCGCGCCGCCATGCAGTCGTTGTGGCGGCAGGCAGTGCCTGAGGTCGTGCGCAACTGGGGAGTGCGGCGGACGAACGACCTGAACCTCTACTCGGACTCCTCCGTCACCCGTTGGTGGGGGCGCCTGACAGGCCAGGGCTACCGGCAGCGGCTTGGGGTTTGGGTGGATCGGAATCTGATGGGCGTGGTGGATATTGATTTCCTGCGCCACGGCGAAAATCGTCTCAACGTCCTTGTGCATCCCCAGGTCGCCGGGCAGTGGGATGCGTCGCTGCTGGCGCTTGGCTTATCGCGTCTGGGGTCTTCGGCCAGCCGCCCCGTCAGCGCCATTCTCTATGACTACCAGCCTGGCGCCATCACGGCGATGCAGGCGTTCGGCCTGCGGCCAACCACGGTCCTGGTGACCATGCGCCGCCGCATTCGCCATCACGGTGAGCCAGCCAATGAGGCTTCTTAGTAGGAGGGTCGCTCATGCCATCCAGTGAAGAGCGGATGCGTGTGCTGCAGATGGTCGCCGAAGGCAAGATCACGGCCGAAGATGGCGTCCAGTTGCTGGAGGCGCTGCGGGCCGGCGATAGTACAGACAAGCGCTCACCGAAGACACCCCCCACCAGCCAGCCGCGCTGGCTGCGGGTGCGCGTCACCGACAGCAGCACCGGCCGCGACAAGGTGAACATCAACATCCCCATCGGTCTGGTCAACGTGGGTCTCAAGATGGGCGCACGTTTCGTGGACGAACGCGAGGGCATCGATTTCGAACAGCTCACCTCGCTGGTCGAGTCCGGCCGCACGGGCAAGATTCTCGAAGTGGAAGACATTGAGAAGGGAGAACGCGTCGAGATCTTCGCCGAGTAGCTGCGCCTGACTTGCAGCGCCCATCGGGCCAACCGGCGCCTGGGCAGGCGCCCCGCTTGCGCCGGTCAACCAGGCAGCCCCCCACTACTCTCACTCACTCGCCATCCTTAACACTCAGGAGAACGCCAGCCCCATGCGCGGTTTCATTATCCGGCTTCTCGTCAATGCCGCGGCGCTCGCCGTCGCCGCCTACTTCCTGCCAGGCATTGTCTACGGAAGCCCGTTTGACCTGCTGCTGGTTGCGCTTGTCTTTGGCGTCGTCAACGCCCTGGTCAAGCCGATCGTGACCCTGCTCACCTGCCCCCTCGTGCTGCTCACGCTGGGCCTATTCACCCTGGTGATCAATGCCCTGATGCTCTTGCTGACCAGCACCATCTCAAGCATGTTCAGACTGAACTTCACAGTGGACGGCTTCGGGACAGCTTTCGTGGGCGCCCTGATCATCACGATCGTCAGCTTCATCCTCAATGCCTTGATCAAGGACTGACTGCTCAGAGCGCCGCAGCTCATCCCCGCAACCCAACAGAAAAACAGAACCGGCCCCATTTCCCTGGGGCCGGTTTCGTTTTCCATGTCAATTGAGAAGGGGCATTACCCCCCGCTGGCTTCCAGGAAGTCGCCGGCCACCCAACCTTGGCCCTTGCTGCCGTCGGCGCCAGTGAACTCGATCTGCCACCAGGTGTAGCTATCGGCCCGCTGCGGCCCACCGATCACTTTCACGACAATACCAGGCGACAGGGTTGTCACGGCGTTGAAGCTGGTGCCAGGACCGCCGCGCACGCGCAAGCCACCGCCGGCATTGACTTTGGCCTGCCCCCCCACCCGCAGCACGGTGGCGCCGGCAGCTACTGTCGGAGTCACCACGATCGTTGGCGCCACGGTCGGCTCGGGGGTTGCCGTCGCCTGCTCAGGCGTAGGCGTGGGAGCAGGCGCCTCGGTAGGCGTCGCCGTCGGTGGGACCGGCGACGGCGTCGGCACGACCGTTCCACCGCCGAGCGTCGTGGCGAGAAGGTAAAAAAGCCCGCCGGTGATGACGATGGCCAGGAACGGGATCAAGAGAGCCGCCCAAGGGGACCGCGGGCGCTTTTGACGGCGACGAACCTGGTAGGTGCGTTGGGTCATTCAGACTCCGGCAAGAAGATGGGTAGAGGCAAGTATACCATGTTGTGGCCGTGCAGCCGCAAGCCCTGCGGAGTTGGACGAACGATGATGCAGCCTTGGTTTATCCAGACAGATATCCCAAGTGGATTTGGGATAAAGTTGGGATAACCGGAACATCACAGGTCTCCGTCGCCGCCCTGGGCCTACGACGAGCCACGCCGCTTCAAGACGTAGTAGGTGCCCTTCTTGTCGCCCACCTTGAGCAGCACGCCCTTGTCGACCAAATCGACCATGTCGAGACGCAGCGTTTCGGCGCTGACATTCGGACACAGCTCACGATAATCACGATTGGTGATGCGGCCGTACTGCTGGACGTATTGGAGCGCCTGCATCTGGCGCTCGTTCATGCTCTGTTCCCAGTGCTGCGGTCTGGGACCAGGCTGTCCAACCTCGCGGCCCTTGCGCAGGATCACGGTGAACGCATGCGGCGATGCCTTGAACTCGGGGGGTGGATGCCCTGCCGCCACCATCGCCTCGATCATCTTGTCGATGCCCAGGCCGAGCTCTTCGATATAGCCCCACTGCAGCAGCCCATTGACGATGCGGGGATTGCGGCTGTAGTGCTCGTCGACGATGTTCTGCAGCGTGACGTAGCCGGGCAACCCGCCGGGCGAGGTGATCTCCAGGCGATCGCGGTACATCAACATCTCGATGCGGCGGCCGGGAAGATGATAGTCGCGATGGGCGACGGCGTTGACGAGCGCCTCGCGCACGGCGGTCGCCGGATACTCGGTCTCTTCCTCGCGGGTCAGGCCGCGCACCACCGCCTGTTTGGCCATCTCCTCCCAGACCACCTGCCAGGCCCGCTCGATGATGCGGGCAATGGGGCCCTGGATATCCTCGCGCCGGCCATAGCCGATCTGGCCGGTGTCGCCACGGCGATCGCTGCCTGCGAACTTGACAAAGGTCAGGCCGCTCTGCGGTAGCTGAAGCTGCGGCTCGCGCCCGAACAAGAGCAGTCCCATGACCGTCGCCAAGCCATCCGACGTCAACGCCCCAATCTGGCGCAGCAGCGATTCGGAGGAGCCGACGAAGGCGCGAGGCTGCCGCCGCTTGCGGTACTCGGCATACTCGGCCACCACATCCATATCAAAATCGCCGAGGCCCGCTCCCGGCAGCTCCGTCATCTCGTAAGCGGTAGAAAGGCGGCTGGATGCCAGCACGGTCAGGTCGGCGCCGCTCTGGACCTGATTTTCAGCCCCACGCCGGGCAAAGACGCGGCCATCCGCCAGGGTGTGGAGGTCGCCGGTGCGGGGAACGGTCAGCACCAGCACAGAACCCTGCGGCAGCTCGTAGGGCTCCATCTCCACGCGGACCGGCGGCTTCAGGCTCAGAACCGCGGTCCTGAGCACGTCGCCGACGTCGTCCACCTGCACCCCCCCGAGCACGCGTCCGGCGGCATCAGCTCCCAGCACGATCTGGCCGCCCTCGCTGTTGGCAAACGCCGCTATCGTTTCGAGAAGGGCGTCCACCTCCAGGCGGGGAGAGAATTCAAGTTGGAGGCCAGGCTGGCGTTCGAGAAGGTGCGTGAGAGAGGTCATGGCAAACCGGTCGCGCCGCTGGGCGAGCCCAAAGCGTGGGTCAGGAGGTGGGCGCCACGTCCGGCGCTGCCGGCTGCTCGGCAGCGGGCGCGGCCGCCTCTTCATCGCGGTTTTCGACGTCGACCATCCGGGCGGCGGATACCAGCGCATCACCAGGCTGGAGGCGCACACAGCGCACGCCTCGCGACGGACGGCCCTGAACGCTGATGGCATCGACGCGCACGCGCATCGCCAGACCATTGACGGTCATGAAGGTCACCTCATCATCTGGGAGGACGCTGCGGGCCACCATGACGGGGCCGGTCTCCTCCAGGCGCGTGTGATCGGTAATCCAGACGCCCTGGGTATAGCGGCCCTTGGTCGGCAAATCGTCAAGCAGGACGCGCTTTCCCCAACCCTGCTCGGTAACGATGAGCAGCTCCTCATTGCCACTTGGATTGACCACTGCCAGCCCCGCCACCCGGTCATCCTCCGTCAGGTCGATGCCCATGACACCGGATGCCGCCCGCCCCATCGGTCGCACGGCGTCTTCATGGAAGCGCAGGGCCTTGCCCTGCCTGGTCACAATGATAACGTCCTGGTTGCCCTTGGTGAGCTTCGCCCGCACCAGCTCATCTTCGTCGGGCAGGCCGAAGGCGATAATGCCAGAAGGACGGACGCGCTCGAACTCACTCAAGGCCATGCGCTTGATGCGCCCACGCCGGGTGCACAGCAAGATATACTGGGACTGACCGAAGTCCTCGATGGGAATGAGGGCGGTCACCGTCTCATTGGCCTGCAGGTTGAGGACGTTGTTGATGTGCACACCCTTAGAGGTTCGCCCCCCTTCGGGCAGATTGTAGACGCGTTCGGAATAGACGCGGCCCAGGTTGGTGAAGAACAGCACGTGGTCGAGCGTGCGGGCAAAGAAGGCCTTCACCACCACATCTTCGGTCTTCGTTTCCATGCCACGCACGCCCACGCCGCCCCGTCCCTGGGCGCGAAAAACCTGAGCATCGGTGTGCTTGATGTAGTTTCCCTGCGTCAGCGAGATGATCACGCCACGCTGGGAGATCAGGTCCTCCTCGCTGAATTCGGTCACGCCCTGCGCTGAAATGGCCGTGCGGCGGGGATCGGCGTAGCGCTCCTTCAGGGCCAAGGCGTCGTCACGCACTAGACCCAGGATCTTGGCCGGATACTCCAGCAGGTCGCGCAGGTAACGGATGCGCGCCATGACCTCGTTGTACTCGTCTTCGATCTTCTGCTGCTCAAGCGCTGCCAGGCGGCGGAGCTGCATGTCCAGGATGGCCTGGGCCTGAATCTCGCTCAAGCCGAAGCGCTGCATCAGGGCCTGGCGGGCGGCATCCACAGTCTCGCTCTGGCGAATGGTGGCGATCACCTCGTCCAGGAACTGCAGGGCAATCCGCAGCCCCTCCAGGATGTGCGCCCGGTGTTCCGCCTCAGCCAACTCCCAACGTGTGCGGCGCGTAATGACTTCCACGCGATGCTCGATGTACACCTGGAGCATACGCTTGAGGGAGAGGGTGCGCGGCTCGTTGTTGACCAGGGCCAGATTGATAACGCCAAAGGCAGTCTGCAGGGGCGTGAACTTGAAGAGGCGGTTGAGCTCCTTCTTGGGCGCGGCGCCCTTGCGCAGCTCGATGACGATGCGCATGCCGTGACGGTCTGATTCGTCGCGCAGGTCAGAGATGTGCTCCAGGCGCCCCTCGTGCACCAGCTCGGCCATGCGTTCGATGAGCGATGATTTGTTGACCTGATAGGGGATCTCGCGCACGACGATGCGGAAGCGGCCGCCGCGCATCTCCTCGATCTCGGTCTTGGCGCGGACCACGATGCGCCCGCGGCCGGTGCCATAGGCCTGCTTGATGCCGTCCATGCCCAGGATGATGCCGCCCGTGGGGAAATCGGGACCCTTGATGAACGCCATCAGGTCTTCGACGGTAACCTCGTCGCGGTCTTCCCAACGATCCACCAGGTAGACGATGGCATCCACCACTTCGCCCAGGTTGTGCGGCGGCAGATTGGTGGCCATACCCACGGCAATGCCGCTGGCGCCGTTGAGCAGCAGGTTCGGCAGCCGGGCCGGCAGGACCTTGGGCTCAAGCAGGCTGTCATCAAAGTTCGGCGCCCAGTCTACGGTATCCTTTTCGAGGTCATCGAGCAGTTCACCGGCAATCCGGGCTAGGCGTGCTTCGGTATAGCGCATCGCCGCCGGGCTGTCACCATCGATGGAGCCGAAGTTGCCCTGGCCGTCCACCAGGGGATAGCGCAGGCTGAAGTCCTGGGCCATGCGCACCATGGCGTCGTAGACGGCCGAATCGCCGTGGGGATGGTACTTCCCCAGGACCTCGCCGACGATACGAGCGCTCTTCTTGTAAGATCGGTTGTGGTGCAGGCCCATGTCGTGCATGGCATACAGGATGCGGCGATGCACCGGCTTGAGCCCATCCCGGGCGTCAGGCAGCGCACGCGCCACGATCACGCTCATGGCGTAGTCCAGGTAGGACACCCGCATCTCATCTTCGATATCGACGGGCCGGATGATGCCGACGTTCGTTTTTGCCCACTCGCCGTTGCTATCCTCGTCGCCGGCGCCGTTGTCAACGCTGTGCTCGTCAGGTTCGAAGATCTCTTCCACCATAAACAATACCTTGCAAATGCCTTGGTTTCTAGCAATGTCGCAGGCGCCAAAGCTGCCGGCTCTGGCGCCTGTTCAGGGCTAATATTATACCGTAACCCCAGGTTTTGTGCTATTTCGCGGCGGGTGCGCTTTGTCCTTCTGCCCCTGTTGGCACCAGCTCCACCTCCCACGCAGCACCTGCCTCAAGCGGCACCCGGCACCCCTCACCCGCCCGTTTGCCGACCACCCAGAGCACCTTTCCTGTGCTGTCAACGAGCAGCGGCCAGGCGCCGCGCGCCGTCCGCGGCAGCCTGACTTCGGTCATCAAATCGGTGATCAGTTTGCTGCCGTCGAGTCCAAACGCGTACAGGCGATCGCCTGACCGTCGGGCCCGCACGCGCAGAGGCAAGGGAATGTCGATGGGGAGCCAGACACGCTGTGGGTCCCCTGCCTCAGCCCAGGGGGCCGCCTCCCCTGGCGCCCATGAGGCCCGCCGCACGACAAGACGCCACGACGGCCCAAGGGCCGATGCACAAGGCGGCCACAGCTCATGTTCTTCGTGGATGTGCGGCACATCGCCCGGCGCCTTCCCTTCGTCCACCACGTCCAGCCAATCGTAGTTGAGCCAGGCCTCAACGCCGGCCACCAGCGAATACGGTCCGCCGCTGGCGCCTGTCTCGACGGCGGCCACCAGGTCCAGAAGGCGCTCGGTGTGCTCCCAGCTCAGATTGCGCAGCTCAGGGCGCAGCTCGGAGACGGCTCGGCGCAGCAAGGCGCGCTGGTCGCCGCGCCCCAGGTCACGGAAGGCGGTGAAGGCCAAACGCACGCGGCCGGGTTCACAGCGCGCCAGCGCCGCCCACAGCGGCTCGCGCTGCCTGGCGAGGGTCTCGAAGTCACCCTGCAGAGCCAACGCCGTATGGCCCAGCGTGCGGTCGAGGTTGGGGTTGATCCGCCGCAGCCAGGGGATCAGCTCATGCCGCAGGCGATTACGGTACAAGGTGGTGTCGGTGTTGGTGGCGTCGAGGCGGGGGGTCAGCCCCTCTGCCTCCACGTAAGCCAGGATGTCGTGGCGCGAGGTCTCCAGCCAGGGCCGGACGAGCCGCAGACCCCTGCGGTCAGGACGCTGCTCACGGGGGAGCAGGGGAAGCTGGAGTTCGGCCATCGGGGTCGCCGGTGACATACCGCGCAGGCCGGCCAGACCGCTGCCGCGCAGGAGATGCATCAACACTGTTTCCGCCTGGTCGTCGGCGTTGTGCCCGACGGCCACCACGGTGGTTCGCAGCCGCCGCGCCGTCCGCGCCAGGAAGGCATAGCGCAACTGCCGCGCCGCTTCCTCGACGGAAACGCCGGGCCGCGCCGCCAGGGCCGGCACGTCCGCCCGTTCGATCGTGCATCCCCAACCCCAGGCATTGGCGACCTCGGCCACGAAACGGGCCTCATCGTCCGCCTCTGGACGCAGGCCGTGATGCAGGTAGGCGGCGTGGAGCCACCAGCCGTTCGCAGGCGCCAGCTTGCCCAGGGCATGGAGAAGGGCCAGGGAATCAGGTCCCCCGCTTACGCCGACCACCACACCGGCGCCGTGAGGGAGGAGACGATGGCGCGCAATGAAGCGCTGCAAATCCGAAAGCGTGCTCATGACCAGACCTGGCCCAGAATCCACCCTTCGACGCGGCGAATCGCCTCGTCCTCAGGCTCGTAATCCGTGCGGCGGTCGTGCAGCAGCTTGAGCATTCCCAACAGGCCCACCACAGCGTCGAAAGGGTCTTCACCTGCGGGGCTCGTACCGAAGCCGGTCGCGAGCTGCGCCCTCAGGTTGGGGGCCAGCATCACATCCAGCGCCTCGGCCCGGTCGAGCAGGCCGCCGGCATTCTTTAGCCTGTCGGCTTGCACCCGCTTGCCGGACTTGCCACCTACCCGCGAGGGCGTGAAGGCGATGTCCAGTTGACGGTAGAACTCCGCCGGATACGTTTCGGCGACCACAACGCTTCCTGGCCTTAAGAGCGCTTTCAGGTCGCCGGCGAAGGGCCAGAGGCTTACCACAGGCGGGTCCCTACGCAGCGCGGGCTGCAGGACGTCCCGCCAACCGCTGATGGCCGCCTTGCCCACCTGTTGGCCGCCCAGCGTCCAGAAGAGGGGGGACGCAGCCCGGCGCTGGCCATGACGCCCCCACTCGCAGCGTCTGCGAAGCTCATCGAACGTCTCCACGCCCAGCCGCTCCACCAGGTGCTGCTGGCTCGCCCCGCCTGGTCGCTGCGGATAAAAGGGGCGCTGCAGCCCGATCTCATCCGGGGTCGCCGCGACCTGAAAGAATGGCGCCCACTCGCCGGCGCTCAAACGCGGCAGAAGCGTGAGGAAGTCAGGGTCTTCCACCTGGCGGGCATAGGCCAGGGGCAGCCCGATGGGGAAGTCAAATCCCACGAGAACGGCTGCCTCGGGTCCCGCATCCGCGCGCAGCCAACTCAGCAGATCTTGCGGCAGCGGCGCCAGGCAGGCCGCTGCTGCCTCGTAGCGGCCATCGGCCCGCCTGGAAGCTACCGCCAGCCAACGCTTGCCAGGGGAGATGCTCCAATCGGCATGGACCACAAGCTGTGGCAGATAGAAGTCCATCAGGGGTGATTGTAGCACAGCCCCAAATGCAGGGGGTCTGATGTCTTTGTGGCCCCTCGCGGCATTGGCTATACTTTGCCAATGTCCGCCGCCAAGCCGAGCACGTCCCCGCCATCGTCAGGCCATTTGCGAGTACGCGTCGCCGGCATCCTCGTGGCGCTGGCGCTGGCTGTCTGTTCTCAGCAGATCCTGGCCCATTCCACCGCCAACACCGCGCAAGCGAGACAGCAAATCCTCGGCATCGCCGTGATGATCGTGGCCATGGCGCTCTTTGGTTGGGCAGCGCCTCGTCCCCCTGATCGCGGGTCGGCAGGGGCGGGTGAGAGGACCCGTTGGTTGGGTAACAGGCCTTGGGCCTATCTGGCTGCGTTGGGCGCCTACGCCTTATCGCTCCTTCTGACCCTTGCGACCGGCGAGAACGCAGTCGTGCGCTTGCTGTGGGGTGCGGGTCTGGTGCTCTTTGTCATTGCGCATTTTGACGAATGGCGATGGCCACAGTTCAGTCGTCAGGACGGTTGGGATCTGCTCGTTCTGGCTGGAATCATCGCGGTTGGGTTCATATTGCGCTACTGGCGCCTGGACCAGATCCCCTCATACATCGACGGTGACGTCGCCTCAGAGGGATTGCAGGCGATCAAGCTTCTGAGCGACCCCAATCCGGCATGGTTCAGCATCGCCTGGTCGAACATCCCGATGTTCGACTTCGTCATGCAGTCCTGGAGCATGCGCCTCTTTGGCACGGGCTTGTTCGGGCTATCCATGACGGCAGTGGTACAGGGCACGATAACCATCGCAGGTGTCTATTTTCTCGGACGGGAGGTGTTCGGTCGGCGCGTGGGACTCCTGGCCGCAGCGCTGCTGTCCATCAGCTACACGGCCATCCATTACAGCCGGATCGTCGCCACAGCTTCGCCTCTGCCCTTCCTTGTCTTTGCCTTCTTCTTCCTGTTTCGCGGACTCCATCGCCAGCGTAGCCTTTGGTATGCGCTGGCCGGATTGTGCCTCGGCGTCGGCCTGATGGTTTACTATCCTGTTCGCGTCAGCGTCGTCGTCATCGCGCTCTTGGTGGTATGGCTCCTTATCTGGAACCGCAGAGCGATCCTCAATCATATTGGCGAATGGCTCGCGTTCGCTGTAGGCGTCGCGCTGGGATTTGGACCTCTGGTGCTGGCCGTCCTGCGCGATCCGTTCGCTTTCGCCGGGCGCAGCAACGAGGTGACCTTGCTGAGTCCGGACGTCATGACGCATCTTTTCGAGAAGTACGGGACCAGCTCGGCAGCGCAAGTCTGGATCGAGCAGATCAGGCGCACGTTCCTCACGTTCTTTCTCTATGGTGACACCAGCCCGCACTTTTCCTTTGAAGGGCCGCTGATCGATGGGTTCACGGTCATTGTGCTGCTGCTCGGCGTCGGTTACTGTGTGCGTTGGCTGCGCGACCCGCGCTGTTTCACCTTGTTGGCCTGGGTCATCTCCACCCTGTTCCTGGGCAGCATTGTCACCAACGACGCGCCTTACTGGACGCACATCGTCGTCTGTCTGCCGGCAGTCATGGTGTTGGCGGCCATTGGCGCCGAACGCGCCTGGACAGGGACCATTGCGGCGATTCCCAAAGACAGGCAGCCTTTGGCCAATGTTGCTGTAGGCATCCTGGTCACCTTTGCCCTTGTCGCAACCGGCGTACAGAACTGGCAAGTCTATACCAAATGGGTCGGTGACAACGCCATCCCGCGCGGGCGCATTGCTCGATACCTGAGCCAACTGCCAACCAACTTTCGCGCTGTCATCGTTTCCGATCCGGTTTCCTGGGAGGACCGCGATCTGCAGTTCTTTGGTCAGTCTCTGCAAGGCGCCAGTGTCACAAGCGACGCGATCGTCGCCGGTGAACCGGCGGCCACGGACAACCCTACGGTCTTCGTCCTGACACCGAACCATAATGACCTGCTCCCTGCCTTGCAGGCTGAATACCCCAACGGTGAGGTGAGGGAGCACAACGACCAGAACAAGGAGCTCGCCTTCACCACCTTGACGGTGCAACCGGCAAATGACGCACTGCCGCCCGGCCTTCCCGATCCGGGACAGGAAATGCAGAGACATATGCTGATGGGGTGGATTCTGGCAGCGGTCCTGCTGGTGCCGGCCGCTGCCGCGGGGCTGTACCTGGTCTTGCGGCCTTCCCCCGCGACTGTAACACCAGCCAGCGCCTCCGTTCTGGAACCGGCGCCCTCCCCAGTCCAATCACAAGCCGCTGAGGCGCAGTTACCGGTCGCGACGCAGACCACCAGTACCGCTGCTCCCCAGGCAAGTTCTGCTTCCGTCCCTACCGGGGGCGCGATCGAATCCCGGCTGGAAGAGCCGCCCATCAAACAGATAGGACTCACATTGGCAGGGATGCTCGTGGCCATTCTCATGGCCTACGTGGCTCAGAGCCTGTATGACGGCGAGATCACCGGCCGTGTCGGCGCCGCCCTTGTCGTCGCCTTTGGTCTCAATACCAGTGAGAAAAGTCTGCTGGTCATGGGCACCGTCCTGTACCTGGTCGCGATGCTGCTGTTTGCCCTGTCAGCGCCGGGACTGCCGCGTTTGGTGGCTCTGTCCGGCTTCGTGCTGCCAGCACGCGGTAGGCCGGCGCGAACCTATCCGGGCGAACTACCCCCGGATGCCCGCATTCACTGGGGTGGCCGCAAAACGGCAGCGCCCTCCGTCACGGTCCCCGTGACCGATCCGGCCCGTCTTCCGAACTATCGACTCCAATCGATACTGCTGGGCGTAGCGGCGGCGCCCTTCCTGCTCTCCATGGTTCTGTTCTGGCGACGCGGCGAGGATGCCGCCGTCCGCTGGCTCTGGCTGGCAGGATTGGTGCTCTTCCTGGGCGGTCAGGTCATCTGGCCGGCCATCCTGCGAGTTGCGGGCCCTGAGGGCGAACGTTCGCCGCGATTCCGCTGGGTGCACGTCGTCATCCTGCTGGCTATCCTCGGCGCCGGCTTCTGGCTGCGTTTCAATCACCTGGCAGTCATACCAAGCGATTTCCACGGCGACATGGCCTCGCACGGCCTGCAGGCACGGGAATGGCTGGCTATGGCCGAAAAGGTCATCTTCCGCGAAGGATGGGCCAACATCCCCATGAAGGCCTTCATCCCGGCAGCAATCTCGCTCAAGCTCTTCGGGAACGATCTTTTCGGTCTGAATATGAGCGCCGTCATCGACGGCGTCTTGGTCCTGCTGGCGTTTTACCTTCTCGTCTGGCGCCTGTTTGACTCGCACCGGCTGGCGAGTTTGGCGACAGCGTTGCTCGCCATCAACATTCCGCACATTCACTTCTCGCGCCTGGCCGAGTACATGGACCCGTGGCCGTTCATGTTCTTTGCCGTGTTCTTCATGGTCGACGGCTTGCGCGGACGGCGCCTGCAGTCCCTGGCCTTGGCCGGTGTGCTGATGGGTTTCGGGCTGGAGATGTACTACTCAGCGCGCGTGATCGCACCGATCCTCATGGTGGCCCTTGTCTACCTGCTTATCGTGCGCCGCCAATGGGTGACCTCGAACCGCTTCGGTCTGTTTCTGCTGGTCACCGGAATCCTGTTCGCATTGGGTCCCAGCCTGATCTACTTCGCCCAGAACCGGGAGGCCTTCGTCGAGCGCAGCCGCGCCGTCTGGCTCTTCTATGAGCCCGTCATGACGCACCTGAAGGGCAAGTACCACGTGGAAACGGCCTGGCAGGTGTTGGTGGAACAGACACGCATTTCCCTGTTGATGTTCAACCACTCGATCGACTCCAGCACTCAATTCGGGTTCCCACACCCGATGTTTTCGTCGCTGCTGTCGCCTTTGGTCCTGCTCGGTTTCGGCTACGGTGTGCGTCGCTGGCGGCACCCGGCACTTGGCCTGAACCTGATATGGCTGTCGCTCATCCTCGTCATGGGTGGCATCCTGACCGGCGATGCACCCTTCTGGCCGCGTTTGATCGGCATCCTCCCCGCCGCCGCCGTCTTCGCCGCGTTGGTGCTGGATAGGTTGTGGGCCACCATCGTCCAGGCCATCCCGACGCGGCGTCCGGAGACAGTGAATGCGGCGCTCGGCGTTGCCGCGCTGGCTTTGCTCGCCTATGCCGGCTGGCAGAACTGGCAGCTCTACTTCGATACAGTCCAGAACAACGCCAGGCCACAGGCCCGCATCGGCCGCTATCTCGCTTCGTTACCCCCGGAGATCGCAGCCTGTGACTTTGCTGACCCCTACGCCCTGGACATTCGCGAGACTGCTTTCCAGGCGTATCCGCGGGCGCTATTCGACATTCCCCGCGATGCACCGGAGGGCCTGATGGAACGCTGCCCTGGCCCGCCCTTGGTCTGGATTGTCTATCCAGCCTATCAGTCGCGTCTGGCCGATCTCGAGGCGCGTTGGCCCGGCGGCACAGTCGAAGAGCATAAGGCCCAAGACGGAAACCTCGTGTTTACAAGCTACCTTGTGACCAGCGGAGTCCCCGGCAAAGCCGCCGGGGCCAGCCCGACCGCCACGGCCGTGCCGGCAGGCACCGCTGAGGAAACACCGTCCACTGGCCTAGTCACCGGCGATACCAGCACCGCCTACAACCCTGACGGCAGTACCTTCGTGCCCGAGGAGACCTTCCTCGGCAACACCAACAGCTCCACCTGGGCCATCTTCCTGGGCAACCGTGAGGTCACGGGAGGCAAGTTCAGCCTGTCGGTCGGGCCGGTGGGAGGCCACGACGCCGTCTACGACTACGTCGAGCTGATGGCTGCAAACGGCGACACCTTCCGCTTCGAGGCCGAAGACAGCGCCGTGACCACCGGCGACGTCTATGCTGGCAACGAAGGGGATGATGGACATTGGTGGCTACAGTCCTTCGATCCGTTCAGTGCACACCAGGCCCTCGTCGCTCAGAAAGCGGAGGCGGTGCCGGTGATTACGACCACGGCAAGCGTTCCCGACGGCGTGTATGCTGTGACGGTC
This sequence comes from Chloroflexota bacterium, assembly GCA_029782215.1. Taxonomy (GTDB): domain Bacteria; phylum Chloroflexota; class Anaerolineae; order J102; family J102; genus SSF26. The sequence continues at coordinate 250,161 of JAKOVD010000032.1, forward strand.
GGCTCATTCACCGGCGACCCCGCCAACGGTCCGTTCGCCCTGGGGGTGCGCTGGCAGTCGCCCTAACAAGGCATCTGCGCGAATGTGCACAAATCCAGGCGGGAACGCTCCACCCGAAAACGCCCGCGTCCGTATTGCCCAAGGCGGAAGGCGGCGTATATAATTAAAGGCCGTGCGCGGAACGAGATATTGTCCGCCCAGACGGCTACCAGGAGATTCACTGCGTGATCAATCCTCTCGACTGGCTTCTTGGCCTCTTCTCACTCGATATCGGCGTTGACCTGGGCACAGCAAACACGCTGGTCAACGTACGCGGCCGCGGCATCGTCATCAATGAGCCCTCGGTTGTGGCCATCGAGCAAAAGAGCAAGAAGGTTCTCGCCATCGGCAGCGAGGCCAAAGAAATGGTTGGGCGCACGCCCGCCAACATCGTCGCCATCCGGCCCCTGCGCGATGGCGTGATCTCTGACTTCGATGTCACAGAGAAAATGCTGGAGTACTTCATCAGCAAGGTGCACGACAAGGTCTTCATGATCGTGCCCCGCCCCCGTGTCGTCGTGGGCTTGCCCTCAGGTGTCACCGAGGTGGAGAAGCGCGCCGTGTTTGACGCCACTATGAACGCCGGCGCCCGCGAAGCCTACCTGATTGAAGAGCCCATGGCGGCTGCCCTTGGCGCCGGCCTGGACGTCACGAGCGCCAAGGGCAGCATGATCGTCGACATCGGTGGCGGCACCACCGAGGTGGCCGTCATCTCGCTCGGGGGCATCGTCGTCTCGCGTTCCGTGCGCGTCGCCGGCGACGAGATGGACGAAGATATCATCAATTACGCCAAACAGAAATACAATCTGCTCATCGGTGAGCGCATGGCCGAACAAGCGAAGATCGCCGCCGGCTCTGCCTATCCCTTGTCTGAAGAGATTCTCTTCCCGCTGCGCGGCCGCAACCTCATCACAGGGCTTCCCGAGGAGGTAGAGGTCAGTTCAGTCGAGATCCGAGAGGCGCTGAGCAATTCTGTCAACATCATCGTGGATACGGTAAAGAGCGCCCTTGACGAGACCCCGCCCGAGCTGATCGCCGACCTGATGTCAGACGGCATCGCCCTGGCCGGCGGCGGCGCCCTTCTGCGCGGCCTGGCCGAGCGCCTGAACGACGAAAGCCGCATGAAGGTCTACGTCGCCACTGAGGCCATGAGTTGTGTCGCCAAGGGCGCCGAAGCAGTGCTTGAGAATATCGATGTCCTACGCAAAGTCCTGGCCAGCATGGACCGGGGCAGCACCCTGCATTGACAGGCGGCGTTAGCGCCGCCTGGTAGGGCGTCTCCTCCTGCGTCGTTGGTCTTTGTCATACTCCGGCCGGCCAGACCGGCCCCCCCAAAAACATGCGCCGTCTTCGTCTACGCCCTCTCATCCTGCTCGCAGTGATTGTGGGGGCGTTTGCGATCATGGTGCTTGACACTATGGGCTTCCTGTCGCCGGTCGACAACGTCATCCATACGTCGATGGCCCCCCTCACGACCTTGTTCGCCGAGGTGCGCACGGCCGCCGGTGAGGTCGTCAGCACAGCTCGTGACCTCCGCACCCTGCGCCAGCGCAACAATGAATTGGAGGCTCTGGTTGAACGGTTGACCGTCGAGAACCTGCAGCTCTCCGAGGTCGTGACCGAGAACGAGAAACTGCGTTCCTTCTTCAGCTTTGCGCAGACCAACCCCACCTATGACTTCCGTGGGGGCCAGGTGGTGGCACGTGTCATCGGCGACAGCGCCAGCGCCTACAGCGATATCATCCAGATCGACTTGGGCGAGCAGCACGGCATCCAGCGCGGGATGCCGGTCGTGACGGACCGCGGCTTCGTGGGCCGGATCGTCCATGTCTATCCCCAGAGCAGCGAGGTTCTCCTGCTCACCGACCCCAACAGCTCAATCAACGTCATGACACAGGCCTCGCGGGCGCCCGGCAGCCTGACCGGACGACCGGGACAGCTTCCCCTGATGAACTTCATCCCTCCTGATATCGACATCAGCGTGGGTGAAATCGTGATGACGTCGGGCCTGGGGGGCGCGTTTCCCAAGGGCCTGGTGGTTGGGCAGGTGGTTGACGTGCTCAAGAACGACGACCGCATGTTCCAGCAAGCCGTGATCCGCCCCACTGTTGACTTCAGCAGGCTCGAGCTCGTGCTTGTCATCACCAACTTCCAGCCTGATACTACACTTGGCGCTGCAACCACCGCGCCTGCTGCCACTGTGACGCCGGCCTCTACGCCGGCAACAGGCAGTGCGCAGGCCAACGACGTCGTCCCCACACCTTCCCGTTAACCGGCCTCCCGTGTCAGCTCTACTCGTTATCCTGCCGCTCGCCCTCGTACTGGTAGCCATTCAGGCCACCCTCATGCAGCCTTTCTCGTTGGCAGGCGGCCATCCCGACGTTGTGTTGGTCGGCCTTGCCCTGCTCACCATCGAGTTCGGTCGCGAGAGCGCCCTGATCCCAGCCCTGATCATCGCTCCCTTCTACGATGCCGCCTCGGGCTTCCCGATCGGCACCTCGATTCTGCCCTTCGCCGCCGTCGTCTACCTGGCAGGTATCGGTGAAAGGACCCTCTTCGGCGCGCGCCTGGGTTGGCCGCTGTTTATGGCCTTCATTGCCACGATCGTTGCCGGACTGATCACCGCAGTTGAACTCGCTCTGCTCGGCTGGAACCTGCCGTGGACGGCCACGGTGCTGCGCGTCATCCTGCCAAGCGCCCTCCTCAATGGCGTGCTCATGCTGCTGATGTACCTTCCGACCGAATACCTGCGCGAACGTCGGGTCCTGCATCTGAGCTAACCGCAGCCGTACCCTTCCTGCTACCATGTCGTCCTCCCGTCGCTCCGACTCCACAACACGCATTCTCGTTCTGCGTGTCCTGACCGTCGTCGTCTTTGCGGCCCTGATTGCCCAACTGGCGCTGATGCAGTTCGTCCAGGGGGCCAACTACCAGCTTAGCGCCATGCGCAATCGCGTGCGCACCGTGCTTACCGAAGGCGAACGCGGTGTCATTTACGACCGTGATGGCCGTATCCTGGCCCGCAACACGGCCCGCTTCAATGTGGCGGTGGTGCCCGCCAATTTGCCCGATGACCCAGACCCGAAGGTAGCCTCTGCCAAGCGGCGAGCGATCTACGCCCACGTCAATGAGGTGATCGAAGAAGCCCTGGTCGAGTATGACGCAGGCCGGCTGAAACTGCCTACGCCACTCCCCGGTGGCACAGCCGCCATCACGATCACGGAAGGGATGACCGCCTCTGTGGCGCTGACGCCGACAAAACCGCTTTCCGGGACACATCCTGCGGCGCTGTCTGCTCCCTACTTCGTGGGCAAGGACATTCCACCGGCGCCGCACTTGCTGACCGTCGACGAGATCGACAGCCTGGTCAACCAGCGCGAGCTGGGCAGCGCCTTCCAGCCGGTGGTCATTGCCGAGAATCTGCCTTCGGCGGTGGCCATGCACATCGAAGAGCAGCGGTACCAGCTACAAGGCATTGAGCTGATGCTGCGCTCAACGCGATCGTATCCGTCCGGAGCCACCACGGGCGACATCATCGGCTACATGGGGCCGATCCCCGAAGAGGCCCAGACCCTCTACGAGGAGAAGAACTACGAGCCTGATGCGTGGGTGGGTTGGTCCGGCCTGGAATTCACGTTTGAAGACGCCCTGCGCGGCCAGCCGGGGCGCCGCGTCATCGAGGTGGATGTCAACGGTCGCGAGCGCAACGTCATCGGCGAGGTGACGCCCCCCCAGCCAGGGCAGAATCTGATCCTGAGCCTGGACCTGGAGCTGCAGGAGGCGATGCGTGACGCTCTGGTGCGGGGCATCGACCCGAAGCGGAGTGAGAGCGCCGTGGCGATCGCTCTGGACCCGCGCAACGGCCAGATCCGGGGCATGGTAAGCCTGCCAACCTACGACAACAACGTCTTCGCCGACGGCATCACTCCTGAGGAGTACAAGTCCATCGCCGACGCCAAGGGCGAGCCCCTGCTCAACCATGCGATCGGCGGCATCTACGCGCCAGGTTCGACGTTCAAGATGGTGGCGGCATCGGCAGGCTTGCAGGAGAAGGTCATCTCGCCGAATACCCTGCTGAGCGATCCAGGCATCATCTACCTCCCCAACCGCAATTTCCCCAACGACCCCAACCTGGCGCAGCCTTTCGTGTGCTGGATCTACAAGCTGGGCGGCGCTCATGGCGACATCAACGTCCGCGAGGCCCTGGGCGAATCGTGTGACGTCTTCTTCTACAAGTTGGGTGGCGGTTGGTACGCCAACAACTTCGAAGGTCTTGGCGTTGAACGCTTGGCCGATTACGCGCGGCGGTATGGATTCGGCGAGCTCACGGGCATCGATCTTCCTGGCGAAAGCACGGGGCTGATTCCGACCGACAAATGGAAGCGCGTCACTAAGGGCGAGCGCTGGGTCACCGGTGATACGTACAATATGGCCATCGGGCAGGGCGACGTGTTGGTCACCCCGCTACAGCTCACGATGATGACCGCGGCAGTCGCCAACGGCGGCAAGCTCTACCGTCCGCAGTTGGTCGCCGCCGTCACCGACGCCAACAACCATCTGGTCGAGCTTAAGCCACCCGACCTACGCCGTGACGTCGGCGTCACCGATAAGAATCTTGCCTACGTCCGCGAGGGCATGTGGATGGCCGTCAATTGGTCGCACGGCACAGCGCGCAATGCTGCCGTCCCCGGTGTGACTGTGGCGGGAAAGACCGGCACGGCGGAGTTTTTCGACCCAGACATCCCGCGCGATGACAAGGGCAATTTGCCTACCCATGCCTGGTTCACAGCCTTCGCCCCCTACGAAGCGCCCGAAATCGCCGTGACCGTCTTTGTCTACAACGGCGGCGAGGGTTCTGCGGTCGCGGTGCCGATTGCCCAGGAGATCCTGCGCACCTACTTCGATCTCAAGAAGCGCGATGCCGCTGCGGGCAGCCATTCGGTGCTCGACCAATTGGAGGCTCCGGCGCCATGACCATCCCGCGAAGCTGGCGCAGTTTTGACTGGCTGCTACTGGCGGCAGTCCTGCTGTTGAGCATCTTCGGCATTGCCATGATTTCCAGCGCCGTCAAAGGAGATCCTGAGCTGGTGAACTACCCCCAGCGCCAGATCTGGTATCTGCTGGCGGGGATCATCCTGCTCTTCCTGCTGGCGGCATCTGACTACCACGTCCTGGGCACGCTGACGATCCCGATCTACTTCATCGTCATCGCTCTATTGGCCTTGGTCGGCCTGTTGGGGCAGCGCATCTTCGGCGCCAAGAGCTGGATCGAGGTCTTCGGGCTTTTCCCCATCCAGCCGTCCGAATTGGCCAAGGTGGCACTGGCGCTGGCGCTGGCCAAGTACCTGGCCGACCACATCGAGAGCATGAACCGCCTGTCCACCGTCCTGATCGCGCTGGCCATTGCCGCGCCGCTCCTGGTGCTGGTCTACGTCGAGCCCGACCTGGGCACGGCGGTCGTGCTGGCGGTCGAGGTGGGTTTCATCCTGATTGCCGCCGGCCTGCGTCTTTGGCATCTCCTGCTGGGCGCCATAGCCTTTGCCGCGGCCGCCCCGATGTTCTGGAGCGTGCTGCAGGGCCACCAACGCACGCGTCTCCGGATCTTCCTGGATCCGACCTCCGACCCGGACAGCTACTTCAACGTCAAACAGGCGCTGGTCAGCGTCGGCTCGGGCGGCCTGCTGGGCAAGGGCTTCGGAGAGGGCACGCAAAGCCAGCTTCACTTCCTGCGCGTTCGCCACACGGACTTCATCTTCTCCGTGGTCGCCGAAGAACTGGGTTTCGTCGGCGCCGTGCTGCTCATCCTACTGCTCTTCTTCGTCATCATGCGGCTGTGGCGAATTGCCGGACAGTCCCGCGACCCCTTTGGACGGCTGCTGGTAACCGCAGTCGCCGGTGTCATCCTCTTCCAGACGGTGATCAACGTGGGCATGAACATGGCCCTGGTGCCTGTCACCGGTCTGCCGCTCCCCTTTATCAGCTACGGCGGCAACGCCATGTTATCCCTTTTTCTGTTTGTCGGCATCGCACAGAGTGTTGCCATGCGCAAGAAGAAAGCCGACTATAGTTAGCTCTCTTTCAGGCCTTCCGCTTGTGCGGGACCCCATGCACTCCATACTGGAATCATCATGAACACATCCTCGCCCAACAACGAGAGAGAACCGCTCGACTTCATCCGTGAGCGAGTGGCAGAAGACATGCGGAAGGGCGCTTACCCCGATGGAGTGGTCACGCGCTTTCCGCCGGAACCGAACGGTTATCTTCACATCGGCCACGCCAAATCCATCTGCCTGAATTTCGGCCTGCCACAGGAGTACGGGGGACGGTGTCACCTGCGTTTCGATGACACCAACCCCGAGACCGAGGACATGGAGTATGTCGAGGCCGCCATGCGTGACGTCCGCTGGCTTGGCTTTGACTGGGGTCCGCACCTTTACTTTGCCTCAGACTACTACGAGCAGCTCTACGACTGGGCCGTCCAGCTTATCAAAGCCGGGAAGGCCTATGTGGACGACCTGAGCGACGAACAGATCAAAGAGTATCGCGGCTCGGTTCTGCAGCCGGGCAAGGAAAGCCCGTTTCGGCAGCGTTCGGTAGCCGACAACCTCGACCTCTTTGAACGCATGCGCAAGGGCGAGTTCAAAGACGGCGAGCGCGTGCTCCGGGCCAAGATCGACATGGCGCATCCGAACATGAAGATGCGCGACCCCCTGATGTACCGCATTCGCCACGTGAGCCACTATCGTCGGGGCGATGACTGGTGCCTCTACCCCATGTACGATTGGGCGCACGGCCAATCCGACGCCATCGAAGGCGTCACCCACTCGATCTGCACCCTGGAGTTCGAGAACAACCGGGAGCTGTACGATTGGTTCCTGGAGAACCTCGGCTTCACGACACGGCGGCCACACCAGTACGAGTTTGCCCGGCTGAATCTCGACTATACGGTGATGAGCAAGCGCAAGCTGCTTCAGCTTGTCGAAGAGGGCTATGCCACCGGTTGGGATGATCCGCGTCTGCCCACGATCTCGGCGATGCGCCGCCGTGGCTACTCGCCTGCGGCGATTCGCAACCTGGCCGAGCGCGTCGGCGTGGCCCGGGTGAACAGCCGCGTCGAGTTCGAGCTGCTGGAGCACTGCGTGCGCGACGATCTGAACTACCGCGCCCCGCGCGTGCTCTGCGTCCTGCACCCGCTCAAGGTTGTCCTGACCAACTATCCGGCAGACCAGGTGGAGGAGATGGAGGCGCCCTATTGGCCGCACGACGTGCCGAATGAAGGCTCACGCCGCCTTGCCTTCGGGCGGGAGCTGTTCATCGACCGCGACGACTTCGCCGAAACGCCGCCGCCGGGATTCCATCGCCTGGCACCCGGCCAGGAGGTGCGCCTGCGCCATGCCTTTGTCATCCGCTGTGATGAGGTCATCAAGGATGCCAAAGGCGAAGTGGTCGAGCTGCGATGCACCTACGATGCCGGCACCCTCGGCGCCAATCCGCAGGGGCGCAAGGTGAAGGGGACGATTCATTGGGTGTCGGCTGCCCACGCCGTACCCTGTGAGGTGCGGTTGTACGACCGCCTGTTCACGGCGCCCAACCCGGACGAGGGAGAGGAAGGCAAGACCTTCAAGGACTACCTCAACCCGCGCTCTGTGGAGATCGTGCGCGGCGCCCTGGTTGAGCCCAGCGTACAGATGGACGCGCCGGATCTGCCCTACCAGTTCGAACGCCTGGGCTACTTCTGGCGTGATCCCGTCGACTCCAAACCTGACGCGCTGGTCTTCAACCGCATCGTCGCCCTGCGCGATTCGTGGTCCCGGCAGGCGGAACCTGCTGTCACCAGGACGGCGCCCAAGGCGGAGCTGGCGCCGCGTCCTCAGAACGCCCCCGGCGGCCAGACGCCCTCACCGGCGGAAGCAAAGCCCTTCACCCGCCCTGCCGCGCCCGACCTGGCCGCTGCCTACGACCGCTTCACGGGCGAGCTGGGACTTGCGGCCGCTGACGCCGCAGTGCTCAGCAGTGATGCGGCCCTGGTGCGCTTCTTCGACGAAGCGCTGGCCGCAGGCGCCGGCGCCCGTGCGGTGGCCAACTGGACCTGCAACGTGCTGGCAGGTGAGATCAAGGGCCGCAGTGTGACGGCGCTGCCTTTCGACGGTGGCGCCTTTGGCCAGCTCGTTATCCTCGTCGAGACGGGCGCCATCACAGCGCCCGCCGGACGTGAAGTCCTGGCGGAGATGCTGCGGTCAGGGAGTGATCCCCGTGCCGTGGTCCAGACCAGGGGCTTGCAGCAGATCGCCGATGCCGATAGCCTGGCCCCGGTCATCGCCGAGGTCCTGGCAGCCTATCCCGACAAAGTTGCCGCCTACCGTGCCGGAAAGACAGGGATGCTGGGCTTTTTCGTCGGCCAGGTGATGCGCTCGACGGGCGGCAAGGCCAACCCTCAGCTTGTCAGCGAGCTGGTGCAGGCAGGCCTGGAGCAAGGCTGATCTCTTCAGGAAGGCTTCCGGTGGCTGGCCTGTGATGGCCGACCACCGGAAGCGACTTTCACTGCGGTCAGGCAGGCGGACGTTTAGCGAACGGTGATCTGCGAATAGGCAGGCGTTGCCTTACCATCCAGGTCCTCGACCAGGAACCCCACGATGTAGCGCCCGGCGGCGGCGTCCATCTCTTTCCACTGGAAAGGCTGGTCGCCGAAGGTTAGGGTCTTGCCCTTTTGCGTGGCTGTCTGTTTGACGTTGCCCTGGGCGTCGAGGTCGAGCCAGGTTTCAGAGACGGTGAAGGTGTCGCCCGGTGAAGGCAGGATCTCGCGTGGGGCCCCTGCCGTGCCATCCCCGGTGAAACCAAAGACCTGCTGCATGACGCCGCCGCGGAAGTACATGCGCGCGGGGCGAGTATCGCCCCCATCCGCATAGGTATAGGTCCCGTCGACCGTGTAGGTCGCCTCATCCCGGGACTTGCCATAGCTCTCAGGCTGGAAGAGCGCCACGGCTGACGTCTTGCCATCGCTGATGGCGGTGACAATGGGCTCCCATTCAAACTCCATATGGAAGGCGGTGGCCGGCCAGACCGGATAGTACACGCCGTCGACCTCGCGCGTCTCCGCACTCTGCAAGTAATCGGTGTCAATGAGGTTGATGGAATTGGCGGCTTGATCGTAATAGCCCACCAACAGCTTGACATAGCCGAGATTCTCACCGCTGATGTCTGTGCTCATCAGCACAGGCTGGCCGGGTTCAGCGATCTTGCTGGAAAGCTTGATAGGTGTGACCGTGATGCCGCCGCTGGCAGGGGACCGCAGCGTCTCGCCCCGAGCAGGAACGGCCGCGGTGGTCTTCTGGGGGTCAAAGCGCTTGCCCGTGTAGTGAAAGGCCAGGAAATCATCCCAGGATGACTCCCCCGCGAAACGATCGGCAATCGTGGTGTAGGACTGTGGGCCGGAGTAGGGATTGCGATAGAGCTCGGAGTTGGGGAAGTAGACGGAGACGCCCTGGGAGCCAGGTTTGTCGGGACCATGCTTTTCGGCCACGACGAACCCGGCAATGGCCGCCTGCACCTTGTCGGCGGCGGCGCCAATGGCGTTGTTGTTGGCAGCCCGCTTGAGCATGCCGGCGAAGTTGCCCAGGTCCACGTACGATGGCGGCACGTTGCTGCCAAAGATGCTGGTGTAGTTCTGGGCATTGCTGCGCGCCTTGGCTACGGCGCGCTGGTCGACCTGCTGCATGGCTGCCGTGAGGTCATCGACGCTGCCCAGGAGGTTGGGAAGGGCGCCGAGGTCAACGGCTGTGAGCGTAACGCTCTGCTCCATCTCCTGGGCGAGATCGTTGGCCGAAGGCACGCCAAACGACCTGCCCTGGCCGGCAAAATCAGCCCTGGCCTGGTCGTCGACGATACGTTGGTCATCCTGGATGTAGCTATCAACGATCGCACGGCCCAGATCGGCGCCGGTCACATTGGGATTCGCCTCCAACGTGTCCAGGAACTTGGTGTAGGCCCAACCGAGCGCCGGCTCGGTCTCCTGTGAGGCGACCGCATAGCGGGCATGAGGCGCTATGGCGCTGTACACCTCCAGGTGAGACATCAGGCAGGCATCGAAGCCGATGAGCTCGAACTTGTCGAGACCTGTCTGGGCGCGAATCTTCCCCAGGGCCTGGTCCAGCTCATTGAGGAACAGCATGTCACCGGTGCGGGTGGTGAGGGGGATGCGGCGATCGCCGGGGCTGTTAGCAGACGTGGCGTCGCTGTAGCCTCCGGGCCAACCCATGCCGTGGTCAGACAGAATCAGAACATACTTATCGGCGGGATAGGTCTGCATGGCCCAGGTGACAAAATCCACCAGCGTGTTGCCATCGGCCATATTCACTTCGCCAAGGTCCGCGACTTCTTTCGAGCCCAGGCGGTTCAGATCCCGGTCGCGGGTGATGTAAAAGCGCTTTGTCGAGGTCCAGTTACCATCCCCGTTGTAGCCTGCCCGGTAGCGGTCGATCTGGCTGACAATCTGGATGTTGGGATCAGACCCCGCTCGCTCAGCCTCATTGGCATCAACCATGATGTCCTGTTCCAGCACCTTATCGTCGGCATCCTGGTACATCATGATCAGCCACTTGGGCTCTTTGCCGGTCGTTGCGGCGGCGGCATTGGCCGCCGGAGCTTGTGTGGGCTGCGCCGTCGCTCGGGGCCGGGGGGTCGCCGTGGCTTTGGCCGCCGCGGTGGTGGCCTCCGGAGCCTTCGTAGCCACCGCCGACCGCGTCACCACCCGCGTCGGCGCCCGCGTGACTACGGCCTGGCTCGTCTCTGCCGTGGGCTGCTCCTGCTCGTTGTTGCTGTTGTCAGAACCGCCCCCCCCGCCAAACAGGTAGTAGACTGCAAGACAGAGAATCAGGACGAGCAGGGCGCCGCCGCCCATCACGGGCGAGCGAGGCATGCCGCCGGAAGGGCTGGGTTGGTGGCCGCCCCCTCCGCCCGGGCCACCCGACGATGGCGGGGGGGCGCTACCCTGCTCGCGCTGGCGCTCAGGCGCCTCGGCACGTTCCCGCTGCTCCGGGGCTGTCGTAGGCCGGCGCCGGCGTTCAACGCGCACCGTTGGCTCGTCACCGGAACCACTTGTGGCCATCAGGATCGTAGGCCCCCGACCCGCCGGCTGAGGGGTCAAGACCGGAACCGAAGCCCAGGCAAACCGAAATGGCTGCGCCTGGAGAAGGCCGAAACGGCGATGTTTTACCTTCATGACAACCTCATCAAAGTTGATAAGTGGAACACCAGAGCCGGCTCGCCAAAAGAGCGCGGACAAACCCGGACAGATGTGAGAAACGCATCTGTCCGGGTAGGACAAAGCAAAGCGAGAGATGTCCCGAGAAGCGCACCGCACAAGTGCGCCTCTCGATCTACTACTTCCAACCCAAGCCGGGCGCTGTACGCTCAAGCCCAGGCCGGATGCGCTCTACCAGGAGTCGCGGCGATCTCCGCGGTCACGGGAACTGCGACCGCCGCCAGAGCTGCCGCCGCGCCGCCGATCGTAACCACCACCACCGCCGCCACCCGATGCCGGGCGCTCTTCCCGAGGACGGGCGATGTTGACGGTGAGGGCGCGATTGTCGTACTGCTTGCCGTGGAACATGCTGATGGCTTTCTGCGCCTCCGCCTGTGTCTCCATCTCTACAAAGGCAAAGCCCTTGGAACGACCCGTTTCGCGATCCTTGATCAGCGCCACGGACTTGACGGTGCCGGCCTGCTCGAACAGCTTTTGCAGTTGGACTTCCGTCGTCGTGTAGGACAAGTTGCCGACATACAGTTTGTTTTCCATAACTCTCCGACCTGATTGAGATGCCTCGGGGCGAGTGCACTGTGCCTGGACGGCCAGATGCCTGAAGCAGTGAGAAGTGTTGCAGCTTTCAGTACCTGCACCCGGAATCACTCGCGCAGCGGAAGCCTCTCGGGTGGCACAAAGCGGATGACGGTTGCCATCGCCGCTAATTCTTACACGTTTTGTTACAGAAAGCAACACGGCAGACAAGGTGCGCGCGCAGCGCCTTATCTTGCGATTTTCACTCTTCGCGGATGCTCGCATGACAGTGCTGGCACACTGCCACTGTGTGGGTCTCCTCCAGAAAAGCCACATCGCGCAGGCCGCCGGTGACGTGCGCCTGGTGGCAGTCGATACATGTGGCGGCCTCCTGCGGCGCCTGCGCCTGCCAGCGCGGAAGGAACGCATGGAAGTGATTATTGAAATCCTGACGGCTAGTCACTTCGGCATGGCACTTCAGGCAGTGATCATCGCCGATGGGAACGGTGACGACAGCCGGCTTGCGGTACTTCCCGCCAAGATAGGCGAACAGGTCCGGCGCCGCCACAGAGGAGATCGCCTGCAAGCGCCCGCCTGTGCCCGGCCCACTGTGGCACTGGATACAGGCGACATCCTTGGCCGTGTGAGCTGAGGCGAGATCGACAGGTGCCGACAGCGACCGCTGGTAATACTCGCTCTCGGGCTCCGTGTGGCACGAAGCGCAGAAGGCGTCATGGTTCTCAACCTGGATCGCAGAGGCGAGGCCGGCCACGGCGACCACCGCTGCCAGCGCGAACAAAGCCGGGATCAACAGCAGCCACCGTGACCGGGTCGGTGAAGGCTTGTCACTTCTCGTCTGCTTGGCCATGCCAACCTCCTTCTCCACAGCTCATCTGGGAATGTCCTCAAAGCGCGTGAACACCATCTTACCGTGGTCCCTCGCCAAAGCCACCATCTCATCGGCCCCTTTGGAGGCGCCGCCGATGCGCAGGCAGGCATCACAGTGCGCCACCAGCCGGCGGGCAACGGGATGAAAGATCTCGTTGAAGGTCTCATCGCCGATGCGGCGTGACCCGGCAGTCTCGATCAGGGGCAGCGCAAACCACTCGCCAAGCACGGGCAGATGCCCGGCGCGAAACACGCGCAAGGCCATCTCATTCATTGCCTCTACATTCGCCGCAATCAACTCCGGGTCGTCATTTGTCCCTGACCGGTAGGGGCCGGCTATCAGGATCATGAGGGGTCGTGACGCGTCCGCCTCTGTCGCAGCAGCGGATGACCCCATCGCGACGAGAGAAAGCCGGTAGCCCTTGACGGTGACGCCTGGCGCCGGATGGAAGTCGAGCTCCGGGGCGTGCACGAAGCCCATCCTTTCATACATCCGCAGTGCCACAGACATCATGTCCGTCGTGTGCAGGGTCAACTCGGCGGCGCCAGAAGCACGCGCGCGGGCAATGCAGTCAGCCACGATGGCGGCGCCAATCCCGTGGCCTCGCGCCGCGGGCGCCACAGCCAGCAGACGCAGCTCGGGCGAAGCCAGGGTCACCGGCGCTCCGTTCGGGGTGGAAGCCTCCATGTCCCCTGGATACAGCAGCGCCGCCCCCACCACTGCCCCATTCTGCTCGGCCACGATCTGCAGTGCCGGGGTCACATCAGCGAGCGTTGCCACGATATCCTGGCGGTAAAGCTGCCAATGCACGGGCGGCATCACGGCGGCGTACTGCTGGTAAGCCGCCAGCGTTACCTCCAGGATGGCATCGCGGTCAGCGGGCTTCGCCTCGCGAAGAACGACCTCTGTCATCTTGTTCACCTTTCGTTGGCTGTGATGGGTGCGGGATCGCCATGCAGGCGCCGGCAACATCCTGGAAGCATGGCCCCCGGAGTATACACCCGGTCACGGCAGCACTCCATTCTACGTGCGAAAGGCGCGGAACCGGTTCCGCAGGGCAAGGCTGCGCTCGGTCAGGCAGCGGCCGCCAGCACTCGCAGAGCACGCAGAGTGACCCACTTATTGGGCTGCTTCTTGGTCCCGAACACCACCCAGGTCTTGCCGCTGTAGTCATATTCCAGGGGCCATCGCCCCTGGGCGTCCTGTTTCTGCCGCACAAGCGCCAGCGCGTTCGCCAGCCGCGGGTCACGGCCATAACCCAGGGCGACCAGGGCCTCCACGACCTGCAGCAGGTCAGTCACATAGAAGACCGGGAAGCCGAACTTCCACCAGTTCTGGCTGGGCTTTTCACTGTAGCCGGTGGGGTAAGCGGCGGTCGCCGGATCAACGCCGAAGAGAAAGCCCACCCCCTGGTCGATGGCGTTGGCGATCAAGGGCGTGCGCCGTTCTGCCGGCCAAACGCTGAACGCCAACATGACCTTGGCCGCGCCCCAGGCGCAGGGCAGCTTGTCATTGGCGCCGCAAGCAAACTGCGGTCCGCATTTCCCCGCATAGTAGCGCAGCGGCGCCTGGCGCTCCTCAGACGATGCCACCCCCTCGCCGGTCACGCTGCGCGCCATCCACGCATAGGCGGATACAAGCCGCGGGTCGTCGCAGCCCAATGTCACCAACGCCCAGCACAGATTGCCCTGGAGGCAGTCGATCGTGCCGGAGGGCGCGCCCGACATTGAGAAGTGCCCACCTGCCGTGAGGGCATGGTCCAGCACGTAGCGGCAGGCGCGGCCAATGCGCTCGTCATGGTCAAGGCGGCCCCCCAACTGAGCCAACAGGATGACCGCCCACACGGTGGAGCGATACTTGGGGAGGTAGCCTGGCCCAGGCTCCACCCAGTAACCGGCGGCGTCCATCGCCGCAAGGACGTCGGCAAGCGGTCCCTTGTCGTGGGCCTCTCGGCAGGCGCGGCGCAGCTCAGGCTCCTCGGGACCGAGTCCAACCAGGTCGCGCAGCGCCAGGTATCGCACCCCCGGCGATTCCGCCTCCAGCAGCCAGGAAAGGAGCTCGCTCGTGAGTGATGGATGTCCAGTCATCGGCGTTGCCTCCTGCCAGCACTGTATTGACCGCGAAAGCCCGTGATATTGAGCCTTCGCGTTCACGTATGATAGCATGGCGGCACTGCAATGACCGACCTCCCGGCGCCCCCAGGGCACGCCTGGCAGCAGGCGCCGCACTCCCAACCTCCGCGCTCCGGCGCGAACCTTATGCCCACCCCCGCCCGCGTCCGCTTCGCCCCCAGCCCTACCGGCTACCTGCACATCGGCAGCGCCCGCACGGCGCTGTTCAACTGGCTCTACGCCCGCCACACGGGCGGGCAGTTCATCCTGCGCATTGAGGACACCGACCGCACTCGCCTCCATCCCGGCTCACTGGCCGACATGTTCGCTAGCTTGCGCTGGTTGGGCCTGCAGTGGGACGAAGGCCCGGAGGCCGACGGCGCCTACGGTCCTTACTTCCAGTCGGAGCGGCTGGAGCTCTACCGCCACTGGGCGGACTGGCTGGTGGAGCAGGGGCATGCCTACCGCTGCTACTGCACCCCCGCCGAGTTGGAGCAGATGCGCCAGGAACAGATGGCCCGCAAGGAAGATCCCGGCTACGACCGCCGCTGCCGCCATCTGACGCCGGCGGAGCGCGCCAGCCGCGAGGCAGCAGGCCTGCCCTACGTGATCCGCCTGGCGGTGCCACAGACGGGCCAGGTGACGTTCCACGACATGATTCGGGGGGACATCACCTTCGCCAACGACAAGATCCAAGACGCCGTGTTGCTGAAGTCAGACGGTTGGCCGACCTATCACCTGGCCAACGTCGTCGACGACCGCTTCATGCAGATCACGCACATCATGCGCGGCGATGAGTGGCTTTCCTCGGTGCCGCTGCACTGGCACCTCTACGCTGCCTTCGACTGGGAGCCGCCGGTGTGGGCGCACCTGCCCGTCATCCTCAACCCCAACGGCCAGGGCAAGATGTCCAAACGGGAGATCATCCGCCCGGACGGCACCGTCATCCCGGTCTACATCCACAGCTACCGCGAGCAGGGCTACCTGCCGGAAGCGATGCTCAATTTCCTCTGCGGCATCGGCTGGGCGCTGGACGGCTCCACTGAGATCTACGACCTGGAGACGGCCTTGACGGCCTTCGACCTGTCGAGCATCCAGGCCTCGCCGGGCGCCTTTCCCGCCGAGAAGCTGATCTGGATGAACGGGGTGTACATCCGCCAGCTTGCGCCCGACGATCTCCATGCGCGTTTGGTCCCCTTTCTGAGCCGCCAGCTAAGCGTGCCCGAAGAGGCGCTGCGGGCGGATCACGGCCTGCGGCTGCTGATCCCCTTCGTCCAGGAGCGCATCAAGACCCTGACCGAAGCGGCGGAGTTCGTCGATTATCTTTATGTCGACGTGGTGCCCATGGCCGATCCAGCCGAGCTGGTGCCAGCCAAGACCACCGGCGCCCAGGTTCGGACGGGGCTGGAGCGCACCGCGACTGTCCTGGAGGCGCTGCCCGTCTGGAGTGAGGCTGCTATCGAAGAGGCGCTGCGCGGCCTGGCCGATGAGCTGGGCCTGAAGCCGGGGCAGTTGTTCAGCGCCATCCGCGTGGCCGTGACAGGCAAGAAGGTGGCGCCGCCGCTGTTCGTGACCGTAGAGGCGATTGGCCGCGAGCGCGCCGTGGCCCGCCTGCGGCAGGCCATCCCCTTGGTGCCGTAGGGGGTGGTCGTTTTGGCAGGAGCCGGTTTTCCGACTTGCCCATGACGGCAGCCTTTGCTATACTTGCCCTCATTGCTGGGGGATAGTTTAACTGGCAGAACGGGTGACTCTGGATCACTTAGTTGGGGTTCGAATCCCTGTCCCCCAGTCTTGCCCCCACGGGCTGCCACTCGTGGGGGTTTTGTTTTGCAACCCACACACCACGAGGACCAGCCCAATGAGCAAGCCAGCACCAGGTCCCGTCGGCACCCCGGCGCCGCCAAAGCCTGCGCCGCAGCCCGACGTCAAGGACCCCCAGAAGCCGCGGCATTAAGACGGCCAGCGTAGGGTTCTAATTCAGTCAGGATGGCGGCGCCGGTCTTTCCTTCAAGACCGGCGCCGCCGTCAGGCGTAGACGAAGACGTTCTGGGCCAGCAGGCGGCTGATATCGTGCCTGGCCTGCTCCACCTCGACGGCAAGCGGGCCGTCAAAGGGCGCCAGGGCGAGCACCTTGACGCGGGCGCCGGGAGTCAATCCGATCTCGCGGAAATACCGCAGCATGGCCGGGTCCCGCGACGAAACGCGGAAGATCGGGCGTTCGCCGCCCGGCTCCAGGTCGATAAGCCGCAGCTCGGCCACAGGATCCAGGGTGCCATCGGCGCGGGGAATGGGGTCGCCGTGGGGACAACAGCAGGGGTGGCCAAGCTGGGCTTCGAGCCGGTCGACAAACGCGGCGGAAAGAACGTGCTCGAGCCGGTCGGCCTCATCGTCCACCTCATCCCAGCCGAAACCCATCCACTGCACCATCATGACCTCCACCAGGCGGTGGGCGCGCAGCACGCGCAGCGCCTCGCTGCGCCCCGCCTCGGTCAGTTCCATCCCGTAATAGGCTGCATAGCGCACCATGCCGAAGATGTGCAGCTTGCAGGACATGGCCGTCACCGCCGACGGCGTCACAGACAGGGCATCGGCCAACGCGGACGTAGGGACCGGAGTCTGCTGGCGCTCAAGGCGCAGCAGCGCTTTGAGATAGTCCTGCATGGTAGGGGTCGTCTTCACATGAGGCGTCATGATGGAACGGTTTTTCACCTAGTTGAAACTATGAGTACAACGGGGTAAATTGCCATTTTGTCATATATCGATCATTTTGTTCATTATCAAAGTTTTTTCGCATCTATTGACAATCATGGCAACGATAATTATTATGGTTTTCATCATAAAAATATAGCACTTCCCCTGACGCGTTCACAAGTCGCCCTCTGGCCTTGCCCGATGGCGCCCGCTGCCGGCGCCCTGGCTCAATGAAGCTACCGCACAGCCGGCGGCGGCCCCAGGATGGCCTGCTCTCACTTCCCGCAACTTTCATGACAACCTGGCGCCTCACAGCACTCCTCCTATGCGTTGTCTTCTTGGCAGCGTGCGCCCCGGCAGTTTCACCGGCAAGCCCTGCACCTTCACTCCCTATCAGCATCGGGAACATGGGCGCAGGCTCCCCTGCCCAACACAGGGCGGCATTCACGACCAGCGAAGAGGCGCGTGAGCAGCAAGGCAAGCCGGCTGCTTCGCCCTTGGCGGCTGCTGCCACCGCTGCCGTTGTCGTCTTCCGCGAAGGGCTCGAGGCCGTGCTGATCCTGGCCGCCCTGGTTGCCAGCCTGGTGGGCGCCACCCGTGCCTATCGCCGTCCCATGGCCGCAGGTGCGGCAGCGGCTGTCATGGCCACGTTTCTCACCTGGTGGCTGTCGCAGCGCCTTCTTGCCGGCCTCAGCAGCTACGGCGAGCGCCTGGAAGGCATCGTTTCCCTCGTCGCCATCGCCATGCTGCTGTTGGTCACGAACTGGTTCGCACACCGCGTGTACTGGAAGGACTGGACGGCGGGCCTCCACGCCCGTAAGAAAGCACTGCTTGGCGGCATGGTTTCGGGCCAGATGCTGGGGATTGGGCTCCTGGGTTTTGCCAGCGTCTATCGCGAGGGGTTCGAAACGGTGCTGTTTGTCCAGGCGGTGGCGCTGGAAAGCGGCTCCCTGATCGCCCTGCAGGGAGCGGTGGTAGGGCTGGCAGGCGTCGCCGTGTTGGGCTACCTGGCGTTCCGGCTGCAGTCACGGCTGCCGTACAAGCAGATGCTCACGGCCACAGGCGTCCTGCTCGCCGCCGTCCTGGTGGTGATGGTCGGGCACGCCGTGGACGTGCTGCAGGAGGTAGGATGGCTGTCCCATCACCCGATCCCCGCGCTCGCCCTCCCCGGCTGGTTGGGCTCGTGGTTGGGCGTCTATGCGACCTGGGAGGGCGTCGGCCTGCAAATGGCCGCGGCAGCGTTCGTTGCCGGCAGCTATTTGCTGGCTGAGCGCCAGGCGCAGCGCAGGCGGCGCCATGCCAAGGTGAACGGACGAGCCGCGCCAAGTGCGGCGGCGCCGCAGCCCAGCGAGCAGCCGCCAGTGAACGGCTAGCTGCGGCGCCACCGTCGACAGCGTTCTTCCGGGCGATTGCGTCCTGCCAGCTTGTCAGCGGTGCAAATCCGCAGTTGCACGGCAAATTTGCAGGCAACCCTTGGCTTGTCTGGCGCCTATGTCCCCGCAGCCTGGAACCGATCGCCATGTCACTGGCAGGCACACTATGTGCAGTCGTCTCGCGGCCCTATTGCGTGAACCTGGGCAAGCGCCTGGTGAAGTCCCCCAAGGTCTGTTTCATGGACAGCGGGCTGTTGCGCTATCCAGCGCGACTGCGGGGAGCGCATGGGCAGGGGTGATGTCGTCCAGGCAGACGGCACGATCCTGCTCCTGGGTGAACGTGTCACGGCGCTGCCATCTGCCGCGCTGTGACAGCAGCCCTTTGCCAGGCCTGTCCTGGAGCCGTGCAGATCAGAGCTTGAACTCCTCGAAGAACTCCTGGTCTACCACAAATGTCTTTTTCGGTTTCAGGCCAAGTTCAAGGGACTCAAACAGATCGATCAGCTTGTCAGCGTCCACAAGCTCGATGGCAGGCACCCCATCCCTCGCTGATTCTGATCTCGCATCCTTTGAGAAGGTACCGGTGGTCATGATGATGCCTTTGTCGGCTCGGCCCATCATCGCGCCGCGGAAGTCGCGAACCTGTGACGCCGATACAGTGCCGGCATAGCGCTTGCACTGAAAGAGAACCTTGAAGCTCACAAATGGTGTCACTTGCAGAACGCCAATTCCGTCGATGCCTCCGTCACCGCTGCGACCAGTCACAGTCACGCGCTGGAAACCTGATTCACGCAGAAGACGTTGGCAAAGACGTTCAAAGCCACTATCGGGCAGACCCCTGAGGAGCCTCAGGAAGTCGCTGCGGTAGTCAGTGGGCGGAAGAGACTCCTCCTTTGCCTTGGAATCATCTTCAACGGCTGTTCCCTCTTGGGCCTCAGCGGTAGGCGTCGGTTTCTCTCCTGCCAACTGCTGGCGGACAGCCTTGAAGATGCTCAAAGCTTCATCGCGGTTGATCTCCGGACTTTGTCGACCCTTTTCGGTAAGCTTCCACACACCCCGCACCGACGAATCGATATAGCCAGCGCTTACGAGATAGTAGCGCGCCCAGTCAACTCGGTTGCTAAATCGCGGGACGCCACTGCCTGTGAGTTCGCTCAGTTCCGACTCGGATAACTTGAGCCTCTCGATGATCTTGTCTTTCACTTCATCAGGACGCCCCGAACCGCCAAGCTCCTTCAATGCCTCAATCAGGGGACCGAAGTACTGGATGAACTTGGGTCCCGAGCCAGTACGCTTTGCCATGGTGCTCCTATCCCGCGGGCTTAGTCCTCGTCGGTGCCTTCGCTGACGAAGGTCTCCCCGGTGACCTGCATCTTGAGCCAGGCGTCGATAAAGCCGTCGATGTCGCCGTCCAGCACGGCGCCGGTGTTGCCGGTCTCGTAGCCGGTACGCTCGTCCTTGACGAGCTGGTAGGGCTGCAGGACGTAGTTGCGGATGCGGCTGCCAAAGCCCGCCTTGACATAGACTCCGCGCAGCGCCGCCTCGTGCGCCAGCCGCTTCTCCAGCTCGATTTCGTAGAGTTTGGCCCGCAGCACGCGCATGGCCGACTCGCGGTTCTGGAGCTGGCTGCGCTCGTTCTGACAGCTCACGACGATGCCGGTAGGCAGGTGCGTCAGGCGGACAGCCGTGGAGTTCTTCTGCACGTTCTGGCCCCCGGCGCCGCCCGACAGGAACACATCCATGCGAACATCGTTGGGGTGGATCTGGATGTCGATGTCGTCGTCGAGGATGGGCATGACCTCGACCTTGGCAAAGGAGGTATGGCGGCGGGCGTTGGAGTCAAAGGGACTGATCCGCACCAGGCGGTGGTTGCCTTTTTCGCCGCGCAGGTAGCCATAGGCCCAGGCGCCTTCGATCTCGACCGTGACCGTCTTGAGGCCCGCCTCTTCGCCGGGCGTCGTGTCGGTAACGGCAGTCTTGAAGCCGTGGCGCTCGGCCCAGCGTACGTACATCCGTAGCATCATCTGCGTCCAGTCCTGGGCCTCGGTGCCGCCTTCGCCGGCGTGCAGGGTGAGGATGGCGCCGGCCTCATCGTGCTCGCCCGACAGCGCCAGCTTCAGCTCACGCTTGTCGACAAGCTCCGCCAGGTCCCGCGCCTCCTGGGCCATGACCTCCAGGGTCTCGGCGTCCTCCTCCATCTCGGCCAGGTCCACCAGCTCGATGGCGTCGGCCACCCGGCGCGTCAGGTCCCCCCACTCATCCACCTGGTCGCGCAGTACGGCCAGGCGGCGCATGGTCGCCTGCGCCTCTTTAGGGTCGGCCCACAGGTTGGGGTCGGCCGCCCGTTTGTCCAGCGTCTCTAGCTCAGCCAGCAGCGCTGGCCAGTCAAAGACGCCCCCTGATTGTCTGGAGGCGCGCCTCCAGAGATTCCAACAACGTTCTCGTTTCGCTCACAATGGCTCTTCCTTAAGGTTGGGTGGCGATGATGATTTGGGCGCCGTGCATGCGGTGGATAGGTAAGATGTTTCGCTGGTCTTGGCTGCAAAGGTGAGCTGGCCGCAAGACCCGCTCAACATGACAATACGCCAGATGCGCCGCGGCTAATTGCTGTCGTGCTCCAGCAGGGCGCCGACGAACGCCCACGGGTCGAACTCGGCCATGTCGTCGATCTTCTCGCCCGTGCCCACAAAGCGCACAGGGACGCCGAGCTGGTCGGCGATGGCCAGGACCACACCGCCCTTGGCGGTGCTGTCCAGCTTGGTGAGAATGACGCCGGTCACGGCCACGCTCTCCCGGAACTTCTGCGCCTGGGTGATGGCGTTCTGGCCGGTGGTGGCGTCGAGCACCAGCAGCACTTCGTGCGGGGCCTTGTGTACCTGCCGCTGGGCCACGTTGCGGATCTTCTCCATCTCCTTCATCAGGTTGAAGTTGGTGTGGAGGCGGCCCGCCGTGTCGATGATGAGGATGTCGGCGTCGCGCGATTCCTGGCTGGCGCGAATGGCGTCGTAGACCACGGCGCCCGGGTCGGCCCCCGGCTCATGGGAGATGACGCTGACGCCAGCCCGCTCGCCCCAGACCTTGAGCTGGTCGATGGCGGCGGCGCGGAAAGTGTCGGCTGCGGCCAGCACCACGCGGCGGCCGCGCATGCGGTAGTACTTGGCCAGCTTGCCAATGCTGGTGGTCTTGCCTGAGCCATTGACGCCGACGACGAGGGCAATGCTGAGCAAGCGGTTGGGATTGTCGAGATCGAGCTTGCCGGCCCCGGCGGTTAGGATGCGGACCATCTCCTCCTTGAGAAGCTGGTAGGCGTCCTGCGTACGCTTGACACCCTCGGTCTTGACGCGCTCGCGCGTCGCTTCCACGAGCTTGATCGAGGTCTCCACGCCGACGTCACCCATGATCAGGATCTCCTCCAGCTCTTCCCAAAGCTCATCGGTGATCTCGCTGACCTGGAAGATGGAGCCGATGCGGCCCAGGACGCCCCGGCGGGTCTTGTCCAGGCTCTGATCGATCTTCTCTTGCTCTTCGGCGGTGACTTGAGCGCGGCGGAAACGGCTGAACACAGGCTGGGAATCCTCTGGAGAAGGTGGCGGGGCGTGATCAACAAATGGCCGCCCGAAGCAGCGGTGCGCACGGGAACCGTCCCAGCGCCGCGCCCTTCCTGGCGTCCATGACCGATATTATAGCACGGTCGAGGATGGAAGGCAGACGCGACATGACGCCCGTCATGGCGGGAAGCGGACGGACCTGCTACGATAGGGGCATTCTCATTTCCTCACTGCGGAGGTTCGTTCATGGACGTACAAGGACGTACGATTCTCGTGTTGGGCGGCGGCGGCATGGTCGGCAAGGCGGTCTGCCGGCGGCTGCTGCGCGACCACCCCGGCCACATCGTCATCGCTTCCATCGACCAGGCCAGCGCCGAACGGGCAGCGGAGTTGATCCGCCGCGAAGCGACGCCCCCGACACAGGTCAGCGCCTGTTGGGGCAACATCTTCGTCCGCTGGGACTGCAAG
Organism: Chloroflexota bacterium; assembly: GCA_029782215.1. Taxonomy (GTDB): domain Bacteria; phylum Chloroflexota; class Anaerolineae; order J102; family J102; genus SSF26. Next base: position 273,053 of record JAKOVD010000032.1, read on the forward strand.
GACTTGACGTGGTCGGACATCCTGGCGCAGCCGGAACGGCGGCGAACGGTGCTGGCCGATCTGCTGGACCCGATGGTGGGCGATCGCAAACGCGCGATCCTTGACGACTCCACCCTGTTTCGTATCGTGCACGAGTTCCGGCCGCACGCCATCGTGGACTGCATCAACACGGCGACGGCCTTTGCCTACCAGAATCTCTACCAAAGCGCGCGCGAGCTGCTGGCCGCCGCGGACAGCGCCAGCCCGGCGGACTTTCGCGAGGCAGTAGAGACGCACCTCTGCAAGCTGTACATCCCGCACGTCGTGCGCCACATGCAGATTCTGCAGGAGGCGCTGCAGCCCCAGCCCGAGGCAGACTGGCCGGGCGTCAAGGTGTACGTCAAGGTGGGCACCAGCGGCACCGGCGGCATGGGGCTGAACATCCCCTACACCCACGGCGAGGAAAAGCCTTCATCCGTGCTGCTCTCCAAAACGGCGGTGGCGGGGGCGCACAGCCTCCTGCTCTTCCTGCTGGCGCGCACCTCCTTCGACCTGCCCGCGATCAAGGAGATCAAGCCGACCGCCTCCATCGGTTGGGCCGAGATCGGCTATGGTCCCATCCGCCGCAGCGGCAAGCCCATCCCCCTCTACGACTGCCCGCCCAGCCAGGCCTACCCGCTGGCCGAAGCGCTGGCCCCGCGCGGCGACTACGGCGTGCCCATTCCGGGAGGCGTGCTGGAGAACGTCTACATCGATACCGGTGAAAACGGCCTGTTCGCCCTGGGCGAGTTCTCGACCATCACCTCGCTCAACCAGATGGAATTCGTCACGCCTGAGGAGATCGCCCGCTACGTCGCCCTGGAGATCAAGGGCGGGAATACCGGCTTCGACGTGATCAGCGCCCTGGACCAATCCGTCCTCGGGCCCACCTACCGCGCCGGCATCCTGCGCGAGGGCGCCGTGGCGCGCATGCGCCAGCTTGAAACCAGTCATGACGTGCGCAGTGTCGCCTTTGAGCTGCTGGGCCCACCGCGCCTGTCCAAGCTGCTCTATGAGGCCTATCTGCTGCAGCGCGCCAGTGGCGACAGCATCGCCCGCACCCTGGCGATGAGCCCGGAGACCCTGGCCCAGGTGTGCGCGGCCGAGATCGGCCGGGATGCCCATTTGCGCGCCCAGATCATCTCCATTGGCATCCCCATTCTGCTGCCGGCCGGCGACCGGCTGCTACGCGGGCCCCAGTGCAAAGCCGGCAATGCCCATGACGGTTGGGTGGACCTGCGGCCGCAGAACATGGCCTTGTGGCAGGGTCGCCTGGCGCAGATCCGCCAGATCACGGAGGAGGAGCTGGAAGCAGACGCCGGCCAGTACTCCTCGCAGTTCTACCGCGTCTTCGTCGACCCGGCCACCGGCCACTTCACCGACACCTACGGCATCGGCGACCTGGCGGGCTGGATCTTCACCACCGAGGAACGCGGCGCCCGCATGAAGGCTTAAAGGCGATGATGACTTCCGGGAGGCCCGCCCCCTGCGGTCTCCCGGAGGTCCTTGCCTCGGGGGCCGCGCTTCTGCTTCTGCGGCTTGCCCTGGGGGTTGAGCGTCTCCGCCGTCACCGCGCCGCGGTCGGAGCGGAGGCGCTCGACCTCGAACACGTTGGGCACACCCTGGATGCGGTCAAGCTGGCGAGTGAGCTGCTGGGCGTCACGGACGTGCAGGGTGAAGAGGATGACGGCGACGGGGTCCTTCTCGTTGCTGACCGTGGTTGTGGTGCTGATGTTGATCCCTTCCGACGCCACGATGCTGGTGATGTCCCGCAGCAGGCCGGAGCGGTTCCAGGCCTTGACCATGATCGGCACGCCGTAGGTGGGCGTTTCCTGGCCCCAATTGGCCTGGATCAGCCGGTCGGGCTCGTCGCGATTGATCACGTTGGGACAGTCGGCGCGGTGGACCGTCACCCCGCGGCCCCGAGTGACGTAGCCGATGATGGGCTCGCCGGGCAGAGGATGGCAGCACTGCGCCAGACGCACCTCCAGCCCGGTGACCCCGCGGATGGCGATGCTGTCGGCCTCGCCGGCGGTGTCCTGCCATGACGTCTCGGGCAGGTAGTCGCTGGCGCCCTTGTCGCTGGGCGGCGGCTGCAGGCTGATCAGCTTGCCTACCAGGCGGTCCGAAGAGATGTCGCCGTAGCCGATGGCCGCCAGCAGGTCGTCCAGGCTGTCGTAGGCGAAGGCCTTGGCTACGTCCTCGAAGCTGACCGTGCGCAGGCTCAGCTGTTTGAGCAGGCGCTCCAGCATCTGGCGGCCGAAGGTGATGTTCTGCTCACGGTCCTGGCGGCGGAACCACTGCTTGATCTTGGTGCGCGCCCGCGAGGTGCGCACGTAGCCCAGGTGCTCGTTCAGCCAGTCGCGGCTGGGACCGCCCTTCTTGGCGGTGATGATCTCCACCTGGTCGCGGTTGCGGAGCTGGTAGTCGAGCCGCACCATGTGGTTGTTGACGCGAGCGCCCCGGCAGCGGTGGCCGACCTCAGTGTGGATGAGATAGGCGAAGTCGATGGGGGTGGCGCCTGCGGGCAGGGCCAGCAGGTCGCCCTTGGGGGTGAACACGTACACGCGGTCGCCAAAGAGGTCGGCACGCATGTTCTCCATCATCTCGCTAGCGCTGCTGGATTCTTCCTCATAGTTGACCAGGGCGCGCAGCCAGGCGACCTTGTTGGTGAAATCGGCGTCAACCTTCTTGGCGCCCCCTTCCTTGTAACGCCAGTGCGCGGCCACGCCCTGTTCGGCCAGCTCGTGCATCTCCACCGTGCGGATCTGCACCTCCATGTGCGTACCGCCGGGACCGATGACCGCCGTGTGGAGGGAGCGATAGCCGTTTTCCTTGGGCCGGGCAATGTAGTCGTCGAACTCGCCGGGAATGGGCACCCAACGGGCGTGAACGATGCCCAGGGCCGTGTAACAGTCGGGGATGGTCTCGACGATGATGCGGAAGCCGTGCACGTCGTAGACCTTCTCGAAAGGCGTGCCCTTCTTCTGCATCTTGCGCCAGATCGAGTAGATGTGCTTGGGTCGGCCCGACACGTCGGCGGAAATGCTCGCCTCGGCCAGGTCCGCCTGAAGCTGCTCCACCACCTGCTTGATGAAACGTTCCCGCTCGCCCCGGCGCTGCGAGATCTTGTCCCGAAGCTGCTGGTAGACCACCGGCTGCAGGTGGCGGAAACACAGGTCTTCCAGCTCCCACTTGATCTGCCACATGCCCAGGCGGTTCGCCACGGGGGCGAAGATATCCATCGTCTCCTTGGCGATCCGGCGGCGCTTGTCCTCGTTCTTGATGGCGGCGAGCGTCCGCATGTTGTGCAGGCGATCCGCAAGCTTGATGACGAGGATCAGGGGATGCTCGCCCGAGCTGAGGAAAAGCTGGCGCATGTTCTCAGCCCATTCGTCCTGGCGGGAACGCTCGGGCCGTGGGGGCAAGGAGCCATTGCCGCCCTCGACGTGGTCAGTGGATTCCAGCTCACGGCGCGTCTGCTTGGACAGCTTGGTGACGCCGAGGACCAGGTCCCTGACCCTGCCGCCAAAATGCTCTTCGATTTCCTCGGCCGTATAGCCAGTGTCCTCGACGACGTCGTGCAGCAGCCCGGCGGCCACGGTGTCGGCGTCTGAGTGCAGGTCGGCCAGGATGTCGGCCACGGCCAGGGGGTGGGTGATGTAGGCTTCGCCCGAGCTGCGCTGCTGTTCCCGGTGCTGCACCTCGGCCACCTGGTAGGCGCGGCGCACCATGTCCCGTTCCTCTTCCTCCAGGTAAGTCAACTTCTGCAAAAGCTGGTCGATGGTGGGGGAGACATACTTGGGCATAGTCCACCTGGTCAGGCCGGCAGATCGGACCTTTGAAAAAGGGACGTGCGAACGCACGTCCCTGGTCACAACCTGCGCTTCATTATAGCGCAGCGGCGCGGTAAGCGGCAATGGCGGCGCACCAGGGACGCCCGGCGCCCCGCCAGCCGGGAACCATTCGAGCCCCGATCGCGTCCATGAAGGCAGCAGACTGCCGCCGGCGCCCGCGCACCGCCCACAACCGAGTCTGCATCCCTATGGTATGATGGTTTCTGGCATGCTCCGAACCCTGCTTGTCCTGTTCGCCTTCCTGGTCCTGGCCGCCGCCGGGCTGGTGCTTATGGGCGCTCAACGTTACGGCGGCCTGGAGGGCCTGTCCTTCCGGGTGCGCGCCGAGGTCGCCGCCCGCTTCCCTGAAGACCATCCGCTGACGGTGCCGACGCCGTTGGGGGTTGAGGGCTCCGAGTTGAAGGTTGAAGGTTGCACGTTGAAGGTTGATGGTTGTGTGGGGACGCCGGACGCCGGGCTGATGGCCACGGCCGCGGCGTTTGCGGGCACGGCGACGGAACGCCCTCAAGCCAACAGGACGGCGCAGCCGGCAGCCACGGCAACGTCCACCTCCCGACCGGCGCCGTCTGCGACGCCAACGCCGCCAGCCACACCGCGGCCCGCCACCACGGCGGGGCCCACAGACAGCCCCAGAGCCAGCCTCACCGCTGGCCCCACCGACACCCCCACCGGCAGCGCGACGGCCAGCCCCACGCCGGTGGTCGTGAAACCGGCGGCGCCAGCGGCGGCGCTGTCGGAGCTGTCCCACGCCTGGCAGACCTGGAACAACTGCGGTCCCGCTACCCTGGCCATGCACCTGAGTTACTTCGGCAGCAAGCTCACGCAGGAGCAGGTCCGCCAGGTCCTGCGGCCCAACCGCGATGACAAGAACGTCAGCATGGATGAGCTGGCGGCCTTTGCCCGCAGCCAGGGCTTGCAGGCGGCGGTGCTGGTGAACGGCGACGCCGGACGTCTGCGCCTCCTGTTGAGCAACGGCCTCCCCGTGCTGGTGGAGACCTGGCTGGAGCCCAAGCCTAACGACGGCATGGGGCACTACCGGCTCCTGACCGGCTACGACACGTCCCGCCGCGAGTGGCTAGCCTATGACAGCTACATCGCCACCGGTGGCAGCCGCGACGGCGCCTACCAGCCGCTGCGCCTTCCTGACGGCGAGCTGGCAAGCCTGTGGCGGGTCTTCAACCGCACCTACCTTGTTCTCTACACCGCGGACCAGGCCCCGCTGGTAGCCGCCATCCTGGGCGACGACATCGACCCCCAGACGATGTGGCAGGCCAGCCTGGATCACGCCGAGGGCGAGATCGGCAACGCCCCCCAGGATGCTTTCGCCTGGTTCAACCGCGGCAGCGCCCTGGTCGCACTTGGCCGTTATGAGGAAGCCGCCGCCGCCTATGACCAGGCGCGGGTCCTGGGCCTGCCCTGGCGCATGCTCTGGTACCAGTTCGGCCCCTTCCAGGCCTACAGCGAGGTCGGACGCTACCAGGAGGTCGTGGCCCTGGCCGACGCCACGCTGCGCACCACCGGCAGCATCGAGGAGCTGCACTACTGGCGGGGTCGCGGTCTGCAGGGCCTGGGACAGACCGAGGCAGCCGCCGAGTCGTATCGTCGCGCCGTCGCCTTCAACCCCGGCTACCGGCCGGCGGCAGAGGCCCTGGCAGCCTTCGGCGCCAAGTAGGCGGCATGGACGAACGCCGCCACCGCCACATCGCCCTCAACACCCTGGTGGTGATCGCCGCCTTTGGCCTGGCGGCGGCGATGGGGCTGCTGCGCAACGTCATCATCAGCCGGGAATTCACCATCGGCAGCCAGCTCGACGCCTACTACGCCGGCTTCAAGCTGCCCGACCTGCTCTTCACCATCGTCGCCGGCGGCGCCCTGGCCACGGCCTTCATCCCCGTCTTTGCCGACTTTCTGGCCGGCGGCGACCGCCCTGGCGCCTGGCGGCTGGCCAGCGCCATCACCAACCTGGTCGTCATCGCCGTCGCCCTCCTGGCGGGACTGGCGGCGCTGTCGGCGCCCTGGCTGGTGCGGAACCTGCTGGCGCCCGGCTTCACGCCGCAGGCGCAGGCCGAGACCGTCACGGTCATGCGCATCGTGCTGCTCTCGACCCTCCTGTTCGGCATCAGCTCGGTCCAGAGCAGCGTCCTGCACGGTTTCAAGCACTTCCTGCTCCCGGCCCTGGCCCCCGCCCTCTACCCGCTGGGCATCATCGCCGGCGCCCTCTGGCTGGCGCCCACGATGGGCGTTATGGGCCTGGCCTGGGGTGCCCTGCTGGGCTCTTTCCTGCACCTGGCCGGCAAGGTCCCGGCCCTGGTGTACTACGGATTCCGCTGGTGGCCGGTGCTGGACCTGCGCTCACCCGCTGTACGCCGGGTAGGCTGGCTGATGGGACCCCGCATTCTCGACCTGGCGGTCTTCCAGCTCACGCTCATCCTCATGACCAACCTGGCCTCACGCCTGGCGGAGGGCAGCGTCAGCGCCCTGGAATGGGGCTGGGACGCCATGCAGCTCCCGGAGACCCTGATCGGCACCGCCTTTGGCATCGTCGCCTTCCCCACCATGGCCGAGCTGGCGGCGCGCGCCGACGTGCCCGGCCTGCGCCGCACCCTGGGCGACACCACGCGGGCGGTGCTGGCGCTGGCAACCCCCGCCGCAGCCGCCCTGATCGTGCTGGGCCGGCCGGTGCTTTCCCTGCTCTATGCCGGCGGCGCCTTCGACGAGGCCGCCATCGACGCCATCTATGTCGCCCTGCGCTTCTTCGCTCTAGGGCTGGTAGCGCAGACGGCGCTGGAGCTGGCGGCGCGGGCCTTCTTCGCCCAACAGGACACGATCACGCCGCTGCTGGTGGCGGCGGCCTCGGGGCTGGCCACCATCCTTCTGGGCATCCTGCTCATGGGAACGATGGGACACGGCGGCCTGGCGCTGGCCGATTCCGTGGCCGTGACCGCCGAGGTGGCGACGCTGTGGCTGCTCCTGCGGCGGCGCTGGGGCGCCATCGAGGGCCGGGCCACGCTGCTCACCTTCGGCCGCGTGCTGCTGGCCACGGGCGTGATGACCCTGGCGCTGTACGGCGCCCTCGCCTGGGCCGCGGGCCAGGATTGGTCCCTCCTGCCCACCCTGGCGGCTGCAAGCGCCGCCGGACTGCTCACCTACCTGGCCGCCTGCGTCCTGCTGCGCGAGCGGGCGGTATTCTATCTCCCCTCTGCCCTGGTCGGGTTGAAAGTGAAAGGTTGAAAGTTGCAGGTTGAACGTTCAACGTTGAACGTTCAACCTGCAACCATTCTCTGTTACTGCGCGGCCGGGGTGGCCTCTGGCGCTGGCGTACCAGCGGGCGCTGGCGTGCCGCCCGCAGCAGGCGTACCGGCGGGCGACGGCGTGGGCTGGAGGAGCACGCTTGACAGGCTGGCCAGGAAGTCCTTGACGTCCGTGGGCAGCGGCGGCACGGCGCTGGCCGACCAGTTGCGCTGGACCGAAGCGGCATCCTTCTGCTTCGTCAGCCAATCGGTGAAGGCGGTGTCGCGGCGGGTCTTCAGCTCGTTGTCGTCCACCTTGTGGGCGGGATCCTTTTCCTCCACCAGGATGAGGTGGTAGCCATATTGGGTCTTGACCGGGTCGCCCAGGACGCCCGGCTGCTGGGAGAAGGCGGCGTTCTCGAACTCGGGCACCATCTTGCCCTTGGCGAACCAGCCCAGGTCACCGCCGCTGTCCTTGCTGCCGGTGTCCTCGGACACTTCCTTGGCCACGGTGGCGAAATCCTCGCCCTTGACGATGCGCTCGCGGATGGCCTTGATCTTGTCCAGGGCTTCGGCTTCCGCCTGTGCCTGCGTCTTGCCGTCCTTCAGCTCTGGGAAGCGGATGAGGATGTGGCGGGCCTTCACCATGTCCTCGGTTTCCTTAACGTCCAACTGCACCGCCGCTTCCAGCTTCGTGCGCAGCAGGCGGCTGACGTAGAGGTCGCGGAACTCGGCCTCGGTCAGGCTGCCGCGGTCAGACAAGCTCCTGATCGTATCCTGGTAGCTCTTCTGGTAGGAATCGAGCGAGACAGGCGTGGGGCCGGGGACGGTGGTCGTGATGGCAGGGTCAGGCGTGGGGGTGGGCGTCGGGTTGCGGGAGTAGCCGAAGTCCTTCTCGATCTCCTGCGCCACCTCGTCATCCGCTACGCTCACGCCCTGTTTGGCGGCCAACTGCTTGACCAGCGTCGTCTCGATCATATTGTCCAGCACGTTCAGCGACAGCGTTTCCGGGGAGGAAAGCTGGTCGTAGAGGCTCTGGATAGCCTGCTGGAAGGGATTGCCGCCGCTCTGCCCGGCGAATTGCTGGCCGAACTGCACGTACTGGCTGATCTGGTTCATCAGGTTATCCTGGCTGAACCGGAGTCGGCGCTCAAAGGCGACCGTGGAAAGGGCTTCGCCGTTCACGGTGGCGATGGGACGCCGCGGTTTGACCACGTACTCATTGATCAGACCGCCGGCGAGGATGACCACGACCAGACCCAGGGCGACGCCGACCGCAGCAATCAGGATGGTCTGCTTGCGCCGCTCTTCTTCTCGCAGCCGGTGGTGCTTGCGCGACAGTTCGGGAGGCGCTTCCGGGGCCGGAGGGGCTTTACGCGAGGATTGCTTTGCCATAGGATTCGTGTCTTCCTCAAGCTTCAAGACAAAGCACGGGCATAGGATGGAAGTTCCTATGCCCGCTGTCTGCCTGCTTGGTTGAAGTGGGTCTTACTCGCCGCCCAGGTTGCTGGCGTTGCGGTGGGCGGATGTGTAGGGGAGCAGGGCCAAGAAGCGCGCCCGCTTGACGGCGATGACCAGCCGGCGCTGGTGCTTGGCGCAGGTGCCCGTGCGGCGGCGGCTGAAGATCTTGCCATTGCCGGCCACGTAGGTCGCCAGGAAACTGCCCTTCTTATAGTCGATGTACTTGACCTGGTCGACGCAGAATTGGCACACCTTGACCGTGGTGGTGCGCTCGCCCATCTGCCGGCGCCGTGGGCCGCCGCGTTCGCCGCCGCCGCCAAAACCACCGCCGTAGCCACCGCCACCGCCGCCGCCGCCACCGTAACCGCCCGTGCGGGGGGCGGGGCGAGGTGGACGGGGCGCTGCCGGAACGGCTTCCACCACGGAATCCTCAACAACCACTTCTGCTTCCGGACCTTCGTCCAGGATCATATCGTCTGCCATGTTTGCCTCAGGAAACTCTTGCTTAGTGAGCCACGGGCGTGCCTGCGCCCGTACCAGGTGTCGATGAAATAGGGGGAGCGGCGCGCCGGTCAGAAAGGCAGGTCAGGCTCGTCGCTCACGTAGTAGTCGCGCTCATCCTCACGGGCGCCGCCGCCGGCGTGGCGGGCATCGAGGATGAGCATCTCGTTGGCCACCAGCTCCGTGCGAAAGTGCTTATTGCCGTCCGGGTCTTCCCAGGTGCGGGTCTGCAGGTGCCCTTCCACGTAGACGCGGGAGGTCTTGCGCAGGTACTGGTTGCAGATCTCGGCCAGGTTGCCCCAAGCCACCACGTTAAACCACTCCGTCGCTTCCCGGCGTTCGCCGTCTGAAGTGACCCACGTGCGGCTGGTGGCAACGCTAAAGGTCGTCACCGGCTTGCCGCCCTGCGTATACCGCATTTCCGGGTCGCGCCCCAGGTTGCCGATCACCATGACTTTGTTCAGACCGCGAGACATAAACCGCTCCTTGAACGACCTGATGCCACGCCAGAATGGAGAGGTGAACGCACCGGCGCCGTGTCCGGACGGCCCCAGCGCCGGTTACAGGTCGGACTTGCGCACCGGGAGGTGGCGAAGGACATCCTCGTGCAGCCGCAGCGAGCGCGACAGGTCTGCGACCTTGGCGCCGGCCAGCTTGTACTCGAAGAGGATGTAGGTCGCCTCATTCTGCTTATTGATCGGGAAGGCCAGGGTGCGGCGCCCCCACGGGGTCACGGTGTCCACCGCGCCGCCCAGCTCGGCGATCTTGTTCTGCACCCACTCCGTCATCTTGGCGACGCCTTCCTCGTCCAGGCGTGGGTGGAACAGGGTTACCATCTCGTAATCGGTCATGCTGTGAAAAGACTCCTTTCTTTGGGTTTGTCAGCGGTCAATCCCGCCGGTGCGGGAGGCCGCTGACAGAAAGAACGAGGGGATTCGAACGGCTTTCCCCTCGTGACAAGGTTCCGATTATGCCACAGGGCCGCAGCCGCGCCCAAATCAGGGGGGCGGATATTGGTCTGCAGCAGCGGCTTTAGTCGCTTCTGGACCATACAACGACTGAAGTCGTTACGGCAACTCCTGGCGCCTTTGGTCGCTCGTGCACCGGAGAACGACTGAAGTCGCTACGACAGCTTGCCAAGCGCCAGCGGGCTGCACTATAATCCTGGTCGTTCCGGGGCGTAGCGCAGTTCGGTAGCGCGCACGGTTCGGGTCCGTGAGGTCGGGCGTTCAAGTCGCCCCGCCCCGACACTACCCGCAGAATTCTGTGAACCAGGCGGAGGAGCCGCCTGCCAGTGGATGGCAGGCGGCTCCTCCGCGTGTTGGGACCGGTGCAGAAGAGACCACATGCTGGTTATCATCATCGTCAGGTTTGCCTGAGCGGGAACACCCGTTGCGGAGTTGAATGCCGGTCTTTCCGACAAGCCGGGTTCTCGCTGAAGAGAAACGCCGTGCCAGGGGGCGTAGGGGCGGTTCATGAACTGCCCCTACCACTGTCCCGCAAGCGTTCACTATCGCCTTCCCGCGCAGGAGTGGTAACATCTGCGTGATGCGGCAGATGCTGGGGCGCACTTTTCCCGACGTGGTCGGCCGGCGCCTGCCCATTGTCCCATCTGACGTCGATTCCGCCCACCGGTGCGGCAGTCCGGTGGCTACCTGGCGACTGTAGCGAGGAGGCCCGCATGACGCTGAAACCGTGGCAATTGGGCTGCCTGGGGTTGGCATTGGTCGTGGCTGGCTTGGTCTTCGGCTGCCTGGTAGGCGGGCTGCTTGGCTCAATGGTGGTGGGTCCCAGGGTGCAGACGGCCCTCGGCAGGACGACGAAAGAGCCGGCGGTGGCCACAGAGGCGCCCAGCATCGCGCCGGGGAAGCCGACGGTGGCGCCGACACCGACGCCGTCACGCTGTGTGATGGCGTCCGCCAAACAGATGGCGCTGGTGCAGGCAGGCGTGCAAGGCGCGGCGCCCGGCAGCGTGGTGCGGTCGGGGTGGGCGGTGAGGTCGAACCACTTCCAAAATGTATGGATGGTGGCGGCGCTGGTCTATGGGCCGGGAATGGAGCAGGGTGGAGGCCCGGGGGTGTGGGCCATCGGCGGCGACCCTGACAACCCGGTCATGGCGCTTTCGGTCAACGGATCTGCGAAGCAGCTCAGCAACCTCCCGGACGCCACCCAGGCAGTGGCGCAGATCTCGGAGTCGGAGGATGGCGTTGCCGAGGCGCTGGCGTGTGTGGAGGCGTTCAGGTGAGATAGGGACCCGGCGTTCCCAGGGGTCACGCGCCGGTCCCCATGTTCATGGTAGAGAGGGGGGCGGCGATCATGCAGCGGGACTGCACGATGGCCGTCGTACCGGGCTGAGCTCCGGCGCGCCGCGGGGTGGGGCGTTTCACCCGCGGGCTCTGAACGGCGATAATGAAGGGCGCAGGGGCCTATCACGCCCGTGGGAGCACGACGACACCCCAGATGAAGCACATTCGTGAACTTCTGCCTTTTGTCAGACCCTACTGGAAGCTGGCGGTCTTGGCTTTGGTCCTGCTGACCACCCTCGTGGTCGCGGACCTGGCCATCCCCATGCTCATTGCGCGCATCATCGACCAGGGCATCAAACAGAATAACCTGACGGTGGTCATGCAGACGTCGGCCTTGATGCTGGCCATCTCCCTGGCCAGCCTGGTGATCGCGCTCGGCAACAACAAATACTCCATTCTCGTCGGTGAAGGCGTGGCCCGCGACCTGCGAGAGGCCATGTTCATCAAGATCCAGACTTTCTCTTATGGAAACCTGAACGAGTTCACGACGGGCAAGCTCATCGTGCGGCTGACCAGCGACGTGGCGGCGGCAAAGAGCCTGGTCCAGATCTCCCTGCGCATCGGCACCCGGGCGCCGCTGCTGATGACCGGCAGCCTCATCCTCATGTTCAGGACCGACCCTCGCCTGGCGCTGGTCATGGTCCCCTTGCTGCTGGTCACGACCGCGGTCATCGTCCTCTTCAGCATGACCATGGAGCCGATGTTCCGCACCGTCCAGCAGAAGCTCGACAGGCTCAACACCGTTCTACAGGAGAACATCGCCGGCGCCAGGCTGGTCAAGGCTTTCGTGCGCGCGGACTATGAAGAACAGCGCTTTGCCGTCACCAACGACGACTATGCCGCCAACTCCATCCGTTTGATGCAGCTCATGGCCATCCTGGCGCCGGTGCTGACGATGTTTGTGAACATCGGCATTGTGACGGTCATCTGGTACGGCGGCCTGCAGGCCATCCACGGGAACATCATGGTGGGACAGATCGTGGCCTTTACGAACTACCTGTTTACGGTCATGACCCCTCTGCTGTTGATGACCATGCTCTCGAACACCTATGCCAATGGCGTTGCCTCCGCCCGCCGCGTCAATGAGGTACTGGACACCGTGCCCCAGGTCGAGGAGGATCCGCACGCCGCGCCGCTGCCCGCCCAGGCCCTGGCGCGGGTGGCGTTCGACAACGTGGGCTTTCACTACAACGGCGAGGTCGAAAGGCCCATTCTGGAGGGCGTCAATCTGGTGGCAGAGCCGGGGCAGACGATCGCCATTCTCGGCGCCACAGGCTCGGGCAAATCCTCGCTGGTCAACCTGATTCCCCGCTTCTACGACGTCACCGCCGGCCAACTCCGCGTCGACGGCAGCGATGTCCGCCAACTCCAGACCGATTCGCTGCTCTCACAAACCGGGATCGTGCCCCAGGAATCGATCCTTTTCTCGGGCACGGTGCGTGACAACATCCGCTATGGCCGGCCCGAAGCAAGCGAGGAGGAAGTGGTGGCCGCGGCGCAGGCAGCCCAGGCCCATGACTTCATCATGAGGCTGCCGCAGGCCTATGACACCCATGTCGAGCAGCGCGGGGTGAATCTCTCGGGCGGCCAGAAGCAGCGCATCGCCATCGCCCGCGCCCTGCTCACTCAACCCAAGATCCTGATCCTGGACGACAGCACCAGCGCCGTGGATGTGGAGACAGAAACCCGAATCCAGGCGGCGCTGGCGAGCAGTCTCCACCAGCGCACCAGCTTCGTCGTGGCCCAGCGGATCAGCACCGTCCTCAACGCCGACAAGATCGTAGTGCTCGACAAGGGCCAGATCGTCGGCGAGGGGACCCACATGCAGCTCATGCAGTCAAACGCCATCTACCAGGAGATCTACGAGTCGCAGTTGGGCAGCGGCTTTCGCGAGATGGAAACCGCTGACGATCTGGACGGAGGCAGGGCGCCATGACGTTCCCAACCGCGATGCGTGGGGCCGGCCAGGCCCGGTCAGGACTTCCGGCGATGGGTCCGGGACGACCGGCGAAGATCGAGACGGCCCAGAATCCCCGCCAGGCCCTGGTGCGGCTGCTCGGCTACCTCAGGCCGTACAAATGGACCCTGGCGATCGTCCTGGTCCTGGTGGTGATCTATAGTGTTCTCGCCCTGATCGCCCCCTATCTCCTGGGCGTGGCGATCGACAAGTTCATCGGCGCCAAAGATGCGGCCGGGCTGGTGCGCATCATGGTGCTCATGCTGGCGGCCTACCTGCTCAACAACCTGTTCCAGGCCATCGCCAACCGGATGATGGCCAGGCTGTCCCAGTTGGCGCTGAAGCAGGTGCGCGCCGATCTCTTCCAGCATTTGCAGACCCTGTCGATCCGGTTCTACGACACCCACACGGCCGGGGAATTGATGAGCCGCCTGACGAATGACATCGACGCCATCAACCAGGCGGTTTCGCAGAACATCGTCGCCCTGGTGGCCAGCGTCCTGGCCATGGGCGGCATCCTCATCGCCATGTTCGTGCTGGACCGCTGGCTGGCCCTTTCGACCCTGCTGGTCATCCCGATCATGTTCTTCTTCACCCAGTTCGTGGCCCGGTATACCCGGCGCGGGTACCGTGATCTGCAGAAGGACCTGGGTGGTCTCAACAGCGTCATGGAAGAAGCCATCAGCGGGCAGAAAGTTGTCAAGGCCTTCCGCCGGAACGATGCGGTGATCGAGGCCTTCCGCGTGCAGAACCAGGCCGTTTACGAGGCCGGGGTGTTTGCCAACACCTACGCCCTGCTCCTCATGCCGCTCACCAACGTCCTGGGCAACTTCTTCATCATCGTCCTGGCCGGCCTGGGCGGCTGGCTGGCCCTGCAGGGCCTGGTCAGCGTCGGCATGATCGCCACCTTCATCCTCTACGGGCAGAACTTCATTCAGCCCCTGCGCCAACTGTCGAACCTGTACAACACCATCCAGGCGGCCCTGGCCGGGGCCGAAAGGGTGTTTGAGATCGTCGACACACCCCCGGAGACCCTCGATCCGGCCGATCCCCTTCCGTTCGACTCGATCAAAGGCGAGGTTGTCTTCAACCATGTCCACTTCGGCTATGAGCCAGAGACGCCGGTCATCAAGGACATGACCCTGGAGGCCTGGGCCGGGCACATGATCGCCCTGGTGGGACCCACCGGCGCCGGCAAGACGACCATCGTCAACCTGCTGACCCGCTTCTACGATATCCAAAGCGGCAGCATCACGATTGACGGCAAGGACATCCGCGACGTCCGCAAGGCGGATCTGCGCCGCCAGCTCGGCATGGTGCTGCAGGACACCTTCCTGTTTTCCACGACGGTTATGGAGAACATCCGCTATGGCCGCCTGGATGCCACCGACGAGGAGTGTATCGAGGCGGCCAGGATGGCGGATGCTGACCACTTCGTCCGCCAGTTGCCCCACGGCTATGACACCGTGCTTTCCGAGCGGGCCGGCAACTTGAGCCAGGGCCAGCGCCAACTGCTGGCGATCGCCCGCGCCATCCTGGCCGACCCTGCCATCCTGATCCTGGACGAAGCCACCAGCAGCGTCGATACGCGCACGGAGGCGCGCATCCAGAAGGCTTTGCTGCGCCTGATGGAGGGGCGGACAAGCTTCGTCATCGCCCACCGTCTGAGCACGATCCGCGATGCCGATCACGTGGTCGTGATCAACAACGGCGAGATCATCGAACAGGGCAGCCACCAGGAACTGTTGGACAGGCATGGTTTCTACCACCATCTCTATCTCAGCCAGTTCAAAGGCCAGGCGATCTAGGCCCGGCGTAGGCACGTAGTCACGACTTCAGTCGTTTCCCCCCACCCTGGGCGACTGAAGTGCAGGGCTGGGGCCCGGCGCTCCGAGGGGCGGCTCCCAGGTGGTTTGCCGCTTGGCGGTGAAGGATGCGAGAATGGCGCCACCATGAACGCTCTCCATTTCCCCGATCTCGGAACCTTTGACCCCGGCGAACTGCAGCCGCGCCACGCCTGCAGCGACGGCCGCTTTCACGTGGGAGCCGACGGCGTCCAGGCCATCGCCGCCACCGGCGACGGCAAGGTGGAGTTCATCGCCTTTGCCGGCCACACCATCGCTTATGTCAAATCCTCGTTGGGCTATCCCGCCTACTATCCCGTTCACCCCGTGCAGTTACAGCCACCCGTGCAAGCCGTGCTGATGGACCTGGACGGCACCAGCGTGCACAGCGAGAGCTTCTGGATCTGGATCATCGAGCAGACCACGGCCAGCCTGCTGGGCAACCCGGCCTTCCAGCTCGAGGATGCCGATCTGCCCTACGTCTCCGGCCACAGCGTTTCCGAGCACCTGCAGTACTGCATCCACAAGTACTGCCCCGACCAGAAGCTGGAGACAGCGCGGCGCTGGTACTTCACCCACACGCATCGTGAGCTGGAGGCGGTGCTGCGGGGCGAGGGCCGCGCCGATGCGTTCACCCCGGCGCCGGGACTCAAGGAATTCCTGCTGGAACTCAAGCGCCGCCGCATCCGCATCGCCCTGGTGACCTCCGGCTTGTACGAAAAGGCCTATCCGGAGATCGTGGCCGCGTTCCGCAGCCTGGACATGGGCGACCCGGCCCGGTTCTACGACGCCATCATCACGGCCGGCTTTCCGCTGCGCCAGGGCGAAGTGGGAACGCTGGGCGAGCTCTCGCCCAAGCCTCACCCCTGGCTCTACGCCGAGGCCGCCCGCGTAGGGCTGGGCCTCCCCTTCGACCGGCGCCTGAGCGTCATCGGCATCGAGGACAGCGGCGCGGGGGTGTGCTCGGTGCGGCTGGCGGGGTTCCCAACCGTGGGCCTGGCAGGCGGCAACATCGACGAGAGCGGCGTCCGCTCTCTCTGCCAGTTCTACGCCGCCACCCTGACCGACGTGCTGCCGCTGTTGGGTTAGCTGCGGCGGCGTTCCGCCCACAACGCCCGCTGCCGGTCCTTGGGCAGGTCGACCAGGGTCGAGCCCTGCCGGCCTGCCGCGGCCTGCACTTCCTCCAGGGCGGCGCGCAGGTCCTCGCAGGCGCGGCGCAGAGCCGACTCGGCGTCAATCCCGCTCGCCTCCGCCTCCTCGACCAGGTGCAGCAGCGCCTGCCCCAGCTCTGCCTCGGAGAGATTGGCGGCGCCGGGCAGTGGATAGCCCACACGGGCCAGGCGCTCGACATAGCCTTCGGCCAGGGCCAGGGCGGGCAGCGTCCGGGGAATGCCGTCCAGGAGCGTTTTCGTGGCCACGGCAGGGGCGCCGGCCTGGGCGCGCTCGGCTTGTTTGATGCTCTCCCAGTTGCGCACAACCTGGTCGACGCCATCCACAGCCACGTCCCCGAACACGTGCGGGTGGCGGCGGATGAGCTTGCTGACGACGTGGTTGATGACGTCGTCCAGCTTGAACTCCCCTTCCTCTGTGGCGATTTGGACGTGCATCGCCACCTGGATCAGCAGGTCCCCCAGTTCCTCCACCAGTCTGGCCGGGTCCTCGGCGTCCAGCGCCTCCAACACCTCATAGGTCTCTTCCAGCAGGTATGGACGCAGGCTTTCGTGCGTCTGCTCGCGGTCCCAGGGGCAGCCTACCGGTCCCCGCAAGTGGGCGATGACCTCCTGCAGGTCGGTATAGCTGGCGGCATGGGTCAGGGGCGGCGCCCACAGCGAGGTCAGGTCGTCGAAGTCGTCGTGCCGGTCGATCTCATACAGCGGCATGGTCGCCAGGCTCAGATCGGGCGTCCCCGCCCCGCTGATCAGGGTTATGGGATGATCGTCAGGGTAGGCGTTCATCAGCGTCAGCTTCACATCGCTGGCCAACAGCCGGCTGTAGAGCTGCGCCACCAGCAGACCGTGCCGGGGCGAGCCCAGCGGATGGTAGCTGGATGCCAGGTCGGCGGCATCGACGATCTGCAGGCCGTGGATGGGGTCAGCCTCCAGGACGGCAAAGCTGGCCTCAAGAAAACTGACACCCGGCTCCACTACCACCTCGACGCCCCGGCGGGCGGCCAGGCTGCGGATCAGGCGCGTGGTGGCCTCTGCCACACTGGGGTCGCCGGGCACGGCGTACAGGATGCCGGAGACTTCCCCACGGGCCACGACGTCGGCGGCAATGGCCTGGTAGACGGCGGCGAAGTCCTCGTGCCGGTCGTAGAGATCGTCGTAGCTGTGCACCTGGGTGTGTTTGGCGACGGCGGCCACGGAGGGGTGGCGCAGCGTGCGGCACCAGACCTCGGAGGCCGTGGACAAAAGCGTCCAGGCGCGGCGAGTGATGAGGTCAGGGTCTCCGGGGCCAAGGCCCACGATCGTAATCTGAGGCATGGTGGCTGTGGGCAAAGTGAAGGGCAGAGCGCCGGAGAATGGCGCCCTGCCCTTCTGAGTGAGTGAAAAGATGGACGACAGCAGGTGCGCTTAACCGCGGGCACACCTGCTGCAGATGGCGAACGTCAGCGAATCGGCGGCGTCACCGTCGGGACGGGCGTGGGCAGGTTGTTGTTCTGGGTCGCCGGCGTGGGGGTGGGATCATCGATCGACGTCTCGATCAGGATCAGGCCACAATCGGTGCGCACGAACAGCTTGAAGTCATCGCCAGACAGGCCGCCCGGATAGGTGAAGTCATAGCCGTCCACCTGCTTGTGATAGTAGGGCAGGTACTGGGTCCAGATGACCGAGCCCTCGTAGTTCACCAGGTGGAATTCGGTGGGAGTCTGCCACGGAATGGGCTGGACGAAGTGAATGACGTTCTGGAAGTCCAGCGGGAAGCTGTAGAAGTTGCCCCAGATGGTCGTCTGCAGGCGACCGACCTCACAGACACCACCCGGCCGCAGGATCAGCGGGAAGTACAGCGGGTTGGGCGGGGGCGGAGGCGTGCCGGTAGGCGTGGCTGTGGGGGTGGGGGTGTCGGTTGGGGTCGGGGTCGGGGTCTGCTGGCGGAACTTGAAGCGGGTGTGCGAGCATTCATCCTCGCCGCGGACGGTGACCTTGAATTCCTCGTCGGTCACTGCCACCCAGCCTACTTTGTTCACTACCCAGAGTTTCCAGACGCCAACCGCCAGATCTTCGAACTTGTAGTAGCCCTCGCCGTCGGTGATGCGCATCAGGTTGGGGCTCTGGGCGCCGTCGGGCATGGCATGAACTTCCCAGCCCGGCAAACCGACGTGCAGGTCATCCACGACGTAGCCATCGATACAACCGGTCGTCCGCGGGGTGGCCGTGGGGGTCGGGGTCAGTGTGGGCGTCGGGGTCGGGGTGTCGGTGCCGCACTTCAGGTTCGGGTCCTTGAGCACGAACTTGTTCTGCTCGTAGACCTGGAAAGTGGGGTCTTTGAAGAGGACATGGTCCGGCGCCACCACCAGGCCTTCGGCCGAAGAGGCGCTGTCGGCCACGAGACCGGCAGGCGGCACTACGAACAGGTGATAGTAGGGCGGCGGCGGTGTGGTGATGAGGAAGTTGTAGAAGCCGCCTGCATCCGTGGTCCGGGTCTGGGCGAGGGAGCCAAGCGAATCCGGGAAGGAGCTCTTGTAGACCTGCAGCTCGACGTCCTTCAGAGGCACGATGCCGTCGCACTTGAGCTCATAGACGTTGCCGCGGATGCGGGTGCCCGGAGGTCCTGAGGTCGGGGTGGGCGTCGGCACCTGATTCAGCTTGAACCAGGCATCGGAGCACTTGCCATCCTCCACTGCCACCTGGACGGTGGTGGGAACGCCAGGATAGGCCGCCCAGCCGGTCTTCACTTCCACGGTCACAGTCCACGTTCCGGCGGCCAGGCCCTCGAACTTGAAGGCGCCAGCGCCATCCGTCATCTTCGTCAGCACCGTGGCGCCCTTGGTGGCAGTCACCTTCCAGTCCACCAGCGGCAACAGACCCTTGTCGCCCTCGTAAGCCCAGACGTGGCCGGCGATGCAGCCGGTGGCATCAGGCGCGGCCAGGTTGACCTGGGGATTGGGCGCGGCCTGGACCGAACCGCCAGCGGCCGTCAGGACCAACGCCAACACGATCGCAACGAGCCCTATCGATGCCAGGGCAAGCAGAGATAGACGATTAGGATACCTTCTATTCAGCATGAGACATCCCTCCTAAGTACTGGAGCGAGGCGCTTCCAGGCGCCCGGATTCCGACGTTTGGACAATGGCTGGGCATCAACAGTTTCACCCAACCAGAACTCCATACCACTATCAGTGCTGGCACCTCCATCAGGAACAATGCATCAGGAATCGGGCGGTACGAACATGCCCGATCAGCCAATAGGGTGCATCTAACAACACTGTGCAGTCAATGCAATTGTCTACTCAGCCGAGGGGACGACGGAGGCCCTGATGCGACGCGTACGAATACAGGCACAGCGTCATATCTCATTCTACAAGAGGTGCACGATATCGTCAAAACCTCGAAAGGACCCTTGGTCTTGCACAACACGGCCAAGGGCGCAATGGGACAAGTCCGGTCGTTTGGACCTTGGCCGGGTGCGATCAGCCGAAGTGTGCGCGCAGGCGCGCCACGTTTTCGGCCACGGGCGCGATGCCGCTGAACACGGCCGATCCAACCACCAGGACCGTCGCTCCGGCGGCAATGATCGTCGCCGCATTGTCCGCCTTGATGCCACCGTCCACCTCGATGTCGACGTGCGCCAGGCCGCTTTCCTGCAGCCAACGCCGCAGCCGGGCGATCTTGCTCGTGCTGCCGGGCAGGTAGCCCTGGCCGCCAAACCCCGGGTTGACCGACATGATCAGGACCATGTCGAGCTCGGGCAGGATCTCCTCCAGGGTGATCAGCGGTGTGGACGGATTGAGGGCCACCCCCGGCCTGACGCCCAGGTCTCGGATCTGCTGCACCGTCCGCTGCAGGTGCGTGCAGGCTTCCATCTGCACCGTAATCGAGGCCGCGCCCGCCTCGGCGAAGGCCGGGATGAGGTTCTCGGGCTGGTACACCATCAGATGAACGTCCAATGGCAGCGATGTGGCCCGGCGCAGCGCCTTCGCCACCAGAGGACCAAAGGACAGGTTGGGGACGAACTGCCCATCCATCACATCCACGTGGATCCAGTCCACACCGGCCTGTTCAGCCGCCGCCACCTCTTCGCCCAGGCGGGCGAAGTCCGCCGTCAGAATCGATGCTGCCAGCCTGGCGCTCATGCTCGTCTCTCCAGCCGCTGGATGCCACTTCTGTCAGCCACAATCACGGAGGTCGCCATGTCCAGGAACAGGCCATGTTCCACCACGCCTGGGCGATCTGCCAGCAGGCGGTCCAACTCCCGCGCATCGGCGATGCCGCCTGCGAACCAGCAGCGCGCCAGGTAGTTGCCGTTGTCGGTCACGTATGGCTTTCCGGCTTCATCGGACCAGATCTCGGCCCGGCAGCCCAGCGTCTCCAGCCAGCGCCGTGTCGCCTCCACCTCATAGGGCACCAGTTCGACGGGCAGTGGGCTGAGCGTCCCCAGGCGCGGCGAGAGCTTGGTTACGTCCACAATGACCACGAAACGATCGGCATGGATTTCCACGATCTTCTCGCGCAGCAGCGCTTTGCCCAGGCCCTTGATCAGGTTCAGGTCCGGGTCCACCTCGTCGGCCCCATCCACAGCCAGGTCAAGGCGCGGCGTGGTGGCAAGCGTCGTCAGGGGAATGCCCAGTTCACGCGCACGTTGGGCGGTCTTCTCCGAGGTGGGCACGCCGCTGATGCCTCTGAGCTGCCCCGACTGCACGCGTTCCCCCAGCAGCTCGACGAATTGGGCAGCGGTGCTGCCGGAGCCCAGCCCCAACAGCATGCCGTCACGCACTTCATCCAGGGCGCAGAGCGCCGCTTCTCGTTTCAATGAGCTAAGGTCGGTGGTTGCCATGCCGGTATTTTACCCGCCGTCAGCGTGACGTCCAACCGGTCCCCACCCATGCAACGTGTACCCAAGCCATCGCCACCACGCTTGGGACTGACTGCGTCAGCCGCTATAATGTCGCTGCCACCGCCTGACAACGCATCCGACGGCCTTCACGTCCCCTAGAAATAGCTGCCGGGATCGGCCGAGACGACGCGTTCGCGATAGTTCTCAATGAACTTCAGGAGGTCCCGCTTTAGCTCCACCCACCGCCGCGAACGGAGCGCCTTCTTCAAGGTCTCCTCGTCAGCCACGTCCAGTACGGCCATGATCTGCGGAACCGTCCCATAGGCTGTGTAGAACACGTCGCTCGGCGGCAGTCCGATTTCCACCAACCCAGGTGCAAGGCGCTCGTTGATGAATTCCGAGTATTCCTGTTCGCGTCCTGGGCGGATATCCCAGGTCATGACCATTTTCAGACGAGTCATCAGTCTTCCAGTATCCTTGCGCTGCGAGTCAGAGAGCAAGTTGCAGAATACCAGATGGGCAAGCCGGATGCAAAGCTGGATCGCGAAACAAGCGCCCGGCGAACAGGCAAGAGGGGTTCCTCACCGCTGGCGCTTGGCCGCGGCGGGCCTCGCCCTGGCCGCGACCCTGGTTCTGGCGGGCGTTGCCCAGGCGCAGGACAAATACCCAGGCGGTTGG
This sequence comes from Chloroflexota bacterium, assembly GCA_029782215.1. GTDB lineage: Bacteria > Chloroflexota > Anaerolineae > J102 > J102 > SSF26. The sequence continues at coordinate 294,899 of JAKOVD010000032.1, forward strand.
GTGCTGATGCCGGTGGGCAGTTCACCCGTGGTCCTGCTCTCCACGACGGCCGACGCCACCATCTACGAGCAGGCGCCCGAGGTGTTCACCGATGTGCAGGCCGTCTATCGCGTCCACAACAATGACAAGCGCCAGCCTCAGAAGCTGACCGTCGCCTTTCCGGGCTATGCGGTCGAGGGTCCGGCGCCGCAGGGCGTGACGCTGACCGCGGCCGGACACGAAGTCACCCTGCGCAAAGCCGAAACCCAGTGGTGGCTGGCAGACGTCACGCTCCAGCCTGATGAGCGCCTGAGCCTGACCCTCAAATACACGGCCCCACTCGGCAACGGCCCCTTCGTGCAGTTTCGCTATCCGCTGGACCTGATCGCCAAGACGTGGGTGGGCAACCTGGAGAGCGCTCGCTTCACTCTCGCCTTCAGCGAGCCACCCAATCCTCAGTCCTGGATTCGGCTCACGCCGGACAACTATGATCTGACGGCTGAGGCCATCACCTGGTCGTTTGATGCGGTCGATCCCAAGGAACCCATCGATTACATCTTCCTGCGTCCCTCCCTGTGGGAGCGCCTCCGTAAGGCCCGACAGACGGCTGTGGCTCCTGATGCCCAGGCTCCGGCCGCCGTCGCCCTCGGCGACATCTACGTCGAGTTGGCCTCGGCGGGAGACAGCGCCATCTTCGACCGCTATTTCCCCTTGGCCGTGGCCGCCTATAACCAGGCGCAGGCCAAGGCGCCGGCGGATGCCAGCGCCTATCTCGCCCTGGCCAAGCTCTATCGCCTGCGGGCAGAACGGTCCACGCCCCCCGATCCATCGTACCTGGGGCTTGCCACTACCCAACTGGCAAACGCACTCGAAAACGGCGTGCAGGACCCGGCCATCGCCGAATCCGTGGTCAAGGACTTCACGACCTTGATGGAAGCGGCACGGCAGGATGGGGACTTCGACACGGCCAACACCTATCTCCGGCGCCTTGACATGCTTGCCAGCCACTTGCCCTCCCTGCTCGACAACGCCTCCCTGGTCAATGAGCGGCGCCGCCTCGCCATCGATTGGGCGGGGCAAGTGCTGGCCGAGCAAGGTCCAGCGCCAGCGCGCGCTGTGCTCGGAGAGAGCCTCGGCGCAGGGATCGCCCAGCCCCCCGGGGCCCGCTTCGCCCACATCAGCGGGATCCAGGTCAAGACGGACACGCAGCTCGGGCGCCGGCGCCTTGAGATCACAGTTGCTCCGAGGGAAGGGGGTGAGTCGTTGGTCCAATCCCTGCACGACGCCTTTGCCGCCTCCGGCGCCGGCGCCGTCACGCTCACCAGCACACAGCCACCGGTCATCCAGGTTGACTTGAACTTCGGCGACGCCGGTGAGCTGCGTGACCGCCAGGAACGCCTGGCGGCGGCCCTGACTGACGAACCGGAGTGGGCCGGGCTCAAGGCCATGCTGGAGCTTGATCGCCTGCAGTGGCGCCGCACGGACGAAGGCTGGCGAGTGGTGGATAGCTGGAACGAGGAGATCAGCCTGGTGCAGGCCGCGGCGTCGCTAGAAGACCAGGCCCAGGCGCTGGATAGGGCCGCGGCGGGCATGGATGTCACCGACAGCCTCAACGCCTTGCTGGCCGACCTCTGGCGCGCCGAGGCGCAGACCTGGCGGCGCCTGGCCGAGAACACCCGCAGCCAGTATACCCTGACGATGCAACCTGAACCCGGCGCCCCCATCGTCCGCTCCTGGGCGATTGCCGGCGGCGCCGCGACGACTATGACCGGCGCCGCCACGCAGTACCGGCCGTTCCCGTATGTGTGGGGCGTCGCGGGCGTCTACGCCCTCTTCATCCTGGTTACAGGCTCCTTATGGTGGCGCCGCCGGCGCAAGACCGCCAAGCGACCGGCGCCGCGCTCCACGCCGGCAGGGCGCCGTTAGCGACACAGGCCGCCATGACAACCTCTTCTGCGCCCACTTCCCCACCCACCGCTGCCGCCGAAGGTGGCGTGATCTCCTCCCTGCGTTCCGGCGCGCCGCGACGGTGGGTGGATTTCATCCTGCTGCTCTTCATGATCATCAACCTGGCGTGGAGCATGCAGGCTGCCAAGTGGAGTCCTGGCCTGGAACGATTGTTCCCGGTGGCTTTGTTTGCCGCCATCGCTGGCACGGTCGTGGCGCTGAGCAGTTTTGGCCGGGTCTTCGCCTTCCTCTACAGCTTCATCGTGGGCGCAGCCACGGTGCTGTTCGCCATGTCAGGCCTGGCTCCCGCCGACGTACAAGGACAGGAGCGCGTCTACCAGGCCCTGAGTCGCATGCTCACGTGGGCGCAGAAAGCCGCCGCCGGCCAGCCAGCCGCTGACAGTCTGGTCTTCGTCGTTCTGTTGGCCATCTTGATCTGGATCCTGGCCTATGGCGCCGTCTGGGCCTATTTCCGCGATCATCGCAAGTGGCAGGCCGTGCTACCCATCGGCGTGGCGATGCTGATCAACCTCTACTACGCGCCCGCCAATCTCAGCCTCTACTTCGTCGTCTACCTGCTGTGCGCCATCCTCCTCCTGGTGCGGGCCACCCTGGTGCAGCGTGAGGCCGAGTGGCACTACGGTCGCGTCTACTTCCCCAGCGACATCAGCTTCGACTTCATGCGTGATGGCCTCCTCTTCGCCCTCTTCGTCATCTTCGTGGCTTGGGTGCTGCCGACCAGCGCCGGCAGTGACAGGGTCGGCAGCCTGCTCGATCCCCTGCGGGACCCCTGGCGCCAGGTGCAGCAGGAATGGACCCGGCTCTTCAGCACGCTGAACTACTCGCGCCTGGGGAGCACCCCCACTTTTGGCACGAGTCTGGCGCTTGGCGGCCCCCGCACCGTTAACGACGACCCGGTAGCCGACGTGGCCACCTCTCGGAATGGCTACTACCGGGCCGTGGTCCTTGACACCTATTTGTCCAACGGCTGGGTGCTGCGGGATGCTCCCGGCATCCGTCTGAGCCAGGATACAGCGCTGGCCCAGTGGGCGCAGCGTGCGATCTACACGCAGACGGTCACGACCTATGAGACAGGCAACGTACTGCTGACGGGCTCACAGCCCCTGCATGTCGACGTCGCCGCAGATGCCCGCGTGCTTCCCTATGGGAACGGAACCGAGGAAACCTACGGCACCAGCGTACCCGTCGAGGTGGCGATGCTGGTCGCGCGGGATACTCCGAAGCCGGGGGACAGGTATACCGTGACGAGCACCGTGGCCGATGTCACGATTGCCGAGCTGATGGCCGATTCCACCAGTTACCCCAATTATGTGAGCCAACGGTATCTGCAGCTTCCGGGCACCGTTCCCCAGCGCGTTTTCGACCTCGCCGACCAAATCACGGCCGGCCTGACGAACCCGTATGAAAAGGCCAAAGCGATCGAAAGCTACCTGCGCCAGATTCCGTACAACGACCAGATTCCCGGGCCGCAGCCGGGGCAGGATGGGGTGGACTACTTCCTGTTTGAGGCCAGGGAGGGATACTGCAACTACTACGCCAGCGCCATGGCGGTCATGCTGCGGCACGTCGGCGTGCCTGCCCGCGTTGCCTCAGGATACGCCACCGGCGAGTACGAGCCGAAGACCGGTGTCTACCGTCTGCGCAACCGCGACGCCCACACATGGGTTGAAGTCTACTTCCCCACCTACGGCTGGGTGGAATTCGAGCCGACGGCGTCCGAGCCGGCCATCGATCGTCCTGCCGGCGCCGCCGTCGTCGCTCCCAGCGCCACTCCCACCCCCAACCCCCTGGAAGGCATCGAGCGCGGCAATGTGGACAATCCCGGCGTCACGCCGCCCACTTTCAACAACCAACCTCTGGCCACCACCCTCCAGAATCCCGGTGCGTGGGCGGGGGTGGCGCTGGCCCTGGCAGCCGCGGTTGGCATCCTGGCCGTAGCCCTATGGGTGCTGCGGCGCATGGTTCGCCGGCCTCGTCAGACTGCGCCCCCCACCTTTCGCACCGTCCCCCAGGGCTTCAGCGCCAGCCTGTGGGAGCACGTGATGCGGTGGGCGCGGCGCTTCGGCATGGGAGAGCGACCCAGCCAGACGCCGCTGGAGTATGCGGCCCTCTTCGGACGCGTGGTGCCGGAGGCCGGCGCTGATTTGGCGACCATCGCTCATCTCTATACCCGCGACCTTTACAGCCCCCATGACATCACGCCCGATGAGGCCGGACAGGCCCAGCTCGCGTGGCTAAACGCCCGACCCCTGCTGCTTCGCTCCTGGCTTGACCGCAGGGTGCGGCTGCCAGCCGGGCTCAAACGGGCGTTCTTCCGGGACGGCGCCAACGAAGCGCCTGCGCGAAACGCCCGCTAACGCGCCGTCGGGCTCAGACGGCGTGTAACCAGCTTGTAAGTGCGCTTTCGTCGGCCAGTGGGCCGACGTAGGCCAGGGTGAGCCGCTGCGGCTGCCAGAGCTCCTCCGCCAGCCGTTGTACATCGGCCGGAGTGACGACGTCGATGCTGGCCAGGACCTGGTCGAGGCTCAGCACAGGCATGTCGTTGATGACCTGCCGCCCCCACCAAGACGCCACGGCAGCGGAGTCCTCGCTGCTCAGCTCCATGCGTCCCTTGATGTACTCCTTGAACAACTGCAGCTTGTCATCGGCGACGGGCTCGGCCCGCAGCTCTTCCCAGACCGCCATTGTTTCATCCAGGGTCTCGAAAAGGCGTGAAGCGTCGCAGCCGCCATAAACGCCCAGGACGCCACAATCCGCATGCATGCTGGTATACGACCCGATGTTGTAGGCCAGCCCTAGCTGCTCACGCAGGCGCTGCCAGAGCCACGAACTCATGCCATCGCCAACCAGGGCGTTGAGGACGGCCAGAACGACCCGGTCCGGATGCGAACGCGGAAGTCCCGGCACTGCCAGTTGGAGATGCGCCTGCTCACTGTCGCGCACCTGGACGCGACAGCGGGGCCTGGCCTCCAGCACGGGCGCAGGACTGAAGCTGGGCGCCTGCCCATCGGCCTGCCAGCCGGCGAAATCCCCGGCGGCGGCATCCAGGACGTCCCCGCCATCGATCGCGCCCGCCACCGTCAGCACCGCACGGTTGGGACGATAGGCGGCGGTGTGGTGCGCAGCCAGGTCTTCAATCATCATCGCCGCCACGGTCTCAGTGTCCCCGGCGATCTCGCGGCCCAAGGGATGGTCACCCCACATGGCCTCGCTGCTCAACTGGGAAACGAAGTCCTCGGGCACATCCCGGTACATATTGATCTCATCCAGGATGACCGTTTGCTCCCGCTCAAACTCCTCCGCATCCAACGCCGGCGTCTGCACCATGCTCGCCAGGAGCTGCAAACTGCGGCGCCAGTGTCTTGCCCCGACCTTGACCCAGAAGGAGGTGTACTCGTAGCCGGTCGAAGCGTTCAGATAGCCTCCACGGCCCTCGACCTCATTGGCGATATCCAGGGCCGTGGGCCAGCCCGCGCACCCTTTGAACAACATGTGCTCCAGAAAGTGGCTGACACCCGACAGGTGCGCCGGCTCGTAGCGCGAACCCACCCGCAGATAGAGACCGATGCTCACCGAACGGACGGCAGGCATCGGGGCGGTGACAACCGTCAACCCATTGGGCAGGACGGTCTGTGTGTAATCTGTGAGGTTCAAACCTTACTGTCCTTTCAGTTCCTTCAGCATTTTCTCTGCTTCGGCTCTTGCCTGCGGGTCCTGGGCGGGGGGACCGTTGAGAAAGGCCTCGAAACCGGCGATGGCATCCTGCGTTCGTCCCTGCTGCTTGCGCAGCATTGCCATGCCGAACAACGCTTCGGGCATCTGCGGCTTGAGTTCCAGGGCTTTCTGCATCGACTTCTCTGCCCCAGCCAGGTCCTTGAGCTGGAGCTGGGTGGCGCCCAACAGGTAGTAGGTCGCCGCATCGTTGGGGCCGACGGCCAGGGCGCGCTCGAACGTCCGCCTGGCGTCTTCCAGCTTGCCCTGCTGGTAGTAGACCACGCCTAGATTGGAGAGCGTAGAGAGATGATTCGGATTGATCTTCAGAGCCTCGTTGTAGGCCTGCTCAGCTTCGGCAAGCTTGCTCTGGCGGGTATAAGCATTGCCCAAGGCGAAGTAGCCATCGAGGCTCTTACCTTTGCTCACCGAAGCCTGGAGGTCGGCAATGGCGCCATCGTAGTTGCCGGCGGTGAGCTTCGCCTGGCCCGAAGACAGCAGCGAGGCCGCATCACCTGCCGCTGCCACCGCCGTGGATGCGGCGGCAGGCTTGGCCGGTGCAGTGGCAGCGCCATCCGGCGGCGTGGGACCGCTCGCCCCACCGCACGCCGCCAAGATCGCCAGCGCCAGCGCTGCGAGGACCACCAGCAGTACCTTCCTACTCATTGCTCGCTCCTGTCACATCCAGCAGCACGACCTGAGTCTCCTCGTTCTGGATGTCCGACCGGGTCAGCTTGAGACTGGCAACGGGATCAGGCCTGGGAACGCCCAGCTCCTTCAGGAATTTCTCGACGCTGTCCAGCTTGAGCGTAAGGGAAGGCATCGCGTAGTGCATAGGCACCACCACGGTAGGTTCCAGCTCGGTCACGACCTCCACGGCCCGTGCGGCGTCAAGCGTATCACCGCCTCCCACCGGCAGCAGCAGGACATCGGCCCGGCTCAACACCTCCACCTGGTCGCGATCCGGAAGCACGCCGAGGTCGCCCAGGTGGCACACCGTCAGGTCCTCGAACTCATAGACAAACGCCGTATTGCGCTCGCGTTCGCCAACCTTGCCGCGATGGAAAGTGGCAACCCCGGTCATGAACACACCATTCACCTCATACTCGCCGGGGCCGTCAAAAACGTTCTCGACGTTGCGCACCAGGCCGGCCTGGTTATGTCCCGGGACGTTGTGGCTGACAGTCACCACATCCGCGCGCAATCGTGGCAGTGTGAGGCCGAAATTGGAGCCGTAGGGATCCGTGACGACGGTCAAGCCGCGACTACGCAGACGAAAACAGGACAAACCATACCAGGTAATTTCCATGAATGACCCTTGCCTGAATTGAAATCAGTGGAACCGCTATTATACCCGAACGCCCGCAGGGCGAACAGGCAGAAAGGAGCCGGTGAAGAGCGGCCGGTCGCAGCGAACGTACCCGTCGCGCTTGTGAGGCAAGGGTGCTCTTCTCCCCGCGGGTTGTTCACCCTCAGGCGGCGAGCTCAGCTTCGTACGCAAAGAGCGCCGGTGTGCCCCCTGTGTGCCAGAAAAGCACCCGCCCCTTCAGGAAGCCGCGCCGCGCCAGATCGAAAAGCCCTGCCAGCGCTCTTCCGGTGTAGACGGGGTCAACCAGAATGCCTTCGCTGCGGGCCAAGGCGAGGATCGCTTCGCGCTCAGGCTCGCCGACCACGCCGTAGCCGCCGCCCAAGTAGCTGTCATGGACGACGATGGGATGCGTGCGCCGGGCCTCCAGCAGCTCGGCTGTCGCCTCGGTGAGCGGGCCTGCCAGGGTCTCAAGGCGTCCGGCGCTATGGTCCACGGAAATGCCATGAATCTCACCCTCCCAGCCGTTCTCACCGGCGCCGACGGCCAGGCCGGCTTGGGTGCCACCCGAGCTGGTGGCAAAAACCACGGCGTCAAAAGCAGCGCCCAGGGTCTCGGCCTGCTGGGCCATCTCCATCCAGGCATAGGCATAGCCGGCAGCGCCCACCGGAGTGGAGCCGCCAAGAGGGATGCCATAAGGCTGTCGACCCTGGCGATCGAGGTCGGTGAGGACACGAGCCATCAGAGGCTGGGTGTCGGGAGAGCCGGCCCAGTGTATCTGCGCCCCGAACAGTCTGTCCAGCAGCACGTTGCCGCCGGGCCGATCGTCAGGTTGCCCGCGCAGGACAACATGGCAGCCCAACCCGGCTTTGGCCGCCGCAGCCGCTGTCTGCCGGCAGTGATTTGACTGGATGGCCCCGGTCGTCACCAGGTCCGTGGCGCCTTCTGCCAGGGCGGCGGCGATGAGAAAGCTGAGCTTGCGCAGCTTGTTGCCGCCCAGCGCCAGGGTGGTCAGGTCATCGCGCTTGGCCCAGACTTCGACCCCGGCATCCAGCCAGGCCGAGAAGCGCGGGAGCGGATGGAGAGGGGTGGGCAAGAGACTTAGCGGAAAACTAGGTAGGTCGCTGCGCATCGTAGGGTAGGAATAGAAGTCACGGAAAAACAAGGACGCGCGCCTAAAGCAGTCGCATCTGTTCGGCGTGGCTGGCGGTGATGGGATCAAGACCGAGATGGGCCAGCCAGCGGTAGGGCTCCAGGTCAGTCTGCATAAGCATATCGCGCAAGTGCCGGAACTTGGTAAACGTCCAACCACCCGCCAGCGCCAGCGCTGCCCAGAGCGGCTGGTGGTCGATGCGCCACTGCACCAATCCCGCCCGCCCCCCGGGCAGGACAAGAAAGCGCTGGAGTCCGGGAACAGGCGTGCGGCTCTGCCACAAGAGCGGCGTCAGATCGGTGGTATAGGTCAGCAGAAAGCAGATGCGGGCCTGGTCTCCCTGGCGCCAGTTGACAAACAGGTGATCGCCCTCGCTCCAGGCCGAACTCGCGAAGGCCATCCGCCGTCCGGCTACCACCAGGGCGCGGGCAAACTCAGCAAGCTCGGCGTGGCGCTGGTCAGGCAGGTCCTGGCTGCGCAGCGCCAGCCGCCCCTCACGCATTTTCCCATAAGAAGCGGCGAGAGCCTCGATCCAGGGCCAGTCGGGGGCGCAAGAGGGCGCCAGGCGCAGGCTCATGCGCCAGCCCAGGTCATCCGTCGACGGCAAGGGTCCTTCAGCCAGTACTGCGCGGGCGGCCCGTTCGCCCTGATCGCTGGCAGGCGCCCAGGAGGCAGGCGGTTCTTCCAGCCACCACCACGGCATCTCCCCATGCTCCCAGGCGTCACCGCCGCTGCCCACCACTTGGACACCGGCTGGGGGCGTCTCCGGGTCCAGCAGTGACTGCAGGGCATCCTCCCCGTCATCGATCCCGCCTGATTCGCCGCAGCGAAGCCCGTGTGCCAGGAGCAGAGGACGCAGACGCGCCGCCACGGCAGGTTCGCCGATCTGCCCCAGGACATCAAGCAGCAGGCCCGGTTCGGATGGCGGCTCCGGCGCCGGTATTGTCGTGGCGGTGATTGCCGCCTGTGCAACCCATCCGGCGCCCTCGACCGCGGCCACACTGGCGCCGGCCAACGGGCCAAGAGTGGTCATGACTGCCACACTCGGGTCAGCATCACCACGCCAACGCCATTGCACGAACACCCCCCCACCGGGCGCCAGGCGGGCCTGCACCGCCTTGATGGCGTCGCCCACCCGCCTCTGCCACAGGTCCCAATCACCCAGGCGCAGGGCAAGCAGATCGGCCATCATGGCGGCGGCCTCAGGGCCAAACAGCCAGCCGCTCCAGGCGTACCGCAGCAGCCAGTAGAGAGGCAGGCAGGGCGGCGCCTGGATCAACGCCAGGCCGATGGGCGACGGCGGCGAACGCTGAAGGTAGTCGGCGGGCCAACGCTGGACCAGGTGGATGTTGGCCCGCTCCCCGGGACCGGCCAGCACGCTTCCCGTTTGGCCCTGCACATAGGCAAGACAATCGTTCAGCACCGCATAGACGCTGGGTTCGACGAACCGCCGCGGCCGCCGCACCATGGCCTGCCACAGATGTTCGGGTTGGTCGGCCAGGCTGCTGGTGCGCCACAAGGTCTCGGCCAGGACCCACTGCAGCGCCCGCCGCTGGTTCTGAGGCGGATCGAGGTCGCGCAGAATGCGCATGGTCTGCCACTGCGCCCAGAGGCTGCGGGGCGTGTAGAAACCGGTCGCCTGCTCGGCGCGCAGGCGCAGCGGATCCGCGGCCGTGACCACGCGCTCCATCGTTTCCCAAGAGAGCGTGCGGCCCGGTCCTGCCTCCGCCGCCAGGCTCTGGTCCTCAGCCTCGGCCGGTGCCTCGCCGACAAAGCCGCAGTGCTCACAACGTACGATGCGGCTAAATGGAACCGCCGGCGTTCCTTGCCAGCGGAATGCTGCCGCCGGTATGGGCCGGCTGCAGGCCGGACAGGACGTGAGGTAGAGTTCGCGCAGGGTCTGCCCCCAGGGCCGTCCCCGGTAAGGCGCATCGAGCACTCTCGTCAGGACCTGGCTGACCTCATCGGGAGGGGGACCTGCCAACTGGACGCTGGTGGCGAGCAGCGCCAAGGGATCAGGATCGATGACAAGACACTCGCGACCAGAACCCAGCAGCGGCGTCGCCGAGGCGCCGAAGGCCATGAGCGCCAGGCCCGCAGGCGCCGCCGCCATCGCCCTTTCTACCAGGGGCGCGCCGAAAGGCGCGCCGACGACCTCCTGCATCGTCCGGGCGACTGCCGGTGGCAGCAAGACTGACGTAGGAAAGCCGGCTGGTGGAACCGCTGGCATGGCATGATCGTACCACGCCGCCCACCTGATGACAACGAGTTGTCGCAGGGTGGACTAGCGCGGGCAGCGATGGCGCCAAGACGGAGAGGGTATGTGCTATAATCTGCTCACTCTGCCGAAGGCCTCTCACCTGGTGCACCCTCCGGCGCTCCACCTCACAGCATAGCGACGTAATGAACTTCCTGATCACCGGCGGCGCCGGCTTCATCGGGCACCACCTTGCCAACCGCCTCGTGGCCCTTGGCGAACATGTGCGCGTGCTCGACGACCTCAGCGCCGGCGATCCCGCCTCGCTCGACGAGCGCGTCCTCTTCACCCGCGGCGACGTGCGCGACGCTCCCAAACTGTGGACATTGCTGCACAGCATCGACTGCGTCTACCACCTGGCGGCCAAGGTGTCAGTGCCGCAATCGGTGCTCTATCCCCGCGATTACAACGACATCAACGTGGGCGGGACGGTGACGCTGATGGAGGCCATGCGAGCCGTCGGCACCCGGCGTGTCGTGCTCGCCTCCTCGGCGGCGATCTACGGGGACCAGAAGCGCCAACCTGTGGATGAGGCGGTCGTGCCGCAGCTTCTCACGCCCTATGCGGTCAGCAAGTTCGCGGCCGAGCATTATGTCTTCACGCTCGGCGCCCATTACGGCGTCGAGACGGTGGCGCTACGCATCTTCAACGCTTACGGACCTGGCCAGGCCCTGCCGCCAGCCTATCCGCCCGTGGTGCCCCAGGTCATCCAGCAGGTCGTCAGCGGCGGGACCGTCGTCCTTTTTGGCAACGGCCGGCAAACCCGTGACTATGTGTATATCGACGATGTGGTGACCGCCCTCATCGAGGCCGGACGGCGTACAGGAATCGACCACCAGGTGATCAATGTGGGCAGCGGCACCGAGGCCAGCGTCGATCAATTGGTGCGCGAGGTGGAGACGGTCACAGGACGCAACGCTCACATCCTGCGCAATGAACAGCAGAGCGGAGGCGTCGCCCGCCTCATGGCCGACCTCGACAAAGCGCACTCCCTACTCGACTACAGCCCCAGCACCACACTTGCCCAGGGACTCCAGCGCACCATCACCCTCGACGCCCGCTTCCAGCGTTTTCTACAGCCTGACCGCTTGCCCTCAGGCAAATAGGGCCGGCGCCGTCTCCCGAAGGCGGGGGATTACCTCCGGGAGACGTGGCCACAAAATAGTTAGCGATGGATGACGACGGGGGTCCCGTAGTTCGCCCAGCCCCACAGAAAACGGGCATCGCCATTGGTCAAGTTGACGCAGCCATGACTCATGGGATGTCCGAAGTTGTGGTGCCAATAGGTGCCGTGCAGAGCATCGTTGCCATAGAAATACTGGACCCACTGCACGTTGGGTAGGCGGTAGCCAGGACCCGACATCGTCTGCCGGCGCACACGCATGCGAATGCGGAAAGTGCCCACCGGGGTCGCCTTGCCGGGGACGCCGGTGCTCACCAGGGTGTTGAGGACAACCCGGTTCCCCTGGTGGGCGATGAGTCGCTGCCTGGAGAGGTCGATCTCGATCCACTTGCCGCTGCGCGCATCCGGCTGTAGTGCCACAGGGTTGTCGACGCTGCTGGGAGCAACAAACTGCTCGGCGCTGTAGACCGTGCTGCTCTCCGATGATTCCGCTAAGGCCAGGCCCGGCAAGATAAGAAGCGATACCAGCAGCGTAACAACAAGGATCAAAACATGCCGTTGGTGCTTCATTGCTTCATCCTTCTCCTTTGTTGTTGAACGGCGCAGTTATCTGCGCCATGGTGAAAAGCTGCGGTTGAACGACCTGGGTCGTTTCCCACCATCAACCGACGATGACTGCTTCTTCGGAACCAGTCTCATCCAATTCAGGTATGAGACCAGGTATTAACTCTACCACCATTCGCTGGTTTTGCAAATCGACATCTTGCACCACTTCTGCAGTCGCCGGCAACAGCACTTCACCAAACGGGCCTTCCAACACATAGACCTCGTTAGCGCCTGTCCACCAGATATCCACCAAAACACCCAGTTCCTGGCCCAAAGCGGTGATGACCCGGATACCCACCAATTCGTCGCTATAATACTCACCATCGGGCAGCGGCATCGCCTGGTCGCGGGGGACCACGAGATGGCGGTTTCGCAGCAACTCAGCCTCTGACCGATCGGCGTAGCGATCGAGCTGGATGAGCAGGTAGTCACCCTGCCGTCTTGCCGACACCACGCGGCAAGGCTGATCGTCGCCCTCCACCCAGAGTTCGGCTCCCACGGCGAAGCGGGCGGGGAAATCCGACATGGACGCCACCTTGACCTCGCCCCGCAGACCGTGCGGCGCCAAAATTCGCCCAACAGCCAAATAGGGGGCACGCGTTGACCCCGTCATAGTCCCCCTCGCATTCTGCCTGGACGACAGTGTCTAGCGGATGTCAACCGTCACACGCAGGCCCTTGCGCGCGCCGGCGACTCTGGCCACCGTGCGAATCGCTTCCGCCGTGCGTCCCTGACGACCGATCAGCCGTCCAACGTCGCCGGGGGCCGCCGTCAGATCGATGAAGAGATTGGGACCCGACCGTCGCGTCGCTACGTGCACGCGATCGGGTTGATCAACAAGTTCCAACGCCAGAAACTCGACTAGTTCTTTCATCGCAGGTGTGGGGTGAGCCGTGAGGCGTCGTGGGGGGAGCGCTGATTCCCACGACGCCTCACAGCTCCAGACATCAAGCGTTGCTGGTCTCGCGCAGTTTGGCGCGTTCTGCCGACAGATCGACGTTGCGCAGCATCTGCGCCACGGAATCGCTGGGTTGGGCGCCCTTTTCAAGCCAATAGGCGACCCGGTCACGATCGATCTCGAACGTTGGGGGATTGGTGCGCGGATTATAGTGGCCAAGATTCTCAATGAACTGTCCATCGCGCGGAGACCGCTGATCAGCCACCACCACGCGATACGATGCCTGTTTCTTGGAACCTGTGCGTCGCAGACGAATCCGAACCATGTTGTGCTTTGACTCCTGATAGAGACGGCCTGACTAGGCGGCCGCCAAGAATGAGTAGGGTGAACGAAGGTCAGAGACCGAAGAGCCCGGCGATGCCGCCGCGGCGCCCTGACTGGAGCTGTTTCATCATGCGCTGCATTTGCCGGAACTGGTTGAGCAGCGTGTTGATTTCCTGGACGGTGGTGCCGGAACCGGCAGCCACACGGCGCTTGCGGCTTCCATTGAGAAGCCCGGGGTTGTGCCTTTCGGAAGGCGTCATCGAACAGATGATGGCTTCGATCCGCTTCATCTGCTTGTCCGTCGCCTGCGGATCCAGATCCTTGGCAAGACGGCCCACGCCGGGAATCATTTCTAGGAGTCCCGTCAACGGGCCCATTTTCTTGATCTGGCGCATCTGCTTGAGGAAGTCATCGAGATCGAAAGAGGCGTCGCGCAGCTTCTTCTCCATGCGCTTCGCTTCCTCCTGATCCATGGTGGCCTCTGCCTTCTCGATCATGGTCAGCATATCGCCCATGCCGAGAATGCGTGACGCCATGCGGTCAGGATGGAAGACCTCTATCCCATCCACTTTCTCACTGGTGCCCAGGAACTTGATGGGAACGCCCGTGACCGCGCGCATCGAGATGGCCGCGCCCCCGCGCGCATCGCCATCGGTCTTGGTCAGGACGAGGCCGGTGACGCCCACGCGGTTGTGAAAATCCCCAGCCACGCGTACGGCTTCCTGGCCCGTCATCGAATCGGCGACCAGGAGAACCTCGGCAGGCTGGGCGAGGCTCTTGATCTGGACGAGCTCCTCCATCATCTGATCATCGATGGTCAGACGACCGGCCGTATCGATGATGACGACGGTGCGCGCTTCCTCGCGTGCCTTGCGCAGGCCGCGGCGCACGATATCGGGCGGCGGGGGCTGGATGCCCTCGCTGTGGACCGGGATGTCGATCTGCTTGCCGAGGACTTCCAGTTGTGTCACCGCAGCCGGACGGTAGGTGTCGGCTGCGATCAGGAACGGGCGCTGGCCCTGAGTGCGGAGGCGATTGGCCAGTTTGGCGGCCATCGTCGTCTTGCCGGACCCCTGCAGACCTACCAGCATGATGATGTGCGGCGGCTGTCCCGACAGGTCCAGACGCGCTGGCTCACCCAGCGTGGCGATCAGCTCCTCATGGACGATCTTGATCACCTGTTGGGCCGGCGTCAGACTGCGCAGCACATCAGCGCCCACGGCGCGCTCACGCACCCGCGCCACGAAGTCCTTGACGACCTTGTAGTTGACGTCAGCTTCGAGCAGGGCGATGCGCACCTGCCGTAGAGCCGTATCAACGTCGGCCTCGGTCAGGCGTCCGGAACGACCAAGACGGTCGAAGACTTCTTGAAGCTTGTCGCTAAGGTTATCGAACACGGAAAGAAGGCATGGAATAAGGACCGGCTGTCAGCGCGCCGACCGTCTATTCTATACGTCTCACACGCACGCGGTCAAATTCGCCCCCCCTCTCAAACCAGTTCGCCCAGGGAATGCCCCCTACTGCGGTGCGCCGGTGTTCTCAGCGGGAGGAGCTGCCGGCGTGGGAGTAAGGACCGGCACCGGCGTCTTCCTGGGTGTGCGCGTCGCCTTCTTGCGTGGCTGCGGCGTGGGCCGCTTGGGCCGCGCAGGCTTCTTCGTGGGCTTAGGCTGCGGCGACTCGTCAGGGGTGACCGGAATCACGGGACCATTGTTCACGGGCGGGTTGGACGGAGGTCCCGCAGGCGGCGGCGTCGCAGGCTCCAACGGCTGCACGACCGGGGTGCGCTTGGGCCGCGGCGTCTTGGTCGCACGCGGCTTCTTCGGGGTGTTAGGCGCCGCGGGTGGTTGGGTCGCGGGCGCGGGCGCATCGATCGTCTCCGCAGGCGCCGCGGGTGGCTCTGTCACCTGGATCGGCTCGGCCGGGGCCTCCGTCGGTTTCTGCACCGCCGGCGTGCGCTTGGGGCGCGGCGTCTTGGTCGCCTTGGGCTTCTTGGGCGTCGGGGTCACCTCGACCGGCTTTTCCACCGTCGGAGGCGCATTAACGGAGTCACCCGGCGCAGGCGGCGGCCCCACGGGCGCCTCGGTCGGTGCGGGCGGCTCTTCAGGTCCAGGGGTGGCGGCCGGAGGCTGGAAGTCAGGCGTCGGGGTACGCTTGGGCTTGGGCGTGCGCAGCGGCCTGCTGATCTGCACCTGCTTCACCACAAACGTGCCGTCAGATCGCTGCTGTCCGACTACGGTCACCCTGGCCCCGATGGCGGGGTTGCCGCTCACAGCGGCCCCGCCGAGGGCCACAGAACGACCGCCCACAACAATGACGCCGCCGTCAATGCTTGAGATAATGCCGCTGAAGCGGACGGTCTTGCCGGGGCGGACCTTCGTTGGCGTCGCCGGTTTCAGGGGCGAGGGCTGCGAAGGCGCTTCGGTGGGCGCTGTGATCCTCCCGCTTTCCGGCGACTGCGGCGGCGTCTCTGGCGGCGGTGCATTGTCCGCCGGCGGCTGCGCAGGGGCTTCCGTAGGCTCGACCGGGAGGTTGGGCGCCGTGTCGGCGGGGGGCTGGGCCGGACCCGGTTGCTCTGGTTCAGGCGCTGGCGCTGGCGGGGCCTCGGTGGGGATCACGGCCGGCGCCTCTGACGTCGGCGGCGCAGCGGGCGCTTCCTCCGTGGGTGGCGTCTCGATGGTGGGGGGCGCCGCCGTCGGTTCCCGTTCTTGCGGGGGTTCTGCGGTTGGAGGCTCCTCCGTGGGAGGCGCCTGCGTCGGCGTCACAACTTCCTCAGTCGGCTGCGGGGCGGGCGTTGCCGCCGGAACCTCCGTCGGAACGTCTGTCGGCAGATCGGTAGGCGCCAGCGTGGCCTGAGGCGGCTCCGCCGAAGGGGCTGGCGGCGGCTCGACCGGCGTTTCGCCGGGAACAGTCGTCGGCTCTGGCTTAGGCGCCTCTTCCGGCCCGCTAGTGGGAACCGGCGACGGCTCAACGGTCGCCACCTCTCCGGGCGTCGCCGCCGGGGCCTTTGTGGGTGGCTGGTCACCCTGGTGGCCGGGTACGGGTGTGGCCTTCGGGCGGTTGTTGTTCGGCGGCGCCGGCCGCTTGGGGACGGCGGTTGCCGGCATTGCCCGCGGCTGTGTGACGCCGCCGGGAGCCCGCGTCGCTGCGTGCTTGGTCTCCGGTGACGAGGATGGCGACTGCTCTTCGTCAGGCAGCGAAGTGGGTGGGGCGGCTTTGCCGCTGTCGACCAGGCTCCACTTGCGCAGAGAAATGAACTGATCCTTGCGCGTATCGCCCTCAATCGAGAGCATCGTGCCAGACGGGACGCCGTTGAGGGCGCTCAGATCGCCTGAGATCTCGTAGGGTCCCACGAAGACCCTGCCATCCTCGGTGCGCTGCAGCGGCGCCTGAATTGCAATCGGCACTTCCCAGCCCCGTTCCATCACCTTCTTGACGTCTTCGACCCGGGCCAGGCGGTTCTGCTCCTCCTCCTCGGCCTTGCGGGTGGGGTCAAACGTCAACATCACCTTGGCATCTTGCGTTGCCAGCTTGAGTGCATATAGAGGTTGGCCGGGCAAAGCATTGGCCGAAGCCCGCACTGTGGCAGTGAGCGTCAACGCCAGGACGGCCACCAGCGCGACCAGGACGGGCGCCAGGGCAGGCAGGCGGCGCGGCTGGAACGCGGTAGCCAACCGCTCCCACCAACCAGGCCCTGCCGCCACGGCCCGCTTGGGTGGGGCAGCGTGGCTGCGGGCGGGGGCGGCAACCACTACGGGTGCGGGTTCGGGCTCCGGCAGCACGGCTGCAAGCACCCTGGCGCGGCCTCGCGCCAATGCTGCCGTCGGATCGGGCGGCGGCGCCGCCTGGACCTTCAGCATCGCAACCAGCGCCAGCATGCCATCGAAGTCCGCAGACTCCTCAGGTGGCATTCCGGCCCAATCGGATAGCTCACCCTCCGTTCCCCGGCGATCCAACGCCTGCTGGAACAGTTCGATGTTGCGGAGGTCGTCGCTTGTCACAGCGCACCTCCACTCATAATGCGGCGCAAGTTGCTTATTGCGCGGTACTGAAGTGCTTTAATCGCTCCCTCGGTCTTGTCCATCAGGACGGCGACTTCGGCGACATTGTAACCTTCGAGAAAACGCAGGGTAATCACCTGCGCCTGCTCGTCCGTCAGTTCGTTGATCGCCCGCATCAACTCTGCGCTGTCCAGAACAGCCACTGCCGTGGCGAATGGATCATCGTTCGGCGCAGGGAGATTCGGTGAATCGTCGAGATCGGTTAGGTTGACGTGGGTCCGCTTGCGATAGTGGTCGATGACCAGGTTGTGGGCGATCCGGAAAAGCCAGCCAGAAAAGGAGGTACGCCAACCTTTCTCGGTCCGTACGGCCTCAATCATCTGCAAGAACACCTGCCCGGTGAGGTCTTCGGCCAGCGTGGGGTCGCTGAGCCGGTGGTACAGGTAACTGTAGATTTTGGGCGCGTAAAGATCGTAGAGGGAGGCAATGGCAACTGGGTCGCGTTGAGCGGCCCGGTCAACCAATACCGCCTCGTCGGTGGGGGGAACCGACAAAGCAGGCCTAGCGGTCAAGACAAGCAAGCGGGGGGACAGTGCTGTGGGTTGGCAATAGGGGGGACTATCGCCAACGAGTCGACTTAAGCCAGATATAAGAATACCAGACTCTTCCAGAAGTCAAAAATCAGAACAAACCAAAACAGATCAAGTTGCAGACGTCTGGCGCCAGACGTCGTATATACGCATCACCGTGGTAATACCTGCCAACACGGCAATGATGGCAAGACCCACAATTGGGTATCCAACCAGAAGGGCGATGAGGAGGATGATAAAACGCTCAACGCGTGTTCCAAAGCCCACTTTACTCTCAATTCCAAGGCCTTCACCGCGCGCCCGCGTGTAACTTACCATGAAACTGGTAACAAGCGCCGCCAGAGCGATAGCCAGGCCAGTCATGTTACCCTGCAAAGCTGCCCAAAAGGCAATACTGCTCACGACAATCGCTTCGCTCAAGCGATCGAGCGTGCTATCCCAGAATGCTCCAAAACGGTTGCGAACACCTGCCATCCTGGCAAGGGTTCCATCCAGCGCATCAGTGATAGAAGAAATGAAATAGACCACCCCAGCGATCAAGAGACGGTCGGTCAATATGAAGTAGGCAACAACGAGACTAAGTGAAGTGCCTATCAGCGTAATTGCGTTCGGGGTAAGATGAAGTGCCTGCAAAACGCGGGCAACCGCTTCAAACAGCCCTTTTAGGTTCTTACGCCCCCATTCCGTGAGCATTTTCGATCGTCCTTTCGCCTTCGTAGGTTAGAGATAATCCCGAGGGTTCGTTGCCGCCGCGCCCCGGTCGTTCCGGCGCGCGACCTGGCACCCACTTTCCTCGCTGCAAGATGCCAGCCTTCCACTCGAATTGCTTCATCTGTGTGACAAAATTAGTGTACAATAGCACTATCCGGGGTGTCAAAGCATCGACGCAATGACCGGCTCTCGCAAGAAACATCGGTTCCTGGCGCCAGTGAGGTTTCCAGCCCGTGTTCCGTTCCCCTCGCGTTGATCCAGCACAACTCAGGCAGGCCGCACGGCTTTTGGAGACGGCAGAGCGAGTGGTGGCGTTGACAGGCGCCGGGCTCTCGACCCCTTCGGGTATTCCGGACTTCCGCTCTGCCGAGACCGGGTTGTGGAGCCATGTCAATCCCATGGAGATCGCGTCGATCTGGGGGTTCAAAGAGAAGCCTGAGCGCTTCTATACCTGGATGGGGCCGCTGGCGCGGTCGATCTTCGAGGCCGAGCCTAACCCAGCCCATACCGCCTTGTTGCGGCTGGAGCAACTGGGCCGGCTGCGAGCGGTCATCACTCAGAACATCGATGCCTTGCACCATCGGGCGGGGTCGCGCAACGTCATCGAATTGCACGGCCACCTCCGCACCCTGACCTGTCTGCAGTGTCGCCGCCAGTACGATGCCCATCCTCACCTGTGGCTTTTCCTCGAGCGCGGCATCCTGCCGGCTTGTCCTGAATGCGGTGCCATCATGAAACCCGATGTGGTCTTGTTCGGGGAACCGCTGCCCGAGGTGGAAGTGCTGCGTGCGCAGGAGGAGGCCCTGCACTGCGATGCCATGCTCGTGGCGGGATCGTCCCTGGAGGTCATGCCCGCGGCCGATCTCCCGGCCCTGGCAGCACGGCGCGGGGCGAAGTTGATCATGCTGAATCTGGGCAAGACGCCTTACGATCATCTGGCGCAAGTGGTGCTGCACGGCGACGTTGCCGATGTGCTGCCCACTCTGGTCAGCCTGCTGCCCCGCCTATAGGCTTTGGGAGCGATCAGGGGCAGAAAAACACAGCGCCCCGCTGTGCACGGGGCGCTGGTTTGGATTGAGGGCTAAAGGGAGCGGCGGTTAGTTGAGGATCATCGGCAGGTAGGCGCCGCCGTTGTTGACCTCGACGAGCAGGTCCACACCCTGGAAGCGGTTGGGGGTGCCAGGCCCGCCGTCGATCAGGATCGTGACGCGGCTCTCGCCGAGAGGCGCCTGGTCCATGGCCAGGGTGACCTGCAACGTGCTCGGAGTCCAGCCGTTGGGCGGCGTGAGGTTGACCCACGGCACCGTATCCAGCGTGGTCTCACCACCACCCGGAAGAGTCGCCACCAGCTTGTCCCCTTGTCGTTCGATCAGGAAATCTCCGGCGGCGGCAGCCTGCTGCACGCCCCACCAGTCGCCTGACGGTACGGCATAGGCGTACCAATGAATGGCGCCGGACCCCGCCACTGACTGGTCAATCGCCACATCCTTGCGGGGCGAAGGCGAACCGACGTCAGCGCGCATGAGCATCGAGGTAGGGGCCACCACCATGCCCGTGGCGCTGATGGTCAGCGAAACCGGAACGTCTGCCGGGCTGCCGGTAATGGAACCGGCAGTGACGCGGATATTGCCCGTATACGTGCCGGGACGCAGACTGGAGGCATCGATCGACACCGACACCGTATCATTCGTGCTGCCGCTGGTCTTGCTTGTACGCAGCCAGTTGGCGCCGTCCGTGGTCGTCACGGTCAACTGGTAGTGCTGAGCGCCGCCATCGCCGATGTTGCTGAGGGTCAGCGTCTGCGGTGTCGGGGAGAGCCCACCGAAGTTCTGGCTGAAAGTCATGCTGGTCGGCTCGACCTTGAGCTGAGGTCCGGTGGCAATCACCCTGAGACGGACCGTGACTTTCTGGGGGCTGCCGCTGATGCCCGAAGCGCGCGCCGTGACGTTGATGGTCTCTTCATACGTACCGGGCGCCAGGCCGGAGCCATTGATGCTGACGGTTTGCGTACCAGGCGTCACGCCCTCGAAGGGGGTTACGTTGACCCAGGCCTGGCCGCTTTGCTTGCTGATGTCATAGGTGATGCCACCCCCGCCGCCCGTGTTGTTCACGGCAAAGGTCTTGCTGGGGGGATTGGCGCCGCCGCGCAGCATCTCGAACGAGAGCAAGGTCTGGTCGACGCTTAGTTGCGCCGGCTGCAGACCGCTGCCATCGTAGTTCCCGGGGCGCAGGATCACCGGATCGCGAAACGACATGTAGAAGGGACCAGTGGTCGCGGTCATGCTGACGTCAGGATCGGTCCAGATGCGGTAGCTGTTCGCTTCGGCGACGATGATCTCGTCTTTGCCATCGCCGTCTGTATCACCGGCGGCTACGGCTTTGACAGAGCGACCCAACTGCAGTCCGCTCGACCAGCCGCTGACCCAGGGCGTATCACCACTGTAGTTCAAGCCGATCATGCTAACGCCGCTATCGGTCTGCGGGTCGCGGGTCATGAAGACTTCTTTATCGTCGGCGGCTCCATTGACGTTGCCCAGGGCGATGCCGGTGAAATAGGGGAAATACTTGCCCTGTCCACCGGGCGCATCGGCAATGGGATCGGACCCTGTGTACTGGAAAACCAGGTACGAATTGAGCGTCGAACCCACCTGCGACCGCGTCATCACCAACTCGGCGAGGGTGCCGTTGTTGTTGTTGACGTTGCCCACCGCCATGTCCAGCCAATCGTACCCATACGTTCGCTCGGCCAGGACCTGGAACATGCCGAAATCATGGGTCAGGATGCGAATACGGCGGTCGTTGTTCTCGGCCGTCCCATTGCGCACCATGATGACTTCCTCGGCGCCCAGACCGTTGTACTGGCCGGTGCCGATACGAATCCAGGGAGCGCCGAACGGCTCGTCGTAAATGCGGTTCCAGAGGGTGCCGGCGTTGTTGGCAGTCTGCCAGATCTCGATGGCGTAGCCGCTGCGGGGATCGGTCTTCTGCAGGATCAGCTCGCTGCGGCCGCCATCCCCGGCCACGATATCGCCGGAGCCGGCCGAGATGTAGGTGTAGCCTGAGGGGAGCTGGCTCAGAAAGACCGGGGCCGTACCCGAAGGCGGATAGGGCACCAACAAGCGCGCCGTATTGCCGCCAATGGCGATGAGCTCCTTGATGCCATCGGCGTTGACGTCCGTGGCAGCGATGTCAGACCAGCCGCAGGTGGGCGAGGTCCAGGAGAAAGGCGCCTGCCCAGACTGTGGGGTGGGATCGGTAATTTGGACGCAGGTATTGAAATTGATGAAGGCAATTTCATCATCGGGAAAAACCTGCGGAGCCGACGCAGCAGCCAACGGCGCCGCAGACACCGTTGCGGCGCCACCACCCAAGGCAGCAAGCACAAATGCCGCCAGAAAGACAAACAAGAGGGTTCTGAACAGAAGTTGCATGGTGGGTATCCTTCTCAAGTGAGTGACCTTCGCCAACGATTGGGAGCAAACCGTGCTGGAGGGCGACCGGCAGAAGCCCAAATGGTGCTGCATAGACGCACAGGAACTTGTCGGAGTTCCACGCGTGCGACGATGGTGGATTATAACATGATGGCGATCCAGCACACAGACGCGCAGGACCGGGCTCTTTCGCCCGGTCCTGGTTGCTCACGGTGATATGACGGCGCCGATCAGGTCGTCGCCACGCTTCGCTTTCCACCGCCAAAGTAACGGCGGAGGTTGAAGGCGCCCTTGTCCCAAGAGACCACCAGGGGCGTCGCATTGAAGAGCGAGGAGTAGGTCCCGCTCAGAAGGCCCACCAGCAGCGTCATGGCGAACTGCCGGATGGTCACGCCGCCGAAGAGCACCAGCGCCAGCAGCACGAAAAAGGCGCTGAGCTGGGTGGCCAGCGAGCGATGGATGGTTTCCAGGAGCGAACGGTTCACGATTGTCTCGTAATCCTCGCCCCGGCGACGGCGCGAGTTCTCGCGGATGCGGTCGAATACCACGATGGTGTCCTGAACCGAAAAGGCGATGACCGTGAGCAGAGCCGTCAAAGTCAGGGAATCGGCCTTCCAGCCGGCCACCCAACCCATGATCGACACGAACCCAAGCGTCACCAGGATGTCGTGGATCATGGCAACCACGGCGCTGGAGCCGTAGCGCAAGGGATGCGGGATGTTGCGAAAGGCGAAGACGATGAACAGGAGGATCGCCAGCGAGGCCACAATGACGGCGATGAATGCCGTACTGGTCACTTGCGAGCTGATGGCCGGCCCGATGGTGCGGTAGGCGAGCTCCTGTGGCGTCTCGCCAAAGGCCGTGGTCATGGCATCGTTAAGCTTCTGCTTGTCGGCAGGCGTCAGGGAATCCGTCTGGATCTCGTAGGTCTGGTCGTTCTCGACCGTGCGAACGCTGGCGCTGAAGCCGTTCTCCTCGAAAATGCGGACCACCTCGCCCGGCGGCACCGATTTGGTGAGGGACATCGTCCACAGGGTGCCGCCGGTGAAGTCAATCGAGGTGCGCACCAGCGAGCCATAACGGGCGTAGGTAAGGCCCATTGAGAGGAGTCCCGGCACGATGACGATCGCCGAGAAGATGTAGAACCATCGCCGTAATTTGATAATGTCGTACATACGAGTTTCCGAGCTTCGCGAGAATCAGAATGGCAGGCGCAGCCGATCAGGCCCCAAACAGGCCGAGGCGGTGCTGGACGCGGTCGCCCACCAGGTCGATGAGCGAGCGCATGAAGGTACGGGTCACAACCACCGCCGTGAACATCGAGATCAGAATACCGATGCCCAGGGTGACGGCGAACCCCTGCACGATGGAAGCGCCGAAATTCGACCCGAAGTAATAGAGAATGGCGCACGTAATCAGCGTCGACAGATTCGAATCCAGGATCGAAGTCCAGGCTCGCGAGAAGCCGGCCTCGATGGCATTGTGCAGAGTGCGGCCGCCGCGCAGCTCTTCCTTCATGCGCTCGAAGATCAGAACGTTGGCGTCAACGGCCATCCCCGTCGAGAGCAAGAAGCCGGTGATGCCGGGCAAGGTCAGCACAACTGGCACGATTTTGTAGAGGGCCAGGTTCAGGGTGGCGTACATCAACAAGGCCGTCGCCGCCAGAATACCAGGCAGACGATAGTAGACGATCATGAACAACAGGACGATAGCCAGACCGATGATGCCGGCCGTAATGCTGGTGCGCACGGAATCCTGTCCCAACGAAGGTCCCACCGTGCTGACAGCCGCAACCTCCAACGGGACGGGCAGCGCGCCGTAACGCATCTGGATGGCCAGGTTCTGCGCCTCGTCCAGCGTGAACTTGCCCTCGATGACACCGCGATCGCTGATCGCAGCGCGGATGACCGGCGCCGAAAGCACGGTCTTGTCAAGGACAATACCCAGATACGTGCCGATGTTGTTGGTAGTGAAATCGCCAAAGACCTTGGCCCCATCCGGCTTGAACTCAAAGGCAATGTTGATGGCCTGGGTGGTAGGGTCGCGCACGACGTCGACGTTCTTGAGCTGATCGCCCTTCAACACCGTCTTGTAGACCGTGGTGGCGGTTGTGACGCCCGTCGTATCAAGCGAGGTCACCACCTTGGCGCCTGCAGGCACAGGATTCTGCCCCATATCCACGAACTCCAACTGTCCGGTGCCGGCCAGGGTCTTGACAGCCTCATCGGGGTTGGAGATGCCGGGCAAGGAGACGATGATGAGGTCGCCGCTGACCTGGACGATGGGCTCCGCCACGCCCAAGCCATTGACACGACGCTCCAGAATGGTCTTGGCCGTCTGGATGTCCTCAGCCTTGGGCGCCTGCCCTTCCTGCGGCTTGGCCTGCAGGACCACGCGGGTGCCGCCCTTCAGATCCAGCCCCAGGCGGGAGGTCATGGCGCTTGCCCCCGTCTGGTGGGGCGCCAAGACCCGTTTGACCAGGTCGGGATGCTCGATGGGCAGGGCGATGTACAGCGCAACGGCCCAGAGCACGAAAACGAGAATGAGAGCGATAAGATTACGTCGTTGCATTGACAGACTCAGTGAGGGTCTAAACATGAACGAAACGAAGCTCCGCTGACGCAGTGCTTCGTTTCGACGACAAGGATAGCCGTTTTTCGAGGCTTGGGTACGCGCAAACCAAAGGATTATAGGAGTCGGACAAAAGGCATGTCAAATCGGCGGACGCTTCGGCGGCGGCAGGCCCATCCCGGAAAGGCGCGCGCAAACCCGCTCCAGGACCTGCTCCGGGGAGAGACCGTCGGTCATGACGTAGCAGTCGGCGTGTTGGCGAGCGTGCGCCAGGCGGCGGCGCTCGATTTCCAGATAGCCGTCATCAAGGTTCAGAAGAGGGTACCGCTGCCGCAGCACGGGACCGCTGGCATCCAGGTAGACCAACGCCTCCGCAGGATGGCGCCGGCGCCAGAGGTCAGGCACACCGGAATGTTCCTGTGAAACCTGCTGCGCGTCATAACCCAACGTCTGCAGCCCCCTGGCCAATGTTGTCTTGCCGCTGCCACACACACCCACGATCTTGATCTGGGGCATCAGGTTACCTCAGGTGCAAGGCCCTCCCTCCCGGATCGCAGGCGCTTTGGCGGCTGGGCCCAGTCCGGCTAGCTCAATCCCAAGTGCCGTAGATGCGTGAGGGAATGGGAAAGGTCAGGTTCAGGCGGCGAACGTTGTCCACATCGAGTCCACCCACGCGCAACGCCACGACGCTGAGGTCATCCCCGGGCCTGCCCTGCTCGCCAAGCAGAGCCTGGGCCAGGAGGTCGTCGGCATAAGCCTTGGCGCTGAGCGTCAGCGGAAAGCTCGTTACCAGGGACAACAAATCGAGCTTGGCGCCGCGACGCTCCCCTGCTGTCCAGACACCGTCACTCATGGCAATGACGACGATGCCCGGCCGCAGGGGCACTTCTTCGATGCGCGGCCGCGTGCGCGCATGAACGCCCACAGCTTCCGCCTCGGCATCCAGGAGCCGCCACTCACCCCCGGCCAGCAGCAGGATCGGGGCGCGGCTGTTGCGCGAGATCACGATCGATCCCGTCTCGAAATCCGCCGAAACGATGATCAGCTCGGCGCTGACCTTGCCGCCGCGCTGCGTGCGCAGGTAGTCGTGAGCGGCGCGTGCGGCGGCGCCATCGCGCACGCCCTCGGCCAGAAGGGAAATAGCCTTGCGCGCCACCAGGTTGCTGATCGTCTTGGCCGACTGGCCGCTGCGCTGTCCATCGACCAGCACGATGGAGACACCGCCGTGCGGGCGCTCAACCACTTCCACCGTGTCACCGGATTCACCGACGGCGTACTTTTCGATTTTGGCGACGGCCACCTGCAGCTCCATCTCAGGGCGCAAGCGTGATCGGGATGCGCATACTCAGGGTGGCGTCCGAGGTGGAACGGGCAAGCAAGGTCACCGAGGCCTGCTGTCCAGCCGTATCCGCGGGCAGGGTGAACTTGACGGAGATCGTGGTGCTGCTTCCGGGCGCCACCAATGGCGTCTGGCCGCTGTCGCCGCAACCGTCTGCAGTGCAGGCCTGCACCTGCCAGCCTTCAGGCAGAGACAGAACCGCCAGGCCGTAAGAAAGACTGTCGGCCGTGCTGCTCTTGTTGGTAAACGAAATGGTGACGTCAGGTCCAGGCCCGGAATACTGGTCAGGGAGATAGGACCAGTCGATGAAGTAGGGGGTCGCCGTCGCCGTGGGAACCGGCGTTGCCGTCGGTGTGTCCGTCGGCGTGAGCGTGGGGGTGGGGGTGGGCGTCTTGGTCGGCGTCTCCGTGGGTGTCGCCGTCGGCGTTGCCGTCGGCCACGGCGTCAGCGTCACCGTGCGAGTGGCAGTCGGCGAAGGCGTTCCCGGCAGCACCGTGATGGTCAGCGTCCGCTTGGTCACAGCATTGTTGTTATCCGTGACCGTCAGCTCATAGGTCGTAGATTTTGTGGGACACTCCTGCCGGCTTCCCGCCGCCGCAACGACGACGGCCTGGTACCGCACTTCCTTGGCATTGCGAACGTCCCAGAAGTTCGTGGCGCATTGGCCCGGCAGGACGCTCGCCTTCGAGGTCGTGAAGGTAATCAGGAGCGCCGTCGACGGCGTGAAGGTGGGCGATGGGACCAGCGTCGGCGTGAACAGCGGCGTCAGCGTCGGCGAGGGCCGGCGCGTCGGGACCTCCACCGGGGTGACAGGGATCGGCGTGGTTTGCTGGATGATCGAGGGCGTGGGCGTTTCGACCACCACCGGCGGTTCGGTCGGAAAGACCGCCATCGTGGGCGTTCCGATCACCGGCGGCGGGATTGTCTCGACGATTGCCGGCGTGGGCGTAACCTGTCCGGGAACAAGCGGCGTGGGCGGCGTGGGGGTCACCGAGACCAGGACAACGACGACAGGGGTTGACGGCGTCGCGGTCGTTCGCAGCGCCGTCGTGACCAGGGCGCGCAAGCTGAAATAGCCCGCTGTCGCCCCTGTGCACAGAAAGATGCCCAACAGGATGCCACCCAGGATGATCGCCAGCGAGTAGTCACGGCCCCGCCCATTAGGAGGCTGCCCGGCAACGGGCGCCAGCGGCATAGTGGCAGGCTCGCCCCATAGTGCGGCAGCCGCAACAGGGGCCGCCACGGCAGCCGGCGGCGGCAGCACAGCGCCCTGGTCAGAGCCGGGAGGGCCGTGCAGCGCCATGAACCGGGGACAACTCTGGCACTGCCCGCCCAGACAGAACACCGCCTGTTCCGAAAGAGGAATCGCCTCGCGTGCCACCGTGCTGAAGCAGCGATTCTCAAAGCTAGGATAGTTGAGATGCGCTTCCGGGTCTTCGAGCAGGCCAAGATAGGGGCAGGCGCTCGCGCTCATGACTGGATTATAGGGGAGAGGAACATGGTTTCCAAACAAACACCAACTGCCAGGCTATCGTCCAGGAACGGGGAAGACACATGCTTTGGCTGCTATGGATGGTTTCGCCGAATGAGACGTCGCCAGGGACGCAAAGCGTACGCAGTCCCGGACGCATCCCCCACAGGTGGGCGTCCGCACCTCGGCCGGGTTCAGGCCAAACGCTCGACATAGGCCTCAGCCTCGGCTACTGTCGTCACCTCGCCAACGGCCTGGGCTTCCTGCAGGCGCGCCAGTACCTCCCCCAGGCGCGGGCCCGGAGGCAGACCCGTCAGGGCCATGATCCGGCGGCCGTCGAGCAGAGGCTTGGGGGCGATCGCCGCCGGATCCCCGGCAAAGCCAGGCTCGATGAGGGCAGCGACGAAGGCGCAGTAGCGCCCCCAAAGGTTCTGATCGATATCCGGCCCATAGGTGGCGAGGGTATCGGCGGCAAAGAGCAGAGCCAGGGCCGCTACATCGCTGCCGTAATCACGATAGAGCCGGTGCAGGCTGCGGCGGCTTGGCGTCCATCCCGCCTGTGCCAATGTCACCGGGCGCATGTGGGCGCCGCAGATCATCTGCACCAGATCACGCTCCCGGACTGAGAAGGCATACCGGTCAAACCAGTCCGCCGCCAAGCGGGCGCTGACCCCCTCGTGTCCGTGGAAATGGGTCCGCCCAGCCTCCATGGTGGCAGTCGTCGCCTTGCCCCAATCGTGCGCCAGGGCCGCAAGGCGCAGCGCCAGCCAGCGCGGACGGCCAGACGCGAGCTCCTGTTCGAGGTAAGCCCGCAGAGGTCCGGTCAAGGGCGCCAGGCTGGCGCTCAAAGTCAGCTCAAGGTCGTCAGCCGTCCGCAGCTCACCGCGCAGCAGCCGGTCAAGGCGCGCTATCCGCCGCAGTGCCATCAGGGTATGCTCATAGGCGCCGTGGACATGCGGAAATGACTGCCGGACCTCCTGCAACGCTGCCAGCTCCGGCGCCAACAAGGGTAGGGCGCCCCACGCCGCCAGGTAACCCAGCGCCTGGTGCGGCTCAGGAAGGACCACCAGACGGCACAGCTCGTCGCGCAGGCGCTCAGCGCTGACGTCAACGAGCCCCGGTCCGGCAGCCCGCGCCAGGTCCTCCAGCCCGGGCGCTGGCTTCAGGCGAAAGGTGAACAGCATGCGCACGCCGCGCAGGATGCGCACGGCGTCCGCGCCCAGGCTGGCGGGGCTGCACGTGCGCAGCCACCGCGCCTCCAGATCCTGGCGTCCCGCCAGGGGGTCGGTGATCTCGCCGCCGGGAAGCAAGGCAATGGCATTGATGGTGAAGTCGCGGGCGCGCAGGTCGGCCTCCAGGCTGCCGCCGGCCTGGGTTGCCAGGTCGATGAGGAACGGCTCCTCGCCTGCCCGCTTCCAGATGATGCGCCCCGTGCCCCGTCCGGCGTCGAGGGGATAGTAGGCCCAGCCATTGGCATCGGCCACCCGGCGCGCAGCAGCCAGGCCATCGCCCGGCAGCACGTAGTCAAGATCGTGCACCGGCAAGTCCAGCAGCAGGTCCCGCACAGCGCCGCCCACCATCACGGCCTCCGGGGCTTCCCGCAGGACGGCGGCGTGGGCCTGCTGCGCGGCAGGCTGGGACGCAAACAGGCGGGGTGCGCCCGCTGGGGAAGGAGACTCGATCATGTCGGGAGACGCCACATAGAGCACGGTGGCGGTTCGCTGTGGGCGGCTGAGCCGGGCACGCGCCTGGGCATCTGCCGCCGTTTCACCTACGGCGATGATTTCGCCTTCGACCAGGGCCACATACCTTCCGGCAAAAAGGCTCAGGTCAAGATCGAGGAAATGGGGCGGATGGGCCACAGAGGAGGGCGAAGAAACGAACACGCCCCCGTCGTGAACGAACAGGGGCGTGCAAACAGGCTGCTCTACGGCACGAGAGACGCTAGAGTCGTTGGGCGATGAGGTCAGCGATCTCACCGGGGTGGTGTGCCACCGGCACGCCTACGGCCTCCAAAGCCTTGATCTTGTCGGCGGCCGTGCCCTTGCCGCCGCTGATGATGGCGCCGGCGTGGCCCATGCGTTTGCCGGGAGGCGCCGTCTGCCCGGCGATGAAGCTGACCACCGGCTTGGTGACGTGAGCCTTGATGAACTCAGCCGCCACCTCCTCGTCGCTGCCGCCGATTTCGCCGATCATGACGATCGCCTTCGTCGCCGGGTCGGCCTGGAACAACTCCAACACATCGACGAACTTGGTGCCGATGATGGGATCACCGCCGATGCCCACGACGGTGCTCTGGCCAACGCCGATCGCGGTCAACGCCGCCACCGCCTCATAGGTCAGCGTGCCCGACCGGGAGACGATGCCCACCGGACCGGGCTTGTGGATATGGCCGGGCATGATGCCCACCTTGGCCTCGCCGGGGGTGATCACGCCGGGGCAGTTCGGGCCAACCAGGCGCGTGGGCAGCGTGTCAAGGTGGGCGCGCACGCTGATCATGTCCAGCGTGGGCACACCTTCGGTAATGCACACGACCAGCTCCACACCGGCGTCGGCCGCTTCCAGGACGGCGTCAGGCGCAAAGCGCGCCGGGACGTAGATGATCGAGACATTGCAGCCGGTAGCAGCGCGGGCCTCGGCCACGGTATTGAAAATGGGGACGCCCAGAGTCGATTGGCCGCCCTTGCCAGGCGTGACGCCCGCCACGATGTTGGTGCCATAGGCTTGCATCTGCTCCGCATGGAACATGCCCTCGCGGCCCGTCAGACCCTGCACAACCAGACGCGTATTCTTGTCAACCAGGATGCTCATTCTCCACCTCTCAAGCCACAAGCTCGCCGCGAGAAGCCGCCACCGCTTTCTGGGCGGCTTCGGCCAGGGTGTGGGCCGTGCCCATGTGGGCGCTGGCCAGAATCGCACGGCCCTCTTCTTCGTTGGTACCCACGAGGCGCGCCACCATCGGCACGTGGGTCGGCACCTGGTCAAGAGCCGTGAGAATGCCGCGCGCCACTTCGTCGCAGCGGGTGATGCCGCCAAAGATGTTGAAGAGCACCGCCTTGACGTTGGGATCGCTGAGGATGATGCGCAGCGCCGCCGCCACCTTCTCGGCCCGGGCGCCGCCGCCGATGTCCAGGAAATTGGCAGGCTCGCCGCCGAAGTGCTTGACGATGTCCATCGTCGCCATCGCCAGGCCGGCGCCGTTGACCATACAGCCGATCTCACCATCCAGCTTGACGTAGCTGAGGCCGTTCAGACGGGCTTCGGTCTCCGCCGGGGCTTCCTCATCCAGGTCGCGCATCTCCTCCAGGTCGGGATGCCGGAAAAGGGCATTGTCGTCGAGCACCATCTTGCCGTCCACCGCCAGCAGCGAACCATCCCCCTGGATGATCAGGGGATTGATCTCAGCCAGCTCCGCATCCGAAGCGGTGAACGCCTGGTAGAGGCCGAGGGCGATCTGGGTAAAGCTGCGGAAGTGGTCCTGCGGCAGTCCGATGCCCGAAGCCAGGCCAATGGCCTGGTAAGCGCGCATGCCCAGGTCCGGATTGATGAACACAGTCTTGATCGCTTCCGGCTTGGTGGCGGCCACCTCTTCGATGTCGACGCCGCCTTCGCTCGAAGCCATCATGACCACCCGGCGTCGCGCCCGGTCGATGACCATGCCCAGGTAGATCTCCTTCCTGATGTCCGATGCTTCGTCCACCAACACACGCTTGACCGTGAGTCCTTTGATGTTCATGCCCAGGATCTTGTCGGCCACAGCCTCGGCCTCGTCGGGCGTGCGGGCCAGTTTGATGCCCCCCGCCTTGCCGCGGCCCCCGACCAACACCTGCGATTTGACCACAACGGGTTTGCCCAGGCGCTGCGCGATCTCGCGGGCCTGGGTGGCAGTGGTCGCCACCTCACCGCGGGGGATCGGCACGCCGTATTGGGCGAAGATTCGCTTGGCCTGAAATTCGTGCAGTTTCAAGCTTTCCCTCCTTTGGGTGTAGGGAAGGCCGACAGCGGCCCCCCTCCGTCATGATAGCGAAACGGGACTGACGCAATGCGTCATCCCTACGAACGATTATAAGGGATGTGGGGTAGAGCGGGAAACCGGGATGGCGCGTGTGGACCAGGAGACGAACAAGACCCATAGACCAGGAAACCCTCAGGCTCGTCTACCAGGAGACCGGGGGGCTGCGAAGCACGACCCGGTCTCCTGGCCTTCTGGTCTTCTAGTCTTCCGGTTTGCTGGTCTGCCGGCCCTCTACTTGATCGGCGCCTCGATCTTCAAGTCAGCCGGATACTCGATGAAGCTGGTGGTCGTTTTCTTGACGCCGCTGACTTCACTGGTGCTTTCCGTCTTCACCGGCATGCCTGTGTCCCTGGCCAACCACAGCTTGACATGGCTGTTGAACGTCTGGCCCTCTACGGTCATCTGGTTGTCGTACTCATAGACATCCGCAGCCACGCCGTTCACGGCCTCTTCACCATCGGATACGACGTTGCTGATCTTGAGGTCGACACCCGCATCAAACGTCGGGTCCTGGAACTGCTTCAACATCTCGCCCATGTTAATAGGGAGCTGCATCCAGGCGCCGTTCCTCTTCATGTAGCTCCTGTCGCCGACAACGACCATCTCTGCCGACGGGGACACGATGTGATGCCGATCCGGGGGAACGAATTCGATGACCGTTTCGCCCTTGGCGTCGCTGGCGCCAAGGTTGATGCGGATGCGATAGGGCATCTTGAGCAATCGTTCCCGCATGGACTTCATGAGCGCTTCCAACGATCCGGCATCGGCGGCGGACGCCTTCGCTGCAGCGGGAGCCTGCGTGGCCGCCGGAGGCTGGGTTGGCTCGGGGGCAGTGGTAGGCGCGGTCGTCGCCGTTGGCTCTGGCGCCGTGGTGGCGGGGAGGGCCGTTGGCTCAGGCGCCTGCGTGGCGGGGGAAGGCTGGGTGGTCGCTGCCCCAGCGGCAGGCGCTGCTGTAGCAGCAGGCGCTGCTGTAGCAGCAGGCGCTGCTGTAGCAGCAGGCGCTGCTGTCGCGATCGGCGCTGCCGAGGCCGCCGTCTGGGCGCCCCCGCACGCGGCGAGAAGGAGCAGAGCGGCGAAAGCGAGAAGGGCGAAAACGACTGATAGGCGCTGTGTTTTCATGGACGCCTCCTTCAATGTGTGAACAAACCATGAGAGGCCTTGCCATGGGCTTGTGGACCTGCCCCTGGAAGGCCAGCGAAATCGGCTCGTACTTGGCGGGTGCCAACCTCCCAACGGGCAGCACCATGCTTTCAGTGTATCAAGACAGGCGTCACCGGCAGTGGGGTGGGTTCCGGTAGCCGCATGAACGTTTCATGAGTTCGCCGGCTGTTCGTGCGCTCCGGCCAGACTCAGTCCGGCCGCGTAGGTAAAAATGCCCTCGCGATGCTGAGCGTATTACCGTTGCCGCCAGGCGCGGCGCCCGCTAAGATGGATGACAATATGAGAGCCTTCGGGCTCGTCAACAGTGGGCCGTGGCGGCTTGGGCGAGCAAGCCGCCACAGACAGAGAGGCGCCGGCCAAGGCGAGAGGCCGGCGCCTCTCGTTGCGCTCGCCGGGCCTGATTGGGAAGAGCGCACCGAATACCCGAACTTGCCCCCATCAGCGACATGGCGTGCGGCAGGCAGAGATCGTCCAAGAGGCCCACCAAGGCCCAGTCGTTCTCCTCGAGCGCGGCAGCAAACCCGTGCTCGTCGTTGTCTCACCAGCACTCTGGAACACCCTTGCCGAACGTCTGGAATTCCTTGAAGAGGCAGTCGCCGTCTATTGCAGGAAGTAGGCGCTGACAACGGGTCAAGACGAACTCACCGAACTCACGCCCGCAGAAGTCGAATCCTAGCTAACCAGAGGCCAGCCCGCTCGACGATGAGCGGGCTGGCCTCTGGCGTATCAGGCTGGCCCTACGGCAGGCTGCTGAACGCCGTCACCCGGCAGAGGTCGGAGTCGGCGACGAACATCGTGCCGTTGGGGCCGAAGGCGACGCCCACGGGGCGTCCGAACTGGCCTTCGGCGCTGCCGCGGCCGCCAAATTGGGCCAGGGGCTTGACATCGGGCGTGAGCGCCAGGACGCGGCCGCCCTCGGGGTCCGAGAGCAGGATGCGGCCGTCACTGGCCACGGCCAGGTGCGGCGATTCCACCGTGTTGGCCGCCACGCCGGAGTATTTCTCCCGCTCGCCCGTGGCCGGGTCCAGCCGCCACAGCAGGGCGCTGATCGGCTCCGCCACGTAGACGTAACCGCCGGGGCTCACGGCTGCATCGGTGGGCTGTCCCGGACCCAGGTCCTGGTCGGGGGCGCCGAACTGGTTGATGCGTTCCCCGTCGGGGCCGGCCTGCACCACGCGCACACCGCCGGTG
This sequence comes from Chloroflexota bacterium, assembly GCA_029782215.1. GTDB lineage: Bacteria > Chloroflexota > Anaerolineae > J102 > J102 > SSF26. The sequence goes on from JAKOVD010000032.1 coordinate 328,702, forward strand.
TCGGCGACGAAGTAGTCGCCCTTGGGTGAGATGCCGAACCCGCGCGGCCGGTAGAAGGTCAGGTCCTGCCCAATCGTCTTGACCAGCTCGCCGGCGGGCGTCCACACGGAAATGACCTGGTTGACGGCGTCAAGCACCGCCACGTTGCCCTCCGGCGTCACCGCGACGTCGAACGGCTCGGTGAACTGCCCAGGCCCTTCGCCCGCCTGGCCCCAGGCGTTGACGAACTTGCCATCCTTGTCCAGGTGAACGATGCGCTGGTTGGCGGTGTCGGCCACGTAGACGTCGCCGTTGGCATCCGCAGCCACACCGATGGGATGCTGAAGCTGATCCTGCCCGGCGCCGCAGGCGCCGTAGGTCCAAAGCACCGCCGGCTGCGTGGTCGGGAAATCGCCCATCGGCAGGGTCGGGCCTGCCGGAGCCGCCTGCTGGGCCGGCTGTTGGGCTTCGCCTTGCTGCGGCTGCCCCTGGACCGGCCCCTGTTCCGGCGCCACGACCTCGCCCGTCTCCGGAGAGACCTGCACCGCCGGCGGTTCCAGGGTGGGCGGAGGCGGTAGCACCAGGCCCTGGGGCAGGTTCTTTTCCACAGGGAAGAGATAGGCGCTGGGCACGATGCTCTTGGGGCCGTTGGGCGGCTGCCACCAAAGCTGCATGTCGCGCGAGCCGCCCAGCTCGTTGTAGCGCACCTCGATGTCGTGGAAGCCCTGGTCGAGGTTGATGGCGCCTTCCCGGTATTCGGAGCCGTGCTGGCCGCTGTTGTCCACCACCAACTGGCCGTCCACATACACCATCGAGCCGTCATCCGAGCGGGTGCCGAAGACATAGGGGCCCGTGGTGGGCGCGGCCACCTTGCCAAGCCACTTGATCGAATAGGGCTCGCGCAGGCTGTTGTTGGGCAGGATGAAGAGATCGCGCTGGATCAGACTGGGCGTGCCCGACCAGTCAGGCGTAGCGTAATAGTAGCCGACCAGGCCGTTCGAGGCGCCGGGCAGGGTGTAGAGCAGGCTGGGATCGATCGGCGCCAGCTCAGGATTCTGCGACGACGCCCAGCGCACCTGGACGCGGCCCGGCGTGTCGCCGGAGGTATAGGTCAGCCGCAGGCCCTGGAAGCCGCCGGGCAGGGTGCGCTGCACCTGCTGGACCCCGTCCTTGACCCGCAGCACTTCTTCCTCGTCCAGGAACAACGCCGCCTCGCCCCCTTCGGAGTTCAGCTCGAGAGTGTAGTCCCCGTAGCCCGGCACGAGCAGCGCCCCTGTGTACTGGGCCGTGAACGGGGCGGGCAGGGGCGTCGCCTCGCTCAGGTTGAGGTCGAGGGAGCGCACCTGGGGTCCGGGCACGGGCGGCACGGCTTCGTTGCCGGTCCCCGGCGCAAAGGCCGCCTGCAGCCCGCGGGCGGCGTCCAGGGCGCTGCGCGGCACGTGATAGGAGATGAAGAGCGGCCGGCCGTAGCGGTCGGCGTGCAGGTCGTACTGGCCGCCGGGGTAGAGCTGCTGCAGCAAGGGCACCAGGCGCTCGTCCACGGGCTCCAGGATGTACTCGACGTCGCGGCCCGGCTCTTCCCGCAGGGGCACGTCCTGGGCCAGGCTGAGGATCTTGATGTCATGCGGTCCGCCGATGAACTTGACCGCCGAGTGATGCGTATACTGCGGCGTCATGTAGATGGGCATGTCCGCCGGCAGCGTGGCCAGGTACTCGCCGACCGCCGACTCGTTGGGGCTGTAGGCGCCCCAGACGTCCGGGCTGACCGCCTGGACACGGAAGTAGGTATGGAGATTGGAGACGGCGACAAAGGCCACGACCGCCGTCAGGCCGATGGCCAGCGGCCGCCAACGTTTCACGCCCCAGGCGCGATCCCACGCCCACCAAAGCTGCTGGAAGACGGCGCCCACGAGCAGGTAGATAACAGGAACCAGGCCGATGGGGCGCCGCGCCGTGGGCGCTTCGTGCGCCACCGACAGGACCGCCAGGCTGGACACCGCCACGAACCAGAGCAGGTAGAGGGCGGGTAGCTCCTTCCAGAGCCAGCGAATCGCCCAGGCAATGGCCAGCACCAGCAGGACCGCCACCACGAACTGCAGGAGCGGGGCGCCCGGCAAATTGTTGAGGGCGGCGATGTCGCCCTGCCAGTTGAACATGTACAGGGTCTTCTGCAGATTGGACCAGACCGGCTCGTACGACCCCATCGTCTCCACATCGTTGAAAACCGAGATGTGGTTGATGCGCGAGATGAAGACGTTCCAGTTGCGGAGAATGTAGACGCCCATCGGCGCCATGCCGACGAACACGCCCGCCGCAAAGACCACCATCCCCTCGAGGTCACGCACCACACGCTGGCGGTGTGCGACCAGCCAATAGATGAAGTAGAGCCCGACAAAAACCGGGACGACGCGATAGGCCGTGTAGGTGTTCATGCCCAGGGCGAGCATGAGCCCTGCCAGGCCCCACCACCGCCGCCGGCCCGTCTTCAGGGCCTTGACCAGGAACAGCGTCTGCAGGGCCAGGGCCAGCGGCATCATGATCAGCTCATAGACGATGCGGCTGAAGGTGATGTGCCAGCGGTCGACCGCCACCAGCGCCGCCGTGAGCAAGGCCAGCCGCTGGCCGTAGATCTCCTGCGCCAGAAAGAAGAAGACAAGGACGGTCGCCGTCCCCATCAGGGCCGAGGCCATGCGCATGGTTTCGACGTGCTGTCCGAATACCTTGATGAACAAGGCGATGATGTAGGTGAAGAGCGTCGCCTGCCCTTCGTTGGTTTCGGCGTAGGGAGAATAGGGGGCGCCGCCCAACCACTTCAGGGCGTCCAGACCGTTGTTGCACTCGTCCGATTGGCAGCCGTTGGGGTAGACGCCGAGCTGGTAGAAGCGGGCCGCCGCCGCCACCAGCAGGATGATGACCAGCAGGGCGATCAGCCAGCGGCGGTCGATGCGGTCCGTCTTCCAGGCCCGCTCCGCTTCCTGCTCGCCTTCGGAGTCAGGGGATGGGCAGTCCAGCCAGATGCCAACCACGAAGACGGGAATGGCCAACAGCCAAAGCCAAAAGCCAAGGCCGCCGAAGTTGCCATTCCAGAACTGCGGCAGGGCCGCCGCCACCATCAGGACCGCAGCGCCCGACAGGCCAATCCCGTAGTACATCCACTTGCGCCGCCCGGGCAGGCGGGGCCACGCCAGCGGCGCCACGGACGCCGCCGCGAAGATGACGCCGGCGACGATGAACAGGATCAGCGAGTCGCGCGGGATGCCATCGCCGGTCAGCCAGCGTTGGCCGACCAGGGCGAGAAGAATGGCAAAGAGGAGGGCGAAGAGGCGATTCATTGCAGGATCCGGTATTGCAGTGTACGTCGTAACTACGGCAATCGCTACTGGGCTGCTGGCGGACGCAGGTACTGCGGCGCCACTGGCTGCATCGGCTGGCCGGGAGGCTGCCAGAAGAACTCGAGCGCCTTCCCGCCGCCGCGCTGGAAATAGTCAATGCGGATCGGGTGCGGGCCGGCGGTCAGATTGGCCGCGGCTGTGATCATGTTGACGGTGTCCGGGTTCAGGCTTTCGCCCAGCACCTGGCCATCGACAGTCAGCCGCACCCCATCGTCAGCGTTGAGCTGGAAGGTGTAAGGCCCGTCAGCCGGAGCCAGCAGGTCGCCGGTCCAGGTGGCGCTGAAGGGGCCGAAGACGGGCTCAGGGTCCGGCCAGGAGGTGAGCAGCAGGGGATCGATGCGGCGCATGAGCTCCGGCCCGGACCAGCTCTCGTTGGCATAGTAAACCCCAAGCAGTCCCTGACCGCTCGGCGGCTTGCGGAACAAGGCGCTGTCGGGTATCGGTCCGGAAACGACGGAGTCATTGGCGGCTGGCCCTTCCCACGCCAACACCGGGGCCTCGGCAGGAAGGTTCGCGGGCAGGTCGAGAACCTGCAAGGCGTGAAGGCCCTTGCCCAGGAACTGCGGATCGGCGCTCAAGGGCTGGCCGTCGAGCAGGATGCGGCCGGGTGCGAGCGTGGTCAGCCGGTAGGCGCCGCTGGCGGGAATGTAAAGTCCCTGGATGCTGGCAGCCTGGTCCGCCCGGTTGTGCGCCTGCAGCGCCTGGATCTCGTTGCCGGGCACCGTCACCTCCAGGTAGAGCGGCGCCCCCATCCGGTCCGTCACCACCTGTGACTGCGTGCCAGGGTAGAAGTAGCGGAACAGGTCGAGCACGTAGCTGAAGTGCTCGTCAAGCAGGAAGACGGCGTTGTCGCCGCCGAGGTCGGGCAGAGGCAAGTCGAGCCCCGGGTCGGCCAGGTTGAAGCCGGGCTTGTCCAGGCCCCCGCCCAGCTTGGGGAAGGGTGTGTAGTGCCAGGGTCCGATCGAGAAGCCCAACGGCTGCGCGGGCTCATAGGCGAAAAAGCGCAGGGGGGCAAAATAGTACAGCCTGGGGCTCAGGTAGAGACGATTGTTCTCACGCTTTGCCAGCACTTCCCGCGCCACCGTGGTCTCCAGCGGGGAGAACGCCACGTAGACGGCCGGGTCATTGGCCTGCTTGTTGAAGTAGGTGTCGTAGTTCAGCCAGCCCGCCGCCAGCAGGCCCACAGCGGCAAGACCCCCTGCCAGCCACGGCCAGTGGGGCCAGCGCCGGCCCGGCGCCAGCAGACCGCGCAGGCTCAGATCATAGGCATCGGCGCAGAGCAAAGCGATGGCGGGCGTCACGGCCAGGGTGCGATAGGCCTGCGGCGCCTCGTTGAGCTGCGAAAAGATGCCGCCCAGGAGCGTCACCGCGATCCAGATCAGGGCAAGACCGCGCCGGTGGTCACGCCATTTCCATACGGCCCAGCCTGCCCCCAGCAGAAAGAACGCACCCGTGATGGGGTCGAGCATGGGGGCGCCGGGCAGATTGTGACGGCCGTTGGTGTCGCCGCTCACATGGAACATCAGCAGGTGCCGCCTGACCGACTCGACCACAGGCGCCAGGCTGCCCCCGGCCGCCTCGACATCATGGGCGATGCTCACCTGGCGGCTGCGGTTGAGGAGCGTGAACGGGTCCTTGTAATACGTGAAGGCAAGAGGCGCGAAGGTCAGGGCGAAGAACGCCGCAAACACGAGCAGTCCCTGCCAGTTGCGGCGCAGAAAGCCCCGCTCGACGAGGGCCCGGTAGGCCAGGTAGAGGACGATGGCCCCGGCCGCCAGGCGAATCGACAGATAGGTGTACATGCCCAGCCCGAGCAGGAAGCCGGCCATCGCCCAATCGCCCCACCCGCGCCGCCGCGCGGCCCTGACGATGAAGTACAGCGACAGCACCTGCATCAGGGGAGGATAGACCTCGTTCCAACCCCACCGGCTCATGTTGATGTGCCAGCGGTCGAAGGCAAGAAAGGCGGCGGCAAACAGCGCTGGCGCCGGGCCAAACAGTTCGCGGGCCAGCAGCCACAATGCCAGCACCGTCAGAATGCCGGGAACCAGCGACTGCAGCTTGACGGCGGTGAAGGTGGTGCCAAACAGGCGAAACACCAGGGTCTGCAGATAGACAAAGCCGTTGGGCGTTTCAAACCAACCGGTGCCGAACAGGCTGTCGGCCCGGCCATCGAAGATGCGCAGGGCGTCAAGGGCCGAATTTGTCTCGTCGATGAAGACGCCTGGCGGCATGTCCTGGATGTGATAGGCGCGGAACCACACGGCAACCGCCAGAACCAGCAGGACGGCCCCCACCTCCAGCCACCGCCATTTCCGTTCTGCGCCGGTGCTCGCCGCGTTGTCGGCGCCGGCAGACTCATCCAGCCCGATCGCGGCAAGCTTGTAGCCGCTGGGCCGGGGACCGACCGCGCGAGCCGGCGCCGCGGGATGGCCAACGGCGGCCGCAGCGTCCTCGTCGAGGGCGAAGCGCCCGCTGCCGGCAACCAGGTACGCCCCCACAAGGGCCAGGGCAATGCCGGCCAGCCAACGAGCGGCGGCGCTCCAGGTGAACGGCTCAGACCAGATGGCGACAAGCGCCCACACTGCCAGCAGGGCGCCGGCCGCCAGCAGGATGATGCCGGCGCCCAAAAGCACCTGCGCCCGGCGATCCTGGCCGGTCTTGCGCACTCCAAGCAGCGGCGAAGGTTCACGCCGCGGCCACTCCCGCTCGACACGCCGGTAACTGTAGACCGCCAACACCACGGCGCCCACCAGCATCCCTGCTGCCGGCAGACGCCGCGCCGGTTCGGGCAGCCACGCGGCCCCAAGTATCGCCAGGACAACGGCGGCGAGGGTCGTGAAGAGGGTGAGCATGGGTTCCGGGGTGGGGCCTGCCCTGGGCCAGGCCAACGGATTGGGAGGCTCCGCCGTTGGCAGGCGGCGGAGCCTCCGCCCTTACGGCAAAGCGTTGAACTGCATGATACGCTGGTTGTCGGCGTCCGCCACCCACAATGAGTTGTCCGGGGCAATGAAGACGCCGTTCGGCAGGCCGAAGTCCGTGTCGCCGGCGCCATACTGGCCCAGGGAAGTCACCGGGTTGCCGTCGGCATCCCAGACGAGAATGCGCCAGCCGGTGGGATCAGAGGCATACACGCGGCCCTTGCCGTCCACCCCCAGGTAGGGCTTGGTCGTCACGTTTTGGTCGGTCCAGCCCGGCACCGGCCACTGCTTGACGAAGTTGTAGCTGGCATCGAACTTCTGAATGCGCTGGTTCCAGGTGTCGGCGACATAGATGCTGCCGTCAGGACCGACGCCGATGCCCACGGGCTCATCAAACTGGCCGGGCTCCAGGCCGGCGCCGCCGAACTGCGTCACAAAGTTGCCTTCGGGGTCGAAGACCTGCACACGCTTGTTGCCGGTGTCGGTGACGAGAAGATTGCCCTTGCCGTCCACGACAATGGCGCGCGGCCCCCAGAACACGCCCGGCTGGCCAAGCTGGCCATCGGTGGAGACGAAGGCGCCCCAGGTCTTCTGGAACTGGCCATCAGGCGAGAAGACCTGCACGCGGTGGTTCCAGGTGTCCAGGACGTAGACGCGGCCGTCCTTGCCCACGGCGATGCCCCAGGGCTCGTTGAACTGGCCCTCGCCCTCGCCGAAGGAGCCCCAGGTTGTGACGAAGGCGCCATCGGGACCGAAGACCTGGATGCGGTGATTGCCGGTATCGGCGACGTAGATGCGGCCGTCCGGGGCGATGGCCACGTTGCGCGGCGCCTGGAACTGGCCTTGCTGCGCGCCTGCTCCCCCGCCCAGAATCCGGCTGGCCGGAACCAAAACGTTCTTGTCGAGGAAGGGATCGACGGGCGCCGCCTCTGTCGTCGTGGTGGCAGGCGCGGCCCCCAGGTTCCACACCTGGCTGGCGATGTCCTTCCGCACGAACATGAGGAAGCGATCCGACGGGTCCCAATCGGCCAGGGGCTGCTGGTAGCGGCGATAGAGGATGACGTCGAGCACGTTCTTGCGTATCTGGGGATCGCGCAGACCGTCCCAAATGCGCTGCCACGTCAGGTCCTTGTAGGTTTCCTTCGGCCACCAGATCTGGCGGTACGGGATGCGGTAGTACTTATCGCCCAGGTAGGGCTTGACCTTGCCTTCGTTCTCGGTTCCGACCAGGACGACCGGCGCGTCCTTGAGGACGTCGCGGGAAGGGGACGCGCCGAAGAACTTCCGGTTGGGGAAGTCGCGGAAGTACCATTCGAACGGCCACGTGCTCTGATCATCGTATGCAAACGCCAGTTGGCCCTCGCCCACCGTTCGTCGCGAGATCTCATTCAGGTCGTTCACGACGATCTTGACGTCGGGGGTGCCGTGGGCGTACACCAGCGGCTCGGTGGCATAGTCATAGTTGACGTAGCTGGCGAGGAAGGATGCCCGCACTGAGAGGATGGCAATGACGCCTATCAGGCTGAAGAAGGCGACGCGGCGCGCCACCACCCATCCCAGATCGCGCGCCTTCCGGACCAGCAGATAGCCCAGGCCGACGAGGAGCACCAGCGCCGCCAGCCAGGACATGGTGTCGCTGAGACCGTTGAGATCGGAGCCGCGGAAGGGGCGCAGCCCCAGAAAGGCGATGAGCGCCAGCAGCCAAACGGGCAGCCCCAGCAGGAACCACCAACCTTGCCGGCTGCGCACCCGCACCCAATCGACCAGCTTGGCGCGCTCCGCGAGGTACCAGCCTCCCAGGATGCACATCGGCGTCGCGAAGTGCGTGGACAACCAGGGCATCTTCTCGCCGGCCCAGGTAAAGACGGCCCAAACACCCACGATCCACCAGACCACGAACAGCAGCATCTCCGCGCGCAGCGGCGCCGGACTCGCTTCCGAACCAGGGGCGCCGCCGGCTGCCACCCAATCGCCCGTGGGGTCCAGCGCCCGCCGCCGCAATCCGCGCCAGGCCAGCGCAATCATACCCAGGATGCTGAGCAGCAGGGGCAGGAACTCGTAGAGCGGCACGATGAGGAAGTAGTAGTACCAGGGCTGACCGCCGCGGCGCACTTCCTGCTGCGCCAGCCAGTAGCCAACGCTTCCCACCAGGCCGGTGCCGATGCCGTTGCCATTGGTGAAGAAGGTCGTGAAGAGAACGACCATGACCGCATAGTACAGCATCAGGCTGACCAGGTACGGCCGCCGTCCCCAGAGATAGCCGACAACGCCGAAGAGAATCGCCATGCCAAAGAACACGGCCGCCGACTTCAGAATTACCGGCTGCAGCATGTTGCTGAGGATCTTGACTTCCTGCGGGTTGCCGCCAAAGAGCTTGATCGGAAAGGCGGCGTACATCGGCGCCGCCAGGGTCAGAAGCCAGACGACGACGTCCACCTCGCGCATGGCCCGCAGGCGTTCCGTGCCGAAGCCCTTGAGCAGCAGCCAGAAACTGACACCCACTGCCGCCAACCCACCCACAAACAGCG